>JBKPNH010000015.1:0-21781 GCA_046732535.1 Acidobacteriota bacterium
ACTGTGATCAGATCGACTTCGTAGTCGGTAGCGGCGCGCGCGATCTGCGCGGCAGGATCGCCTTCGAGGAGCACCGGTTCCACGTCAACGCCGTGGAGCAAGGGATCGCCGAGGAGGGTTTTCACTTGCGAACGCAATTCCAGCAACCAGTGGTTGCTCTCGTCGTCGAAAACGTACTCCGGGAGGGTTAGCAGGTTCGCGGGCACTTTCGCGTCCTGGACGTTCAACAGTACGACGCGCCCACGGTCCTCGCGCGCAAATGCGGCCGCATACTTCAGCGCCGCGTGTGCGTGGGAAGAAAAATCGGTCGGAAACAGGATATTTCTGAATGGATACATTGCTGTGTTCAAAGACAAACTAGATCAGGTGGTTTTAAGTTTCAAGGGTTGACCACAGATCCGAACAAATGCCAAACTCCGCACGCCACAGTTCGCATTACCAGTAAACGCTTTCAAATCCAGTTCCCACGGAGGCGACACATTGCTTCGCGGACTCTTTCGCACCAAGAACCTCGACGAAATTCTGGCCAATGTTGGTGGCCCGCAGTTTTCATTAAAGCGAACACTTAACGCCTTCAGTGTGACCTTGATCGGTATCGGCGCCATTATCGGCGCGGGCATTTTCGCGACCGTCGGCACCGCAGCCTCGGGCACGGCGGAACGCGCCGGCGCCGGGCCATCGTTGATGCTTTCGTTCGTCGTCACGGCGATCGTCTGCGGATTCACGGCGCTCTGTTACGCCGAACTCGCCTCGATGGTGCCTATCTCCGGCTCGGCTTACACCTACTCCTACGCCACGCTCGGCGAAATCATCGCCTGGATTATAGGCTGGGACCTGATAATCGAGTACGCCATCGGCAACGTTGCCGTCGCGATTAGCTGGGCCGAGTTTTTCAATCGCCTGCTGCGCAACCTGGGCATTCACGTCCCAGACTGGTTAACGTCCAACTATCGCACCGCAACAGAAGATACTCTCGCCGCGGCGCCCCACATACTCGGCATCCCAATAGTCTTCAACCTTTTCGCCTTCGGCATCGTCGCACTGATCACGGTCGTGCTGGTTTGGGGCATCAAGGAGTCGTCAAACTTCAACGCGATCATGGTGCTGATCAAGATTATCGTGTTGCTGTTCTTTATCGGCCTCGCGCTCTACTACGTCTCGCCGGCAACGATGAGTCAAAACTGGAAACCGTTCCAACCGCAAGGCTGGTTCGGCACGCTGACCGGCGCGGCCGTCGTGTTCTTTGCCTACATCGGTTTCGACGCCGTCAGCACTGTAGCCGAAGAAACGAAGAACCCCGCCAAAGATCTGCCAGTCGGGATCATCGCGTCGCTGATCATATGCACGATTCTTTACGTTCTGGTCGCGGCTGTCTTCACCGGAATGGTGCCATGGGAGACGGTTCGCGGTTGGACGTCAGCTCAACGCGGCGAGTCGCTAACGATGGCCCTGGAAACCGTGGCGCCGCAAGCATTGTGGCAGAACACAGTCATCGCTTTTGGATCAGTAGTCGCACACACGGCGGTGCTGCTCGTGTTTCAGCTCGGCCAGCCGCGCATCTTCTTCTCGATGGCTCGCGACGGATTGTTGCCGTCCACCTTCGCCAGTGTTCACCCGAGATTCAAGACGCCGCATGTCACGACGATCCTGACCGGCGTCGCGGTCGGCGGTATCGCGGCATTTGCAACGGTGGACGAGATGGTCAGTTTGACCAACATCGGCACTCTCTTCGCCTTTATTCTCGTCTGTCTGGGCGTCACCGTTTTGCGTCATAAAGATCCGGACCGAGTACGCCCCTTCAGAGTGCCGTTTGGTCCGTACCTCCTGCCGGGTTTGGGAGCGCTCTCTTGCGCGCTGCTAATCTACTTCCTACCGGAGGGTTCTTACTGGCGTTTTGTCGGTTGGCTGGCGCTTGGATTGGCGGTCTATTTCTCCTATGGCTACACACGCAGCGCCGTCGGACAAAGGATGGGACGCCCGGAACGCACTCCGCTCGGTCTTAAGCTGGCGGCGATCTGTTGTGTGCTGATAGCGGTTGGGCTCTTCGTCATCCCGCACGACGTCGCGCCGCGCGAACTGTTCGCGGAGGCATTCGATCCGGCCGCCGAGAAGCACAAACAAACGCTCTATGGTTTACTGATCATCGTCGTGGGTTTAGTCGGCGGGCTGATTGGCGTTAAGCTTGGAAGTCAGAAAGAAGCATGAACGCGCTTCCCATCATCATCGGCTCACTTTGCGTAATCGCGATCGCATATCGCTATTACTCCGCCTTTATCGCGGCGAAAGTTTTAGCACTCGACGACTCGCGGCCCGTACCGTCGCAGACGATGTACGACGGGCACAACTATTACCCGACCAACAAATGGGTGCTGTTTGGACATCACTTCGCCGCCATCTCCGGCGCGGGCCCGTTGATTGGCCCCGTGCTGGCGGCGCAGTTTGGTTTTCTGCCGGGATTGTTGTGGCTGGTGATCGGCGTGGTTCTCGGCGGCGCCGTTCACGATTTCATGATCATGGCCGGCAGCGTGCGCCGCAAAGGCAAATCGCTGGCGGAGATGGCGCGCACGGAGATCAGTCCGTTGTCGGGGCTCGTGGCCGGCATTGCGATCCTGTTCATCGTCGTCATCGCGCTTGCGGGGCTCGGATTGGTGGTCGTCAACGCACTCGCAGAGTCGCCGTGGGGAACGTTCACCGTCGGCTTCACCATCCCGCTGGCATTGTTCATGGGCCTTTACATGTACCGGTTTCGCAAAGGGAAGATTGCCGAAGCTAGCATCATCGGCATTGTCGGACTTCTCTTCGCGGTTTATCTCGGCGGGCGAATCGCGGAGTCGTCACTCGCCGGGCCATTCACGCTTTCGCGAAACACGTTGATCGTGATCATGGCGGCGTACGGCTTCATCGCGTCGGTGTTGCCGGTGTGGATGCTGTTGTGCCCGCGTGATTATTTGTCGTCGTATTTGAAGGTCGGGACGATCGCGTTTCTGATCCTCGGCGTGATTGTCGTCGCCCCAAATCTCAATATGCCGGCATTCACGCCGTTCACGGCAGGCGGCGGACCGGTGATTCCCGGCAAGCTTTATCCGTTTGTCTTCATCACGATCGCCTGCGGCGCGATCTCTGGTTTCCACGCGCTGATCTCTTCAGGCACTACGCCGAAGATGATCGCGAAGGAAACCGACACGCGGATGATTGGTTACGGCAGCATGTTGATGGAAGGAGTTGTCGGCATCGTCGCCCTGATCGCCGCGACTTCGCTTTTCCCCGGCGACTACTTCGCCATCAACACTGCGCAACGCACCGACGCACAGAAAGCCGCGTACGTCCAACTCGTCGACTCGCACAGCGCCGAAGGTTTCAATCTTCAACCGCGCGAGATCGATCAACTCGAAGCGGAATCAGGCGAGAAGAATTTGCGCGGACGCACCGGCGGCGCCGTCACGCTCGCACTCGGCATCGCGAAGATCTTCAATGGTATTCCCGGTCTCGGCGGACTGATGAAGTACTGGTTTCACTTCGCCATCATGTTTGAAGCGCTCTTCATCCTTACAACGATCGACACCGGCACAAGAGTCGCTCGTTTCCTTGTCGGTGAGTTTGGCGGAAGGTTTTATCGAAAACTGGAAGAGCCAAACTGGCTTCCCGGCTCCATCGTAACGTCCGCCTTGGTCGTCGCCGCGTGGGCGGCGTTCATTTGGTCGGGCTCTATCTCGACGATCTGGCCGATGTTCGGTATCGCTAATCAACTACTGGCCGCCGTAGCGCTCTGCGTCGCGACGACGATCATCATCAACTCCGGCAGGGCGAAGTATGCCTGGGTGACGATCGTGCCGCTGGCCTTCGTCAGCACGACGACGCTCGTCGCAGGCTTCAAATCGATAACCGACATCTTCTGGCCGCTGGCCCAAAAACCCGAGACATCCATGCAGGGCCTCATAAACACGAGCCTTACCGCCATCATCATGGTGGCGGCCGTGGTCATTATGATCGACTCGATTCGCCGCTGGCTGAAAAGCGGCAGACACCCCCAGATGACACGAATTCAAGAACCTCTCTTTGAAAAATCGGTGTAATCTGTGGATAATACGCGGCTTATCTAGACGCTCGAAAGGAATCTCCACAGTGGAACTATCTCGAAAACTGCGGAAAGCAGCAATTATTACTGCGGCTACCGTTACCTCTTTACTCCTGGCAACGCCCACTTACGCCCAACATAGTCCAGGCGGCGAAGCCAATCTCGAATTGCCGGACCTGACGCAGGTGACCTTTCTCAACGGAATCAGCGGTCACAACCTGCTCCTGTTTGGCATCGTGATCTGCGTCCTCGGCCTCGGCTTCGGCCTCGCTATCTACATGAACTTGCAGCGGTTGCCCGTGCATCGCGCCATGCGTGAGATCTCGGAGTTGATCTACGAGACCTGCAAAACGTACCTGATCACGCAGGGCAAGTTCATTCTTCTTCTCGAGGCGTTCATCGCGGTCGTCATCGTGTTGTACTTCGGCGTATTGTCCGGTTTCGAGCCATTCAGAGTCGTCATTATTCTGCTGTTTAGTTTGATTGGCATCGCCGGCAGTTACGGGGTCGCGTGGTTCGGCATCCGCGTCAACACGTTCGCCAACTCCCGCACCGCGTTCGCGAGTCTCGAAGGCAAGCCGTTTCCGCTGTATGCAATTCCACTGAAAGCCGGCATGAGCATCGGCATGATGCTGATCAGCGTCGAGTTGCTGATCATGCTCTGCATCCTTCTGTTCATCCCGGGCAGTTACGCCGGACCGTGTTTCATCGGTTTCGCGATTGGTGAGTCGCTGGGCGCGGCTGCGCTGCGTATCGCCGGCGGTATCTTCACGAAGATCGCCGACATCGGTTCCGACCTGATGAAGATCGTCTTCAAGATCAAGGAAGACGACGCGCGCAACCCGGGCGTTATTGCCGACTGTACCGGCGACAATGCCGGCGACTCGGTCGGCCCCAGCGCCGACGGTTTCGAAACTTACGGCGTAACTGGCGTGGCGTTGATCACCTTCATCCTGCTCGGCGTAACGAACCCGCGAGTCCAGGTGCAGTTGCTGGTCTGGATCTTCATCATGCGCGTCATGATGATCGTCGCCAGCGCGCTTTCCTACTTTGTCAACGACGCGATCGCAAAGGCCCGCTACAAAACCGCCGACAAGATGAACTTCGAAGCGCCACTGACGTCACTCGTTTGGATTACATCGGTCGTTTCCGTGGCGATCACGTTTGTCGTTTCGTGGTTGACGATTCCGGAGCTGGCCGGCAACACGACGCTGTGGTGGAAACTCGCAATCATCATCTCGTGTGGCACGCTCGCCGGCGCGATCATTCCCGAGCTCGTCAAAGTGTTTACGTCGACTGAATCGCGTCACGTGAGCGAAGTCGTGACCTCGTCGCGCGAAGGCGGTCCGTCGTTGAATATTCTTTCCGGCCTCGTCGCCGGAAACTTCTCCGCTTACTGGCTCGGCATCAGCATCGTCGGCCTGATGGCCATCGCTTATTTCTTCACTAATCTCGGTTTCTCAGAAGGACTCGGACTGGGTGCGTTGATGGTCGCCCCTGTGGCGGCGCCGGTGTTTGGTTTCGGCCTGGTCGCGTTCGGCTTCCTCGGCATGGGACCGGTCACGATCGCCGTCGACTCGTACGGCCCGGTGACTGACAACGCGCAGTCGGTCTATGAGCTCTCGCTGATCGAGCAGATTCCGAACGTAGAAGAGGAAGTCAAGAACCAGTACAACGTCAACGTAAACTTCGCGCGCGCGAAACACCTGCTCGAAGAGAACGACGGCGCGGGTAATACGTTCAAAGCAACAGCGAAACCGGTGCTGATCGGAACGGCCGTCGTCGGCGCAACGACGATGATCTTCTCCATCATCATGGCGTTGACTGACGGTCTGCGCACCAACACCGAAAGCCTGTCGCTGCTGCACGCTCCGTTTGTGCTCGGACTGATCACCGGCGGCGCGGTCATCTACTGGTTCACCGGCGCGTCGATACAGGCGGTGACGACAGGAGCATATCGCGCGGTCGAGTTCATTAAGGCAAACATCCGGCTCGAAGGCGTCGAGAAGGCGTCCGTTGAAGACAGTAAGAAGGTGGTCCACATCTGTACGCAGTACGCGCAGAAGGGTATGTTCAATATCTTTATGACGGTGTTCTTCTCGACATTGGCGTTCGCGTTTGTCGAACCGTTCTTCTTTATCGGCTACCTGATCTCGATCGCGGTGTTTGGTCTGTACCAGGCGATCTTCATGGCCAACGCCGGCGGCGCGTGGGACAACGCGAAGAAAGTCGTCGAAGTTGATCTAAAGATGAAAGGCACGGCGCTGCACGATGCGACCGTCGTCGGCGACACGGTTGGCGATCCGTTCAAAGACACGTCGTCGGTGGCAATGAATCCGGTGATCAAGTTCACGACGTTGTTCGGCTTGCTCGCGGTGGAACTGGCGGTGAGTTTGACGGCGCGCAACAACGGCAACACGCTGCTGACGCACATTTTGGCTCTGGTCTTCTTCCTTGTGTCAGTATTCTTCGTCTGGCGCTCGTTCCACGGCATGCGCATCGGAACGATGGCGATGGAGCCGAGGGCCGCTGAGCGAGAAGTAGTGAAGACCGCTGCAGGAGACTAAATACAAATGACCACGAATGTCAGGACCGACGATACTTTGATCGGCGCAGTGCTCGCGCCACTCGATTGGACACGGTCGTTCGGTCTCGTGATCGTTTTCAGTCTGTTTATCGCTGCGTGCGCGCAGTTTACGCTTCCCATAGGCGACGTGCCGATCACGGGACAGACGTTTGCCGTCCTGCTGACCGGTGCGTTGCTCGGGTCGCGTTTGGGCACCGCCGCGGTGATGGCTTACCTGATTGAAGGCGCCGTTGGCTTGCCGTTTTTTGCAGGTGGCGGCAGTGGACTCGTCCGGTTCATTGGGAATAGCGGTGGTTACCTGGTCGCGTTTCCCGCGGCCGCGTTCATCACCGGCGCGTTCGCCGAGCACGGTTGGGACAAACGCTATCACACGGCCGTTGCGGCGATGGCGATCGGTTCCGCCGTCATTCTTCTGAGCGGTTGGGCGTGGTATTCAGTCATTACGAATACTCCGCTCGACCTCTCGTTCAAGCTGGCGGTCATGAGATTTCTTCCCGGCGACGTGATCAAGATCGCGCTCGCGGCCGCCGTGCTGCCGACTGGTTGGGCGTTGCTGAAACGAAAGGCGTCCGGCAAAGACGATAAGTAAATCCGTGTTTGTCCTGAATGTTCGTTCTCGTAATCGCGAAGAGCTCGTCGAGTTCACGGATCTCGTCAATGAGAAACTGCGGGAATCGGGCGTTCAGGAAGGCATCGTCGTTCTCTACGTCCAACACACTACTGCCGGTCTAACCATCAACGAAAATGCCGACCCTGATGTGCCGCGCGACATGCTGCACGCGCTGCGCACCCTGATTCCTCAACACGGCATGGGTTTTCGTCACGGCGAAGAAAACTCCGACGCGCACATCAAAGCCAGCCTGACCGGATCGTCCGTGACCATACCTTTCAAAGATGGAAAGCTGTTGCTCGGCCGCTGGCAAGGCGTGTTTCTGTGCGAGTTTGACGGTGGACGCGAACGCCAGGTGATCATGATGATCCGTTGAGCATGTCCAAAGCTCGATACGACGACTTCGCCCAACATTACGAAGGTGTAATGAGCCCCTTGCAACGTTGGGGCTTACTCGGGTTGCGCATTGAAGTTCTTCGTCAACTTCCGGCCGGAAGGATTCTCGAGATCGGCGCCGGCACGGGTTTGAACTTCGTCCACTATCCTTCGGACGCGCATGGCGTCGCGACTGAGTTCAGCCGCGAGATGCTGAAGATCGCGAGCACGAAGACGCGCCCGTCCGGCGTCCAATTGCTTCAGAACCGCGCTGAAGACCTGCCTTTCAAGAACCACTCCTTCGATGCTGCTTTTGCGACGCTTGTGTTCTGCTCGGTTGAATCGCCGGTGCAGGCGTTTACGGAACTGCGACGAGTTGTTCGGCCCGGTGGAACGGTGTTGTTACTCGAACACGTCCGGCCGCGAGGCATACTCGGACCACTGTTCGATCTATTGAACGTCTTTTCGGTGTGGTTGTTTGAAGATCACGTGAACCGGCGCACGGCGAAGCTCGTGAGCGAGGCGGGGCTGGAAGTTGTTGACGTAAAGAGCCGGTTGTTGGGTATTGTCAACTTGATCAAATGTCGCGTGGTCTAATCCGGCTTTAATTCGTTCAGCACTTCGGCAAATCTTTCGATATCGGTTTTTGTCTTCTCGAGGGCGCGGCGGCTGTCGAGATAGGCGGTCCAGGTCGGCGTTTGCGTGAGCGCTTTCGTGGTGTCTTCGTCAAGCACCTGGGCCATCAGTGCAATCAGGTCGCTGACGACGCGGGTGTGCTCGATCAGGTTTTCGATGATGGAATACGCGAGTTGCGCCTGCGCGTAATCTAAATCTTTTTCACTCATACCAGCTACCACGCACGAACGGCAGTTCCGTAACAGTTCCGATAACCTCGCCTGCTCGCACCTTCGTTCCCGCCCCAAGGTATTCGTATCGCACGTAGCCGAGCGCGATGTGACTCTCGAGCTTCGGCGAATAGGCCGTGGACGTTACGCGTCCTACCTCCTTTTCGTCTTCTGACGTGATCACCGCGCCTTCCTTAACTTCAGCATCAAATTTCAGGCCCGCCAGTTTCTTCGCGACGTGTCCGCGGTGTTTGATGCGAATGATAATCTCCTGGCCCACATAGCAGCCTTTCGTGTAACTGATCGCATCGTCGAGGTTGGTTTCGAGGACGACGTTCGTTTCATCCATGTCGCGGCCATGGCGTGGAATTCCGGCTTCGATTCGTAGAATTTCGAAAGTCTCGGGAGTTACGGGTTGCGCTCCTGCCGCAACGAGTTTTTCTGTTAGCGGGACCGTCGTCAAAACATCGAAGCCATGCTCACCTGTGTGCGTTGCAGGGATCGCAATGACGCCGGCGGCCTGTATTACTTCGCTGGCGCGTTTACCTTGCACCGACAACAACGCGATTTCGTTGCTTACGTCGGTAACCTGAAAATCACCCGCAAGCGTAAATCGCGAGATCGTTTTCAAAACCGCCTCGTGTGATGCAGCGTCGGTGTCGATCAAAAAACCCGAACTCTCGCGGAGAATACGAACCGCGCCGATCAATCTCCCCTGCACCGTCGGAAACACGGCTGGCAGCCAACTGTTCTCGGTCGCGTTTTTGATGTCGTTCGTGATCAGACCGTTCAGAAACATCGTCGCTTCCGACCCGGTAACACGGATCCGGCTCCGCGATGCGGAGAGGTCGATTAAACCGGCGCCACCCTCGCGT
Source organism: Acidobacteriota bacterium (assembly GCA_046732535.1). Taxonomy (GTDB): domain Bacteria; phylum Acidobacteriota; class Blastocatellia; order Pyrinomonadales; family Pyrinomonadaceae; genus PSRF01. The sequence continues at coordinate 9,368 of JBKPNH010000015.1, forward strand.
ACGGATAGATAGTCAATCATTGTGAAGTCCCAGTACGGCTTTCGTTACCATCTTGTAATCCTGCAATTGCTCCGCCTCTCGCCGGTGCGACGCCAGCACCTGCGGGCTGGGATGATAAATCGGCACGAGGACGCGATCGTTCCACGAATGAATCTGCGCCGCCGACTCTTTCAGGCTCAACTCATGATACTGAATACGCTTCAGCGCTTCGAGCGCCACCGAGCCCAACGTGACGATCACGCGCGGATCGACCAGCTCGATCGTGCGCCGCAAGAACTGCGAACAGTTCGATAACTCTTTTTGTGTCGGCCTGCGGTTTGCGCCCGACTCCGCTCGCGGATTACACAACGCCGCGCTGGTGATGAAGATCTCATCGCGCGTCAGGTTGATTGAATTCAGATAGCGATCGAAGTTCGCGCCTGACTGGTCGCCGGAAAACGGTACGCGCGTGCGGTCGGCGCCCTTTCGTCCAGGCGCCTCGCCGATAAACATCACTCGCGCCTCCGGCGAACCGTTTAGTTCACTCAGGACTGCGCTGCGGCCGCACATCGCGGGACACAGCGTGCAGCTCGCTGCTTCCGCCACCAGTTCGTTAAAGAGCTTCTTTTTCATTGGAGGATCGTGATCTCGCGAGTCTCTATGTTGAAATCTCCGTTCGGCACCGGCCAACCATCCGGGCCAATAAGTTCAAGACGCAAGGTGTGCTTGCCGGGAAGCCAACCCCACAGCCAGACCTGTTCCCAGCGATCAATCCACTGCATGTCGTCGTCATCTACCATATAGCGAATACGATACTCGCCGCCGTCGCCTTTTAGATCGGCACCGACGAGCATAAACTCGATCACCACTGGCTCGCCTTCACGATAGGTCGCGTCCTCGCCAAAATAAAAAATCAATACTGGCTTCTCACGATCATAGTTGCCTGGAAAACCAGGTCGAATTAAGTGTAGAGGTGGCGGCCGGAATTCCGCGCGCAGCACCTGCCGCGGCGGTGGCGGAACGATCGTCGTCGCGGTCGTGTGCTCGTTATCGTTGTTGCCCGAGCAGCCGGCGAGCAGCGAAGCTGCGATCAGCAAAGCCGGGATAACTTTCATCGGATACACATTTAATCTAGACATTTCGCAAACGCAAATGTAAGAATCCCGCGCACGGTCCAACAATCGATTTCTCAGGTCAAAAATTTATGAGCACCAAAAAACTGTCTCTTCTTCTCTTCACGCTTACCTGCGCGTTTGCGTTGTCTTGCGGCACCCAAAACACGGAACCTGTAGCGGGTGGTTTCACACCGGAAATCCAACCGCTGCCGGCCCAACTCACGACGTACGAACCGATGTCGATTCCCGCCGACAATCCGATGACGCCGGAAAAAGTGTCGCTCGGCAGGCAGTTGTTCTTCGACGAGCGACTCAGCATCGACGGATCGAAGTCGTGTTACTCGTGTCACGTTTGCGAGCATGGTCTAACTGACGGCCTGCCGAAGGCCATCGGCGCGCTGAACAAACAGTTGCCGCGCAGCAGCCCGACGCTTTGGAACATCGGCTATCACAAGGAGTTTTATTGGGACGGACGCAGCCCTTCGCTCGAAAAACAGGCGATGGCGGCGTGGACCGGTGGAAACATGGGCGTCGGCGACAAGGTCAACGAGATCGTCGGGAAGATCAATGCGCTGCAAGGTTACAAGGCACAGTTTCAAAAGGTGTTTCAGAGCGACGCGACTGCCGACAATATGATGAAAGCGATCGCTGCGTACGAGCGGACGTTGATCAGCGGGAACACTGCGTGGGACCGTTGGAAGGCCGGAGACACCACGGCGATCAGCCAGAGCGCGATGCGCGGTTGGAATATCTTCCAGACGATCAAGTGCGGCAACTGTCACGATGGCGTGCTGTTTACGGATCAGCAGTATCACAATATCGGCATCGGCATGGACCAGCCGACTCCTGACGGCGGGCGGGCCAATGCGACGAAGAAGCCGGAAGATACCGGTGCGTTCAAGACGCCGACGTTGCGTGACGTCGCGAAGTCAGCGCCGTATTTTCATGATGGGAGTGCGAAAACGCTTGAAGAGGCGGTTGACATCATGTTGGCTGGAGGAAAGCCGAACCAATACCTGGACAAAAAGAACCTTCAGCCGCAGAAGGTCCTGCCCGAGCAGCGTGAAGATCTGTTGAACTTCCTCCGCTCGCTGTCAGTCGACTGCGGCCTGAAGAAACCACCACTGCCACAAAACTAGAACACGGATCCGTGGTTCAGGCTCGGGCGGATTGCACGCCCGTAATCTTCTTGAGGCGTTCTTCGACGGTATCCCAAGCGATATTGGAGAAGAACGCTTCAATGTATTTCGGCCGCTCGGCCGGCTTGTAGTCGAGCAGAAACGCATGCTCCCAGACGTCCATCACCAGTATCGGCATGAACCCCGCCACGTTCCCAGTCTCGTGCAACGTGATCCAGTGATTTGAAAGCCGCCCGTTCATCGGGTTCTGGTAGCAGATGGCCCAACCAACACCACGCATCTTTCCGATGCCCACAAAGTCGGCTTTCCAAATGTCGTAACTGCCGAAACTTGTCTCCGCCGCTTTCGCAAACTGCGTCGTCTTCTCCGGATCGCCCGTTCCACCGCCGCTCTTCAGATTGTCGAAGTAGTACTCATGCAGCACCATGCCGTTGTACTCAAACCCGAGCCGTCGCGTGAGCTCGGAATACGCCGGCATCTCTTCCTGATCGACGTTCCCGTCGCTGATGAACTCCGAGATCTTCTCCGTCAGATTGTTCGTTTCCTTAACGTAACCTTCGTAAAGCTTGAAATGGATTTCCAATGTTTGGTCTGAAATACCGTTGAGGCCGCTCAGATTGAACTGCCGCGGTTTATAAGAGCCAGTTGCGCTCATTACACACCTCCAGTTTTTAAGAAATATGACGCTGGTGTGTGACAAATACGTTGTGAGGATCGTATGAATCCGTGTTTCTGCCTGCGTTACATAAGCAGAAACACGGATTACAAAGAATTACTTTCCAAAAATAACCCAGTCGCCGTGCGACGTTCCCATGAACAGCAACATCGGCAACGACAGCCACGCGTTTGTTCGCGAAGCGATGAAAGCCTGACGCGCGAGCTCAGGCGGAGCAGCCGGACCGGTGCCCGCGGTCGCCGCCAGGATTCGCTTGTTGTTGGGCCAGATGATTCCCCAAACATTCAACAGCATCACGAGACCGTACGCGCCGCCGATGCCGATGGAGTACGACTTGTTGCTGGCCCAGCTTTGTCCGTTGACGGTCAACATCGCATTGAAGAACCTTATGAGTCCCCACGTCACGAACGCAGTCAGGAAAAACATGACGACGGCGAAAATTCTGCCGTCTTTGATCAGCGCCGGGACTCTCTTGATGATCAGGAACTCGAGCAGAAACAGGACCACGGGATAAGTCAGCCACGCAAACAGTACAAACCACAGATTGATGTTTCCGCCGCCAGGGCCATTCGCGTTCGCCACGTCGGCCTTGAGGATGTACATCGCGAAGTAGGCGAACCCCGCCAACACGGTCACGAGTGCGCCCCACCGGAACCACCAGAGCGCGCGGCCCAATAGATCCGGGTTGACCTTTTTCTTGGTATCGGCGTCGAGCCCTTTCTGAAACGGAACGTTGACGAGATTGAAGAAGTAGAGCATTCCGATCCAGGTGATGCCGGCGGCGAAGTGAAACCAACGGAAGATAATCCGCATTAGCGCATCGCCGTCCGGAGAGTGAAACAACTCTTGCAGCATAGCCAGACTGATGGGGAGATGAGCAGTTGACTCAGTTAGCATAAGTCCTCCGTGATGTCTTGGAATTACGCCGCGAAGATTACACCCAGACCAACCGGCGGCGCAAATAATCCATGGTCTGTTGGCCCTATTCGTCGAGCGGGCGTGGACCGGCGTCCATGCCACGTGTGCTTACCTGGTTGATAACGCGGACCTTGAGATCGTCGTTGACGCGAATCTGGCACGAGAGTCGAACGTTCGGCGCCAGCTCGGCTTCCATTGCGAGGCGGTTGCGTTCGAGGTCTCGCATTTCGCCGGGCTCGCCTTCGAGGACCTCGACGCGGCAAGTGGTGCAACGAGCATTGCCGCCGCAGCGGTGAAGAATGTCGATACCGGCGTCTTCGAGGGCCAGGACCAGTTTCTTCCCGGCAGGTGGATCGGTTTCGACGAGACCGGTGGCGGTTTCAGCTTGGATTTTTGGCATTTGTGTTTGTTCCCTGTTTACCTTGTTGTGTGTCGCGTGAACGGACAGAAGGATATCAAACAGAAACGGGAGACGGAATCGCTCCCGTCTCCCGTCCAAATCTTTAGACGCTTCGCGTCTTACGCGGTGAACGAAGAACCGCAGCCGCAACTGCCGGTGGAGTTCGGGTTCTTGAACGTGAATCCCGATCCCATCACTCCCGTCACATAGTCGATCTCGACGCCATTAAGATACTGAGCGCTGAACATGTCGATAAACATGCGCACGCCTTTCTCGTCCATGACGAAATCGCCTTCGCGCGACTGCTCTTCGATGTTGAGGCTGTACTGGAAGCCCGAACACCCGCCCGGTACCACGCGCACGCGGAGCCCTGAGGTTTCGGGAAGGCCTTCCTCGCTGGCCATAAACTTCTTGATCTCGGTTGCGGCCTGCTCGGTGACATTCAGTGTCACGGTGGGCGCTGTGGTTGCTGACATTACTTTATGAATCCTCTCTAAACTTTCGGTCTCTAGTACCGTTCGTTATCTTATTGCCCTTTGCCTAAAACGACAAGTTCGGGCTTCATCGCCTCGATCGAGATCTGCCTGGCCACTTCCTCCGACACTCGATGAAACGCCTGCGCCTGCGGCGAATCAGGTTTACTGACGACGACCGGGACGCCCTTGTCGCCGCCTTCGCGCACATCGATTCCGAGCGGCACCGCGCCCAGGAACGGCACCTGATACCGTTGCGCCAGCCTTTCTCCGCCGCCTTCGCCGAAGATGTTGTAACGCATGCCTGTGTCGGGCGCGATGAAGTAGCTCATATTCTCGACGATGCCCAACACCGGTATCGCTACAGTTTCAAACATCCGCAACGCCCGCCGCACGTCGGCAACGGCAACGTCTTGCGGGGTTGTAACGAGCACGGCACCCTGCACTGGCACCAATTGCGCCAGCGACAACTGCACGTCGCCCGTCCCCGGCGGCATGTCGACGATCAGGTAGTCGAGCTCGCCCCATTTCACGTCCGTCAGGAACTGTTTTACCAGCCCGTGCAGAATCGGTCCGCGAACGATCATCGGCTTGTCGCCCGGTTGCAGCAGCGCCATCGACATGAACTTCACGCCGAACGCTTCGAGCGGCACGAGCTTGTTGCCGTCGACTTCCGGACGCGAGTCACTCGCGCCGAGCATGATCGGAACGTTCGGTCCGTAGACATCCGCGTCCATCAGTCCGACTCGCGCGCCGTCAAGCGCAAGCGACACCGCAAGGTTCACGGCGACAGTCGACTTGCCCACGCCGCCTTTGCCGGACGAGACGGCGACGATATTTCGCACACCCTCGATCACGATCTTCTCGCCGAGTCCGCGGCCTTTTGGCACTTCCGCATCCATCGTTACGTTCACCGCGGCGACACCGGGCAAGCCGCTGACGATCTCGCGCGCGGCCGTCTCCATTTCAGCTTTCACTGGACACGCGGGCGTCGTCAGGACGATGCGGAACGAGACGTTGCCGCCGTCCACACGCAGGTCGCGCACAAAGCCGAGGGTAACGATGTCTTTGTGCAGATCCGGGTCCTGGATCTGTCTCAAACTATCGAGAATAAGTTGTTCACTAAGTTGCGTCATTGGTGTGGGAAGCGTAGCTGGTTTACCAGTTTTTGACAAACGCGACAGCGGCGCGTAGTTTCAACAATGGTGACGGATGTATTGAGTCATTTTCTAAATCCGCGTAACGTCGGCGACGCGGATGAACCAGGTTTCAGAGGACGTTCGGCCTCCCTGCTTTGCGGGGCTCACGCCCGAATCTCTATACAGATTGACGAAATGCATCGGGTTTCGCAAGCGCGATTCCGAGCTGCCGGCTGCGACGTGCTGGTTGCGTCGGCGTCGCTGCTGACGGAACGCGTTACAGGACTGACCACGGCTGAGGCTGCGTTCGTCGGCCAGGAACCGTTGTTCGCGAACGTGCCGAACCACGAACATTGTCCGGGGCTCGCCTGCGAAGCACTACTGGCTGCTATTCGCGAATTCAGCAACGCGGCTCGCGACGACTGGGCCGGCGACGAAGCGTTGATCTGCACCTGCTTCTTTGTTTCCGAGCGCACGATCGAACGTGAGATTCAGCAACACGGATTGACCACGGTAGCGGAAGTCACTGGCGCGACCAACGCCGGCGGTGGCTGTGGATCGTGCCATCAATTGATTCAGGAGATACTGGCTACAAATGATCTATCTTGATAACAACGCAACCACGCGTGTGGCGCCAGAAGTTTTCGAAGCGATGCGGCCGTATCTCAACGAACTGTTCGGCAACCCGTCTTCCGCCCACACATTGGGCCGCACCATGAAGCAAGCGATCGAAAACGCGCGCGAACAGGTCGGCGCGCTGATCGGCGCTGCGGATACGAGCGAGGTGGTCTTCACTTCCTGCGGCTCGGAATCTGACAACTGGGCCATTCGCAGCGTCCTCGCTTCGCAGCCGTCGAAGAAACATATCGTTACGACGCTGGTCGAACACGAAGCCGTGCGGAACCTCTGTCGATCGCTCGAAAGTGAAGGTTACGAAGTCACGTGGCTCGGAGTGAACGAACAAGGCGAACTCAACCTCGACGACCTACGCGCGTCCCTGCGTTCCGATACCGCGCTCGTCTCGATCATGTTGGCAAATAATGAGACTGGCGTGTTGTTTCCAGTAAATGAGATCGGGCGCATCGTGCGCGAAAGATCGGAAGCGTTGTTTCACGTGGACGGTGTGCAGGCAGTCGGCAAGGTTCCGATCAACCTGGACAACGTCGATCTATTCGCGCTTTCAGGTCATAAACTGCACGCTCCGCAAGGCGTCGGCGCGATGTACGTTCGCAAAGGAATCTCGCTGCCGTCGTTCATCGTCGGCGGCGCACAGGAACATGGGCGCCGTGCAGGAACCTCTGCGGTTCCGAACATCGTCGGTCTCGGTGCTGCCTGCAACCTCGCCTATCAAGATAATGATCATTCACGCATTCAAAACCTGCGCGACCGGCTCGAAAGCGAAATCCTACGACAGATCCCGAATGCCCGGCTAAACGGCCATCCGACGAATCGCCTGCCAAACACGTCGAATATCTCCTTCGAATACATCGAAGGACAGAACATCCTGCTGCATCTCGATCAACTCGGCATCTGCGTCTCGACCGGATCGGCATGTCATTCGACGTCGCACGAGTCGTCGTCGACCTTGCGCGCGATGAACGTGCCCTATACCGCCGCACAAGGATCGATCCGTTTTTCACTCGGCAGATACAATACTGAAGACGACGTCGAGACGACGTTGAACGTCCTTCCCGGCATTATCGAAGGGCTCGCCGCGATGTCACCCTACGATCAGGAACTGCACGCAAAGACGTAGCATGTTAGAATTCACGGTCGTCCAATCACGGGCGCAATTATTATCTCCGAAAGGCCTGACGATTAATCCAAAATGAGTACTGTTATCGACCCGCCTGTCACGCAAGTTGAAAAACACCTGGAAGAAGTCGAAACCGTAACGATCCGCTTCGCCGGCGATTCCGGTGACGGTATGCAGTTGACTGGAACCCAGTTCACCAATACCTCCGCCGTCGTCGGCAACGACATCTCGACGTTGCCCGACTTCCCCGCTGAGATTCGCGCTCCTGCCGGCAGCTTGCCGGGAGTCAGCGGCTTCCAGCTCAACTTCTCGAGCACCGACATCAAAACCCCCGGCGATCAACCGAACGTGCTGGTGGCGATGAACCCCGCGGCGCTGAAAGTGAACCTGCCCGACCTCGAAGAAGGCGGCACGCTCATCATCAACACCGACGGCTTCACGCCTGAAAACCTGAAGTACGCAAACTACGCCGCCAACCCGCTCGAGGACAACTCGCTCGCCGGTTATCGCGTGCACAAGCTGCCGATCTCGACGCTCAACATGAACGCCCTCAAGGGCAACGTCGAGTTGTCGCGCAAAGAGATCGACCGTTCGAAAAACTTCTTCGCGCTTGGCGTGCTCTACTGGTTGTATGACCGGCCGATGGAAAACACGCTCAATTGGATCAGCAGCAAGTTTGCGAAAACTCCTGAGCTCGCAAAGGCGAACGAGATCGCGTTGAAGACCGGTTACAACTTCGCCGACACGACCGAAGTCTTCACTACGCACTACACCGTCAAGCGCGCGCAGATCGCCCCCGGGAAGTATCGAAAGATCACCGGTAACGAAGCGACTGCGATCGGGTTCATCGCGGCGTCGCAGCTTTGCGAGCGTCCTTTGTTCTACGGTTCGTACCCGATCACGCCGGCGTCCGACATCCTGCACGAGTTGTCGCGGCACAAGGCTTTTGGCGTGAAGACGTTTCAGGCTGAAGACGAGATCGCGGCGGTTTGCGCGGCAATCGGCGCCAGCTTCGCCGGACAGGTTGGATTGACGGGAACGTCGGGTCCCGGCGTGGCGCTCAAGCAGGAAGCAATCGGTCTCGCCGTGATGACTGAGTTGCCGCTCGTGATTGTCAACGTGCAGCGTGGCGGACCGTCGACGGGCTTACCGACGAAGACTGAGCAGGCGGACCTTTTCCAGGCCGTCTGGGGTCGAAACGGTGAGTGTCCGGCGATCGTCGTTGCGCCGGCGACGCCCGCGGACTGTTTCCACATGGCAATCGAAGCGGTGCGGCTGGCGTTCAAGTACATGTCGCCGGTGTTTTATCTCTCCGATGGATATCTGGCGAATGGTGCTGAGCCGTGGGCGATTCCGGAGATCCACGATCTGCCGAAGATCGAAGTGAAGTTTCACACTGACCCGTCGACGTTCATGCCGTATGCGCGTGATGAAGTGACGTTGGCGCGGCCGTTTGCGCTGCCGGGTACGCCGGGACTCGAGCACCGCATCGGTGGTATCGAAAAGCAGCACATCACCGGCAACGTCAATTACGATCCTGAGAACCACCACCTGATGGTCAAGCTGCGCCAGGAAAAAATCGATCGCGCGGTGCAGGATGTTCCGCTGGTGGAAGTGATGGGTGCGCAGACCGGTAAGGTGCTGGTGCTTGGATGGGGTTCGACGTACGGGTCGATCAGTTCGGCGGTTGAGAAGATGCAGCGTGAGGGGAAGAGTGTTTCGTCCGCGCACTTGCGGCATCTCAATCCATTCCCGCGCAATCTGGGTGAAGTGCTTGCTGGTTTTGAAACGGTGATCATCCCCGAAATGAACCTCGGCCAGCTCTGCACCATGATCCGCGCCCGCTACCTGGTCGACGCGGTTCCCTTTTCAAAGGTGAAGGGCCGCCCCTTCCAAATCCGTGAGATCGTTCGCAAAGTCGAGGAGTATTTGTGAGATGAGTACAGAGATGAGTGGAAACAATGGGAACGTGAACAAAACGCTGGCGAACGAGGCAGCGGTTTCGGCGGAGAGCGACGGCGGGTCGCCGGTTTCGGGCAGAATTGCGCCGCCGCCAGGACAACTCAAAAAGGCCGACTTCGTTTCCGATCAGGAAGTGCGCTGGTGCCCCGGCTGCGGCGATTACGCCATTCTCAACAACGTGCAGAAAGTGATGCCCGAACTCGGCATCCCGCGTGAAAAGATCGTCTTTGTCTCCGGCATCGGCTGCTCGTCACGCTTTCCGTACTACATGAACACGTACGGCTTCCACAGCATTCACGGCCGCGCCCCCGCAATCGCGACCGGAATCAAGTGCGCGAACCCGGAATTGAGCGTGTGGGTGATCACCGGCGACGGCGACGCGCTTTCGATCGGCGGCAATCACTTCATCCACGCGATCCGCCGCAATCTCGACATCAACTACATTCTCTTTAACAACCGCATCTACGGTCTGACGAAAGGCCAGTACAGCCCGACTTCAGAATTCGGCAAGCTGACGAAGTCGACGCCATCGGGAACGATCGACTACCCGATCAATCCGTTATCACTCGCGATCGCCAGCGAGTCGACCTTCGTCGCGCGCTCGATCGACATCGACGTCAAACACCTCGGTCAGATCGTCGAAGCCGCCGCGAAACACAAGGGCATCTCGTTCATCGAGGTCTATCAAAACTGCAACATCTTCAACGACGGCGCCTTCGACTATTTCGCGGACCGCTCCGTTCGCTCCGACCGCGTGCTCTACCTGGAGCACGGTAAACCGATGGTCTACGGCAAGGATCGCAAGCAAGGCATCCGCATGAACGGCGCACTCCCGGAAGTCGTCACCATCGGCGAAAACGGCATCACCGAAAACGATCTGCTGGTACACGACATCTACCAGAAAGATCCATCAGTCGCATTCATGCTTGCCCGCATGGAGCAGCCGGAATTTCCGCAACCCGTCGGCATCTTCCGCGCGATCGAGCGGCCGACCTACGAAGACATGATGGTCGACCAGATCGCTGCAGCGGTCGCCAAGTCGGGTCCGGGAAGCCTGGAGAAACTGATCCATAGCGGCGACACCTGGGTCGTCGACTGAAACACATACCAACCGAAATCCGTAAAATCCGTGTTTGCGTCACGGATCTAACGAATTTTCCCCTGGAGAACGAAGATGATCTGGTTCAAGGCCCCTCTACGTCTGCTTTCCGCTCTCATACTCTGTTTTGCCTTTTCTGCATCGCTGCTGCCTCTCCCATTGGTTGCCGCACAGCAGGCAACAGCCACCGCCACCGTACAGGACTACAGCGCGGCGCTAGCGGCGATCGAAAAAGCCCTCGACGAGCGGCGGAAAGAGTTGGGCATTCCCGGTATCTCGCTCGCCATCGTCAAAGACGATAAGGTCATTTATGTAAAAGGCCTCGGCGTTAAAGACTTCGAACGTAAGGTTCCCGTCACACCCGACACGCGCTTCGCGATCGGCTCGGCTTCGAAGGCTTTCACGGGCATGCTCGCCGTGATGGCTGCCGACGACGGTAAACTCTCGCTCGAAGATTCACCGAAAAAGTTTCTGCCGTATTTCACACTGCGCGACGCGGACGCCGCCGCAAAGATCACGATTCGCGATCTGCTCGCACATCGTTCCGGCTTGAACCGAACCGACCTCGCGATGATCACCGGTGTCCTCACTCGCGAGGAATTAATCAAAGTCGCCGCACAAGCAAAGCCGACAGCAAAACTCGGCGAGAAGTTTCAGTATCAAAACATCATGTACACGGCCGCCGGCGAAGCGGTCGCCCAGGCCGAAAAGTCGACCTGGGACAAACTGATCGCCACGCGCATCTTCAAACCGCTCGGCATGACCAACAGCGACACCTCCGCCGCGGCGATGCAAAAGGCGCCCGACTACTCGTTCGGTTACGACTACAACGCGTCAACCAAAGAAACTCGTCACTTGCCACAGCGGCCGATTGCGGAGGTCGCGCCGGCCGGTGCGATTAACTCCAGCGCCCGCGACATGACCCAGTGGGTGCGGTTCATGCTCGGCGACGGCACGTTCAACGGACGGCGCCTCGTTTCCGAGAAAGGTTTTGCAGAACTGACGAGCAAACAGATGAACATCGCCGGTCCGGTCGATTACGGTCTCGGATGGTTTCTGCGCCAGTGGAACGGACACAAAGTCGTCGAACACGGCGGCAACATCGACGGCTTCAACGCGCAGGTTGCGCTGATGCCCGATCAGAAGCTCGGCTTCGTGTTGTTGACCAACGTGACGGCCTCGCCGCTCGGCGCGTTTGCGATGAACACGATTTGGAAGAACCTCGTCGGCGATCCAAAGGCGAGTGAGGCGAAGAGCACTGAACCGGCCGGAGATCCAAAAGCCGACGTAGGCAGTTACCGGTTCGCGGCCGCGAACGTCAACTTCGAAGTCGCCATGAAGGACGACAAGTTGACGTTGACCGTTCCGGGCCAGCCGGCGTTCATGCTGCAAAATATCGGCGGCCGCCGTTACAAGCTCGCCGCTCCCGCTCCGGACGGCTACTTCGCCACCTTCCGGCCCGTGAAAGATAAGCCCTCAGAAACCGAGCTATTCCTGGAGCAACCGCAGGGCAACCTGGTCCTGCCGAGAGTTACCGCTGAAAAACCAGCGGAGGCCGCTGCGGGAACAAACGGGACGCCTGCGGACAGCTCGTTGATCTCCACTGACGAACTGATCGCAAAAGTCATCGAGGCCTACGGTGGAGAGGCAAACCTGCGGAAGCACAAATCATCGTTGACAACTGTCGAAGTCGATCTCGAGAGCCAGGGCATGAAAGGTCAAGGCACGATCAGCGCTCGTGCACCGAACCTCGCGGGC
>JBKPNH010000016.1:0-43092 GCA_046732535.1 Acidobacteriota bacterium
CCGTGCAATCTACAAAGAGACCGCCTCGCTCAGGAACGAGGTATTTCAATGTCTCTTTTAGCAGCACGGGGCGATGGGGCGCGCCCATGCCCCCCAAAGGCGCAGCCATCACCACCGCCCCGTGATCTCGTTCAAAGATCCGTCTTTAAATACCCAGTCTCGCAATTGCAGCTTCGTCCTCTTCCGTGTACGGATCGGCGAGCATGCGAGCCTTGAACTTATCGAGTTCCCAAACTTCGAGGTACGTCAGGTATCCGAGCACCGCAACGTCGCCAATCACCTCGGCGCTCTTCCGCAGCAACGGATGAATCAACAGCCTCCCCTGGCCATCCATCGTCGCTTGCTGTCCAAAGTAGTTCGTTCTGTCAAGGAACTTTCTGCGCGCCGGATCCATCGACGGCAGCAGCGAGAGTCTCTGTTCAATCGACTCCCACTCGGGTAACGGGTAAATCCGAACGCACTCGCCGGTCAGGCTCGTGATATAAAAGTCTTTGCCGTGCTTCTCGTCGATAAGTCGCCGAAACTCGGTCGGCACCTTTAGGCGGCCCTTAACATCGATTCGGGCGGTGTAGTTTCCTCGCAGCATCTTTTTTGGCCTGACGAGAGAGCTGGTGGGTGGCCCAAAGGAAAAGAGTTACCAATGATCGGTGTTGCTACGAGGTTGGACCCACTTCCGACCACTTTTGACCACCCAGACCGGATACTACGTCCCTACCCCATAGGTGTCAATAGGTAAGCTGTTTACGGTGTACAAAGGGCGATCACATATGTTGTTGTGCTCCGTGTTCTAAAACACGTATAGTCCCCGGCACGGATCGACAATCTGATGACCTCCATTCTTCTGTTTGGCTTGCTGGCTGCCGGCGCGAACGTCGTCGGCGGGCTGCTGCTGGTGAAGGCGGGCGCCCATCGCTGGGGCGAGCGGTCTCTGAAATATTTGGTCGCACTCGGCGCCGGATTCATGCTCGCCGCCATCTTCATCGAGATTCTCCCGGAAGCTATCGGCATTTGGACGCGGACAGCCGACGGCGAACCTGCTTCGAAAGCCGTCTCCGGCGCGATGAGCCTGTTACTGGCCGGATATCTCTCGATTCAGTTCTTCGAACACACACTCGCGCCGCATTTTCACTTCGGACCCGAAACGCACCCGGAATCGTTGATGCGTCCCTCCGCGGCGTACACCGCCGTCGGCGGGCTGTGTATTCACACGTTCTTCGACGGCGTCTCGATCGCGGCGGCATTCCTGATCAACTTCAAAGTCGGCTTTCTCGTCTTTATTGCCATTCTCCTGCATAAAATGCCTGAAGGTTTCACGGCGGCGTCTATCATGCTCGCCTCCCGCCGTTCGACGCAGAAAGCGCTTGTCGCTACTGCCGCGATCGGACTGGCGACGCTCGCCGGCGTCATCGCGGTCAGCATTCTTGACGCTAAGATGAGCAATTCCGTCGGTTATGCGTTACCATTCTCTGCCGGCGTAACCCTCTATGTAGCCGCGAGTGACCTGATCCCCGAAGTGAATCACAAAGAAGAGCGAAACCCCACGGTGTCAATTGTCGTTTTTGGAGGGGTTGCCCTTTTCTACCTGTTGCACAGGTTGATCGAGGGCTAGTTATTTATCATTGGTCATTGGACATCTTTCATTTGTCATTTTTCGGTTATCAGCGAAGCACAAATGACAAATGAGAAATGTCCAATGACAAATGACAAATATGCTGGGTTTGCGCCTTAGACAAATAGCTTCGTGGCTCGGCTTCGGCCTCGTGGCGTTGCTCTTTTTGTTATCGGCCGTTTCGGTAGTCGCACAGACGAGACCGCAATCGCCGGTTCCCTTACCTGTTCCCTTCAATCCCATCGTAGACAACGCAAACGTGATCGACGCTGAGACAAGACAGCGTCTGGAGTCGATCTACCTGAATCTCAAAGAGCGCGGACAGATCGAGTATTCAGTGCTCACGGTCCCGACGACCGGGGGTCGCGACATTTTCGACTTCTCACTCGCCGTCTATCGCGGCTGGGGAATCGGATCAAAAGAAGGAGATAAAGCAGGCTTCCTCTTAGTGGTCGCAATCCAGGACAGAAAGTATTTCACGCAGGTCGGCGATCATCTCGAGGGCGAGCTGCCGGACGGAGTCGTGGGCCAGATACAACGTGAACGGCTCGTGCCTGCGTTCAAACAGGGAAACTACAGCAAAGGCATCCTTGACACGATCCAGGCATACGTCGCCACACTCGGCGCGAAGCGCGGCTTCACCGTCGAAGGCATCGATCAGCGTTACGCGTATCGCGGAGAGGAACCGCCGGTTCAGATCCGTACCAGTAGAAAGAGTCTCAGCAGTGTTTGCTGCGGTATCATCGTGATCGTGTTCATACTGATCGTGATCTCTTCGGCGTCTCGCGGTGGCGGCGGCGGCGGTCGACGACGTCGTTATGGCGGTGGTGGTCTGGGCCAGGCAATCCTCTGGGGCACACTGTTGAGCGGTCTATCGCGTGGCGGCAGAAGTAGCGGTTGGGGCGGAGGCGGCTTCGGCGGCGGTGGTGGCTTTGGCGGAGGCGGTGGCGGCGGTGGTTTCGGTGGAGGTTTTGGCGGTGGTGGAAGTGCTGGGGGCGGCGGCGCCGGCGGCTCCTGGTAACACGGATTGAAACCAAGATACAGATTGGTAGGATCAGCGCACACAAAACTATGGCTGTTAAGACTGTAGTGCAGGAAGCTCTCAGCGGACTCGTCGAGGATCTGCGTGCGACACACGGAGACAATCTCGCGTCGGTCGTGTTATACGGTTCGGCCGCGGCCGGCGATCACGACGCGTTGCGCTCAGACTACAACCTGCTGATCGCACTGAATCGCATCACGCCGGAGGATTTGCGTCTGGCCCAGGCGCCGATGCGCGAATGGCAACGGTTGGGCCATCCATTGGCGGTCTATTTCACCGTCGAGGAACTGTCCGATGCCGCTGACGTATTTCCCATCGAGTTTCATCAGATGGCAAACGCACGTGTCGTCCTTTACGGCCACGATCCATTCGAGTTCGTCAAACTTTCAGACGCGAATCTTCGGCACCAGACTGAGTACGAGCTGCGTAGCAAACTGATTCAACTGCGTCGTCTTTATATCCCCGCTTCCGTATCGATCGAGAAATTGTGCGACTTGATGAGCGATAGCCTCGCGAGTTTTGCGGCGCTGTTTCGCGCGGTGTTATTGCTTTTCGGCGAGCAACCGCCGGTCGCGAAGCCTGACTGCGTCCGCCGTACGGTACAACGCTTGCAACTCGATCCGGCGGCATTTGAAAGGATTTTTGAGCTTCGTAATGGAGAAAAGCTGCCATCGTCCGAGAAAGAAGCGAACGATCTTTTCGCATCTTACATGTTTCAGATCGAACAGGTAGTTGAGGCAGTCGATGAACTTAGATCAGCAAAAGGGGAGAGTTGAAGATGAAGAATCGAAGATTGGCCGTCCTTTTCGGTATCACGATACTTGCATTGACCGCGAGCGGTTGCGGCTACAACACGCTTACGACGAAACGTGAGAACGTAAAATCGCGATGGGCCAACGTCGAAACGCAGTTGCAGCGACGCTCTGACCTTATCAATAACCTCGTCGAAGCGGCGAAGATGGCGGGCATTCAGGAGCAGGAAGTCTTTGGCCGCATCGCCGACGCGCGGTCGCGGTTACTGAACGCGACGAGCCAGACGCCCGCGGGTGAAGGCGGCGATCGCACGCCGGAACAGCGGCAGGCGGTTATCGATGCGGCGAACGGTTTAGGCGCGACGATGGGGCGGCTGCTCGTGTTGCAGGAGGCGTATCCGCAGTTGAGATCGAATGAAAACTTTTTGAAGTTGCAGGATGAGATTGCGGGGACGGAAAACAGGATCGCCGTGGCGCGCAACGACTACAACGCGTCCACTGAGGATTACAACGCGACTCGTTCGCGCTTCCCAACCGTGATCTCGGCAAAGCTCTTTGGCTTCGCCCAGGAACCGTACTTCAAAGCCGAGGAGGGCTCGACCCAGCCGCCGCGTATCAACGCCAACGACTTACGAAACCCGACTAAGTAGTAACTGGGATTTAGAAACCGCGAGAGCTGCACATGACGCAGTGATCGCAGGGCTTGCCGCCGGGCTCCACGGTGCAGGTCTTTTCGTTCTGAAAGAAGTCGACCAGTTCGGAGACCGTCGCTTCTTCAACTCCGAACCGCTCCTGACTCGGATGGCTCGCGTTCACCCCCGCGAGCCACGGCGAGTGAACTCTCGGCGCACTGACTTTCGATTCAATTTGTATCAATCGATTCTGCAAGTCATTGAGCGTCGCGCGCATCGCAGCGAGTTCGGAACCAATATCCGTGTTCTGCTGCGCCGGAGCAGCAGCCCCGACGCGCCGCGCGATTCTCTCCGCCACTAGTCTTGCCTGATCTGAACTCATAACAAGTCGATCCGATCCACAACGCCGACGATCGCCGAATCGATCGCCGCACCAGCTTTTCCCGTCGCCGCCGTCGACGCGCTCCAACCTTCTTGCACGATCAGCACCGTATCGCCAACACCTGCATCTACAGAATCAAGCGCCAATACGGAGTAGCTCGTCTCGTCGCCCTCTGGCGTGATCTGCTGGCACAACATTACGCGCGCATTCTCGTAACGGTGATTCTTCTGCGTGGCGACGACATTCCCGATGACGCGAGCAAGAATCATTTTACCGCGTTACGTGCTGTTCAGAATCGACGATGCCGATGATCGTGCAATCAGTCGGCGTGTCTTCGCGTTTGAAAGGAAAACTCGCTTCCTTCCCGCGACACCAGAAAACCAACTCGCCAACACCGGCGCCCACAGCGTCGATCGCCACCATCGGTTTTCCATTTGGTTCCAGATTCGCATTTAAGGTCTGCACCACTAATAGCTTGCGGCCACTCAACGAATCATTCTTGACGGTTGAGACCACCGTCCCAATTACGCGCGCCAATTGCATAGGTCACTGAACCACGTCAACCGTATCGATCACACCGACAATCGCCGCATCGACCGGCACGTCTTTCATTCCCTGCGCCAGCCTCGCGCTCGATCCGGCGACGACCAACACTCGTTCGTGAAAACCGGCGCCGACCGTATCGACCGCGACCACGTAACCGGTCGTATCCGTGCCGTCTACATTGATCGGTCTGACGATCAGCAATTTCTTTCCGCTTAACCGTTCGTCCTTTTGCGTGGCGACGACGGTCCCGAGGATGCGAGCGATGATCATGCGAGGCTATCGATCCATACCGACCGGCAGACTTTCGTCGACGCTGCCATGCGGACGAGGAATCACGTGAACGCTGACCAACTCGCCGACACGGCGCGCAGCAGCGGCGCCCGCGTCAGTGGCAGCCTTCACGGCCGCAACGTCGCCACGGACGATCGCGGTCACGAAACCGGCGCCGATCTTCTCGTAACCGACGAGCGTAACGTTGGCGGCTTTCACCATCGCGTCGGCCGCTTCGATCATCGCGACCAGTCCTTTTGTTTCCACCATTCCGAGTGCTTCCTGCATTCAGATGCTCCTCTACGTTATTTTTAAAGACGGATATTACTTGCCATTCACCGCCTGGCTCAACAGCTCGACCAGCTCCTCGCGCGTCAACGTGATCTTTCCCGCGCCATTTTCCATCAACGGCTCGCGCAAGTAGCCGCACGCCTGACCACGCGCCGACTCGCCCAGGTAACCGGCTTTTTCTCGCACGTTGATCAACTTCTCGATCGCGTCAGGCGAAAGGTTTTGCGAACCGCCGAGCACGCGCGAAAGGATCGCGATCTTCGCCGTGTGTTCCAAGGTCTCCAATCGGTCCCACGCCTGCCAAAGGTCCGCGCCGTAAGCCACTGCGCCGTGATTGGCCATCAACAGCGCGTTGTGATGTTTCACCAGCGGCTGCATCTGCTCGGTCAACTCGTTCGTCGAAGGCGTGCCATACGAGGCCAGCGGCACACAGCCAAGCGTCAGTATCACTTCCGAAAGTATCGGTTGATCGATCGCCAGACCGGCGACTGCAAACGCGGTCCCGTGCGGCGGATGCGCATGGCAAACGGCCTTCACGTCCGGACGCTCGCGATAGATCAGAAGATGCATCGCCAACTCACTCGACGCGCGTCGATCGTTTAACGCTCGGCCTTCGAGATCCGTGACCGCGATCAGATCCTCAGTCATGCGGCCTTTGCACGTCATCGTCGGCGTCGCGAGGATGCGTCCGTCGTCGAGGCGCACGCTGACGTTGCCGTCGGACGACACCACGTAGCTGCGCTCATACATCAGGTGGCAAACGCGAATCAGATCTCGTTTGGTTGTTTGCTCATCCATGCTTGTTTTCTGGAAGCAGCTCGGCGCGGCTGGGTGACTGTGCTGTTCGAAGGCTGAGAAAGAAAATACGACAACGATTCCAGCGACGTCGTCAGGTCGACGGTCTTGACCTTCACGCCACGGCGCGCAGTCAACGAGACGGGCGCGAAGTTCAGCACCGCTTTGATACCCGCCGCCATGGTCTGATTGAGAACTCTCTGGGCCGCCTTCCCCGGCACCGCGATCACGATCACGTCGATCGACTTCTCGCGAATCACCTTCGCCAAATCCTCGACGTCGTGTACGGCCATCTTCGCATCGCCGATGCGACGCCCGATCTTCTGCCGATCGTTATCAAACAGCGCTGCTACCGAGAAGTTTGATCTGCCGAAGCCGTTGTAGTTGGCGAGCGCTGTTCCCAGGCGGCCGGCGCCGACGATGCCGACGCGATGCGGTGTGTCGAGACCGAGGATCTTCGTGATGTGATCGCGCAGATCGTCGACGTAATAGCCGACGCCGCGCACACCAAACTCGCCGAAGTAACCGAGGTCCTTCCGAATCTGGGCGGAGTTGAGATTAAACTGTGCAGCCAGCGCCTGCGACGAGATCGTCTTGATCCCAGCTTCGTGGAGCGTGTTTAGACACCGCAAATAAACACTTAAGCGGCTGGTTGTCAGTTCTGAGATTTTTTCAGACTTCATTCGCGGGAACCTGTCGGGGTCAGTATATAATACTCCTGCGCAAATGATTGCACACCTGAGCGGCACACTGCTTTCCAAACAAGCGACTTCCGTGATCGTCGACGTGTCTGGCGTCGGCTATGAGGTGAACATTCCGCTCTCGACTTTTTACGATCTTGAAAACGAGGGATCGAACGTCAAGCTGCGCATCTACACGCACGTCAAGGAAGACGCGTTGCAGCTCTACGGCTTCAAGACTGCGCGCGAGCGCGAGCTCTTTATCAACTTCATTTCCGTGAGCGGGATCGGTCCCAAGCTCGGCATCGCCTTACTTTCCGGTATGAGCGCTGATGAACTGATCACCTGCATCAAGTCGAACAACCTGGCGCGCCTGACCTTGATCCCCGGCGTCGGAAAGAAAACAGCCGAGCGGCTGATCGTCGATCTGCGAGAGAAGATGGCGGCGTTGTCGGTTGCGCAAATTGAAGAAAACGCCCGACCTGAAGTCGAAGAAATATCGTCGGCTGACAACGTGCGTTTAGAAGCTCTTTCCGGATTGATGAATCTCGGGTATCAACGTTCGGCGGCCGAAAAAGCAATAGATTCGGCCCTGAGTGAAGGCGGCGATATTTCTGTGGAATCCGTGTTAAAACGAAGTCTGCAAAAGCTGGGTTCTCGTTTAATTGGATCATGACGATGGTTAGTGTGAAAGACGGCAGTCCGAGCGACGACGATCGCCAACTCGATCTGACGCTGCGCCCGACGCGCATCTCCGAATACATCGGCCAGTCGCAGGTGAAGGAAAACCTGCGCATCTACATGAAAGCCGCGCAACTGCGTCGCGAAGCGCTCGATCACGTCCTCCTGACCGGCCCGCCCGGACTGGGCAAGACCACGCTCGCAAACATCATCGCCAACGAAATGGGCTCTGAACTGAAGTCGACTGCCGGCCCGGCAATCGAGAAAGCCGGCGACATCGCCGCCTTGCTCACGAACCTGCAGGAAGGCGACGTACTCTTCATCGACGAGATTCACCGCCTGCTGCCGGCGTTGGAAGAAAAGCTCTACCCGGCGATGGAAGACTATCAACTCGATCTCCTGATTGGGCAGGGCGCCGCAGCTCGTTCCATCAAACTCGACTTGCCGAAGTTCACTCTGATCGGCGCAACCACGCGCGCCGGTCTAATCACTGCTCCACTACGCGGCCGTTTCGGTATCGTTTTTCACCTCGACTTCTACCCGCACGAAGATCTCGAAATCATCTGCAAACGCTCCGCCGAGATCCTCGGCGTCGAGATCGACGATGACGGCGCGCGTGAGATTGCGCGACGTTCACGAGGCACGCCGCGAATCGTCAATCGACTGCTGCGCCGCGTCCGCGATTACGCCGAAGTCGATTACGACGGCCGCATCAACAAAGCAGTCGCAAGCGATGCGCTGAATCGCATGGAAGTCGACACTTACGGTCTCGACGAGATGGACCGCAAACTGCTGTTGACGATCATCGAGAAGTTCGGCGGCGGGCCGGTCGGGCTCGGGACGATCTCGGCGTCAATCCACGAGGAGAAGGATTCGATCGAGGAGATTATCGAACCGTACCTGATTCAGATCGGCTTTCTGGACCGCACGCCGCGCGGCCGCCTGGCGACGCCGCTCGCTTACGAACATTTCGGCATTAAGCCCCCCGGCTCACAACGACCCAGCCTCTTCGATCCGCGCTAAAATACCCCGAGCGCGAGGCGCGAGGCTCGACGATGAAACGCTTCAACATATTCTCGCGGCATTCATTCGGTGTTCGTAACCGCTCACCTTGGAGATCGATGCTGGGCCATGCCCTGCACCAGTTTCACGAAAACGATCTCTTCACGTCCGCGGCGGCGATGAGTTATTTCGGTCTGATGGCGCTGTTTCCGGCGCTGCTGTTGTTACTCGCGATCAGCAACAAGCTCGCCGCCGGCAGCCAGATGCTGGCTCACGCGGTTGACGTCTATCCCGGATCGGCGAAGTTTCTGCGTGAGACGATCGGCGCGTTTTCGGAGATCAGCGGGTGGGCGATCGTTTCCTGCGTAGTGTTGGTGTTCTGGGCCGGATCATGGGTGTTTGCGGTCGTCGAACGTGCGCTAAACCGGATCTGGAAGACCATCTCAAGAACTTTCATTCACGGACGGGCACTAACGCTGGGAATGGTGGCAGCGGTCGGTCTGTTGTTGTCAGCCTCTGTCGTTGTGACGTCAGCGTTAGTCGCGTTGCGTGGACTGGCGAACCGGTTTTCGCCACGGCAGATTGAGCGCTACACGTTACTGACATCAGTAGGTAGTGCGTTTTGGCAAATCGTCTTTTTCGCGGCAAGTTACGTAATTACCGTCGCGCTCTTCGTCCTCGTTTATCGTTTCATGCCGCGTGCGGAAGTGACCTTGAGAGATACATTGCCGGGTGCGTTTCTCGCAGCCGTGCTGTGGGAGTTGGCAAAGTACATCTTCGCGTGGAGCCTGGGTTACTTCCACTACGATCAGATCTACGGATCGGTCGGCGCGGTCGTCGCGGTTCTGACGTGGAGTTACGTTTCGAGTTTGATCCTGCTGTTTGGTGCGCAGATTACGGCGGTGTTTCACTACGAGCACCCGACCTCACCGCAAACGAGTTAGAAGAAGAGGCGAGGAGACATGCCCGACCGGGATTTGAGACTGAACTCAGTTTCGCGATATTCCAAAGAATCTTCACGACTCGTTTTGGAAGAACACTCTCACTGCGAGATTCCTGCCGGCTGCGGCGGTGTTGTTCTCCGGTGGTTCAATCCACATCGCGCGTTGCCGGT
Organism: Acidobacteriota bacterium; assembly: GCA_046732535.1. Classification (GTDB taxonomy): domain Bacteria; phylum Acidobacteriota; class Blastocatellia; order Pyrinomonadales; family Pyrinomonadaceae; genus PSRF01. Next base: position 9,797 of record JBKPNH010000016.1, read on the forward strand.
CCACTTCCGGATGTACGTCAACGGCGAGGTAAAGTTTGCGCTGGACGGTAACCCTAGCGACTTCGCTCGTCCTCTAGTGGATTATGGTGAGCACGTCCTTTCATTTGTCGTGAGTGGCTTCGACACCAGAGCAGGCATTCTCATGTTTGCAGCGACCGTCGAGAGTAAGGCGGTGGGCCAACAAAACGCGCCGGCTCGACATGAAGTTCTTTCTGATGCTGACGGCTCATGGAAGTACACATTGAACGCGCCGAGTGATGATTCGTGGATGGCAACCGGATTCGACGACACAGACTGGCGACCGCTTGTACTTAAACCGGTTCCGAAACCCGAAACAAAACCAAACGAATACAGCGTCGATACGTTTTGGCACGAAAAGATGCTCGAGCTGGACGCAAAAGGTCTTGGAATAGAAGACGCAAAGTGGACCAGCAGACTCTTCGGGCGAGGTCCGTCATCGGATCAAATATGGATACGCAAAGTCTTCAACCTGAGTCACCGGCCTGAGAGATAACTTCATGAAGGATTCACCGTTCATACTCGTGCCGCAATACTTTGGCAGCACGGTGTTCGATCGAAGCACTTCGAAGTATCTGCCTTTCGACGTCGAAACTACTCAGCTTTTGATCCGTCTTACGCGAGAACCGTTTAGCGTCGTTCTGGGCGAGGTGCAGGACGCAGACTACAGAACCCAGTTGATCCGCTTTTTTGAAGACTTTTACAAACTGGGCTTTTTCACTATCGACTTGAGATTTGCCGGAAGCGTTCTCGACGTAAATGTCCCAACGGACCATCTTACCGGTCCACTGGCTTTACACCTGGAGATCGTGGCCGCGTGCAATCTCAAGTGCACGCATTGCTTTGCCGGTGAACTCCCGCGCAAAGAGGAACCTCTTAGCCTGAAAGAACTCGACGAACTGTTTGCGACTCTCGCGCGCATCGGAACGTTTCGCATCGGTCTTACCGGCGGCGAACCGCTTCTCCGCCGCGACATGTTTGAGATCATCGATTCGGCGACTCATCACGGTTTGCATTCCTGCATCACCACGAACGGGCTGCTGATCACCGAAGAGATCGCACGCGAGTTTGGTAAACGAAAGCTCGTCTGGCTCAACGTGAGTTTAGAAGGAGCTACGGCCCAAACAAACGATCGCGTTCGTGGTACAGGCACGTTCGACCTGGTTCGAGAACGCTTGTCGTTACTGTCGAAGCACACGCGTTTCACGCTGGCGTTCACCATCATGAAGACCAATCTTGAAGAGATGAAAGATTGCGTCGAACTGGCGTATCAAGTGGGAGCGGAGACGGCTGTGTTTCGACCGTTGTATCCGGTGGGAATTGCCCGGCATCATCTCGAGCTGATGCCGTCGTTTGCCGAGTACAACGAAGCGCTGAACGTCATCGCCGGTGCTGAGCAGGATAAACAATTTGACGTGTGCAGCATCGATCCTTTCAGTCCGCATACGCGGCAGGAGGCGCAGTCGTCGATACATGAGAACTATGGTTGCGGAGCGGGCAACCTGGTCTGTTCGGTTTCATTGTCCGGCGACGTCAATCCGTGCAGCTTTCTCGGACCTGAATTCGCAGCCGCCAACATTCGCTCCACGCCATTCGAAGAGATCTGGCACAACAGCCAGGGATTTCGCAGCATCCGCGGATTGTCCGGAGGTGATGAACAATCGTTTAGCGGCGGTTGTCGTGCGCGCGCGCTCGTGCTGAACGGTTCGATTAACGCTCCCGATCCGTGGATTGACGGATACCGCGAGACGATGGGCCGCACGAGTAAAAGAGTCTATCAACCATTAACTGTTCTCGATATTTCCGATCGCATTGTTTGACACGTATGTCTTCAGAGTATTCAGATGAATTGCGCGTCGCGGCCACTGAATACGATCGCGCTTACGGATTGCAACCCGATAACGCTCAGCTCGCCGAGGCGCGGCGGAAGCTCTTGGATCGCTTAGCCGTAGTCGAGCATGGAATCACCTTCCGATACATACCGGCGGGTTCCTTCCAGATGGGATCGACAACGGGCGAGCCGGACGAACAGCCGGTTCATCGCGTTGAGTTGGACGAGTTTTGGCTGGCAGAGACTCCGGTGAGTTGGTCCACCTATTGTCTTTTGATGGACTGGAAGCCTCCACCTGAGGGTTTCCCGAAGAACGATAACTTTGAACCACCGTCGCCGAACGAAGTGCATCCGGTATTTTATCTGGGCCAGGGAAACAAGATCCGGCTTCAATATTGCGAAGACGAAACGCTGCGCGCTCGCGATTGGCACAGCCATACGCCGGGCGACGAAACGCATAAGAAGTTTTTTGGAGATCCGCTTCGAGCAGATCCGATGAGCCCCTGGACTTATGAGCGCAAACCGATGGTAAGCGTTTCCGCGCAAGACGCCGAAGCACTCTGTAATCGCATCTCGAATGCCGACGTGCTTTATCGTCTGCCGACAGAAGCTGAGTGGGAGAAGGCTGCTCGCGGCGGACTTATCGATTGCACTTATCCATGGGGAAACGATCCGCCGTCGGCGGAACGTTGCGATTTTAATCGGTTCGATGAGTTGTCGATATTGCCGATGCGCCGGTTCGCGCCGAATGGCTACGGTTTATACGCGATGAGTGGCGGCGTCTGGGAATGGAGCGGCGATTTTTACGACGCTTCATATTACGCCGAAAGCCCGACGCATAACCCGACTGGCCCAGCCACGGGCGGTGAGCGAGTGTTGCGAGGCGGTTCCTGGAGCGATTGCGAGGAAACAGTTACGGTTTCGTATCGCATGTCGCTGCAATCGAATAGTTGGGAACAAGGGTGGGGACGACACTTTACTCCGAATATCGGATTTCGTCTTTGCCGTGTGAAGCGCCCGATCGGTAAATGACTTGTTAATCTCCGAATTCGATTACGAACTTCCTGATGACCTAATCGCGCAGCAACCTCTCGCAGAGCGCGACTCGTCGCGCATGCTCGTGCTGGACCGAAAAGCGGCGACCTGGAGCGATTCGAGTTTCCGCGAGTTCCCTGCGCATCTGCGGTCCAACGACGTCGTCGTCGTAAACAATTCCCGCGTTATTCCGGCGCGGCTCAGCGGACGCCGCGCGGAAACAGGCGGTGCGGTCGAGATATTTCTGGTTCGTGAAATCGAAACACGAATTTGGGAGGCGATGGTCCGTCCCGGCGGAAGATTGCGAGCAGGCGCAAGGGTCGTGTTTGGGAATGGAAAACTGATCGGAGAACTGTTGGACCAACCCGGACACGAACTGCGGCGTGTTCGATTTGAATGTGATGGTTCTTTTCAGGATGTTCTTGAGGAACTTGGATCGACGCCGTTGCCGCCATACATCAAACGATCCGACACTTCCGAAGATCGGGAACGCTACCAGACGGTCTATTCGAAAAACCCTGGCGCTATCGCGGCGCCGACCGCCGGCCTGCACTTCACTGATGCGATCGTCCAGGAAGTGAAAGCCCGGGCATCAGTTGTAGAAATCACGCTGCACGTTGGTTACGGAACTTTCGAACCGGTGCGCGTCGACGATGTCGACCAACACTCAGTTAGTAGCGAGCATTTCGTCATTTCGGAAGAAACGGCCGAAACGATCAATCGTGCGGGACGAGTCATCGTCGTCGGTACCACCACTATGCGCGCGCTCGAATCCGCCGCGAACGACAGTGGGAGAGTCACGCCGACGAGCGGCGAGGCGAGTCTGACGATCAAACCCGGATACCGTTTTCGCGTCGCCGATGCGCTGTTGACCAACTTCCATTTGCCACGTTCGTCGCTGCTCGTGCTCGTCAGCGCTTTTTCCGGGCGGGAGCTTGTGCTCAACGCCTACCGCCACGCTGTGGCCGAGCGCTATCGGTTTTACAGTTACGGCGATTGCATGTTTATTCTATAGCCGATATAAAAACCGCAATGGTAAACTAACCGGGTGAATCTTCTTCCCGTGCAAAGGTTATGGCTGTACTAAAGAAATTTCGTTCCCGCTGGTGGTCACAATCTGATCCTCCGTACGAGCCCGAGAAGAAACAGAAGGCAGCGACCCCGTCGTGGGGTATGAGCTACGACATTCGTCCGCTGACCATCTCGCAACTCGAGGAGTGTTGGCGGCTCGATCAGCGTTGCTTCATCGACGGCGAAGCATACAGCAAGGAGACGTTCGACTATCTGCTGACGGCTCCGGAGTCTGTTTCGTTTCGGGCGGTGACGGCGGGTGGGGTAATGGCGGGATTCGTGATCGGGCTCGTCGAACCGGATCGCACCGGACACGTGACGACCGTCGGCGTCGCGCCGGAACACCGGCGGCGAAACCTCGCTAAACGATTAATGCGGGAAGTTGAAGAGGGTTTCCGCAAGCGCCACGTGAGGCTGGTGCGGTTGGAAGTCAGAACATTGAACACGCCGGCGCAGAAACTCTACGAAAGTCTCGGCTACACGATCTCGCAGCGTCTTCCTAAGTATTATTCAAATGGCGGGGACGGATTGTTAATGCTCAAGTCCCTGGACTAACCACAAATCTGTGGTTTTAACCTTTACGTAATTCCGTCAGAACCTGCTTTGCAACCGCTTTAAGCGTGTCGAACACGCCGACACCAGTCGAAGCGACTGCCTCGACCACCGGCTCGCCTTTGCGCTGTAACTCCGACGCCAGATCCTCAACCGGCATGATGTTGCCGAGATCTCGCTTGTTCAGTTGCAGCACGTACGGAATCTTCATTAAGTCGTACCCCTGCGATTGCAGGTTCTCTTCCAGGTTATAAAGCGACTCGATATTCGCATCCATTCGCTCTTCCTGCGAATCAGCCACAAACACAACGCCATCGACGCCCTTGAGAATCAACTTGCGCGACGCGTCGTAAAAAACCTGACCCGGCACGGTATACAAGTGAAAACGCGTTTTGAACCCGCGCACAGTCCCCAGCTCCAACGGCATGAAATCGAAGAAAAGCGTGCGGTCGGTTTCAGTCGCCAGACTGATCAATTTGCCGCGCGCCTGCGGCGCGGTCGAGTCGAAGATGTACTGCAGGTTCGTCGTCTTACCACAAAGACCGGGGCCGTAGTAGACGATCTTGCAGTTGATTTCTCGGGAAGCGTAATTAATAAAGGTCATAGCGTGCCGTTAGCTAAAGAGGCTGTCGATGTCTTCGTCGGTAATGCCCGCGAAGGGCGAGTCCTCATCGAAATCTCCAGCCGCGATCTCTTCGAACATCGTCGCCAACTGGTGGGAGACTTGCTTGCTCCGCAGTTTGACCAGGCCGAGGCTGGAACGTTCGTCGAAGACGACGACCAGCAGGAGCCTGCCGACGACGGAGATGTGAATGCTGTCTTTTTCACCCTCGTGAGAAAGCGTGGGAAATTCCTTCTCGCCGATGAGCTGCGCCATTCCTCCCGTAGCAGCGACGTTGCCCGCCGCGAGAGACGCCAGACTGGTTGTGTCAAGATTTCCCACTTCTCCCTGGGAAGCGATCTCCTGACCATCTTTGTCCACCAGAAAGACCACCTTTGCGGATGAATCCATCCGCAACCGGGCCAGGACGGCTTTTATCTGGTGGTATTGCTGCTCACGCAACAGGATCGGTGTATCTGCCATTATGCGACTCGATGTTGAAGACCGGGCGGGGAATTTCTACCTGGAGAGTTGAACTTTGAAGCGCCTGGTTCGCTATCGCAAGTTTTGCAACTAAAAGAGGTTACTAATTCGGTTGGGGCCAGGCGCTGAGGCCGTTTCGACCTCGATAAGCCAAACGCACTTTAACATAGCCAACAATGACCTTCAAGTGTTTTTCTTTGTTTGTACATTTGGCGATCAGCAGCCGTTTTCGGACGTTAAAGCACCCGCAAATACTTGTGTTCGTTGATTTAGGGGGGGAGCTGTGGTAAGCTGCGGGCGATTCCAGCGGCTGCTCACTCAATGTGAGCAGCCTTTTGAGATTCCACCCATGAGTAGCAGTCTCACAAAAGGCTTGCGACGGTCCCCTACACGTTCAAAAGCAAAACGACCTGCCGCGAAGACCGCGAAGCGCGCTGTCAAAGCGAAGCCGGCTGCGGCAAAGTCTGCCGTTAAAGCGACCGTTAAACGCGCTACTGCCAAGCCAGCCGCTCGCAAAGCCGTTGCGAAGGCCGTCTCGAAAGTAAGCGCGGCAAGAAAGACTGCTGCAAAGCCGAAAGCGCCGGTCAAGGCTAAGAAGCCAGCAGCCCGCAAAGCGGCAGCCGCGAAGAAGCCGGAAGTTTCGAGCGTCAAAAAGACGCAGAAGCTCGCGGCCGTGAGAGCAGTTCGACCCATTCAAGCGCCGCCGCCTCCGCCACGCCAGCCTACGCAGGACGAGTCGGCCGCACTGGGAGCTTTCGAACGCGCTCATAAAGAGTTTGTCAGAGGCCGGTTCGCCGAAGCCCGCAACCAGTTTCGGGTTCTCGTCGACAAGTTTTCACAAGTTTCGGAAGTGGCCGCCCGCGCCCGCACCTATTTGGCGATCGCGGAATCGCGGCTGCGAACGGAAAGCATGCTTCCCCGCGACGCCGACTCGCTTTACGACCGCGGCGTCATCGAACTGAATCGCGGCGAATACGTGGCGGCGCAGGAGATGTTTGAGCGAGCGCTCAAGCGCGAACCGGAAGCAGCGCACATTCACTACGGACTCGCCGCGACCCGCGCCCGTCTCGGTTCCATCGATCTCGCGCTCGAGTCCCTGCAACGCGCGCTCGCCATTCAGCCCAATCTCCGCGTGCGCGCACAACACGATCACGATCTGAACCCCCTGCGGAACGATCCTGACTTCGATCGTCTCATTTTCAGCAATCCTTCCTAAAAACGGTAATATATCCCTGCGTTCCGGATCTGTGTTACCAGGAGCCTTAATTTGCAAAAACTTGTAGCCATCGGCGGCGGCACCGGGTTATCGACGCTTCTGTGTGGACTGAAACAGTTAGTCGGCAAGACCGATCAGGAGATCTGGATCGAGAGCCTTTCCGCGATCGTCACCGTTTCTGACGACGGCGGCAGTTCCGGACGCTTGCGCGACGAGTTGCAGATGCTTCCGCCCGGCGACATCCGCAACTGCATGATCGCGCTCTCCGAAGACGCAAACCTGATCTCGCGTCTCTTCCGGCATCGCTTTCGCGGCGACGGCGAACTCGGCGGGCACAGTTTCGGCAACTTGTTTCTGGCCGCGCTCACCGAGATCACCGGCGACTTCACGGAGGCGATTCGTCTCTCGTCCGAAGTTATTGCCAGCAAGGGACACATCTATCCCGCGACGTTGAGCGACGTCAGGTTGGCCGCGGAGTTGGCAGATGGCTCGGTCGTGCGCGGTGAGACTCAGATCTCCGCGTCGAAGATCCCGATTCGCCGGCTGCTGCTAGAACCGGAACAATGTCTGCCGCTGCCGCAGGCACTCAAGGCGATCAGGGTCGCCGACATCATTACAGTCGGTCCGGGTTCGCTCTACACGAGCATCTTGCCGAACCTGCTCGTATCGCAGGTCGCGCGCGTGATCGGCGCGAGCTCGGCGACGAAGATCTTCATCAACAACCTCATGACGCAACCGGGTGAGACTGACGGCTACTCGGCGCGCGCGCACCTCGAGACCGTCAAGAAATACGCGCCCGAAATTCATTTCGACTACGTTGTCGTCAACAATCGCCGCATCAGCGCCGAGCAGGCAGAGCGTTACGCTGCCGAAGGCGCTTATCAGATCGGCATTGACGACCCTATCGACGACGCACTCGATCAAACCACCGAGATCATGCGCGGCGACTTGCTCGAGGAAGGCGAAAAAGTCCGGCACCACTCGGATCGCCTCGCGCAAGTCGTGCTTAACTGCCGCAAGCACGCGCTATCGCATGCGACGGTCGCCGTCTAGTCCTTTCGGAGAACGTTTTTGGCAAATAACGACAAACTGAGCGTAGTGATACTAGCAGCGGGACTAGGGACGAGAATGAAATCCAGTCGCGCGAAAGTGTTGCACGAGCTCGGCGGGTTGCCGCTCATCACACACGTTGCGCGAACGGCGCAGGCGCTGGATCCGCAGACGATCCTGGTCGTAGTCGGTCATCAGGCCGAGGACGTCGAAAAAGCGACGCTCGACGCTGTTGGTGACCTCGCGAGTTTTGCGGTCCAGGCGAAACAGCGCGGCACCGGCGATGCCGTCGAGTCTACTCGCAGTCTGCTCGAGAACTCCGATTCGCTGATCCTGCTGTTGTATGGCGATATGCCGTTTGTCCGAGCCGAGACGCTAAGGAAATTGATCAATAGCCATCGCCAGAGTGGAGCGGCGTGTTCGATTCTGAGCGTCGAGCTTCAGAACCCGACTGGCTACGGGCGCATCATTCGCGGCGAAGACGGTTCGTTTGTACGCATCGTCGAACAGAGAGACGCCACGCCGGAACAGCGACAGATCAGAGAGATCAACAGCGGCATTTACTGCTTTGAGGCTCCTGACTTGTTCCAGGCGCTGAGGCGTGTCGAACCGGCAAACGAACAAGGCGAGTATTACCTGACCGACGTCGCCGAGATCATCATTTCGCTGGGCGGAATCGTCGACGTGTACCGTCACGACGATCCGCGCGAGGTTTCCGGAATCAACACGCGCGCCGAGTTAGCGGAGTTTGAGAACTTGCTCCGGCGCAATACGATTCGACGCTTGATGCTCGAAACCGGCGTGACGTTCATCGATCCGTCTAACGCATACATCGGTCCGGATGCGCAACTCGGCAGCGACTGCATCATCTATCCCGGCGTCTCGATCGAGGGCAAATCCGTCATCGGCGAGGGCTGCGTGATTCGCTCCGGCGCACGCATCACCAACTCGCGCCTGGGCGACGAGGTCACAGTCAAAGATCATTCGATCATCGTCGATTCGGAGATCGGTTCGAACTGCTCTGTTGGCCCGTTTGCGCATCTCCGGATGAACGCCACGCTCGAAGACAAGGCCACGGTCGGAAATTTCGTAGAAGTGAAGAAGTCGCGGCTGAAACGCGGCGTCAAGGCGATGCATCTGACGTATCTGGGTGACGCGACGATCGGCGAGCGAACGAACATCGGCGCCGGCACCGTCACCTGCAACTACGACGGCACGCGCAAGCACGAAACGATCGTAGAAGAGGATGTTAAGATCGGTTCGGACACGATGCTGGTCGCGCCTGTCACTGTCGGCGCGAGATCGATGACCGGCGCGGGTTCAGTCGTGACGAAAGACGTACCACCGGATTCGCTCGTAGCGGGCGTACCGGCCGAAGTGAAGAAGAAACTAAAACACGGATAAAACCAAATATGTGTGGAATTGTTGGTTACGTAGGCAACAAACAGGTCGTGCCGCTGATCATCGAAGGCTTGCGAAAGCTCGAGTATCGCGGCTACGACTCGGCCGGCATCGCGGTCGTGAACGAAAACCATGACCTCGAGATTCGCCGCGCTGAAGGTAAGCTGCGCAATCTCGAAGAGACGATCCGGCTGAGCCCGCTCGACGGCACGTACGGAATCGGCCACACGCGTTGGGCCACGCACGGGCGTCCCACCGAAGAGAACGCGCACCCGCATCGCGACTGCACGGGCCGCGTCGTCGTCGTTCACAACGGCATCATCGAGAATTATCTACAATTAAAGGAGCGTCTGCGTCACAGCGACCATCGCTTCGTCACCGAGACCGACACCGAGATCATCGCGCACCTCATCGAGGAATACCTGCGACAGAGCCACAACTTCGAGGAATCGGTCCGTTCCGCGATGGTCGAGCTACGCGGCATCTTCGCGCTCTCCATCATCAACGCCGACGAGCCAGACAAGATCATAGCCGTGCGCCAGGGCCCACCGGTCGTCATCGGGCTCGGCGATCGCGAGTTCTTCGTCGCCTCAGATATTCCGCCGATCCTGCATCACACGCGCGACGTCTTTTTCCTCGGCGACGGCGAGATTGCCGTCATCAATAAAGACGCGGTTCGCGTGACCGACTTCGAAGGCAACACGGTCCAACCGGCGATCCAGCGAATCACGTGGGACCCGATCATGGCGGAAAAGGGCGGCTTCAAGCATTTCATGCTCAAGGAGATTTACGAGCAGCCGCGCTCAGTCCGCGACACGGTGCAGGGCCGCATCTCGCTCGACACCGGACGCGTGTTTCTCGACGAGATGGCGAACATCACCGAGTCGGACTTCAAACGGTTCACCTCGATCAAGATCGCGGCGTGTGGCACGTCGTGGCACGCGGGACTTGCGGGCAAGTACATGATCGAGCAACTCGCCCGCGTGCCCGTCGACGTCGATTACGCTTCCGAGTTTCGTTATCGCGATCCGGTGATGGACGAGAAGACGTTGCTGCTCGTCATTTCTCAATCAGGCGAGACGGCGGACACGATCGCGGCGCTGCGCGAGGCAAAGGAGTTGGGCGCGCGCGTGTTGGCGATCTGCAACGTGCAGGGTTCGATGATCGTGCGTGAGGCTGACGGAACGATACTCACGCACGCGGGACCGGAGATCGGCGTCGCCTCGACGAAGGCGTTTACGAGCCAGATGATTGCGCTGTACCTGCTCGGACTCTATCTCGGTCAGGTGCGCGGCACGCTGAGTGAAGCGGACGCGAGATTCCATGCGCAGGAGTTGGCGGAGCTTCCAGTCAAGCTCGAACACCTGCTCAACGATTCAGACGGCATCGAGGAACTATCGAAAGAATTCTTCCGTTCGACTGACTTTCTGTACCTGGGCCGCGGCATCAACTTCCCCGTCGCGCTTGAAGGCGCGTTGAAGTTGAAGGAGATCTCTTACATTCACGCCGAAGGATATCCGGCCGGTGAGATGAAGCATGGTCCAAACGCGCTGATCGACGAGCGGCTGCCGGTGCTCTTCATCAACACGCGCGAAGGCGGCAACCGCGCTTCCGAGCTTCGCTATGAAAAGACGCACTCGAACATCGTTGAAGTGAAGGCGCGCGAGGGCATCGTGATCTCGGTGCTGACTGAAGGTGACGAGATGTCGTCAGTCGTGTCGGACCACGTGATCGAGATCCCCGCGTCGAGCGATCTGCTGTCGCCGATTCTCTCCATCATTCCGCTGCAACTGCTCGCGTACCACATCGCGGTCCGCCGCGGCTGCGACGTGGACCAACCGAGGAACCTGGCGAAGTCTGTAACAGTGGAATAGTTAGACAGCGCGCCTGGCGATAACCACGAAATGGTTCTCGCGAGTGATTCGAATCTGATCGAACCCGGCCGCCAGTAATGCGCGCGTTATACCTGTGTTCGACTGCCAGGTCTCATTGCCCAGCCACTGCCACTGCCTTCCGATCGTGTTTAGTGCCAATCCATTGAGCAGCACCCACACTCGATAGAGACTGGCTTTTACCTGGAAGTGCGCGAGGTTAGTTCCCAACTCCTTCGCGGTCATGCTGAACGGGTGAAGCACGAGCCAGAGATTGCCTCCGGCGCCCGTGACGCGGGCCATTTCTGAAAGCGCCCTTGAAATACGCATATAAGGAAGTGAGACACGGCAGATCACGAGGTCGAAAAAATCGTCCGCAAAAGGCAGTGATTCACCACGGCCACTGACAAAATGAATAGCCGAACTCAACTGCTTCCCCAAAACGAGCGCTGAATGATCGACGTCAATTCCCACGGCCAAAACGTCGCTGGAAAGGTTGCTGCCGATCAGCGTTTGTCCGGCGCCACAGCCGATGTCGAGGATACGCCGATGCCTCGGTTCGACCCGCGGCATGACCCGGCGGGAGTCGTTCGGATCGGCCGCGATCGCCAATTCCAAACGGTGGTAATCTGAACTGTCGCTGAACATTGCTTAATTCATGGAACTGTGGTTTGATTTTGTCCCCCGGCCCTCAAAAGTCGTTACATTAGCCTTCGGGTTTTCTAGAGATCAATTTCAGGCGGCGCCCCAATGAACGTCCTGAAGACTGCCAAATTACTGACCCTGAACGCCGGTAAGGCGATCGGTGTATTGGACGCGCTTCGTCGCAGCGACTGGCGTCGAAACCAGCTATTGATTCTCGCCTACCACGGCGTTTCCATCGACGACGAGCACCTCTGGGACTCGGATCTCTACATCAGCCCCGAGCTCTTTCGCAGCCGTATGCAGGCCCTTAAGGATTACGGCTGCCACGTGCTGCCGCTGGCTGATGCTCTTCAACAACTTTGGAGCGGATCGCTGCCGACGTGCAGCGTTGTCCTTACCTTTGACGACGGGACTTCCGACTTCTACAGCCGCGCATTTCCGATTCTACGTGAGTTTGGCTGGCCGGCGACCGTTTATTTGACGAGTTACTACGCGAATTACAACCGCCCCGTGTTCGACGTCATGTGTTCGTACCTGCTTTGGAAAGGCAGAGGACGAATGCTGGACGTGAGGGGGCTAGTCAACGGCTTCGCAACGTTCGATCTGAGATCTGACTCGGGACGTCGAAACGCGGTCCTGGCCATGCGCGAATTCTCGCGGCAGGAAAAGTTTTCGGCGGCAAGAAAAGACGAGCTTCTCAACGCTATCGCCGAACGACTGTCGCTGGACTATCAGTCGATCCTGGCCAAACGAATCCTGCACCTTCTGTCAGAGGACGAGTTGGCGGCGCTGGCATCGGCGGGAGGAGTCGACATTGAATTGCACACGCATCGTCATCACGCACCGCGAACGCGCGATTCGTTTCTGATGGAGATGGAAGAGAATCGGAACTTCATTACTAAGTTCGCGCAACGGCCGCGTCACTTCTCATATCCGAACGGTTTGTATGCCTCGTGTTTTGGTCCATGGCTCGACGACTTCGAAGTAGCTTCGGCCACCACGTGTGAACCTGGATTGGCGAGTAACCGTTCCGACCGGTACAGACTTCCGCGATTGGTGGATACGTCTTCACTGCGGTTGATCGAGTTGGAGGGCTGGATTTCTGGCTTCTCTAAATTCCTTCCTCACAGGCCCGTTGAAGAGGCGACAGTCATTCCTCCGTTTTACTACTAATCAATACAGATGGCCCCTCGGGGCAAACGGAGCGGCACCGCTTCCCCTGTGCGTGCCTCCCACGTAAGCCCCGTTTGCCCCCGCCAACCATGTAACGCGCAACGCGGAGACAAAAAGGGCCGACTAATTATTGTTTGATGGATTTGCGTTCTCGTTCGAGGAGTCGCTGCTTTCGTTCCAGGCCCCAGCGGTAACCGCCAAGACTCTGATCCCCGCGCACAACGCGATGACACGGAATCACGAGCGCAACCGGATTGGTCGCACAAGCGCGGCCGACAGCGCGCACCGCGCGGTCTTTTCCAAGCGACTTGGCGACGTCGCTGTACGAAGCGGTTTCGCCGTACGGTATCTCGCGCAACTTCTCCCAAACCTGACGTTGAAATGCCGTCGATCTGATATCGAGAGGCAGATCGAGCCGCGGCTCTTTGTCGTTCAAGTGGCTCAGGATCTTCTGCACTGGTTCACGCAGCGCGGAATCGCTTCGTTGAATGTTTGCGGCGGGAAATTCGGAACGCAGATCCGTTTCGAGCTCGGCATCGGTGTCGCCCATTCGCACGGCACAGACGCCGCGTTCCGTCATCGCAACCAGGAGCTGGCCGAGCGGCGAGGCGACGATCGTGTAGCTGATGTTTATTCCCTGTCCGCCTTTGCCGTACGTCGCCGGTGTCATGCCGAGTTCTTCCGGCGCGTGTTCGTAAAGCCGGCTGCTGGAATTGAAACCTGAATCGTAAAGCGCCTGTGTCACGGGTTCTCCTTCGCGTACGAGCGTCTTGAAATTTCCGAATCTCCGCGCCGTCAGATATTGCCGCGGACTGATTCCCATGATGCGTTTGAACGTGCGTTGCAAGTGAAACGCGCTGACGCCGACGTGCGCCGCGACGTCTGCCAGCTTCACTGTCTCGGTTTGACTCGCGTCGAGAAATCGGCAGACGCGTTGCACCAGCTCGAGCTGCGGATCGAGCACGCGCGCGTGCTGCGGCTCGCAACGCAGACAGGCGCGAAAACCTGCCTGTTCGGCTGCGTCAGGAAAGTCGAAGAACTTGACTCGTTCACGACTCGGCCGCCGCGACGGGCATGACGGCCGGCAGTAGATCTTTGTCGACGTGACGGCGAACACAAACTGCCCGTCAAACTGCGAATCCTTCGCCGCCACCGCCTGCCACATCCTCTCGTCCGTCTGAATCATGTGGATATCCTAAACCAAGCTAAACTCGGGATCTATCTGGTTCTTGCGCCCGAAGTAAATGACGGACAAACGCATTTTGTGAAGTTCTACGCTTATGCTTAAATGCAGGCAAAGCTCGTGGATTCGGAATTTCTGGCACAACTGAATGAACAGCAGCGCGAAGCTGTGCTCGCCACCGAGGGACCGCTCCTGATCCTTGCCGGAGCAGGTTCAGGCAAGACGCGCGTCATTGCGCACCGCATCGCTTATCTAATCGACGAAAAGAAAGTCCCGGCCTGGAACATCCTCGCGGTGACTTTCACGAACAAAGCCGCCGAAGAGATGCGGCTGCGAGTGCAACGACTGCTGCGTGCCCGCGAAGGCGCCCGCGAAGACACGCGCAATGACTCTGGCCTGCCGCTCGTTTCGACTTTTCACAGTTTGTGCGTGCGTATCCTGCGACAGGACATCGAAAAGCTCAAGGACAGCTACACGCGACGTTTCACGATCTACGATCAGGACGATTCGCTCCGCGTCATTCGCCAATCCATCAAGGACATCGGCTACGACGAGAAATCACTCGGTCATCGTGCCGCGCAGTCGGCAATCAGTTCCGCCAAGAACCGCGGCGAAGACACGCGCGTGTTCGCCGCTCGCGCCGAATACGGCGACGAGCGCCGCGCCGCCATCGCGCGCGTTTACCAAATGTACGAAGACCGGCTCCACTCGAACAACGCGCTCGACTTCGACGATCTGCTGATTAAAACCGTGAAGCTCCTGCGCGAAGTTCAGGACGTGCGCGAGAAATACAACCACAAGTTTCGCTACATCCTCGTCGACGAATACCAGGACACGAACGCGCTACAGTTCGATCTGATCAGCATGCTGACTCAGAAACAGCAGAACATCGCCGTCGTCGGCGACGAAGACCAGTCGATCTACAAATGGCGCGGCGCTGACATCAGCAACATACTCAACTTCGAAGTCCACTTTCCGCGAACGA
This sequence comes from Acidobacteriota bacterium, assembly GCA_046732535.1. GTDB lineage: Bacteria > Acidobacteriota > Blastocatellia > Pyrinomonadales > Pyrinomonadaceae > PSRF01. Next base: position 24,912 of record JBKPNH010000016.1, read on the forward strand.
AGATCATCCGTCTTGAACAAAACTACCGTTCGACGCAAACGATCCTCGACATTGCGGGCGCGGTGGTGAAGAACAACCGCCAACGCAAAGGAAAAACATTGTGGACGTCGAACCCACGCGGCGGGCGAGTCGGTTACTACCAGGCTTACGACGCGGAAGCCGAAGCCCGTTGGGTCGCAAACAAGATTCTCGAACACGTGCGCGACGAATTCGATCTGCGGGCGGCCGTGCTTTACCGCACGAACTCGCAGTCGCGCGTGTTTGAAGAGGCGATGCGCCGGGCGGGTCTTCAGTACAACATCCTCGGCGGCTTCAGTTTCTACGAACGCATGGAAGTGCGCGACATCATCGCCTATCTGAAACTCGCGCTGAACCCGAACGACTCGATCGCACTCGATCGCGTCATCAACAGTCCGCCGCGAGGCATCGGCCGCACGACGATGGAGGAGATCGAGCGGCGTCAGAAAGACTACGGTGTCTCGTTGTGGGAAACGATCGACCTTGTCATCAAGGATCCCGAGAAATTGAGTTCGCGCGCCGTCAACGCGTTGCGGGGTTTTCGTAACATCGTCACCCGTCTCGGCGAACTCGCGTCAAATGAGAATCCTGAATCGACGTCGCCCGTGTCTGACGTCGTGCGCGCGGCGCTCGTCGATACTGGTTACGACTACTGGCTGCGGTCCGAAAAATCTGAGGAGGCAGAAGGACGTCTCGAGAACTTGCAGGAGCTCGTGAACGCGGCCGTCGATTACGACGACCAGGGAATCGAAGGTCTTCGCGAGTTTATCGATCACTCGGCGCTTGTTTCCGATCAGGACGATTACAAACGCGATGCGCCGGTGACGTTGATGACGATTCACTCCGCGAAGGGGCTCGAGTTTCCGCTCGTCTTCGTCGTTGGACTCGAGGACGGTCTGTTTCCGCATTCACGTTCGGCGAGCGATCCGGAAGATCTGGAAGAAGAACGCCGGCTTGCATATGTGGCGATGACGCGCGCCGAGCGTTATCTTTATGTGACGCATGCGATGAAGCGGCGCGTTTACGGTGAAGAGATCGCGTCCGAGCCGTCGCAGTTTTTGAACGAGATGCCGAGTGAATTACTCGAGGATCTTTCGCTCGGCAAGTCGTGGCTTTACTTCCGCCGCGACGCTGATGCGCTCGAAGTCGCGCCGCCTGAGGCGCCGTCGAGAGAGAAGAAGAAATACATGGGCAAGACTTACAACACCGCTGATTCGATCGCCGAGTTTTTCAAGCAACGCAACCAGCAGATGGGCCAGTCGCCCGAGTCGAAGCCGGTGACGCCTTCGAAGCCGTCGTCATCGTCATCATCAGCAGCGGCGAGTGAGTTCACGCCGGGTTCGTATGTGAAGCACTCAAAATACGGACGCGGACTCGTGCTCCGGCGGGAAGGCGCCGGCGAGTCCGCGAAATTAACCGTCAGTTTCCCCGGCTACGGCCAGAAAAAACTGGTTGAGAAATACGCTGGTTTAGTTAAGGCTTAGCTGCCTTCGCTACAGATACCGGGCTGGCCGTCAGCTCAGCCGCGAGTTCGTTCCCGTCGAACACCTTCTTCAGAACTTCCAGCATTCCTCTCGAATCGACCGAGATCGCTCGATTCACCGATCCGTCGTACATAAAGTCTCCGACGAGCGATTGAATGTTGCCGTCGAAGATCAGCCCAACAAGCTCACCGTTCTGATTGATCGTCGGCGAACCGGAGTTCCCGCCGATGATGTCGTTCGTCGAGACGAAGTTGAATGGCGTGTTCAGATTGAGCGACGCCTTCTTCTCCATCCAACGCTGCGGCAGCACGTACGGGAACTGGTGTTTGAACTGATCCGCGCGAGCATAGAGCCCGGCGAGCGTCGTGAACGGCGCGACTTTCTTGCCGTTCTCCGTGTAACCCTGGACTGTTCCGTACGAAAGTCGCAGCGTGAACGTAGCGTCCGGATAGAGCTTCGTGCCTTCAGTGTCGAACAACGCGCGCGCGATCTTCGCGTAGTTCGCGCGCTCGACGCCGAACACTTCATTCTCGTAACGCTTGCGAGTCTCGCGGGCCTTCGCATCCACGAGACGCGCCACGACGATCATCGGATCCGTCGACTCGTCGATGGCCTTTTGTCCACCGGCCGCCAACTCCTTGCGATAGGCAACGTCTTTCAACTTCGTGCCGGTGATCATCTCGTTAGCACGCTCTTCCGGTGACTTACCGTCGAGCACCTGCTTTACGAGTGGATGGTCCGCGCCCAAAAGCTCGACCATGAAACCAAGCGAGTCGGCGAGTTTGAGTTTCTCGAAGTCGTCGTGAATCGGAGCGGGTGAATAGAGTCCCAACTCCAATGAAGCGCGACGTGCATCGGTGTACTCAGGCAGCCGTTGTGCATTCGGTTTGTCCTTCTCGGCGGCGAGACGAACGAGCGTGCGAGCGATGTTGAAATAAGCGCTGTTGAATCCGCCCGCTTGTTCGAAGATTCTGCGTTCACGAATGTAAGTCGGGTACGCCTTATGCGCGGCGGCGATCGCGTCCCACGCGCCGCCGTACATCTTCTGGCTTTCAGGTTTGGCGGCGACGGACTTGCGCAGCGCCGCTTCTTCCTTCTGTTTACGGGCCAGCAACGACGGGTCTTTCAGTCCGGCAAGCTGCCCGCGATAGACCTTCAGACTGTTCTGAACGCTGTTCAGATCGCTTTGGCTCTGGCGCGTTTGCTCTTCGCCCATGGCCATGTATTTCTTCAGCAAGGCTTCGCGTCGCTCGAGCAGGCGGATAAGAATCGGGATGCTCGTGTCGCGGAGCTGCTCGAGATGGGCAACGGTGTTGAGACGCGACGTCGATCCCGGATGACCGGTGACGAAAACCAGGCCGCCTTCCTTGGGGCCCGTGGTGGACCACTTGAAGTAGTGCTCCGGTTTCACCGGCTGGCCGTTTTCATAAACGCGCACCAGCGCCATGTCGATGTTGTAGCGTGGGAAGTTGAAGTTGTCTGGATCGCCGCCGAAGAACGCTGCCTGGAATTCAGGTGCGAAGACGAGGCGAACGTCCGTGTATTTCTTGTAGCGATAAAGACTGTACTGACCGCCCTGGTACAGGGTCACGACGTCCGATCGCAACCCGGTCGCCTTTGACGACTCTTCTTCGATTGCGGCGGTCGCGGCACGGCGGGCACCCAATGCCTCTACGTCCGACATTCCCTCTTTCACTCCCGCATTCACTCGCGCCGTCACGTCTTCGATGCTCATCAGTACGTTCAGCTCGAGGCTCGGCGCTTTAATCTCGTCCGCACGCGTTTTCGCGAGAAATCCTTCTTTTGCGTAGTCCTTCTCGGGCGTGCTTACCTGGGCGACGATGTCTTCCACTATGTGATAGTTCGTCAGCACCAGCCCGTTCGGCGACACGAAAGACCCGGAACCGCCGTTGTTGAACCTGACGGAAGCGAGACGGACGTTATTCAGCCACTCGTCGGTGATCTCGAAGTTGTACTTCCTTTTGATCTCGGCGCGGGGGACGTTGCTGAACGTCCACATGCCCTCTTCGGCAAGCGCCGGAATGTAAAGACTGGAAAGGCTGAAGAGCGCCAGAAGTAGCGCGGCGAAGAATGTTCTAAGTTTCATGTCTAACCTCAGTGAGCAATTTGGGAACACAGATTACACCGACTCTGGAAATCTGGGAAATCCAGCCGGACTGGGTCTGATGAGGAAACACCGCTCCGTGGTTTGTTGTGACAGAGGCTGACGTTGGCAGCTATTTGGTGCGCTTTTCGACTTGTTCGCCGTTCATCGGCTTCGAATTGCTCGTTACCTCGCTGCCGCACTGCCGGCACAGATAGCTGTCCTGTTCCTGCGCTGCCGGAACGAGCCACAGGCAGCCGCACGAGTGGCATAGAATGGTCGAGCCAAGAAGCCATTCGTTGAACCGTATCTGATTTTCTACTCTCATCGGGATCCCCCTTGTTGCGGAGCCGGGTTAAAAAGCGTCTGAGTCTTTTAAACGAGAAACGACGCGAATCTTTCAACAAAATGTCGCAGGTTCTTGTTCGTCGGCGGGCTCGCCTTGCATTAGCCGCAAAGAAGCACCAAAAACACAGAGAGCTTTGTAAGTATTTGTGATTTTTGTGCCTTTTTGTGGCTAAAATCGCGCCTTAGATGCGAAACACAACTTTTAGACGCCCGCGCCTGAGCCAGTTTTCCCAGCTTTTGTACGCGGAATGGCGGAAACTCAAACTCCCAATCAGCGACGAAACAGTCGTCGTCGCTGTCTCCGGCGGCGCCGACTCCACTGCCCTTCTCCTCGCGCTGCACGAACTCAAAAACGGCCACAAGCTAGGGATAAACATCTGTGTGGCGCACCTCGACCATCACCTGCGAGAGACAAGCGCCAAAGACGCCAAATGGGTCGCGGAACTGGCGAAAAAACTGGGTTACGACTCCGTCACCGGACGCAGCAAAGTCGCCGAGATCGCCAGCTCCACCTCCGACAACCTCGAACAGGCGGCACGCGAGGCGCGCTACGCCTTCCTGGAACGCACCGCGAAACGAAAGTCCGCAAACTACGTCCTGACAGGTCACACGATGGACGACCAGGCGGAAACCGTCCTGCTGCGGCTAATGCGCGGCAGCGCCGGAGCCGGGCTGGGCGGAATGGAACAGATGCGCCCGCTCGGCAAGAGCAAGTCGATCAAGCTGGTGCGGCCGCTGCTCTGGGCGCGCCGTCCCGAGACTGAGGCCTATTGCCGTCTCCGCAAAATCGAGTTTTTGAAGGACGAAATGAACGACGACCAGAAGTTTGCCCGGGTCAAAGTCCGTCAACAACTGTTGCCGCTGATGCAGTCGTTCAATAACAAGATCGTGGAAGCGATCTCGCGCACGGCCAGCCAGCTCCGCGAAGACGCTGCCGTCCTGCTCAACGATTCCGATGCACTATTGCGACGAGCGGCGGTGTTAGATCACGTTGAAGGTGAAACCGAAACGCCTGCTCTGGACGTAAAGGTGCTGGCCAATGCGCCGCCCGCACTGCGCCGCCGGGCGTTGCGGCAGTGGATCTCTGAAGCGCGAGGAAACACTCGGCGGCTGGAAATGGTTCATCTTTTGGCGGTCGAGAAACTTTTGGAGGGCTCGGCCGGAGGGCGAGTGGTGGAGTTGCCGGGCGGTTTACGCGTTAAAAGGAAGAAGAACCGGCTGGCGTTTGAAACCGCGGATTGAAGGGCAAAATTTCTTAAATCCGTGGGTCGGAAACGATATACTTGCGAGCGCGCATCTAAGGTGGTCGGTTAGGTGCTGCCCGGCAGGGCAAATAGATTGGCTGGACAGGGACAAATGACGGCCTGATAAGGTATTATCGCCGTCGGAGGCGTTGATGAATTTGAGTTCTACGGCTAGACAAATTGTATTTTGGCTTCTAATAATCGCCGGCGCGGTTTTGCTGTACAAGCTGGTGAATCCGCGCGGCACAAGTTATCAGTCTGTGGACCTGACGAAGCTGGATCAGATGATCACGGCGCGCCAGTTGAAACAGTTGACAGTCAAACAGACCGAGACTGTCGCAATAGACAATAACAACCAGGAATATAGAGTCGCATTATCAAACGAACCCGCGAAGAATGATTTGCTCAAGTCTGCGCGTGCAGTAGTCGACGGCAGGTCGCTCGTACCAAAGGTAGAAGAAGAATCGAGCAGCAGTTACATCTGGCCCATGCTGATAACGTGGGCGCCGTTGCTATTTATTATCGCTATCTGGATATTCATGTTGCGCCAGATGCAGTCTGGAGGGAACAAGGCGCTATCCTTTGGGAAGTCGAGGGCGAAACTCCTCAACAACCAGCAGAAGCGTGTGACGTTTAAAGACGTGGCGGGCGTTGAGGAGGCCAAGGAAGAGCTGCAGGAAATCATCGAGTTCCTGAAGGAACCGCAGAAGTTTCAGAAACTCGGCGGACGCATTCCGAAAGGCGTTTTGATGATGGGACCGCCGGGAACGGGCAAGACGTTGCTGGCCCGCGCGATCGCCGGTGAAGCAAACGTTCCGTTCTTCTCGATCTCCGGTTCCGACTTCGTCGAGATGTTCGTCGGCGTGGGCGCGTCGCGCGTGCGCGACTTGTTCGAACAAGGCAAGAAGAACGCTCCGTGCATCATCTTCATCGACGAGATCGACGCGGTTGGACGTCATCGTGGCGCTGGCCTGGGCGGCGGACACGATGAACGCGAACAGACGTTGAACCAGTTGCTCGTCGAAATGGACGGCTTTGAATCGAACGACGGCGTGATCCTGATTGCTTCGACTAACCGTCCGGACGTTCTCGATCCCGCGTTGCTGCGGCCGGGACGATTTGATCGACGAGTCGTCGTGTCCAGACCGGACGTTCGTGGACGTGAAGGCATCCTGAAAGTCCACACACGCAAGATCCCGCTCGGTGAAGACGTCGACATCTCGGTGATTGCTCGCGGCACACCTGGATTCACCGGCGCGGACCTCGCCAACCTCGTCAACGAAGCTGCGTTGAACGCGGCTCGCTACAACAAGAAGCTCGTCGCTATGGGCGACTTCGAGTTGGCGAAAGACAAGGTGCTCATGGGCGCGGAACGCAAGAGCATGGTGATCTCGAACGAGGAGAAGCGAGTCACTGCTTACCACGAAGCGGGCCATACGCTCGTGGGTCTGAAAGTGCCGAACGCGGATCCGGTCCACAAGGTCACGATCATCCCGCGCGGTATGGCGTTGGGTGTCACTCAACAGCTTCCGGAAGGCGATCGACACAACTACAGCCAGGAATACCTGTTGGGCCAGATCGCGATCCTGATGGGTGGACGCATCGCTGAAGACACGTTCCTCGGCAGCATCACCACCGGCGCGTCAAACGACATCGAACGCGCCACCGAGCTCGCGCGCGCGATGGTTTGCGAGTACGGCATGTCTGAAATGGGACCGCTCACCTTCGGCAAGAAGGAAGAGCAGATCTTCCTCGGACGCGAGATCGCTCAGCATCGCGACTTCTCTGAAGACACCGCGATCAAGATCGATCAGCAGGTGAAGAAGATTGTCACCGCCCAGTTTGAACGGGCCAAGGCCATCATCGAAGAGAATCGCGACACGATGATTCGTCTGGCTGAATGCTTGTTGGAGCGCGAGTCGCTGGACGGCGTGGAGATTCGACGGATTGTCGCGGGCTTGCCGCTCGACGAGAACCCGCCGGTTTCCGACGGCGGCGACCAGGATCGTCCGAAGCTCAAGGAGCCGACGGCGAAACCAGTCCAGCCGCTGCTACCGCCGATAACTGGCGGAAATCCGGCGCCTGCTTAATCTCCGTTGGTTTGGAGAGCTAAGAACTTCGAAATGCCCATTGGTGAGCGGCCGCTCATCATGGGCATTTTGAATGTTACCCCTGATAGTTTCAGCGACGGCGGATCGTTTCTGTCCGCTGACGCTGCCGTGGCCCATGCCGAACGGCTCGTTTCCGAGGGCGCTGACATCATCGACGTCGGCGGCGAGTCGACGCGTCCTGGCGGCGAGCCGATTTCTGCTGAAGAAGAGATCTCGCGCGTCGTGCCCGTGATCGAAACGCTGGCGCGGCGCTTATTCACGGTTCCACTTTCCGTAGACACTACGAAGTCAGAAGTCGCGCGCGCTGCGCTGGATGCGGGTGCGTCGATCGTCAACGACATCTCGGCACTGCGATTCGACTTCTACATTGCGGACGCTGTTGCGCGTGCCGGCGCCGGTTTGGTGTTGATGCACTCGCGCGGCACGCCCGCGACGATGCACCGTTTGCCACCGGTGGCCGACATCATGCACGAGGTCACGACCAGTCTGCGGGCCAGTATTCACATGGCTGAACGGCGTGGTGTTGCGCGCGAGTCGATCGTGATCGACCCAGGTATCGGATTTGGCAAGAGTCAGGAACAGAACCTCGAATTGATCGCGAAGCTGGATCAATTGATAGCCGTGTTTCCCGACTATCCGGTGCTGATCGGGACCTCGCGGAAGTCATTCATTGGCCGTATGCTCGCGGATGACTCCGGCAATCCGGCGCCTGCGTCTGAACGTCTACATGGAACGATGGCGACTGTCACCGCTGCGGTTTTAAAAGGCGCGCACATCGTTCGCGTCCACGACGTGAAGGCAGCAGCCGAGACGATTCGTGTTACTATCCAGCTCCGATGATCAAGCCGCTCCGTGTTTTCCTCTTCATACTGATGCTTGCGTTTGTTTCCGGCTTTGCCGAGTGCTACAAGCCGGTCACGAAGAACCAGCTTCCGGCGCGCATTAAGACTGTCGCCGTGCCGGCATTTCAGATGGAAAGCCAGGCGCTGCGCTATAAGATCGAATCGCGTTTTACTGACGCGGTGATGAAGGAGTTAGTGCATCGCGGCCGCGGGTTGCGCGTGCAAGGCACCCGCGAAGGCGCCGACGCCGTGATCGAAGGCGTCATCAAGAGTTTCAACTTCGCCGGCGTGCTGCTCGATGATAAAGGACGCGCGCGTATCTTTGAAGTAACGATTGGCGCTGCGGTTACTGTCCGCGACCAGACCGAGAACCGCGTGCTTTACGACAATCAGAACTTCGTCTTTCGCGGCGAGTATGAGTTCGCCAGCGACCCGCGCAGCTTCTTCAACGAGGAAGATCCGGCGATCCTTCGCATGTCGCGCAACTTCGCCGAAAGCATCGTCTCCACGCTCATCAACGCAGTCGAAACCGGAAAATGAAAACGCTTTCGCGAGTAGAGCTCGAACGATCGTTACGTCAGGGAATCGAGCCGCTGTACTTGCTCCTTGGGCCCGAACGTTATCTGCGCGACGTCGCGGGTCGTGAGATCGCGGAGGCGGCGCTCAGCGCGACTCTGATTCGTGAATTCAACGAGGCGAGTTTCTGCCTGCTGACCGACTCAGTGCGAAGTGCGATTGCGGCGGCTGAGCAGTTGCCGATGATGTCGGAGCGGCGCGTCGTCCGCGTGCGTGATTTTGCGCGGCTGCGGGATGCTGATGAAGACGTGCTGATTAGTTATCTCGGTAACCCGTCGCCTTCGACGGTAATGATCTTCACGGCTGACGATCTCGATAAGAGAAAGAAGTCGACTAAGGCTTTACTGGATTTTTGTACCGTGGTTGATTTCTCGCCGCTCAAGGATAGTGAGGCAAAGGCTTGGGCAAAGAGTTACATCAAGAGTTTGAAAGCGTCTGTCGACGATTCCGTGTTGAGCGAGATCATCGGCTTAGTCGGGACCGATGTGCAAACGCTCGCTAACGAGCTCGACAAGTTGGCGGCGGCCGCGCTCGATAGCGGCGGACGCATCGCGATGGAGCTGGTCGACGAGTTGATCGGCCGCTCGCGTGAGCTGTCCAATTTCGAATTGGGTGATCACCTGCTCGCGAACAATCGCAAGCGCGCGCTCGAAGTGCTTTACCGGCTTCTCGATGACGGCGCGGAACCGGTGATGCTCATCGGCCTGATTGCCGGCAACTATCACCGGCTTGCCCTGGGAAAATATCTGTTCGCGAAAGGTGGGCGGGAGGAAGTGTTTCGGAACATTTCGATGCCGCCGTTTAAGCGCGACTCCTACATTTCGACGTTGCAACGCAGCGACGCTCGCAAGATCGCGCGCGGTCTTCAGCTCACTGCGGCGGCCGACCTCGCCATTAAGACTTCGCAAGCGACTCCTCGTCTTCAGCTCGAGATGCTGGTTTGTGAACTAGCGAGCTAGAATCCGTTTTATCCGTGGCTCTGATAACGTAGTTACACTTCTCTACTATCGACGTATCGGCGGGCAGTTCCGCCAGCTTCTCCGCAATCAAGTCAATCCAATACACGGTTACCGCTTCGCTATACTTTTCTCGCGGGACAAGGTGGTGATCTATAAAACGCAGCAAGCCGGCCCTCATTCGATCGAGTGCAGTTTCACTTTCTTGCAAGTACCAGACGGCGACTGTCAGGTGCTGCTGGTGCTTGAACGCGGATTTGTCCGTTTCGCACGTCTCAAATCCACGTACGACTTGTTCGATCTCTTCTTCGGAACTGTACATAGGATTCTCCTCATTTAAACAAAAAGCGAGGCGGACCGAACATCGATCCGCCTCGCTGAAACCTGAAATTGTTTATTTTACTTGCCGGCTTGATTCGCCCCCACTGTCAATCTCGACTTATACCGCGCCGCCGCATTCGCATGCAGCACGCCCTTCTGCACGGCCTTGTCGATCACCGATATCGTCTCCGGCAGCACCTGCTGGACGTCCTGTCCCGAGCTGAGCGCGCTGCGCATCTTCTTGATATACGTTCTGACCTTGGTACGATTGCTACGATTAATCGCGCGGCGCTTCTCACTCTGCCGCACTCGCTTCTCTGCTGATTTATGATTTGGCATATAGTTCCCTGCTTTGTTCCCTCGCGGCCTCCGGGCCCTCAGGCACAAGTGGAGGAGTATAGGTACCTACCCTGTGAGTGTCAAGCTGCGACATTGGACGTTTTTACCATCTCCTTTCTTTGAGATATTACAATCCTTGTAATATTATTATGACGATGACAGGAGCAGATTTAAAATCAGGTAGAGAACAGAAGGGCTGGACCCAGCAGCAGGCTGCCGAAAGATTAAAGGTGTCTCAGCCTTACCTTTCTTTACTGGAGAAGGATGCACGGCGTGTTCCTGAGAAACTGGCGCGTAAAGCCGCCGCTGCCTTCGGTTTATCTGCCGTAACACTGCCTGTTGATACTGGTTTCGAAAGCGTCCCTCCGCTCGACTCGAAAACCCTGGCCAGCGACCTTGGCTGTCTAGGCTATCCCGGATTTGCTTACCTCAAGTCAAAGCGGGGGAAAAATCCCGCCGAGGTTTTGCTTTCGGCTCTGAGTACTACACGCCTGGAGAGTCGTGTTGCCGAGGCGCTACCGTGGTTGTTATTGCAGTACCCGAATCTGGATTGGAAGTCGCTCGTCAGTGCGGCGAAGTTAAGAGATCTCCAAAACAAGCTCGGCTTGGTTACTTGCATTGCTCGACGGCTTGCTGAGAAACGCGGCGAACATGACAAGGCTGAACTCCTTCGTAAGCAGGAGCAACTCCTCGAACGTTCCCGGCTATTTTTGGAAGAAACCTTCTGCAACGACTCACTAACGGAAACAGAGAAACACTGGCTCGAAACACATCGGTCCGATGAAGCCAGGCACTGGCGAGTCCTGACAGATCTTTCACCAGAACATCTAAACTATGCCGCGTAGCCTCGCGCCCGAGCCCTGGCGATCTTTTTTCTCTGCCATTGATGCGGCGCTGAGCGAATCAGTTGAACTGCATTGTATCGGTGGCTTTGCAATGGCTGTCTTATACGGATTGGATCGCCCGACTGCTGACGTGGATGTTCTGCCGATCGGTTCCAGTGCTACCAACCAATTCTTCATAGAACTGGCAGGAGCGGGTTCTCCACTTCACAAGCAGTACAAGATCCATCTTCAAGTCGTCGGAGTCGCGCCGGTGCCGTTCAATTACGAAGATCGGTTAACTGAAATGTTTGCGGGAGTTTTTGATCACTTGCGATTATTTGCTCTCGACCCTTATGACCTGGCACTGTCAAAAATCGAGCGCAATACGCAACGGGATCGCGACGACGTTAAGCACTTGGCACGAACTGTTCCTCTGAATCTAAACGTTCTTCAAGAACGATATCGGCAGGAGCTACGTCCGGATTTGGGTAATCCGGAGCGAGAGGATCTGACCTTAAAACTCTGGATTGAGGCTATTGAAGAAGAGCGTGATCAATCTGACAGATCATCAATCTGACAATTGACACTCGCGGAAGGCTGTAGTAGCGTCGAATCGCGATCTATGCAACCACTTTATCGCCCACCAACCCCCGCACCGGCACATCCCTTTGCTCTGTTTGTACGAAGGAGAAAGTTTACCGCAGTTGAAGAAGATTGAGCTTCCGCCTCGTGGCCTGGAGACGCTGTTTGGTGTTCACGACCAGAACATCAAGTATCTGGAGTCGCTGCTCGACGTCAGGATTGACGCTCGGGGACAGGACCTCTCCATAGACGGCGACCCTAAAGACGTCGAGACCGTCCAACGCATCCTCGAGGATTTTTCAGACCTCTTTAAAGAAGGCAAGCACTTCACCGACAAAGAACTGCGCGAGGCGTTTGCGCAGATTGCCGAAGACCGCGCCTTCAGCCTGCGCGACTACTTCACCAAAGCCCGCTTCAATCCAGCCGGCAAAAAACAGGTCGCCCCGAAGTCAGTCAACCAGCGCAAGTACATCCAGGCGATTCAGGAGAAGGACGTCGTGTTCGGCATCGGCGTCGCCGGCACCGGCAAAACGTACCTCGCAGTCGCGATGGCCGTGCAGGCGTTGATGCAGAAGCAGGTGAACCGGATCGTCCTGGCGCGGCCCGCGGTCGAAGCCGGCGAGAAACTCGGCTTCCTTCCCGGCGATCTCCAGGACAAAGTCGATCCCTATCTGCGGCCACTCTACGACGCCCTCTTCGATCTGATCGATTACGAACGAGTCACACGCCTTCTTGAAAAGCGCGTCATCGAAGTGGCGCCGCTCGCTTTCATGCGCGGCCGCACACTCTCGGACGCATTCATCATTCTTGACGAAGCCCAGAACACGACCAGCGAACAGATGAAGATGTTCCTGACGCGCATCGGCTTCGGCTCGAAGGCAGTGATCACCGGCGACGTCACCCAAGTCGATCTCCCAACAGGCAAACGCAGCGGCCTCATCGAAGCCGAACGCATACTCTCAAACCTCGAAGGCATCGAGTTCGTCTACTTCACCGACAAAGACGTGGTCCGCCATAAGCTGGTCCAGATGATCATCCGCGCTTACGAAGAACAGAGTAAGCGAAACCAAATCTAGCTTATGGTCGAGGTGGTCAATCGACAGCGCGGTAAGAAAATCGACACCGGAGCGTGGACGGCGTTTACCGAAAAAGCGCTCGACGCGCTCGGGAACCACGGATCATCGGTAACAATCGCTTTCGTCTCTGATAAGAATATTCAGAAACTGAATCAGCAGTTTCGAAACGTCGACAAAGCAACCGACGTGCTCTCGTTCCCTGCCGGCGACGAAAATACGAACCTCGGCGACATCGCGATTTCAGTCGAAACCGCCGCGAAGCAAGCGAAAGAGAACGGTTTGACGTTTGAAGACGAAATCGCTCAACTCATCCTCCACGGCCTCCTCCATCTCTCCGGGTACGATCATGAAACCGACAATGGCGAGATGAATCGACTGGAACTCCGGTTAAGGAAGAAACTGGGCATTTAGCGCTTTCCGATCCGGCCTCAAACCATTTACTATCATCTGTATCGATGGAACTTGAAATAGCGCTTACGCTGCTGCTGCTCATCGTGCTCTCCCTGCTGGCCACGGTCGATATGGCCTTCGGCCAACTGAGCGACGTGGGTCTGCGCCGCCTCACCGGGGAGAACGGAGAAAAGCCCGAGCAGCCGTCCAAAGCGTTTCTCCAACAGGTGCTCGAGAACCGCCCGCGGTTCGGCTTCGCACTCTCGGCGATGATTCAAATACTGCTCGTCGTCGTCGCCGTGCTCATCACGAGCATCTCGTTGAACTTGTTTCCGAATCCGCGGATGGTACTGATCGGTCTCGCCTCGGGCCTGATCCTCGCCGGCATCTTTCGTCAACTGATCCCGCTTTTAATCTCGTCGCGTAACCCCGAAGGCACACTCCTTTTTCTGCTTCCGATCATCAAGCCGTTTTTCCCAATTATGGCTTTCATCGCAGACCCGTTTCAGGGTCTCTTCGATCGCTCCCGGCGCAAGGACCACCAGGTAACAGAAGAAGAAGAAGAGGAAGAGGATCACGACGACAGCAACGATCTGCAAGCGCTGATCGACGTGGGCGAAGCGGAAGGCATCCTTGAAGAAGAAGAAGGCGAGCTGATCCACTCGATCATCGAGTTTGGCGATACGCGCGTCAGCGAGGTGATGACGCCGCGGCCGGACATCGTCGCCGTTCCGGAAACAGCGACGATCCGCGAGGCGCGCGATGTTATTCTGGAGTCGAAGTACTCGCGCTTGCCCGTCTATCGCGATCAGATCGACGGCATTTACGGAATCATCTACGTCCGCGATCTGTTGCAGTGCTGGGTCGAAGACCGTGAAGACGAGAACATTCAACCGCTGATTCGTTCCGTCTACCAGGTTCCAGAGACGAAACCGGTTGCGGATCTGCTGGAAGAGATGCAGAAAGCGCACGTGCAACTGGCGATTGTGATCGACGAGTACGGCGGCGTTTCCGGTCTGGTCACCGTCGAAGACATTCTCGAAGAGATCGTCGGCGAGATCGAAGACGAAGACATTGCCGGCGAAGAGTTGGAAGAGATCGTCCAGGCGAACGAAGGCAGTTACGACGTGCTGGCCTCGACCGAGATCGGCAAGATCGAACGGCTCTTCGATATGGAGATCGAAGCCGACGACTTCACGACTATCGCCGGTCTCGTGATAAACGAATCAGGAAAAGTCCCCGCGGTCGGCGAAGTGCTGACAGTCCGCGGGCTGGAAGTCGAAGTTCTGGAAGCAGACGAGCGGCGCATCAATCGTCTGCGTATCAAACCACAGCAACCGCAAATGAGCACTGAGTAAACGGATCTCGAATGGCGAAACATAAGAGCAAGTACCTCGAGGGTAAACGGATCGATCCCGCTCCCATAAGTAAGAAAACAACTGTCGCGGATCTCATCGACGAGGCCTTTCTGGCTTACAACGCTGCGCGTCTCCGCGAAGCGTGCCAACTTTTCACGAAAAAAATGCTCGAGCCCGACGTCACAGTCGGCATGTCGATAACAGGCGCACTGACACCGGCGGGCCTGGGCATTTCAGCACTTATTCCGTTGATTAAAGCCGGCTTTGTGGACTGGATCATCTCCACCGGCGCGAACCTTTATCACGATACGCACTTCGGCATCGGGCTCTCGATGCACCTCGGCAACGCGCAGACTTCCGACGTCGTGTTGCGCGAGGAAGAAGTGGTCCGGATCTACGACATCTTCTTCGATTACTCAGTGCTGCTCGACACTGATGCGTTCTTCCGCAAGATCATCACGGCGCCGGAGTTTCAGAAACCGATGTCGACTGCCGAGTTTCATTACCTCTGCGGCCGGTACGTCCACGAACGCGAGCGCAAGTTGAAGATCAAAGACAAGTCGCTGCTGGCGGTGGCTTACGAATACGGCGTGCCGATCTATACGTCGTCGCCGGGTGATTCTTCGATCGGAATGAACGTGGCCGCGAAGGCGCTCCAGGGAAACAAACTCGCATTCGATCCGTCACTCGACGTGAACGAAACCGCGGCGATCGTGCTTGCGGCGAAACGTGGAACTACGAAGAAGGGTAAAAAGAAAGGCGGCAGTTCAGCCGTCTTCATTCTCGGCGGCGGCTCGCCTAAAAACTTTCTGCTGCAAACAGAGCCGCAGATCCAGGAAGTGCTCGGGATCGACGAACGCGGTCACGATTACTTTCTGCAAGTGACTGATGCGCGTCCTGACACCGGAGGTCTTTCGGGTGCGACGCCGGGTGAAGCGGTGTCGTGGGGGAAAGTAGATCCTGATCGTTTACCTGACGCAGTAGTGTGTTACGTTGATTCTACTGTGGCGCTTCCGCTCATAACGGCTTATGCTCTTACACGTCACGAACCGCGCGAGCCAAAACGGTTGTATGATAAGCGCGACGAGTTCATGCGTCTGCTGCTCGCCGAGTACCAAAAGTCAAAACGACGCTAACTGATTTTTTAATCCGCGTTACCGGATCGGAGAAGACGATCGATCATGGGTGAACCAGCCACGGCCACCAAGCCGAGATCTTATTACGACTGTGTCGAGTGTCCGGCTTTTTGTTGCTCGGTGTACGAGCGCGTACAAGTCACGCCGCGCGACATTCGCCGGCTTGCGAAACACTTCGGCGTCACCGAAGAAGTAGCGACTGTGCGTTACACGAAGATGTGGGAAAAAGAGCGTGTGCTGCGCAAGAAAGCTGACCCGCTGTTTGGAAAAACTTGCCAGTTTCTAAATCTCGAAACACGCAACTGCGGGATCTATCATGCGCGGCCGGCTGTTTGTCGAGAATTCCCGACGAGCACACGATGCGCTTACTGGGACCTGCTGAAGTTCGAGCGCGTACAGCAGGACGATAAAGACGTGTTGCCTTTAGTGCAAATTACCTTCAGAAACGGAAAGAAGTGAACACGGATCTTAATCCGTGGTTATGCTGGGCAGCGGCACTCTTCTAAAACCGTCAATTCGTTTCAACCAATACTCATTAAACGGCGAGTAGATAACTCCCTGCCGGCGTGATGCGTGGTAGAAGCCATGTTCGTCGGCTACAACGCCGACGTGCGTGAGCCCACTAAAGAACACGAGCGTTCCGAATTTGAATTCCTCATCAGGAGCCGCAGGCGTGAATCGAGCAAACAACGTCCGTGCGCTGCCGCGTTCGAAGCTGATCCCGGTGGCATTGAAAATACTCCAAACAAAACCCGAACAATCGAACCGAGTTGGTCCTTCAGCGCCCCAGCGATAGCGCGCCCCGAGTCGCTCATCTATCGCGGCGTGAAGCGCCGGCTGAAAATTAAGAAAATTCGTGTTTGAAGAACCGGTGACGGTGCTCAGGTCGATCGTTGGTTTTGGTTTCACTTCCCACGCCGGCGTTGCCGCGGGCGCAAGCGCAATATCGTCCGGGGAGCACGAATTTTCGTTGACGTCGCCTTCAGGCGCCGTGGTCCGAGGGCGAGTTTGTGAAACTGCTGACGTGGCCCAAATGCTTAGGGCCAAACAGGCGATCAGAACAGCGAAGGGTTTTCGGAGCACCATAAACGGGGAACTGCCTTCTCCTAAGATTTTTCTACTTTTGCTTCTTATGTGAGGAGGGCACCGCTAAAAGACTCAGGCATCTTAGCGGCTCAGATAAGGGCGTTCAACTGGCAATGTGACTGTTTCGTGACCAAACGCCGCGCTCGGACTAGCCGCGACCTGAAAGAGTTCACGAAATGGTTGCAAACTCTGTCAATCTGAATCAGTTGTAGCCTTGCGGCGTCAAGCTCGCTGCAGCCTGCGACACAAGTTCAGTGTAAAAAGCAGAGTAATAGCCAACGTCATGGGGCACATAACTCCCGACTGTGAAAATAATTGTATGGTCTAACTAGAGTGAGAATGCGCTGCGGATTCCGGAATTACACTGTGCGGCCGGCGTAGTTTAGACCAACGGTAATGATCTTCTGGAGCAACTGATCGTAAGGCACGCCGCTGTGCTCGGCGGAATCAGCAAAGTCTTCATTGTGCGCGATCTGCGGATTGGGATTCGCTTCGAGTAAATAGAACTGCCCTTCTTCCGTCATTCGATAATCCAGCCGCGCATAACCACTCAAGAACAAATAGCGATAGATACGTTTGGACAACCGTTCCAGGGTCTTGATCTGCTCGGGCGTCAAATCCGCCGCGCGTGTCTTGACGCCGACTTTCTCCTGGTACGTCGGGTCCCACTTCACTTTCAAAGTCGCGATGTTCTCAGCGCCATCCGGCAACTTCTCCATCACCAGCTCCCACGGCGCATACGTCTGGATATTCTGGTTGCCGATCACGCCGACGTAGATCTCGCGGCCTTTGATGTACTGCTCGGCAATCGCGGCGGTCTTGTTCTGCCGATGAATGAAATCGACGCGCTGCGCCAGCTTCTCGTCGTCGTGTACGATCGACGCCTGCGCGATTCCGACCGATCCTTCTTCGCTGATTGACTTCACCAGTAGCGGAAACTTCAATCGCTTCGGCCGCCGCACCTTTCGATTCAAAGGAAACACTCCGAAGTTAGGCACGAGCAGACGATGATAGGAGAGGATCATCTTCGTCAGCGCCTTGTCGTGCGCCAGGGTCATGCCGCGCGGATTGCAGCCGGTGTATGCCTGCTTCATCAATTCGAGATAGCTGACGACGTGCTGATCGTAAAGCGGGTAGCCGTGAAACTCCTCGAGCAGGTTGAAAGCGATGTGCGGCTTATGCTCGAGCAACGCATCGCCGATCACGTTGAGCTGGTTGTACAGACCGATGGGATAGACGTCGTGGCCCATCTTTTTCAACGTCGAAACGACGTCGTACTCGGTTTTGATCTCCAGCTTTTCTTTGTCGGAGAGACCGTTCAACGAATCAGGAGGGACGAAATCTTCGTGAACGAGAACGATGATGCGCAGTTTCTTTCGCGGCTCA
>JBKPNH010000017.1:0-91688 GCA_046732535.1 Acidobacteriota bacterium
ACCTGAACGATCGTCGCGATGCATGCCGGGCTACCTTATGCAGCTCGTTAAAACGCGTAGGGAAACACAATTGCCAATAACAATGAATTGGCTCTCGCTGCCTAATTAAGCACCGAGCGTCTCGCCGCAAGTTGCTCATACGCGCGGAGTGAGATGTCACTCAGTTGAGCTGGCCCGCTGCTTCGGTCCGTGGCAGTGGGCGAGAACAAAGCCGGACTAGCTGGTGTCGAGGTCTTGTCGTTTCACTGACTCGACATTGAGTGAATTTTGTCCGTTCGCTTCGGCGAGCGGACGAGAAAGAGAAACGACTAAGCATGTAGAGTCCTTCGGCGTTGGTTTTTGGATCCGAGTTCAATTCTCGGCGCCTCCACCATAACCTTAATTTGCGGGAGCAACCCCTCACTCCCTTTTTGACTACTTGAGAGACGAATATGAGCACCACAACTACTCACTTGATGACTGCGGAAGACCTGCTCAACATGCCGGACGACGACCTTCGGCATGAATTAATAAAAGGGAAACTCCTCACGATGTCTCCATCGAAGTTGGAACACGGTCGCGTTGTCGGCCATCTCACAATCATTTTAGGACATTACGTAGAAACAAACGGTTTAGGTGTCATTTGCGGCGCTGAGACCGGATTCAAGCTCGAGAGCGATCCGGATACCGTGCGTGCTCCGGACATCGCTTTTATTCCGAAGGGACGCGTCGAAAATCCTGAGACTTTCGGTTCAGGGTCGCCCGAACTTGCTGTTGAGGTTCTCTCGCCGAGTGAACGAAAAACTCAAATCGCGGAGAAGACTTCACAGTGGTTGGCGTGTGGAGCTAAGGCTGTTTGGAACGTAAATCCTCGAAAGCGGACGATTGAAGTATTCCACGCCGACGGTCAGCGCTGGCTCCTCCATGAAGGCGATGAGCTCGTCGACGATACTGTTCCCGGCTTTCGCGTCCTCGTTTCAAGGATATTCGAGTAACCACAACGTCATTTGGATCGAAACCTTCCCATCGGCATCTTCGATAGCGGCGTCGGCGGATTAACTGTCTATCGCGCTCTCCACGAGCGATTACCAAACGAACGCTTTGTATATCTTGGCGACACCGCGCGCGTTCCTTACGGCACCAAGTCGCTCGCAACTGTGGAACGCTACGCCGTCGAGAATTCGCGTTTTCTCGAAGTACACGGAATCAAGCTGCTCGTCGTCGCCTGCAACACCGCTTCGGCACTTGCGCTGCCGGCAATTCGACGAGCGGTGAAGGTGCCGGTTATGGGAGTTATCGAGCCCGGCTCGCGCGCCGCGGTTGAGATTGCCGGCGGCGAGAAGATCGGAGTGATCGCAACAGAGGCGACAGTCCAAAGTCACGCCTACGCGCAGGCGATCGCCGCGATGGACTCCAACACCGAAGTCGTCGAACGCGCCTGCCCGCTCTTCGTCCCGCTAGCCGAAGAAGGTTGGGCCGATACGGACGTCGCGCGCATGGTCGCACACGACTACCTGCGCGATTTCAAGCGGTCGTCAATCGGCGCGCTGGTCCTTGGCTGCACGCACTATCCAATCCTGCGCGACGTGATCAGCGAAACTGTCGGCACAAAAGTAAACCTGATCGACTCCGGTGCGGCCACCGCGCACGACGTCGAAGTCCTGCTCGACGATCGCGGTTTGATCCACGACGAGCCTCTCGGCCTTTACGAGGAACGCCGTCTTTGTGATGATCTCGACCACTTTTATGTGACCGACGCCGCGGAAAGATTTGCTAAAGTAGCGGAGCGGTTTTTAGGATCCGCGCCTTCAATTCTCGAAGCAGTGGAAATCTGGGGACACGATGAGCTTCGCGCGCACTGACGGACGAACTGCCGACCAGGTTCGGCCCACATGCATCCAGCCGGGCTTCCTGCCCTACGCCGAAGGTTCGGCATTGATCACTATGGGCGACACGCGCGTCATTTGTACTGCTTCGCTCGAAGAGAGTGTCCCGCGATGGGTGCGAAACACAGGCAGAGGTTGGATAACGGCTGAATACGCGATGCTCCCGCGCGCCACCCAAACCCGCACCGCGCGGGACAATTCGCGCGACAAACTGCAGGGACGAGTACAGGAGATACAGCGATTGATCGGTCGAAGTCTGCGCGCGATCGCGGATTTGAAAGCGCTCGGCGAACGCCAGATCTTCATAGACTGCGACGTCCTTCAGGCAGATGGCGGCACGCGCACCGCTGCTATCACAGGAGCCTACGTTGCGCTGGCTCTGGCCAGCAAGAAACTGCTCAAATCCGGAAAGATCACGCGGCCTTTAATGACGAACCAGGTCGCTGCCGTCAGCGTCGGGATTGTCGACAATACGCCGCTGCTGGATCTTAAGTACGACGAAGACTCGCGTGCGCAAGTCGATATGAATATCGTCTGCACCAGCGAAGGCCGGTTCATCGAGCTTCAGGGAACCGCCGAAGGCGAGCCTTTCAGTCGTGAACAGATGGACGCGCTCCTGGCGCTCGGCATGCGCGGAATCGAAGAATTGCTCGAGACGCAAAGGGCCGTCATTGCGCAGTGCGAATGACGTTCCGGCAACCAGACGTCTTTACGGAGGCATCTGACTGAGCTGGAGCAGAAGGAGATAAAGATGAAACGGATCGTAGCTCTAACGCTGGTTTTGCTTGGCTTTATGATGCCGGCTGCGTTAGGTCAACAGCTCTACTCGAACGACAAAGTCGAATACACGTTTGAGCTTCCTTCCGCGACCTGGCGCGCGATCCTGGAACCTGACGCCACACATCCGCATCCCGAGTTTGTCTTCGGCGACCGCCTCGACGGGTACCTGACGATTCGCAAAGAAGTGGTCGAGGCAGGAACGACACCCTCGCAGCTTGCGGAACGCGATCAGGATTTGACCTTGAGATTTCTGCCCGGCTTCGTTCAGGGCAAACAGGATCCGTTCAACGGCCGTCTCGACGGCGTGACCGCGTCGTATGAGTTTGTGAGGACCGGCAAGCCGATGATTGGCCGAACTTACTACTTGCAGGCCGATAACCGGACCATCTACGCGCTCAGGTTTACCGGCTTGCGCGAAAAGCTGACTCGCATTCGTAACCAGACAGATCTCATAGCCCGCACCTTCAAACTCAAATAGTGAAGCTGCAACTCGCCCGCGGATTAGCGATCAAGCCTTCTCCGATACATGGCAAAGGCTGCTTCGCCACCATCTCCTTCAAACGAAGACACAAGATCGCTGAGTACAGCGGCGAGAAGATCTCCAACGCCGAAGCGCGGCGCAGAGCGCATCGAAAGATGTTGCGGATCTGTGAGATCAACAATCGCTGGAGTCTTGATGGAAGCCGCGGCGGAAACGGCACTCACTACATTAACCACTCGTGCGTCCCGAACGCCTTCATGCAGATCATCTACGATCACATCCTCTTCTTCGCGTTGAGAGACATCGAACCGGGCGAGGAGATCACGATCGACTACGAGTCGACGCTTCATTCGGACGACAAGCGCTGCATCTGCGGCGCTAAAGGTTGCCGGGGCACGATTAATAAATAATCCTATAAACGCGGCAGCGTGAAGCTGAACTTCGATCCGCGTCCTTCTTCGGAATCGAGCGCAACGCGCCCGCCGTGTTGCTCGACTACTTCGCGCACAAATGACAAGCCAAGCCCAGTCGACTCTTCATCCTTTTCCTGTCCTTCTCGGACCACGCGATAGAACTTGTCCCAGACTCTTTCCCGAGCCTCGGTAGGAATGCCGTAACCGCGATCCTCAACACACACGCGAACTGTCTCCGCCTCGAGCGCTGTCGATACCGTCACCGTCGTGCGCTCCGGACTGTACTTGATCGCATTGTTCACGAGGTTCTTCACCGCTTGCGTGATCAGACTCTTGTCAGCAGCCACCGGAGGAATCCGCGTCGCCGGCTGTTCAATCAGACGAATGCGTTTCTTCTTCGCGACAGGTTGCAGCGAAGCGATCGTTTCGCGCACGACTTCGTCCAGCCGCAGCGGGATCTTCAGCACTTCCTGCTTGTCCTTACGCTCCAACTGCGTGACGGCAAGGAACGTATTGATCATGCGCGACATTCGCTGAGACTCGTTCGCGATGATGGTGACAAATTCGCGCGCCTGGGCCGGAATCGTGTCGTCGGCAGTCAACAACTCGGCGAACCCGTTGATGCTGGTGAGCGGAGTGCGCAGCTCGTGAGACATCAGCGAGATCATGTCGCTCTTTAACTTCTCATACTCTTTCGTGCGCGTCAGATCTCTTACGTAGACTGCGATGCCGATCGGTTCGTTCGCATCGGTCGTTGGGTCGCGCAATAGTGAAATACGCAGATCAAGGATCTGGTTCTTCTGTTCGAACGTGAGCTCGCCTTCGTATTCGATTCCCGTTTGCAACACCCGCCGCACCGCAATCTGCGGCTCGTCAAAGACGTCAGTGCGAAAGTTGTCCAACAAGCCGAAGAGATCAAGCGTGCGAGCTCGCTCGTCGTTCAAACCGGCGAACCTCAGAAGCGTCGGATTAGCCAGCGCCAACGTGCCGTCGAGATACGCGATCGCGACGCCGTCTTCCATGTGGGCCAGTGTGCTCGCTTCACATCGCTGCTCGACAGTCAGCGCCTTCAGAACGTTGAGCGCATCGAGCTTGCGTTGGTTTGCAGCGTGTGAAAAGTAAGCCAGCGATTGCGAGCGCGCGGGACTGTTTGAAAAACTCTCGCGCTTCAGATTGCGTGCGAACTGCGATCCGATCGCTTCGAGCAACAGCTTGTCGTCGGCACTGAACTCCGAAACGAGCCGAATCAACAGCGCGCCTGCCGCTTCGCGTTCGTGCATTAAAGGAACAGCAACTGTCGAACATCCCTGGACCATTTCACTCACTAACTGTCCGCTCTTCACGGCGCGCTCGCAGAGCCGGATCCCTTCGCGCCAGACGGAGTTTCGTTTCGTGTCGGGAGATGCTTTAGAGGAGCGCTTAAAACGCGCGACCGCTTCGAACGACCCGTCGACGCACTGAAACACGATCGCTTCAGTCAGCGGCAGCATAGTGTTGAGTAGCTTCAAGCCGCTCTTCAGTCTCGGGTTGGCGCCGGTACTCTGGAATCCCGCGCCGGTCGGCGAAGTAAACAGCGTGCGGATCAACGTTCGATCCAGACGCCATAAACGGTGTACCTGGACCAGCACCATAGTCAGCGCCGCGCTGACGAGTAGCGGCACGGCGATCAGATCTGTCTGAAGGAACTGGGCAGCTAACAGCGAACCACTGCACAGCACGGCCATACCGAAGAAGAGATAACTCCAGGAACGACGCAGGCCAAAACGGCTGAGGACGAGCCCGACAGCGATCGAACACGCTGCCAGGACAGCAGCGGCAACGGGCGCACCCTTCAGTGACTCAAGCGTGTCACTAGTGGACGGCGCGACGGCAAAACGCGGAAATACCTCGGGCAGTGCGCCGAGACGCCAGCACGAGTAACTAACCAGAGCGGCAAAAAAGCTTAGGCCACCCGCAGAGAGATATGGGTTTACTGTTTTAGTTCGAGTCAAAGTTGGCGAGTGAACCCGGCTTTTGAGGTTGCGCCAGGATTTAGGGTCAAGAATGAAAACGGCTCAAGGGGCACAAGCCGCGAACGGATTATACAATGCCAGCCTTTGTTTAATCTATCCTTTTTAGCGCGGCAGTTACTTCGGCAAACTCGTCAGCGATTACGGTGCGTAGATCCAGCAGCACTTTTCCTTCGGAAATCCGGCTGATAATTGGTGGAGATGAAGCTCGGAGCGTGCGCTCAATCTCCTGTGCGCTCAGCCGAGGATGGGTAATGGCGACCAGCATCGTGGGAAGGCTGCAAGCTGGACCGGCCCCACCGCCAACGGCCGATTCACCGTCTTCCAGAGACAACTGAAGTTCGCCGCCCGCCACCTGACTAACTAATTCTCGTGCTCGTTGCTCAACTTCTTCCCGGCTCAGCGCCAACATTTGAATGACTGGAACCTCTTCGGCAGCCAGGCCTCGCTGATGGGCCACGAGCGTGGCTTCCAGTGCGGCGAGTCGCAACTTGTCGCTGCGCAAAGCGCGATAAAGTGGATGCTTCCGCAAGCGATCCACGATCTCGCGCCGGCCCGCTATTAGACCAGCCTGGGCCGACCCGAGAAGTTTGTCACCGCTGAACGAGATCACATCAGCGCCCGCAGCGATGATGCTGCTCACGACGGGTTCGTCGACAATTCCATACTGTGTTAAATCGCTGAGCTGTCCGGAGCCCGCATCTTCGTAAAGCAGAAGCCCACGTTCGTGCGCGAGCGTGGCCAGCTCGGAAAGCGAGGGCGAACTGGCGAAACCGATGATGCGATAGTTAGAAGGATGAACGTGCATGATCAGCCGCGTGTTCGAGGTGATAGCGCGGCTGTAGTCGTGGAGGTGAGTGCGATTAGTCGTGCCGACTTCCACCGTGCGTGTTCCCGAGCTCGCCATCACGTCGGGGACGCGAAAGTCGCCGCCAATCTCAACCAACTCGCCGCGCGACACGATCGTCTCGCCGTCTCCCGCGAGCACGGTCAGGATTAGCAGCGCCGCGGCGGCGCAGTTGTTCACTACCAGTGCATCTTCAGCGCCGGTTAGATCCTTGAGCAGCGATTCGACGCGCGCTCCTCGTTTGCCACGCGAACCGGTGGCGACGTCGTACTCGAGCGTGCAAAACCGGCTCGCCTCCTGGACGATCGCTTCCCGCGCGGCGACTGAAAGCGCAGCGCGCCCGAGGTTCGTGTGCAACAACACGCCGGTCGCGTTGATTACTCGCTTGATACCCGTTTGGCCTTCGAGCCTCGCGGTTTCCTGCATGCGCGTGATCGCTTCAGTCAGTAACGACTCACTCGTAAGTGTTCTACCGCTGCGAATGGATGAGCGAAGCTCGGAAGTTACTGAACGGGCGATGGCAGTCAACTTCTTGACGCCAATTGCATCGCGAAGCTCGCGCGCCGCGTCTGTCCTCAATAGCTGATCGACAGAGGGCACGTGCCGCAGATTAGAAATGGGATCGGACATAGTTTTTGCGGAATAACGGACCACGGATAATAACTGTTGACACTCCAGTTTTGAACCACCTAGACTGCTTGAGCCGCGTTTCATGCGGGCGCCCCGCCTCAAAAATCGCCTCGCTCAGGAGAATTCAGCTTAAGTGGCAATACGCGATAACAAACTGCTGCGCTCAAAACAGCAAGTACAAGCAAAGAACAAGTTTGCCGGTGGTGAGGCGCAACCAGGCCCGGACGAACAATTGACTCGTTTGGAAGAGGACATCCGGCGACTGAGGATCGAGTTTGACATTTTTTTCAATGGCGCCGCTAAACGGCCGCCGTACGATACCAAAGGCCGAGTCGAAACCGTGCTCAAGCGGCTTGGAGACGATCGAACTTTAACCTTCGCGCAAAGATATCGCTACAACTCACTCGCTGCTCGTTATAACGCATTCCGCGATCTCTGGCGACGCACAATGCAGGGGCGCGAAGAGGGCCGGGATGCAGCGTCAACGGCGCGGGCGAGCGTGGAGAAGGAAAAAGTCACGGACATTGAGCCGGTTTCGTTTGTTTGCCTCGACGTGCACAAGGACGTCGGGATCGTCCAGCAGTTATACAACTCGCTGATCGAGGCGAAGCTCAAGTGTGGCGAGTCGGTGGACACTCTTTCGTTTCCCAAGTTTCATCGGTTGGTGGCGGCGAAGTCTGATGGGTTGAAAGAGCGTCACGGATGCGAGCGGGTGACGTTTTCGGTGGCGGTCGAGAACGGTCATGTGAGTTTTAAAGCGAAAGCTGATTGAAGGGTTAGACAAATGCGGGCAAGAAAAAAGGCGGCCATCGAAGCCGCCTTTCTTCTTGTGGCTACCGGACCCGTGACCGGAAGCAAGTCAGTGGCTTTGCGGAAGCAAGCCGGGGAGACCTTACATCTTGGTCACTTTTTCAGCCTGAGGTCCCTTTGGGCCTTGGGTTACCTCAAACTCAACTTCCTGACCCTCTTCGAGAGTCTTGAAGCCGTCGCCCTGGATAGCGCTATAGTGAACGAAGATGTCCGAAGAGCCGGGCTGCTCGATGAAGCCATAGCCCTTCGAATTGTTAAACCACTTGACCTTACCGGTTATTCTAGACATAACAACGAATCCTCCTAACGATTCGGTAAAACGGACGCGAAAGCATAGAGCTTTCCCATCGGGGGTGAATGCTTGTGAGCCGGGTCGCGCATTGATAGGGGCGCTAGACGGAAACACACAACCAACAAAAAATGCATGATGAAAAGCGCGGGGAGCGCTATTTCAGCATGCACAGACTTACGGGGGCAAAACTAACCAAACTCATTGACGTACAGCTTGTGGATCGGGAATGCGGGGATCTCGAACTGCTGGCCCTGCATCGAAACGACGGCGCATACTAAGCGAAAGTCGTTCAGCCTGTCAAGGGTGATGTTTAACAAAATTAGAGGCTAAGTTAAGCCAAAGCTCAGGTTAACTGGCCTGCCTGTTTTATTTTCGTCCCACCCATCCGTGTTTTATAAACGCCGATTAGTTTGATTGAACCAGATAAGGCAGGGGATTTACAGCCTGATCGTTGATTCGGACTTCGTAGTGCAGATGTGGCCCGGTGGAGCGGCCCGTCGAGCCGACCTTCCCCAGTAATTGCCCGCGACCGACAGCCTGATCGAGTTGCACGTCGATGTGTGAAAGGTGTCCGTACTTGGTGGTCAAACCACCGCCGTGGTCGACGATCACCAACTGCCCGTAGCCATTTTGCCAACCGACAAACGACACCCGCCCCGCAGCTCCCGAAACCACCGGCGCGCCCCACTCAGCTTCAATGTCCTGCCCGGAGTGGAACTCGTACCCGACACCGCTAAACGGATTCCGCCGTCCGCCAAACCCGCCCTCGAGAGTGCCCTGTACCGGCCAAAGCGTAGGGGTGTAGCCACGTTGCCGAAGGATCGATTCGTAAGCTGACATGTCTTCTTCGAGACGGCGCATCTTCGCCGCGAGAGTCGCCAGGCCCATTTCGTCCAGCGGCAATGCTGGTCCGCCTGTTCCAGGCACCGAAATGTTTTCGTCCACGACGCCTGATTTCTCGGCGAGTTTTCGTGAGGTGTCTTCAACCTTCTCGACGCGCGTGTTGAGCTGTTCCAGTTCGTATCGCTGACGTTCGTTCTCGGCTCGCAAGCGCTGGTTCTCCATGTCGATACGGATGTGAGCGGCATGCTGGGTCAATCCATACAGGCCGTAGATCAAGCCAACCCCGATCACAGCGATAGCTGCGAAGAATATGGTGACTGATCTTTTCTCGACTCTGATTCGTTGGACGCGTGCGCGAGAACGTGATGTGTGGGCGATGATAAAAGAAATAAATCGGTCTTCTCTGGCCATTTTTGGGGGTGCTCCTGTTGTCTGCCGTGAAAACAGGGGCAAAGCGGCAGCAACCGAAAAGCACAAACTCGCCAAAAAGCGATTTGCGCGAATTACGGGAAAGTTTTTTTAAATTAACCTACTTGAGATTTGCAGCGGGTGGATTGAAAACCCCAAGGTCCCTCCGAGGTGAAATCCATCCGGCCGGTTCTGCAAGGCCGTGACCCTATCACAGCCCCGTAAACCGTTGCAACTTTGGAAGGCAAATATAAGAAAGGTATACGAAAAACATAAGGGCCCCGAAACTTTCCCTTCAGAGCCCTCAAACGTTGGGAAACTGAGATTTGTAACTGCTAAATCTCGTCGCGTCGTCTGCGCGAGCGGTCACGGAAGATCGCCAACCCGATCATCACCAGGAGCGCGATGAAGATTACGATGATGGCGATCTTCACGGCCGCAAGCAGAAAACCAACCAACGTGATCAACTGTTTCAGCAACGTCACAACGACGAGAATCAAAGCGACGATGGCGCCTAACCCACCAAAAGCCTTTAAAATGCCAGAGCACATATATTCAACCCCATTACCGAAGATCAGGACCTGCGTTCAAAAGGAAGCGGAGCCGCGTCCCGCCTTGCGAACTGCGTAGTCTCACCAGTGCGAAAGTTTGCCGCATCCACTGGGCGGTTAGCGACAACCGACGGTGGTGGACGGCGCGAATCAAAGCGAACTATACGATCCGACGACTTGCCGCGTCGAATGTAATCAAACAGCATGTACGCGCCAAGCGCTACGAGCGCTACTGGCAACAGTTGCTTGATGGGCAACGTGACGCCCAACAACGTGTGCAACAGAAACATCGTGCCGATGATGATCAGCGTCGTACCCCAGGCGAACGGATTTCCATAAAGCCTTCGGGCAATGACGTCATCTTCCGCATCGGGCGAGAGGCCCGCGCGCATCAACTGCGCTGTCCTGCATGCGTCCACAGCGGCAAATAGCCAGGTGCCTACAACGCCGAGAACAAAGAAGAGCACGCCCTGCGTCAACACTGCCATCTGAAAGAAGCTCGCGAAGATGGCGAAATGCACGATTGCTTTCGACGTTTGACCGTTGTAGGCCGCGCCCAATCCGGGAACGAACGAAAGCAGCGTTGCCACGAACGGCGAACTCTTCCTTCGCAGAATGTTCCCCGGACTGGCGTGCGAAGAATGACGCAGAAGCTCAACGCCGGCCACTATGCAATCCTGGCAAAACGGAAATCCGCGCACACGATGATCACAGGCAGGGCATAACCAGCGCGAGCACTGATTGCACTGAACCACCGCGGGATTCTTAGCATGGTAGCCACAGTACATCATCTTAAAACTTACTCCTCACCGGTTATTGTGGCCGTTGCTATCCGGCTTTGCGCCAGGATGCTCCTGCTGTTGATCGGCGGCATGTTTTTGCGAAGCGGGCGCCGGAGAGTTTTGCTCCGGAGCAGCCGGCTTCACGTCTATTGACAACTTCTGGGTCTGGCCCGCGGTTCGTTCCGCCAGTTGCAGCCCTGCATCGTAAACGCCGCTGATCGAACCATCCGCTGAAACCGTGCTGCTCAACACGAGCACTGCGGCCAGCAACATCGTCGCCACCGTTGCGAGCTGCGGCGAAATGATTGGATCCAGCCACAACCGGAAACGCGACGCAGCACGCGATCTCCAGGGCGCCTTGATCTCCTGTGGAGTCACTGTTCCCAACGTCGCTTGCAGGATCCTTTCGTTCAATCCCGCAGGCACCGGTTTCTCTTCCGAAATGTATGTGTAGCAAGCGCCGATCGATCGCACTACTGCACCGGGCAGTTCAGTGCAGCTATCGCAAAGCGCCGCATGACGTTCCCAGCGGTGATACATGTGCGCCGGCAAGAAGCCGTCGAGGTATTCGGTCAACAACTCCTCAAACTCCTCGCAGGTCATTGCCGTATCGGGAACGGTCTTTTGCAAAATGCGCGCTTCGAGCTCTCTTGATGGTGAAGGCACAGTCGCAGTGCGACATGCTTCCATCGTGCTTCGTACCGCTGAAAGTGTTTCGTGGCAGATAGGACAGCGCATCGCGTGCTCGCCCATCAGCCGGTTAGTTTCAGGACCCACTACGCCCTCAATGTAGTCGGTCAATTGAGTTTCAAAATCCACACATAGCATTATGTTTTCGCTTCCTGCCCCACTTTTTCCCGCTCATTCCACCGTCTGCCCACACGCGGAATGAGTGTTTACTTTCGCGCCCGCGCGCCTATGCTTCACTCATAGCTACGACTTTCATTCGTCGCAAAATCTTCGCCAACTCGATCCGTCCGCGATTTATTCGCGACTTCACCGTTCCTTCCGGAATCTTCAAGAGATCGACGATCTCCTGGTAACTAAGCTCCTCGATGTCGCGCAGGATCACGCACGTGCGCAGATCCGGCGAGAGTTTGTCGATGCCCGCCTGAACTTGTGAACCGAGCTCGCGCCGTTCCATCTCTTGCTGCACGGAATTAGTCCGCGTGTGCAAGTGGTAACTGTGATCGGCGAGATCGTCGGCATGATTATCGTGCGGCGTACGCTGACGTTTCCGGTAGTCGTCGATAATCAAATTGCGAGCCAGCCGCATCAGCCAGTTCTGCAAGTCGCCCTGTTTCGGGTCGTATTGATCCAAAGAGCGGTAGACCCTGACGAAAACTTCCTGGGTCAAATCTTCAGCGGTATCTGCTCGGGAGGTAAATCGGTAGGCGAGGTTGTAAATGCGACGGGAATAATTTTGCACGATCTCTTCCCACGCCGCGCCGTCGCCCGCGCGACACCTGCGAACCAATTCGGCTCCTTCATTGATTGCCAAAGCCTTAACAGCCCCCACGTTTCTTCTCCGGGTACCCTGCGTTGGGAAATTTAAAGGCGGCCAACCTCTTGTCAGCAGCGGTTTACGATGCTGTCCGTCCTAAAGTTCCGCGTTATCAGTATCTGTCATATCCGTGTTTCGCTCAACGTTCAAACACGGATTTCTTGCCCTCGTCACCGCGCTGTAGTAGCCTGTGCGACCGACCCAAGATATTGTGGTTTCCCCTGATCGCGGAAAAGACTTGAAAGCGCAAAGCTACCGAAAATACATCGAGTTCGTCGCTCTCTGTCTTCTCGCCTCAGCTCTTTTATGGTGGTTTGGGCGCAATCTCGACTGGCGTGAGGTCGGTCAGCGGGTCAGCAACGCGAACCCGTACCTGCTGATAATCGCCGTCGCGATCATCTGCCTTGCCTACCTCGTTCGGGCTTTTCGCTGGGGGGCACTGCTAAAACCACTCGGCGCCGCGCGTCTTTCCGATCTCTTCGCGGCGACTACAATTGGTTTCAGCGCCGTTTTTCTGGTCGGACGGGCCGGCGAGGTGGTGCGGCCGGTCGTGCTGCCGATGCGCGACCCGCGTGTTCGGCCAAGCGCTTCGCTGGTCACGATACTGGTTGAACGTATCTACGATATGGCGGCCGTCGCCCTTATGTTCGCCCTGAATCTCATCTGGTTTCGACCGAGGGTGACGTTGGATGTTTCATTCGAGCGTGTCCGGCTCGTCGGGTTGGGAATGCTGACGGCCACCATTCTGGGAATCGTGTTCCTGATCTGGTATCGAAAGAAATCGACCTGGTTAATTCACATTCTCGATCGGTATTTGCTGGGCCGGCCTTTTGTTCCGCAGCGACTGGCGAAACTGGTCATGCGGATACTCGAACAGTTGTCACAGGCGTTGCGCGTTCTGGTAAACGCCCGCGAGCTGGCGGAGACGATTGGCTGGACGGTTTCGCTTTGGTTCGGTATCGCGCTGGCGAATTTTCTGGTGATGCACGCGTTTGGCCTGCGTGTCGGCGCATCCGAAACGGTTTTTATTCTGGGGTGGTCATTGGTCGGATCACTCGTACCGACGCCAGGCGGGGCCGCCGGCGCGTTTCACGCGGCCACTGCTGCCGGGTTTTTATTTCTGGGAGTGGAAAAGGAGATGGCGGCGGCCGTCTCGATCGTGCTGCACCTGGTGGATTTTGGTCCAGCCGTGCTGTTTGGCGTTTTCTATGCTGTCCGTGGAGATTTGAGCCTTTCACGTTTAAGAACACTGGTTTCAAGCAAAGATTTTGAGAACCCTGTTGGCGAGGTTCAATGAGATGAAATGTCCGTTCTGCGGTTATCTCGAAGACAAAGTGGTCGACTCGCGCGAATCGCGTGAAGGCGATGCGATTCGCCGCCGTAGAGAATGTCTTCGTTGTGAGCGAAGATTCACTTCGTACGAGCGCATCGACGAGATACCTTACATGGTCGTAAAGAAAGACGGCCGGCGAGAAACCTTCGACCGCAACAAAGTAATGGCGGGATTGTTGCGCGCCTGTGAAAAGCGGCCAGTACCATCTACAAAGCTGGACAGCATCGTAAATGCAATCGAAAAGTATGTGCAGGAATCGCCGGAACGTGAACGTCCTACGAGTAAGATTGGTGAGATGATCATGCGGCGCTTGAAAGAACTCGACAAAGTCGCATATGTTCGGTTCGCTTCCGTATATCTCGAGTTTGAAGACGTGTCGGAGTTCATGACGGAGCTGAAGCATTTGGTCCGCACGCGGAATACGAGCGCAACAGGGAGAAAGTAGCGCGGCATTCCGGCGCATGAGGCAATGATCAAACCAATTCGCGCGACAGGATTAGAACGACTCGAACTGCAGCGGCTGCGCGATCGCGTGGGACGCCTGTTCGCCGCTTTACAGGAAGCGACGGAAACGGAAAATCCGTTGGTGTCGGGCGCGTGGGCTCCGCCCGTCGATGTTTGTGAAACGGAAAAGATGATCATCGTCCGCGCCGAGCTTCCCGGCGTCAGCGCCGATCAAATAAAAATCGGCCTTTGCAACACCAAGCTCAGAATCTATGGTGAAAAGAAACGACGGCCGGCCCGGCGGCGTATCATGCAGTATCTCTGTTCCGAGCGCAGTTACGGCAAGTTTGGCCGCGTCGTTCACCTGCGTTGGACCTTTAGTATTCACGACGCCACTGCCCGTTTGAAGAACGGCGTGCTTCACATTCATCTTCCGAAGATCGAAGATCGAAGGGGAGGTGAGGTCGTTATTACAGTTCAGGACGAAGCTAAAGAATAGTTTTTGGGCCCAGGGACCAAGACGCATCACTTCCAGGGGAGTGAAAGCTACACCATGGCAATCGTAAAAGAACCAGAGTTTACGGAAGCAATCGATACACCCGAATCCGACCAACAGTTACAGATCCCCAACGAACTGCCGGTGCTGCCATTGCGCGACATCGTGATCTATCCGTTCATGATCGTGCCGCTGTTCGTGTCACGCGAAAAATCGATTCGGGCGGTCGACGAAGCACTGGGCGAGAACAGGATGATTCTGCTCGCCTCACAAAGAGATCTCGACAAGGAAGAACCCACTGCCGAGGATCTGTATTCGGTGGGCACGGCCGCCGTCATTATGAGGATGCTGAAGCTACCTGACGGACGCATTCGCATCCTGGTCCAGGGACTTTCGCGCGCCCACATCGAATCGGTTGATGCCACGGGCGAGTATCTGCGCTCGCGCGTCAGCGTGATGCAGGAGGTACTGCCGCCGGAGCGCTCGCTGGAAGTCGAAGCATTGGTGCGCAACGTTCGCGCGTCGATGGAGAAAGCGATCAACCTCGGCAAGAACATCTCGCCGGAAGTGATGGCCATCATCGCAAACCTCGACGACGCCGGGCGCCTCGCGGATCTGTCTGCGTCTAATTTGGAGTTGAAAGTCGAAGACGCGCAGTCCGTGCTCGACATCGCCGACACGACGACGCGTTTGCGTCGCGTAAACGATCTTCTCAACAAGGAGATCGAAGTTCTGACGGTCCAACAGGAGATCAACACGCAGGCACGCGCGGACATCGATCGTTCGCAACGCGAGTTCTACCTGCGGCAGCAACTGAAAGCCATTCAAAGCGAGCTCGGCGAGGGCAACGAGCTTGCCGAAGAGACGGCGCAGTTCAAAGAAAAGATCGAAGCCGCGAAGATGCCGAAGGCCGCCGAAGAAGAAGCCCTTCGCCAACTCAAGAAACTCGAACGAATGCACCCGGACGCAGCGGAAACCGCAACCCTGCGCAACTGGATGGAGATCATGACCGATCTGCCGTGGTCGCGTTCCTCAGTCGACAATCTCGATCTGCAAAAAGCGGAAAAAGTTCTCAACGAGGATCACTACGGTCTCGAGAAAGTAAAAGACCGCATCCTTGAAGCGCTCGCCGTGCGCAAGCTGAAAGAAAAACCGAAAGGTCCGATCCTTTGTCTCGTTGGCCCTCCGGGCGTCGGCAAGACGTCGCTGGGACGGTCCATCGCGCGCGCTCTGGATCGAAAGTTTGTGCGACTGTCGCTGGGCGGCGTTCACGACGAAGCGGAGATCCGCGGCCACCGCCGGACTTACGTCGGCGCGATGCCCGGAAGAATCATTCAAGCGGTGCAACAGGCGGGCACGAACAATCCGCTCATCATGCTGGACGAGATCGACAAAGTCGGCGCTGACTTCCGCGGCGACCCGTCATCCGCGTTGCTCGAAGTACTCGACCCCGAGCAGAACAATTCATTCCGCGACAACTATCTCGGCGTAACTTTCGATCTGTCGAACGTGATCTTCATGACCACGGCCAACATTCTCGACACGATCCAGCCCGCGTTACGTGATCGCATGGAAGTGCTGCGACTTGCAGGCTACACCGAGGAAGAGAAGCGTGAGATCGCGCTGCGTCACCTGTTGCCTAAACAGATGGACGAAAACGGCATCACCGCGCGCGACCTCAACGTTTCGAAGACAGCGCTGACGGCGATCATTCAGCAATATACGCAGGAAGCCGGACTCCGGCAGTTGGAACGCGAGATCGGAAGAATCTCCCGCAAAGTCGCGCGCAAGATCGCGGAAGGGCATAAAGGCGCCATCCGCGTTTCACTGAAAAACCTCCACGAGTTTCTCGGCGCGCCGAAGATCATTCCCGAAGAAGCTTTGAAGAAGGACCAGGTCGGCGTCGCAACCGGTCTGGCATGGACCGCGGTCGGCGGCGACGTGCTCTTCATCGAGGCGCTGAAAATGAAGGGCAAGGGCAATCTTGTCTTGACCGGTCAACTCGGCGACGTGATGCGTGAATCAGCGCAGGCCGCGTACTCGTATGCGAAGTCGCGCGCGAAGGAGCTGGACATCGCCGAAGAAGACTTCAACAATTACGATCTGCACATTCACATTCCCGAGGGTGCGATTCCGAAAGACGGGCCGTCCGCCGGCATCACGTTGGCGACCGCGATGGTGTCAGCGCTGTCGACGCGGCCAGTCCGCAAAGACGTTGCGATGACAGGCGAGATTACCCTGCGTGGTAACGTGTTGCCGATCGGCGGCGTGAAGGAAAAAGTGCTCGCCGCGCGCCGCGCGCGCGTAACGACGATCATCCTTCCGCAGCAAAACCGCCGCGACCTGGATGAAGTGCCGAAAGAGCCGTTCAAGGACATTCGCTTTGTCTTTGTCGACAACATGCGGCAGGTGTTTCGCGAGGCATTGGGAGAGAAGGTAGTGCCGCCGGTGTCGTCCGGGCCGCGTCCGCAACGGATGCCCCAGGCAGCGACCGCCAGGCCCGCATGAGATCGATGCAGTCATCTTTAAATGAAGTGAAGTACAACCATCCAGTTCACTGGAGAATCTGATTCCGGAATACCATTTACAAGGAGATTGGATGACCACGATAAGACGTAATTACGCTTTTGTTCTGTTCGCAATTGTTTCCTTCATTTCACTATCTTCAGTAGCCACTTTTGCCCAGGAACCACAGAAAAGTCCTGCCGTCAGCATCAAGAATTTCGGCCAGATGGACGAGCGATTCTTCCGGGGCGGTCAGCCTAAGGAACAGGAATATCAGGAGTTGGCAGCGCTCGGAATCAAGACGATTATCGATCTGCGCGACGATCCGAAGGATTACGAAAAGACGAACGCCGAAGCGCTGGGAATGCGTTACGTCAACATCGCGATGAGCGACAAAGACTATCCTCCCGCGGCGAAAATCCAGGAGTTTTTGAAGCTAGTTGACGACCCCGCGACCGGTAAGTTTTACGTACACTGCGCCGGCGGGCGTCACCGGACGGGCGTGATCGGTGCGGTTTATCGTTTCAATCATTACGGCTGGGACTTCGACCAGGTTTACGCTGAGATGAAGAAGTACGACTTCTACACTCGCTGGGGACACGGCAACATGAAGAAGTTCGTCGAAGACTACGCCGGCAGTTTCCACAAGACTGCGGCAGCCGCAACTGCCGACGTGAAACAGTAATCACGGATTACTGGTAGAGGTACGAGTAGCTCTTCTTCTGATCCCATTCAATGCCTTCAACGTTTTGACCGTCGAGCGCGAGAATGTCAGCACTGATCTCATCGGTGCTGACAGTCGGGCTCACGTCAACTGAGTAGACGATACTTCCCGGCGACTCTTCACTCGCCTCACGATCCACAGCTCGCAACTCCTTATCAAATCCATGTTGCTTGAAGACCTGACGCAACGCTTTCTGCGTCGACACGACACTCTTCGTCGTGACTTTCAGCTCCATCGAGCGAAACACCAACTCCGGTTCGCGCCACTCCAGCAACCACAACACAGCAAGCGCGAAGAACGCTAATACCAGCGCCAGGTCCCAACGCCCAACTCCCGAAGCAAGTCCGAGCGCGAGACTGATCAGCAGCACAGTGATCTCTTTCGGATCGCGAATGTTCGTGCGAAAGCGAACGAGCGACACCGCCGCGAAAATACCGAACGCCCGCGCCGCGTTATCGCCGACGACGATCATCAACGCCGCCGCGACGATCGCCAACAGGATTTGCGTTTGCGCGACGTAAGGATTCCGCTTCAATGCAAGCACTTTCTTGCGGGGCCGAAACGCTAACGCAGCGCCAAGCAGCGCCGCGAGCAGAAACCGCAGCACGATGCGGCCCATCGTTTCAGCCCACGAGTCGCCAAGCACGTGCGCACCGCTCGTGTGGATACCAAACATGCGATCGATAAAGCTATCCTCGCCGCGGTTTTCAACGCGCGGCGCCGGAGTGGCTTGACCGCCCGGTACTTCAATCGTTGGCGGGGGTTGTTCTGTTTGCCGTGTCGTGGTTGGCGCCGATTCTTTGCTGGTGCCGAGGTAGTAAACGGCCAGCGCCGTCACCACCAGCACACCGGCGAACACCACGATCAGCGTGATGATTTCCTGTTTCCTTTTTTGCTCAGACCGCATCGGCCGTCCTCAGTATTTTCTTCGCGAACGAATGCCGCCGATTTGCTCGGCCTGTCCCACGGCCGCCAGTTGATTCGATCTCTCGCGAACTGTCCGGGCCAGCAGGTTGATCTGATCCTGCCGGTAGTTGGCAGCACGAAAGGCGTCGCGAATCTGCTGGTCGCTGAGTTGGGCCAGCAACCCGCCGAGCCACTGTGCGTCACGCACGGTAATGTTTTTCATCAGTCCGCTGTTCTTGCCGCCGAAGTGGATCACTACGCGATCGCCTTTAACCTTCTCGACGAACTTCGAACCGGCGTATTTCTCTGGGTTGTTCCGGCTGCGCGTCAAACGCCAGAAGAGCGGAGTCGTGCTCGCATGACCAAACGTCGCGCCCAGATCGCTGATGGCGTACCAGAGCTCCGAATCGCCGCGAGTCTGAATGATCACGTTGTTGGAATCTTTGAGGTCCCAGTTGTTTATGAGGGCCATCATGATCTTGAGACCCTGATACTCGGGCGCGCCGACAAACGGATTCTGTTTCCACTTCCACTCGCCTACGCGGTCCCATTCTTCGGGCCGAGCTTCGAACCTGACGTTGCTGAACGTCCCTTTGCCGGGAATCGTTACGCGCGGCACGAGATAGTTGACTTCAGTCAGGTAGCCGACTCCCCACAACAACCGGATCGCCGAAGTCTCCGATTGAGCTTCCTTGCCGATCTTCGCCACCCACTCGCGCCCGGACGCATCGCGAACACGATACTTCTTCGAGTAACCGCCCTTCTCTTCTTTAATAAACGTAACGCGACGCAGATCCGGCCGCATGCTCGCGCCGCCTGGGCCAAGGTAAAGATCGCGTGACGAAATATCAGCCGGCCGGCGCCAAAGCACCGGCGTGCCTTGCGGGACTTGTTTCTTCTTTGACTTCGCGGCGACGCCGGCATCGACCGCGGACATGCTGACAATGATCGCCAACAGGATCACTGTTCGCAGCTTTGATACACGAGTCATAGGTTCTCCAGTCCGCGGAGCACGCGGCGGTGATGGGGAAGTTGTCGGGGAACAGGGGGGTAGTGGAGACGCTAACTCCCGCTAATCGGTCGACCAATAAAGTAGGTCTGACTATTGAAGAGTTCCGACGCTGTCGAAACAGGCCGGTACGTCCCATCGGGATGTAGTTCGCGGGCCTTCGTGTTGTCACGCAGATAGGCGTTGAGCAACACGTCCCGCAAGTAGCGTTTCGCATCCGGCTCAGTCACCGGCGCGACTACTTCGATCCGGTGCTTCAGGTTACGCGACATCCAGTCGGCACTGCCGATGTAGACTTCATCGTCGCCGCCGTTCGCAAACCAGAAGACGCGGCTGTGCTCGAGAAACCGGCCCACTACGCTGCGTACCGTGATGTTTTCAGACAAGCCTGGAATCCCCGGCCGCAGGATGCAGATACCGCGCACGATCAAATCCACTTTCACACCGGCGCGCGAGAGCTCGTATAGCTTCTCGACTACCTGCAGATCCGCAAGTCGATTGAACTTGGCTACGACATGCGCCGGCCTTCCGTTGCGCTTGTGTGCGATCTCGCGGTCGAAAAGCTCGTTCAAGTCTTCGCGCAACGCAACGGGCGCGACCATCAGTTTTCGATATTCCTTCTGGTTTGAGAAACCGGTCAGGTAGTTGAACAGTTCAGTGGCGTCACGCCCGATCTCATCGTCGACTGTAAACAGACCGAGATCGGTGTAGACGCATGACGTGGTCGGATTGTAGTTGCCGGACGCGATGTGGACGTAGCGTTTCAACGACTCGCCTTCACGACGAACCACCAGCGTCAGCTTGCCGTGCGTCTTCAGACCACTAACGCCGTAAACGACGTGTACGCCGGCATAGTCGAGTTTCCGCGCCCATTCGATGTTGTGCTCCTCGTCGAACCGCGCCTTCAGTTCGATCAACACCGTGACCTGCTTGCCTTGTTCGGCGGCGCGGATCAACGCAGGTGGAATCGGAGAGTCTGGTCCGGTGCGATACAAACAGATCTTGATCGCGACGACGTCTTCGTCTTCCACAGCCTGATTGATGAAGCCGGTCACGCAGTCGTACGAATCGTACGGATGGTGCAACAGGCGATCGCGCTCCTTGATGGCATCGAAGATCGTCTTGTGCTCCGTGAACCAATCGGGAACCGTCGGCGCGAACGGGGCGTCTTTCAGATCCGGGCGATCGACGTCGTAAAGCGACATCAAGTCCTGAATATGCAGTGGACCGTCAAAGACGTAAACGTCTTCTGGTTCGAGTTCGAGCTCCGTCGTCAGGTAGTCGATCATCTCCTGCGGCATATCGGGCGAGATCTCCAGCCGCACGGGTGTCCCAAACTTTCGCCGCCGCAATTCTTCCTGAATCATGCTGAGAAGATCTTCCGCTTCCTCATCACGAATCTCGATGTCAGCATCGCGCGTCACGCGAAAACGATGACAGCTTCCCGGGTGCATTCCCGGAAACAGCGAATCGATGTTTGCTTCGATGATCTCGTCAAGCAGCACGAAACGCGTACCCGACCCAATCGGCACGAGCCGCGGCATTACTGACGGAACCTTTATCCGCACGAATCGCGATTGCAACGTCTTTCCGCGGCCGAGCAACTTCATCTCTTTCGGCGCCTCGACCATCAAGCCGATGTTTACGCTGAGCGGCGAGATATACGGAAACGGATGGCTCGGGTCGACTGCCAGCGGCGTCAAAACCGGAAAGACCTTCTCTATGAAATATTCTTTCAGATCCTCTTTCTCGTGACGCGAAAGGGAATCGTAAGAGACGAGTTGTATGCCCGTCTGCTTCAACTGCGGCAAGATATCGTCGCGCAGGCATCGCGCCTGTGCATCGACGAGTCTGGTGACCTGCTCGTGTATTCGGGCGAGCTGTTCGGCCGGTGTCGTGCCGTCCGGAGAGACGTCAGTTATTCCCTGTTCCAGTTCTTCCTTCAACCCAGACACGCGGATCATAAAAAACTCGTCCAGGTTTGACGAGAAGATGGAAAGGAACTTCAGTCTTTCCAGCAGCGGGTTACTTTTGTCGAACGCTTCTTCCAGAACTCGCGCATGAAACGCCAGAAGGCTCAGTTCGCGGTTAAAGAACAAGTCGGATTTGGCCGGGGCGACGGAGACGTCAACTGGCTTCGGGAACTCATGAAATCGCGCTTCTCTTTTAACTACAGTAGACATATTTTTTCCTGGGACTGCCTCATCGATAGTTTGAGAGAGCCATTAACTGTCGGGCAACCGCTATACCATCCGCGCAGTACGAAGGGATTGCTGCGGTAATAGTTGCTCTGAGGAGGTTTAACCGTTTTGTTACAAAACTGATCCGCCGCGTGGTGTATGAAAACAATGCTCAATTCGTCAACTGTGTTCCTAAATTTTTGCAACGAGTCAGTGGCGAAGCGCGTTAAGCTTCACGTGCGCGCAACCTCGGGTTCGGGGCAGGCATCTTTATCCTGACCGGCCCGGAGAGCGACTTTGGTGGAAAAAGTTACTGATTGGGCTTGTTTCAAGCTAGGCATTTGTTTGACACTCTAAAAAACCGTGTGGTAACCTCCGAGGTGATTTTCGGGCTCCTTTAGCGTGAGTCTGGCTGTAGCCAAATCATAGAGGAGCCATTAGATACCGCACCTGAAAAAGTGAATGCAGCCGTTGTGATTTTCCTTCCCGGAAGGCCACACGCGTATTCGCATCTAACTTTGTAAGGAGAACGACGAATTGATGTCAGCGAGCTTCCCTCGTTTGATGGCCCGTGTGGCTTTACTAACGGTGCTCGTCGCTTCAGCGGCCAGCAGTTACGCACAGATTCCAGCAGCCTCTTCTGCCCGATCGATTCCGACTGAAGTCGAACAATCAGAAGCGCGCATCGCGCAGGTCATCGCGCGCGCTGAAGATCACTTCCGCAAGGGCAAACTCAATCTTGAAGACAGCAAGCGCAACGAGGCGCGGCAGGAGTTTGATCGGGCCGTCGATTCCATTCTGGAGTCGGGCTTCGACGTTCGCGCAAGCCAACGGTTGCAGACCTATTATCTCGAGTTAGTCGAGCGTATCTATCGAGAAGAAGTTCCTTCGCAGCAGCCGGTCGCTCCTAACACCGCGACCACGACCCTGGTGGCGCAGAACACCACGCAGCAGCCGCAGGAACCGGCAAAGACTCCGACGCCTGCGCAAGTCGGTTTTCGCGATCAGAAGTTTGAACCTTCGCCGCTCGACGAGTTGAGCAAGCTCGTTCTCGATCCCAACGAAACAACTTTCACGAACAAAGATGCCGAGGATCTCGAGGCAGCAAAGAAGAACGTTAACTTTGCTTTCACGCTCAATCCGCTGATCCAGGGATACATCAACTACTACCAGGGCCGCGGCCGCACGACGATGGAAAGCGGTCTGCGTCGTTCGGGTCAGTTCATGAAGATCGCGCGCAAGATCTTCGCGGAAGAAGGCGTGCCCCTCGATATCACGTGGTTGGGCCAGGTTGAAAGCGCGTGGAAAGTCAGAGCAGTGTCGTGGGCCTCAGCTTCCGGTTTGTGGCAGTTCGTTCCCAGCACTGGACGCCAGTACAACTTGCGCCAGAATGCTTACATCGACGAGCGCAACAGTATCGAACAATCGACGCGTGCCTCAGCTCGCTACCTGAAGTGGCTTGCAGATCGCTATAACGGCAATTGGGAACTGGCGATGGCGGCCTACAACACAGGCGAAGGCAACATCGACCGCGCCATCGCACGCGCCGGCAGTTCCAACTACTGGATGATCTATCCGTACATCGCTCAGGAAACTCGCAACTACGTGCCGAACATCCTGGCCGTGATCTTGATCGCGAAGAATCCTGAGAAGTATGGATTCAAAGGAATCAAGCCTGATGCACCGTGGTCGTACGACGTCGTCCGTGTCCCGACCGCGACCAGTTTGCAGCTTGTTGCCGATGCGACTGACACCAGTGTCGATCACATTCGTACGTTGAATCCGGAATTGAAACGCGACATCACGCCGCGCGGGGAGACTTACGACGTGCGCGTGCCGGCAGGACGTTCGAAGCAGTTTGCTCACTTGCTCCAGCGCATCGCTCCCGAGCGACGTGAAACTGCACGCATCATTTCCGTGGCGCAGGGTGAAGACCTGCAAAGCGTCGCGAATCGGACCGGCATCAACGTTGCCCAACTTCAAGCGTTCAATGCGGGCGTCGATCTGAAGTCGGCAACCAAGCTCGTTGTTCCGAACAGTAACGTCAGACTCACGAAATGGGTGAGAGCGACTGGTGCGCCTGCGCAGGTTGGCGCGATACCAGCCGGTATCGATACTGTTCGTGCTCGCAAAGGTGACACGATTGCGCGCATCGCCGCCAGCCGTAGTCTCGACGCGAACGATGTTGCTCGGTTGAACGGTATTCCCGTTGACGCTGAGTTGAAAGCCGGACAGCAGATCAAGGTTCCGTCAACTACGGCTGCCGCACCTTCGCGCCGTCGTTAAGTTTTTGTAGTTCTTAAAATTAATGTTCCTCACTTTAAGATCAGGAGCTTCCTCACATGCTCTATCGCACTCTTTCCGCCGCAGTCTATGGAATCGACGCCGACCTCGTAGATATCGAGGTCGATCTGGCCGCAACTCGCGGCGATAACGATCAGATCTCATCTGTAACCATTGTCGGTCTGCCGGATGCCGCCGTGCGCGAGTCGCGCGAACGCATTCGTGCGGCGATTCAGAACTGCGGTTACTTATTTCCGCTGCAAAAGACGACGATCAATCTCGCGCCCGCCGACGTGCGCAAAGAGGGCGCGAGTTTTGATCTGCCGATCGCGTTGGGCATTCTCGGCGCGAACGGCGACCTCGCCGAAGCCGACAGTCTCATCCATGTGTTGTGTGTTGGCGAACTCTCGCTCGACGGGCGTGTGCGCGCGATCAAAGGCGCGCTGCCGATCGCGATCCTCGCGCGCGAAGCGTCGATTCGTCACTTGATACTGCCGGAGGAGAATGCGAAAGAAGCCGCGGTCGTCTTCGGCATCAACGTCTATCCGGTCGCGGATTTGCGCAGTGCCGTAAACCTGATTGCCGATCTGCGTTCGGAACATCCGCCTGCGCCGTTGCTCGTCGACGCCGCGGAGGTGCTTGCACGCACCGAACACTATAGCGTCGATTTCAAAGAAGTGCGCGGGCAGATGTCGGCGAAGCGCGCGTTGGAGATAGCGAGTGCCGGGGCGCATAACATCCTGTTGATTGGGCCGCCGGGCTCCGGAAAGACGATGCTCGCCAAGCGTCTGGCGACGATCATGCCGCCGCTCGAATTCGACGCCGCGCTGGAATTGACGAAGATTCATTCCGTAGCTGGTCTGACTGGACGCGCCGGACTCGTTACAGAACGGCCGTTTCGATCGCCGCACCATACGATCAGTGATGCGGGGCTTATTGGTGGCGGCAGTGTGCCGCGGCCCGGTGAGGTTTCACTTGCGCATCAGGGTGTGTTGTTTCTCGACGAGCTGCCGGAGTTCGATCGCACTGTTTTGGAAGTGCTGCGACAGCCGCTGGAAGACCAGCAAGTGACGATCAGCCGCGCGGCGATGTCGTTGACGTTTCCCGCGTCGTTCATGCTCGCGGCCGCAATGAATCCGTGTCCTTGTGGTTTCTGGAACGACCCGACGCGC
This sequence comes from Acidobacteriota bacterium, assembly GCA_046732535.1. Classification (GTDB taxonomy): domain Bacteria; phylum Acidobacteriota; class Blastocatellia; order Pyrinomonadales; family Pyrinomonadaceae; genus PSRF01. The sequence continues at coordinate 25,268 of JBKPNH010000017.1, forward strand.
GAGTGTCGCTGTTCGCCGTTGCAGATCCAGCGTTATGTCGGCCGCATCTCCGGACCATTGCTCGACCGCATCGATATTCACATCGACGTACCGGCCGTGAAGTTCCGCGAGCTCAGAGGCGATGAAACGTCGGACACCGACAGCTCGGCCGTCATTCGTCACCGCGTGATGAAGGCGCGGCAGCGGCAACTGCGCCGGTTCAAGAACGAGAAGATATTTGCGAACTCCGCGATGACGCCACGCATGATCCGGGCGCACTGCCCGATCGACACCGCAAGCGAACGTATGCTCGAGAGCGCCATGACCCGCCTCGGTCTCTCCGCCCGCGCCTACGACCGTATCCTGAAAGTAAGCCGCACGATTGCAGATTTGGAAGGCTCGGATACAATCACCCCAAATCACGTGTCGGAAGCTGTTGGTTATCGTTCCCTGGACCGTACGTACTGGACGTGAATAGGAAACACGGATATCCTGCAATCCAGCCGTAAATCAACGGAAGCGGCTGAGGAAATCACTATTTTTAGACTCGGGCAAGGCAACGACGCGCTCAAAGCGCCGCATCACAGCCGCGTTTGAGGGTACTGGACCTGACACCGCATCCCCACGCGGGTCGTTAGCAGGAAAGTGCCGCTCCCTTGAAACTGGCGAAAGCGTGAAAAATCGTGCCGTACAAGCCGGAAGTTGTGAGATTCTTCCCAGCTTGCCCGAGCAAACGAGCACGTGACCGCAGCCGAATCCGAGACACCGCAAACGACAGACTATGAGCTGGGGCAGAGAGCCGCCCAGGGAGACATGGCAGCTTTCGAGCAGCTTTACCAGCGCCATAATCGTCGCGTCTATTCGCTCTGCCTGCGAATGACCGGCAACGTCTCGGAGGCCGAAGATCTCGCTCAAGAGGTCTTCATACAGCTCTTTAGAAAAATCGGTAGTTTTCGGGGCGAATCGGCTTTTACGACTTGGCTTCACCGCCTGACCGTCAACCAGGTGCTCATGCACTTCCGCAAACGCGGCGTGCGCATGGAACAGACGACTGAGGACGGCGAGACGCCAATTCAAATCGTAAAAGGCACGGAAAACCCGAATTCAATGCCGGTGGTTGACCGCATCGCCCTTGATAAGGCGATTGCCCAACTGCCGCCCGGCTACCGAACGGTTTTTACGCTGCACGACATTGAAGGCCACGAGCACGAGGAGATCGCCAGAATGCTCGGGTGTTCGGTCGGCACGTCGAAGTCGCAATTACATAAGGCGAGGATGAAATTGCGCGGGCTTCTGAGGCAACAGAAAGAGCCCGAATAGCCTCGAAGCTAGCAGCCGGTGATTTTAAATTGTCGGATCCGGCTCAAAGCGCAGTCTTCCCTTGATTGATAACAACCAGAAGGTTTCTGTCGAAAAAACAGTTCGATTTTCTATATGTGTGTGCCAGTGCGACAGAACGAAGGTGGTAAGCAATGAACTGCGAGCAGTGTCAGGAACTCATCCACGATTTCGTCGACGGCTCAATCAGCCGCAGCGATGAGTCCATCCTTAATACGCATCTCAATGAATGTTTGGATTGCGAGAGCGTACGCCACGATTTGACGGCAATTGTGGATTTTTGCCATAAGCGCCGAGGCGAATACGAGGCGCCGCCAAATGAACAGGCCCTGTGGCTTCGCATTCGAAATGTGATCGAAGCGGAGCAGCGTGGCATAACGACGGCGCCTGTGGAGCGTCAGCCCTCCTTTCTAGGACGCATATTCGGCCGCACGTGGGAGTTATCGTTGCCGCAGCTGGCCACTTTTACAGCCGCGATCGTGTTGCTAGTATCATTGGCTACCGTTGTCGGATTGCGCCGTTGGAACACCAGCGTCCCCACTATTCAGGCGAGTGCGTATAAATCCAACGTAGACGAACGCGTTTGGCAGAGAGAGCAGGTAATCAACTACTGGAACCAGCGAGTTGAGCTGAACAAGGCTCGCTGGAGTCCGGACATGCGCGACGCCTTCGATCGCAACATGCAGGTCATCAACCAGGCAGTTGCAAATTCCATGGATGAGCTGAAACGGAATCCCCACGACGAGTTTTCCGAACAGATGCTCAACGACGCGCTGAACGACAAGCTCGCGCTGCTCAAAGAGTTTTCCGATTTGTGATTCAGGCGCTGATGAGAAGTGCGTTGCGCCTGAAGTTTGTTTTTGATAGAAGCCCCACACTGATGAAAACTAGATTCTTAACTTGCCGCCCGCCAGTCTTCGCCTGCCTTGTGGGTGGCCTCTTCGCTTTTATCTTACTGTGTTCAGCCCTCGTCGTTAGCGCTCAACAGCAAGTGTCCAAGCGCTATCCGGGTGGGAAGAATGTGCGCGTTGAGTTGCGCAACATCTCCGGGACCATCGTCGTCGAATCCTGGAACAAAGACGAGATCCGGATGACGGCGACGCTCGAATCGAAGAACGCTCAAGTAGTTCCGAAGCAGATCGATCAATGCCTGATGATCGACGTCATGAGCGACAATCGCGGCCGCGGCGACGTCGGCGACGTCAATTTCAAACTGCAAGTGCCCGTGAATTCTTCCGTCGATCTGGAAACGCGCCGCGGCAACATCAGCGTCGCAAACATCCGCGGCGGCCTGGTCCGCGCTCACGTGTCATCTGAAGGCGACATCGAGTTGACCAACATCAGCGCTTCGCAAGTAGTCGCGCAAAACGTTATCGGAAACATCTTTTTCGACGGCGAGTTTTCACGCGGCGGCACTTACGAGTTCAAATCAAACAAGGGCGATATCACGATTCGCATCCCCGGCAACTCAGCGTTCCGTTTAGTCGCCGCCTCCCCGATGCGAAAGATCGCGTTGAACGACTTCTGGAACAACAACCTGAAGTCACAGGACGGCCGCAAAATCGTCGGCGACGTAGGCGACGGTCGTTCATCTGTTTCGGTAACGAATTTCAGCGGTCAGATCACGTTCTTGCGGAGATAACCTCTTCGCAATTTGCGATGGCAAACGACGAATGAGGACGTTGCATTTCGCAGCGTCCTTTTTTTCGTTACTATAAGCCGCCGGAAGGAAAACCGATCTTGTCCAAACCCCTTGTCGTCCTGTTTCTGTTTGTTGTTCTTACTACTGCGCCGCCAGTCTCCGTCTCTCAAGAGAACAAGGCAGCGGCAGCGCTTCCCACGCAATTACTAAAACGCACGACCACGCGCCGCGAGTCTCGTCGCTTCAATTTTGGCGGTACTGTGACTGTCATCGGCGCGCCGCGCGGATCAGTCACAATCGAAGGCTGGCAGCGCAACGAAGTCGAGCTCAGCGCCGACGTCGAGCTGAACGCGCCGTCTGATGCCGACCTGGACCAACTCGCGAGAGTCAACACGTTCGTATTTGACGAAGACTTGAACCACTTGAGCGTGCTGACGACCGGGACTCACGATCGCGAGTTCATGAAGAAAGCCGCGAAGAACTTCCCGAAGAAGCTGCTTAACTTTCCGTGGAAGATCGACTACACGCTGCGTGTTCCGGCGAATACCGATCTCGAAGTGACCGCCGGTTTTGGTCCAGTGAAGGTCAGCGGCGTTGAGGGCGCGCTGCGCATCAGTGCGACCGAGAGTGAAACGGCGCTGACGTTGACGGGCGGCGTAGTCAGTACGACAGTCACAGCGGGCGTAGTGACGTTGACGATTCCAGTCCGGAGCTGGCGCGGCGCGGGCGCCGATATTCGGCTCGCAACAGGCGTACTGAACGTCGATCTTCCCGCCGGCTTCAACGGCGACATCGACGCCGACGTCCTGCGCAGCGGACAGATCGTCAACACTCATGACGGTATCGTGGCGCGCGAGAAGCCGGGTATTCAGCCGCAAACGATGCGTGCGCGAGCGGGCGCGGGTGGAGCGTTTTTCAAGTTTACGGTCGGCGACGGGACAGTGAATATTCGGAGGAGCGAACAAAGCAAATGAGCATCAAGTCCGATCGATGGATCCGCATGATGGCCACGGAGTATGGAATGATCGATCCTTACGAACCGGGCCAGATCAAGGAAGTAGACGGCAAGCGGATCGTCTCGTACGGCACCTCGAGCTACGGCTACGACATTCGCTGCGCCGACGAGTTCAAACTCTTCACGAACATCAACAGCACGATCGTCGATCCGAAGGAGTTTGACAGCAAGAACTTCGTCGACGTGAAGGCCGGCTTCGTCATCATTCCGCCAAACAGTTTCGCACTGGCGCGCACAGTCGAATACTTCCGCATCCCGCGCAACGTCCTGACCATCTGTCTCGGCAAGAGCACCTATGCGCGTTGCGGCATTCTGGTGAACGTCACGCCTTTCGAGCCGGAGTGGGAGGGGTACGTCACGCTCGAGTTTTCCAACACCACGCCCCTGCCGGCGAAGATCTACGCCAACGAAGGCGTCGCCCAGGTCGTGTTCTTCGAATCTGACGAAGACGACGTTTGCGAAACGTCTTACAAAGATCGCGGCGGCAAGTACCAGGGCCAGCGAGGCGTTACGTTGCCGAAGATGTAATGCTGATGCATAACTCACCAGACGTTCTACGTTTCAAACAACTCGATTCGCGAGCCGTGCTCCCCAAACGCGGAAGCGCGTTGGCGGCGGGGCTCGACATCTGTTCCATTGAAGACGTCGAGTTGCAACCGAAGCAGCGCGCGCTGGCACGAACGGGACTGGCCGTCGCGATTCCTCGAGGTTTTTATGGACGCGTGGCGCCACGATCGGGATTGGCGGTCAAGCAGGGACTGGATGTGCTCGCAGGCGTGATCGATTCCGATTATCGCGGCGAGCTTTGCTGTGCCCTCTACAACACCGGCGACGAACCCATCCATCTTCCCGCCGGAAGTAAGATTTGCCAGTTGATCATCGAGCACATCGTCACCCCTGAACCCATGTGGGTAGATGACCTGGACGCGACCGCTCGGGGCGCAGGCGGTTTCGGCTCCACGGATTAAACGCATTTACACCAACCCATACATCCATTGTCCGAAACCGTACGGTATCGTTTCAGCAGAACCTCTAAATCCTCAGGAAAGTATGCCTAAGCCGTGTCCTGAAACGCTCTGGCACGCCTGTTGAAGGACCCTCCTCCGGAGCTAAGGAGGAGAGAACATGACAACTATTAGAAAAACGCCTTTCAAGGCCTTGGTGGTGATGCTGGTAGCCTCCTGCATGACCAGCATCGGCTTTGCCCAATACGGCGGCAACGACACAGCCATACGCGACACCGTCCGACGTATTCAAACCCGCACCGACAATCTTCAACGCGCAATTCAAAACGCGTCCGACCGCGGCAATTATCGCGCTGATGATCTAAACCGGTTGGTACTCGACTTCGAGACCGCGACCAATCAACTCGATCGCCGACTCATTAACCGGCGTACGTCCACGGCATCAGCAGACGCCCGCATAGTGCTGGACCGCGCTGCTGCGATCGACAGTTTTCTCTCGAACAACCGGGTCGGCGGCGGCACGCAACGCGAATGGCAATCGCTGCGCGCCGACGTGGACCAACTCGCCGGCTATTTCAACCTGACTACGTCGTGGGGATCCGGCGGCGTGTCCTCAGGCAACAACGACTACAACCTAAACGACGTGCAGATGCGGCAGTTGATTCAGCGCATCGACACTACAACTGCGACTTTCAGCCGCGCCTTCCGTCAGGACCTGTACCGGTCCTACGGCAGCGATCGCAATTCGGCTGACGAAGCGCGCCGGCAGCTCTCGCGTTTTGAGACCTCGATGGTCCAACTGCGGAATCGCGTGAACAGCCGTCAGTCGTCTTCGTCTGACGTTCGCAACCTGCTGGACAGCGCGGCGTATCTGAACAATGTCATTGCGAATCGCCAGTTGTCTTATCAGACGGAAAACAACTGGACCAGGCTGCGGCAGGATCTGGATCAGCTAGCCAACGCCTTCAACATAGCCGCGAACTGGGAGAACACGCCGAGCAGCAGTGGCGATTACGGCTCACGCGCCGACCTGACTGGAACGTTCCGCTATAACTCGAGCCAGGGCGACGACGCTCGCCGCGCAGTCGACGCTGCTACGCGCAATCTATCGCTCTCCGAACGGCAACGCGTTTACGACGCACTCTTGCGACGGCTCGATTCGCCGCAGATGCTGGCGATCGATCGTCGCGGGAATGCGGTGACGATCGCTTCGACGCGCGCGCCGCAGATCAACTTTGTCGCGGACGGCCGCGAGCAGGTTGAAACCACGCAGGGTGGACGCACGATTCGTGTGCGAGCCAGCCTGTCGGGCGACACGTTGACTATCAATCGAACCGGCGAGCGTGCAAACGATTTCGTCGTGACGTTCGATCCCATGGACAACGGGCGGCAACTGCTGGTGACGCGAACGCTCTACAGCGATCGTGTCAGTCAGCCGGTGACGGTCAGGAATTACTACGACCGCGTCTCCGACGTTGCGCAGTTGAATATTTACGACACCAATCATGAAAACGTGGACGTCGGCGGTGGTGGTCAAATCGGCAGTTTCATCATCCCGAACGGAACGCAAATCGTCGCCGTGCTCAACAACGATCTGTCAACGCAGAACGTTCGCGAGGGCGAGCGCTTCACGATGACTGTTCGATCGCCTGGTCAGTATGAAGGGGCCACGATCGACGGTACGGTGATGAGCGTCAATCGAAGCGGTCGAATTACCGGCCGATCGGAAATGACACTCGACTTCGATTCGATACGCATGCGAGACGGCAGAAGCTATAGCTTTGCCGGTATTCTCGAGGGCGTTCGTACTCCGAATGGAGACGTAGTTCGCGTAGACAATGAAGGTGCGGTCCGCGACAGCGATCAAACCAAGACGACTGTGACGCGAACAGCCATCGGTAGTGCGGTGGGCGCGATCATTGGCGCGATTGCCGGCGGTGGTAAAGGCGCTGCAATCGGTGCTGCGATTGGTGCCGGCGCGGGTGCGGGTTCCGTGTACATTCAGGGTCGAGATGACCTGCAACTGAGCTCGGGAACCGAAGTGACCGTGCGGGCCACTGGACCGCAGGGCTAGTTCGAACACTGATTAGTTAAGCACGATGGATGCGGCCTGCGGTAGACGCTCGACACTTAGCGTCAATCGCAGGTCGCTTTTTACCGGACGCTTGTCGGGCGTTTGAAAAAAGATGAAACCCTGCCGTCGAGGGTCAGAAGAAGATAATGGCGACTTCAAGTCGATCGCATACGCTCCAAACTCGTTCTCGAATTGCTTGCGCGAGTTTGGGTTGTAAACAAACACACCGTTCGCTTTCATAATCCGCGAGATAGCATTCTTCGGCGAGAGCAGTTTCCATTCCTGGTTCTGATTGTCGCGCAAACGAAACCGCGCGCGCTTCATCTCGATCGGCAGACCGCTCTGAAACGCCAGCTCGATCCGCACCGGCAAGACGCCGCTCACCGGCAGATTTGCTTCGAACAGTTCCTGACTCTCTTCGTCGCTCAATAGAGGCGCGACTCGAATCGTCACGCCGCCCCCGTCGACACTTCGAGATGCACTCGGAAGGGGCGGCAACTCCGTCACCGGTTTGACTTTGAAGAGTGAGTTGCTGCATGACGTCAAGGTAACGAGCAGCAGAAACAGGCACAAAAACCGTCGGGACATGGATGCAATTTAGCACACGGGACCACGGAAGACACTGATATGTTACTATCGCAAAAATCATGATTAGACCGTTTCGTGGGGTTCATCCACAGATTCACCCAACAGCCTATGTGGACCCGAGCGCTCAAGTTATCGGCGACGTACACCTCGGAGAAGAGGCGTCGATCTGGTGCAATTGCACCGTCCGCGGCGACATTCATTACATTCGTCTCGGCGATCGCTGCAATATCCAGGACAACTCCGTCATACACGTTCGTCACGGCACGCATCCGGTGATTGTCGAAGACGAAGTGACGGTCGGTCACAGCGTGACCTTGCACGGTTGCTATGTCGAGCGTGGCTCGTTGATCGGCATCGGCTCGGTGTTGCTCGACGACGTGCGCGTCGGCGAACTGTCGCTCGTCGCCGCGGGCTCGCTCGTAAGTCCCGGCACGATCATCCCGCCGAAATCGCTGGTGATGGGTTTCCCCGCGAAGGTAAAACGCCCGCTAACTGATGATGAAGTCGCGGCACTCGAAATTTTTTGGAAGAACTACGTCGAGTACACGCGCGAATATCGAAAAGAGGAGTCTGAATGAAAATATTCTGTGTAGTTGTAGTTCTTCTTTGCGCTTCCGCCGTTCTTCTCGGCGCCTCCGCTTCTACTGCGGCACAGACTTTGGAACGAGGCGATAACGAGTTTGGTTTCTGGGGAGGCTTTTCGCCAAAGGCGACGACGATGTTCGAAGGCTTGCGCGACGATGAAGCTGAAGACCGCAAGTTTTTCATCGCCGGCTTGCGCTACGGTCGCACGTTGGCAGCGAATAACACACTCGCGCTGCAATACACGTTCGACGCGATCCCGCTTGCCGTTGCGACGGGAACGATCGTGTCGCGCACCAACGTCGGCGGCGTCGACGTGTTTCAACGCGAAACCGCTTACGGCGCGGGAATCACGCCGATTGGCTTCCAACTCGACTTCGCGAACGGTTCAAAGGTCCATCCGTTCGTTCACGTGAACGGCGGGTTTCTTTATTTCAACAAGTCGATGCCGATTGAAGATTCTGGTCAGTTTCAGTTTGTGGGCGAGGCCGGCGGCGGAGTGCGCATCTTTACTTCGGACAAACGCGCGGTCAACGTCGGCGTCAAATTTCATCACATCTCGAACGGCGATCGACATGGTTCGAACCGCGGTCTGAATAATTTCGTGATCTACGCCGGGTTTTCGATTTTCAGGTAATGCCTTCCTCTAAGACTCAACCGGCGCGCGGCATGCGCGACTTTCTGCCCGACGACGTCCGCAAACGCGAATACGTCATTGGCGTGATCAAGGAGGTGTACGAGCGCTACGGTTTCGAGCCGCTCGAAACGCCGGCGGCGGAGAACATCGAAACGCTGATGGGAAAGTATGGCGAAGAAGGGAACCAGCTTATCTTCAAGATACTCAAGCGCGGCGTTCACGAAGGTACGGGCGAAGCTGATCTCGCGCTGCGGTACGACTTGACTGTGCCGCTGGCGCGAGTCGTTGCCGAGTATCGCGACAAGCTGCCGAAGTTTTTCAAACGCTATCAGATTCAGCCGGTGTGGCGTGCGGACCGGCCGGCGCGTGGAAGGTATCGTGAGTTCTATCAGTGCGACGTCGACGTGCTCGGATCACGCTCGATGATCGTGGAGGCTGAGATCATTTCGGCGTCGACTGAAGCGTTGAGACGGTTGGGATTTACCGATTTCGTCTTACGGCTCAATCATCGAAAAGTGTTGACCGGGATCCTTGATGCGGCCGGCATTCCTGAGGAGAAACACGCAACGGCGCTAGTCGCGTTAGATAAGCTGGACAAGATCGGGCCAGAGGGAGTGCTGCGCGAGTTTGAAGCGCGGGAAGTAGTAACCACGGATTCCGGTAAAGAATTGCTCGCGTTGTTCGAAACCAAAGACCTGGATCGCATCGAAGAATTCATCGGCTCGCATATGGTTGGTTTAGAGGGCATCACGGATCTTCGGGAGATCATTAATTATTTGTCTTCATCCGTGGTTCAGATCGATCCGTCGTTAGCGCGTGGACTTTCGTACTACACGGGCGCGATCATGGAAATCCGGGTCAATGACCTGCCCGGCAGTTTGGGCGGCGGCGGCCGTTACGACAATCTCGTCGGCATGTTTTCAAAGGAAGCTATTCCGGCTTGTGGGTTCTCGTTAGGACTCGAGAGAATCATTGTTTTAATGTCAGAGCGAAACATGTTTCCCGATGATCTATCTCTTTACAGCGCCGACGTTATGATAGCTATGGGCAATGAGACGTTTGGCCGAGAAGCATTGTCGCTCGCCGGGAAACTTCGTGCCGAAAATCCTAAGCTGGTGGTCCTGGTTTATCCTCAGCCTTCCGACAAACTTCAAAAACAGAAGGCTTACTGTAACGCCAGGCGAATTCCGGTCCTGGTTACTATCGACGAAGATGGAAGATATTGGGTGAACCGGGAGCAGGTTGGACAGGAATCGATCGGCGATGTTGTTAAGACGATGTTAGTTACACAGAGGCAATAGTATGTCGACTGAAGCAATCGTACAGAATTATTTTGAAGACGCGATCTCATCGTTGAAGCAGGCCAAAAAGCTGGCTGACAAGGCGATCGCGCAAATGAATGACGACGAGCTTTTCGTGACGCTCGACGAAGAGTCAAACAGCGTCGCCGTGATCATGAAGCACATGGCCGGCAACATGTTCTCGCGTTGGACCAACTTCCTGACGACCGACGGCGAGAAGCCGGATCGCAATCGCGATATGGAGTTTGTGATCGAGTCGAACACGACCAAAGACGACATCCTCGACTACTGGGAACGCGGGTGGGCCTGCGTCTTCGCGGCCCTCGAGCCGCTCACGCCTGAAGACTTTGAGAAGACAGTGCTGATCCGCGGCGAGCCGCATACGATCGTGATGGCGATCAATCGACAGTTGATGCACTACTCGTATCACATCGGACAGATCGTCTACCTGGCGAAGCACTTTCGCTCGACGGAATGGCGCTCGTTGAGTGTTCCGCGCAATAAATCCGCCGAATTCAACGCGAGTAAAATGGGAACGAAGTAAATGCAGGCCGCCATTCATCACGTCAACGTCACCGTTCCGCGGTCGCTGGAAACGCAAACGAAGCACTTCTACGGCGTCGTCATGGGAATGACCGAAGTTCCCAAGCCGGAGTCGTCGCGCGGACGCGGCGGCGCGTGGTATCAACTCGGCCAAGTGCAGCTTCATCTCTCGCTGGAAGATGGCGTTGACGAACACCTCAGCAAGCGTCACGTTTGTTATACAGTCCACGATCTTAGGGAGGCCGAAGATCGATTTCGCCAGGCCGGCGTCGAGATCCTGCCCGACGACCAGCCCATTCCCGGTTGGGAACGTTTCTACGTACGCGATCCCGGCGGCAATCGATTGGAAATCGCGCAAGAAGTCTGAATGGAATTCTAAAAATGTTGGATCACCTCGGTAATTTGGAACGCACTCACTCGTGCGGTGAGTTGCGCGCAGAAAACATCGGTCTACAGGTCACGCTCATGGGTTGGGTGGCGAAGCGCCGCGATTTCGGTGAGCTCACGTTTATCGATCTGCGCGACCGCGCCGGCATCACGCAAGTCGTCTTCAATGCTCAAGCCGCGCCCGAAGCACACGCGAAAGCGAAGGAACTGCGCGGCGAATACGTCATTGCGGTGAAGGGCGAGGTCGTGGCGCGCGACGCGAATACGCGCAACCCGAAAATCACTACGGGCGACGTGGAGGTCCACGCGCAGGAGTTGTTCGTTCTCAACGATGCGCGCACGCCGCCGTTTCAACTCGACGCCTCAGGCGATGCGCTCGCCAGCGAAGATCTTCGCTTGAAGTATCGTTACCTCGACCTGCGCCGCCCGCAGCTACAAGCGAACCTGCGCCTGCGCCATCGCGTGACGAACGAGATCCGCCGTTACATGTCGGCCCAGGGTTTTACCGAGATCGAAACGCCGATCCTGATCAAGTCGACGCCGGAAGGCGCCCGCGACTACATCGTACCGTCGCGGATTCAACCGGGAAGGTTCTTCGCGCTGCCGCAGTCGCCGCAACTCTTCAAGCAGTTGTGCATGATCGGCGGCATGGACAAGTACTTTCAGATCGCCCACTGCTTCCGCGATGAAGATTTGCGCGCCGATCGTCAGCCGGAGTTTACACAGCTCGACGTCGAGATGAGTTTCGCGCGGCTCGAAGATATTTACAGTTTGATCGAAGGTCTGTTCGCGAGTGTCTTCAAACTCATCAACGTCGACTTGCCCGTGCCGTTTCCGCGATTCACGTTTGCGGACGTGATGAACCGGTTTGGATCCGATAAGCCTGACGTGCGCATTCAGGGTTTGGAGTTGCAGAATATTGACTTGCCTTCGTTGCCGGAAGGCGAACAAGCTAAAGGAATCGTCGTGCCTGGCGGCGCTAAGCTGTCGCGCAAGTTGCTCGACGAGCTTCAGGAGTTTGTGAAGCGTTATGGCGCGAAGTTTCTGGCGTGGATCAAGCTGGGCGATGAGATCTCGTCGTCGTTGCTAAAGACGCTGGGCGCCGATGCTGTGGCGCAGATCGCCAGTGCCGCGGGCGCCAACAAAGGCGATGCGGTGCTGATCGTTTCAGGGAAGCCGAAGGTTGTCGCCGCCAGCCTGGGCGCGTTGCGAAATGAAATCGCGAAACGTGAGAACCTCATTCCCGCAAACGTGTACGCGCCGCTGTGGGTCACCGATTTTCCGATGTTCGAGTTTCATGAAGAGGACGGACGGTATTACTCGATGCACCATCCGTTCACGTCGCCAGTCGACGAAGACCTGCAGCTACTCGAACGCGCCGTCGAAGGTGGTGAAACGAACCTGCTGGGGCAGATTCGCACGAAGGCTTACGATCCTGTCATCAACGGCGTGGAAATGGCGAGCGGATCGATTCGTATCCATCGTCGCGACGTGCAGCGACTCGTTTTCAAAGCGTTGGGAATGACGACTGAAGAGGCACGCGAGCGGTTCGGGTTCTTCCTCGACGCGCTCGAGTACGGCACGCCGCCCCACGGCGGCATCGCTCCGGGGATCGACCGCATGCTGATGGTGCTGGCTGGCACCGACAACATGCGCGACGTGATCGCGTTTCCCAAGACCGCGTCCGCCGCGGATCTCATGATCGACGCTCCCGGCCCGGTCGATCCAAAACAGTTGGAAGAGCTGCATCTTCGCGTAGTTGAAGAATAGGATGGCAACGATTCACTTGAGGCGCGAGCACCTCGAGGCTATGGTCGAACACGCGCGTGAGGCCGCGCCGGCTGAATGTTGCGGTTTAATAGGCGGGACCTCCGCAACGCGGGCGCGCACGCTTTATCCGTTGCGCAACGTTACCGCCAATCCCGAGCTCGGCTACGAAGCTGCCCCGGAAGATCTCTTCGCCGCCCAACGCCAAATGCGCGAACACGGCGAGGAACTCCTCGCCATTTATCATTCCCACCCGCGCGCCGCCGATCCCCGCCCCTCCGAAACTGACGTCAGACAAGCGTACTATCCTTCGGCGACCTACCTGATCATCGGGCTGGGCGGAGATGGTCCAGTAGTAAAGGCATTCAATATCTCGGAGAGAGAACATCGCTGGCATCTGGTTGAGTATGAGGTAGCGGACGAGTAAGATTGAAAGCGCATTTGCTTTTGCGAAGGAATTCATAGTGGATACGAAGAAGAGCAAATACGACACAAATCCACTCGACCCTGACGTCGAACGCAAGGCCGGGGAATCGTGGGGCGAAAGTGCCGGCGGCGGCGAAACGCGGCAGGTGGGCGGCGTGACGCGCCAGGTCGGCGATCAGCCTCCGGCGTGGACGCCAACTCCGACTCCTAACGAGAGCGCTCGCCGGAACGTCTATTCAGAAGCGCCTACGCGTCGTATCGACAATCCTCCGTTGGAGGCGCCTTACCCGTCCGTATTCATTCCTCCGACTTACGCCCCGCCTCCGGCCCAGTATCAACACCAACAGCCGCATCCCGCTTATCAAGGGCACGCTCAGGCGCGGCCCACGTCCCGGTCCGTCGCCGGTATAGGCATTCCTGAGAAATGGGCGCTGATGATGCCCTATGCTCCTTACGTCGGCATCGTCGTGTCGCTGCTGGAGTTGTTCCTGACGCCGCGCCGCGAGCCGCGCGTACGTTTTCACGCCTCGCAAGCGTTGGCACTGCATATCGCATTTCTCGCCATTCAGACGATTTTCGGCGTGATTGCCACGTTTAGCGGCAGCGACTTTGGCGGCGTGCTGTTCAAGATTGCGTCGACGGTTTTCCTCGTGATTTCGATGGCTCGCGTCTGGAAGGGCGAGCCGCATCGGATCGCCCCCCTCGCCGAACCCACCGAGTGGTTTAACAAACATATCGAGCCCCGGAATAAGTAACGGCATCCTCATTGCAGGTCGAAGGGTTGGAAATGGCGATCTGACCAATTCCACAGTAAACACGGAATAAATTCCAAACAAATCCGTGTATTACTGTTGCGTTTTGGTGCATAACGGAAAGGTTAAATCCAATGATTAAGAAGTCTTTTGCGTGGATAGCACTGGTGGCGATGGCCTTGATGCCGTTGTCGGCGTTCGCTCAGACCCAGATCAAGTATCACAGCAACAAATACAGTGTTCAGCAGGACGTCCAGCTCGGACGCCAGGCGGCGCAGGAAGCTGAGCAACAGTTTCCACTGCTGCGCGACTCGCAAGTGCAGAGCTATGTCGAGCGTGTCGGGCGCCGGCTTGTAGAGTCGATTCCGAATGAATTTCAACACCGCGAATTCCAGTACTTCTTCAAAGTCGTGAATGCGCGCGACATCAACGCGTTCGCGCTTCCCGGTGGTCCAATGTACGTCAACCGCGGAATGATCGAAGCAGCGCAGACTGAAGGCGAGATGGCGGGCGTGATGGCCCACGAGATCAGTCACGTGGCTCTGCGTCACGGCACGGCCCAGGCTACCAAGGGACAGAAATACGGTCTGCTCGCCGGCATCGCGGGCATTGCTGGAACGATACTCACGGGCAACCAGGGTGTCGGCCAACTGGCTCAGGCGCCGTTCGCGGTCTACCTGTTGAAGTTCAGCCGTGAATACGAGACGGAAGCCGACGTGCTGGGCGCGCAGATCATGGCGCGTGCCGGCTACGATCCGCGCGATCTGGCGAACATGTTTCAAACGATCCAGCGGCAGGGCGGCGGCGGTGGCGGCGGCTTCTTGAGCGACCACCCGAGCCCGAGCGATCGTTACGCCCGCATCAACCGCGAAGCGGAGATGCTGCGCGTCGACGGCAACGTGCGCGACTCGCGCGAGTTCGCGTCGGTTCAACAGCGGCTCCGTGGCTATGGCCGCGCGCCGTCGATGCAGGAGATAGCGCAGAGTGGACAGCGTTATCCGACAGGCGAAAACACCGGTAACAATCCGAACAACTATCCGAGCAACTATCCGAGCAATCGGCCTAGCGGACGAGTTGAGTATCCTTCGTCGAGTTACCGCAGCTATGACATCTTCAACGGTGGCATCCAGGTGAGCGTTCCTGCCAACTGGCGACAGGTCAACGAGGGCAATTCAGTTTGGTTCGTTCCTGAGGGCGGATATGGTTCGTACAATGGCCAGCCGGTCTTCACGCACGGTGCGAGTTTCGGTGTGGCGGCGACGAACAACCGCAACCTGCAACGCGGGACTGAGGAGCTGATTAATAGCCTGGCGCAGGGAAACAACAGCTTGCGGATGAACGGCGGTTACCAGCGCACCACGCTCGATGGTCGCACGGCGTTGTTGTCGACGTTGAGCAACGTGAATGAGGCGACTGGCCGCGGCGAGAACATTCGCCTGATCACGACGCAACTGCGCAACGGACAACTGTTCTATATGGTCGCCGTCGCGCCGCAAGGTGAGCGTAACTTCGAAAGCGCATTCAACACCGTGTTCCGCTCGCTCCGGATAAACGACTAACACGGTTTGAACCTGTGGCGGGTTAAGTGACTTGCTTAGCTTCCTGCCACAGGTTTTCCATTTCATCAATAGAAGTCATATCAAACGTCTTGCCTTGTTCTTCGAGCGCGCTCTCAATATGACCGAAGCGCCGCCGAAACTTCCGGTTAGTTAACTTCAGCGCCGCTTCAGGTTCGACCTGTAGATGCCGCGCGATGTTTGTCGCCGCGAACAACAGGTCGCCAATCTCCTCCCTGACGCGAGCATGATTTGCCTCATCTTGCGCGACTGAGTGGTCATTGATCGCGACGCGCAACTCCTCAATCTCTTCCTGCAACTTGTCGAAGATGTCGTCGACGCTTTTCCAATCGAACCCAACACGCGCCGCTTTCGTGGAGAGCTGATGCGCCTCCATCAGCGCGGGCGCCTTCGACGACACGCCGTCCAACAACGACCCCTTCGCCTCTTCCTTCTTCCCGGCAGCGCGCCGCTCTTCGGCTTTCATCGCTTCCCAATTCAGCAACACGGTCGCCGAATCGTTGGCGGTGACGTCGCCGAAGACGTGCGGATGACGCCGCACCATCTTGTCGTGAATCGCGGTCGTGACGTCGTCGATACTGAACTCGCCGCGTTCCTTCGCCACCTGCGCGTAAAAAACGACCTGGAACAGCAAATCGCCGAGCTCGTCGCGCAGCTCCGCGGGCTTTCCCTCCCGCGCCTCCTCGACTGCCTCAAATGCTTCGTACGCCTCTTCGAGCAGCATCGGAGCGAGCGTGGCGTAGGTTTGTTCGCGGTCCCACGGGCAACCGTTCGGCGCGCGCAGGCGTTCCATCAAAAGCACGAGATCGGTGAATGTTGCCGGCATGCAGGTAGTCTAAGATGATCCGCGTTTTTATGGGAAACACGGATCATGTTTTAATAAGCGCATGAGTGAGGACCAGCCAAATTTCAAAGTAACTGATCGGCGCCTTTTTAACGCCGACGGCTCTCCGCGCGACTTGCCGCCCGAGGAGAAGCCCAAGGAACAAATCGAAACGAAAGCGGTAGCGCCCGAACCCGTTACCGCACCGCCTCAACAGCAGTCGCAGTCTGAACCGGAACCGCCGCCTCCGCCTCCGAGCATGTCCGAGGAAGATCCCGAATTGACGGACGAAGAGCTCGCGGAAGCGCGTGATCCGGCGAGTTTCATCAGTTTTGTGATGTCGATCGCATCGAACGCGGCCTCGGCGTTGGGAATGATGGAGCATCCGGTCACGCACCAGCGCGAGGTCGATGTCGAGCTGGGCAAGCACTGGATCGATATTCTCGGCATGCTCCAGAAGAAGACTGCCGGCAACCTGTCATTGCAGGAACGAAACATGATCGAGGGACTGCTCGCCGATCTGCGAATGCAGTACGTTTCGTTAAGCAGCGCTCCGCAGAAAGCTCGCCCGTTAACGGGCCGTGACATAATCGGTGGAAGGTGAGCGAAGCACCAAGCATTAAAGCAAGATGAAACTCACCTTCTTAGGTACAGGCACTTCCACGGGCGTACCGTCGATTGGTTGTGAGTGCGAAACCTGCACGTCTGACGATCCTCGCGACAACCGTCTCAGAGTCTCGATCATTATCGAACACGCCGGCAGTACTGTTCTCGTCGACACGTCTTCTGATTTTCGTCAGCAGGCGCTGCGTTATGGTCTGAAACGGCTCGACGCCGTTCTGATCACACACTGTCACGCCGATCACATCTTCGGTCTCGACGACATTCGCCCGCTCAACTTTCGTTTCGGAGCACTCGGCGTTTACGCAAACGAACGCGCGTGGGTCGATATCCGGCGCATGTTCAAATACATCTTTGAGCCGTCGCACTTCGGCGGCGGCCTGCCGATGGTGATTCCAAACGTTGTCAGTGCGGGCGCGGGATTCTGTCTCGGGAAGGATCTCGAGATCACGCCGCTCGAAGTGATTCACGGACGCTTGCCGGTGATGGCCTATCGCTTCAACGACTTCGCCTACTGCACCGATCTCAGCGAGATCCCGCGAGAGACAATCGACGCTCTGCAGGGGCTGGACGTGCTCGTGCTCGACTGCCTGCGTTTCAAAGAACATCCGACGCATCTTTGGGTCGATAAGGCGGTCGAGTACGTCGAGCGCCTGAAACCGCGACGCACGTTCTTTACGCACATCGCGCACGACATCAAACACGGCCGCGACTCAGTTCGTCTGCCTTCGGGCGTCGAGTTTGCCTACGACGGCCTGGTCCTCGAATCATCGCCCGCGTAAATCAATGCGCTTATTTCACGGAACGGATAACGCCGAAATTCAACGCCCCACCGTGTTAACGCTCGGTGTGTTTGATGGTCTGCATCTGGGCCACCAGTTGATCATGCGCACGGTGGTAGAAAGAGCGCGGGCCATTGGCGCCGTGCCGACCGTCATCACGTTCGATCCGCATCCGCGCGCAGTCTTACATCCGCAGACAGCGCCGCCGTTGCTCCAGACGTTCGATCAGAAGATGGAAGCGTTGAAAGTGCTGGGGATCGAACAGACGATCGTGTTGCGCTTCACGCGTGAGTTTGCCGCCGTTCGCGCCGAGCAGTTTCTCAAGGACGTAGTCACTGAGCGATTACACGCGCGCGAGGTCTATCTCGGCAAAGGCTTCGCGTTCGGGCACAAACGCGAGGGAAACATCGAACTGCTGCGACGTCTCGGACGCGAGCTCGGCTTCGTCGCCGGCGAGGTGCCGGAAGTCAAACTGCGCGGACGCCGCGTTAGCTCGAGTAAGATTCGCGAGCTGCTTTCGTGCGGTGAAGTCAACCTGGCGCGCCGCATGTTGGGCCGTCCGTACGGCGTTGAAGCGCGCGTCGAACACGGCGCCGAACGCGGACATAAGCTGGGCTTTCCCACAGCCAACCTGCACCCCCACAACCGCGTCATACCCAGGAATGGTGTTTACGTGACGGCGACTTTGATAGACGGACAGTGGCGGCGCAGCGTGACGAATGTTGGACTAAGACCGACGTTTGCGGACGCCACGGAACCTTCGGTTGAGACCTTCGTAATGAATTTCGACGGCGATCTTTACGGCGATGTGGTGCGAGTTCGCTTTCTCCACCGGATTCGCGACGAACGCAAATTTAACTCGATAGACGAATTGAAAACTCAGATTTCCAGGGACGTCGCGCGCGCGCAAAGCTTTTTCGAACGGGCGGGCACGAAGCACGTCTTATCAGTGTTATAGGATGACTACTAATCAAGCACTCGTTAAACGAACGAATGGAAACGGTCTCGCGCCCGTTACTCACGTGGCGCCGAAACCGGCTGCCCAGGTGCCGCCGCTGACCGAAGAGTTGGTCGACCAGTTGCTCGCCGGACGCGGCTTTCGCGGTTGGCTGCGCGCCGCGCGAGTCGCGCGCGTGTTGGGCCTCTTCTCGCTTTACCTGTTTCTCGACACGTACGACATGCGGGCTGACTTCAACAAGCGCGCCGTGGTCAGGATGCGTGAACGGGCGCGCGAACGCGGCCGCCGCGCGCGTTTCAATGCGTGGTTCAAAGCCGGCCTCTATTCCGCGCTCGATCGGTTCATCCGCGTGCTGCGCTACGTGATCTTTCGCGGCGCTGAAGGCTCGGCGAGAAAACAGGCGCGACTCGAAAAGCAGGCCGTGTGGATGCGTGAGTCGCTGATCGATCTTGGGCCAACGTTCATAAAGATCGGACAGGCGCTCGGAACGCGCGCCGATCTATTGCCGCTCGAGTATGTGAAAGAGCTGGCGACCTTGCAGGACCAGGTGCCCGCGTTCTCGACTGCCGACGCGTTTGCGCGCATCGAGTCAGAGCTGGGTCGGCCGCTGCACGAGCTCTATCCGGAGATCGACAGCGAACCGATCGCCGCGGCATCGCTCGGACAGGTCTATCGCGCGCGGCTCAGGACTGGCGAAGAAGTCGCCGTCAAAGTCCAGCGGCCCGATCTGGAGTCGATCATCAGTTTCGACATCGCGATCCTGTACCGGCTCGTCAAGCTGACCAATCGTTTCTTTCCGAAGGCAAACGAGAACGCCGACTGGGATGGAATGTTGCGCGAGTTTTACACCACCATTCACGAAGAGATGGACTACGTGAAGGAGGGACGAAACGCCGACAGGTTTCGTTACAACTTCCGCACGTGGCGCGCCGTCCGTGTACCAAAGATCTTCTGGACGCACACGAGCACGCGCGTGCTGACGCTCGAGTTCGTTCGCGGCACGAAGGTAGTCGACATCGAAGGGCTCAAAGCTCACCGCATCTCGCCGGTCAAAGTTAACCGGCTGCTGATTCGGACTTACCTGAAACAGTTACTCGAAGATGGCTTCTTTCACGCAGACCCGCATCCCGGCAACCTGCTGGTGATGGACAGCGGACATCTCGCGTTCTTCGACTTCGGAATGGTCGGCAGGATTAATCCGAAACTGCAGTACCAGATGATCGACGCGTTCTTCCACGTCGTCAGTCAGGACGTACACGGCCTGGGCCAGGACATCATCAACCTCAACTTCCTCAAGCCGGGTGTAGATCCCGAGACAGTGCGGCCAGTGGTCGAAGGTCTTTTCAAACACTACCTCAACCTGAAGCTCGGCGAAGTGAACTTCAAGGAGTTGACTTACGACCTGGCGGAAGTGATGTACGACTATCCTTTCCGTTTGCCGTCAAACTTCACGTACGTCATGCGCGCGTTGATGACACTCGAGGGAATCGGCGTCGTGACCGATCCGGAGTTCAGCTTCTTCGAGACGGCGAAACCGTTTGCGAAGGAGTTCATGCTGCGGCGCGAGGGCCGGATCTTCCGCCAGTTAATCTTCGACAAGCTGGCCGGGCGAGAGAACGGAAACAGCCGAATCGCGTGGTCACGCGTTTGGAAGCTGACGAAGATGGCGGCGCAGATGTATTTGGATAAGCGCTAGGTTACGGGCTCGCGATCTTTGTCGATAACAAAAGGCTGATGGCGGCAATGAACAGGATCAGGGCAATCACAGCTATTCGCTGCTTCATGAGGCCTCCCGAGTTCGAGTGAATTTTAATCCGTGTTCCCCTCGGCGGTGGATTATAGAGGAGAACACGGATTTTTGGTGAATTGAATTAACGAGTTGCTTTCTCACCATTCGGCGCCGGCATATTCAACCGTTCGCGGAACAGGTTCAGCAACAACAGCGTGCCGATGCCGCCACCGGCTTCACCTCCGCCGCCGGTCGCCATCACGTCAGGTGTAATGCGAACGCCTTTCTCGCCGATCACCTTCAACGTCTCAACCAGCGCCACACCCTGCGCGCCGAGCGCGTTGACTTGTTCGTGATAAGCGACGCCCTGGGCCTCGCCCATGAGACGCACCTTTTCGGCTTCGGCCTTGCCCGTCTGCAGGATGTAATGGGCCTCGCCCTCGCCTTCGGCCTTGCGCTGTTCGGCGCGTTTGCCGGCGATCTCGACGCCCACGGTCGCCGCCATGAGGTCTTTCTGGTTGTCGGCATGTGCGCGCGTCTTTTCGAGTTGAATGCGCTTCTCTTCGGCTTCACGCTGCGCGTTGTACATGTTCTGCCGCTGCTCGGCGAGAATCTTCTCGGTCTGCGTCTTCATCAACTCCTCGGGCAGATGAATGTGACAGATGAGAACGTTCACGACGTCGACGTGATACTTGAGCAAGTGCGCTCGCACGCGGGCTTCGGCCCGTTCCTGCTCTTCGTGACGGTTCTGCAGGTAGGCCATCGCCGACGACTCTGACGCCTGGTTGCGGAAGATAGAGTCGATCAGCGGATGCATCACGTTTTGGATCAAACGCTCGATGCCGCCGATCTTCGCGACCATGAACGGCGCGTCTTCCGGTTTTACACGAAACACGACACGCACTTCCAACTGCATCGTGAAACCGTCTTTCGAGATCACCTCGAACGGATTGAACGTGTTCGCAACTTCTCCCGCCGTCCATTCAACCGTCTGGTTCGTCGTCGGAATGACGATCGGCGAGATTGCGAGTGTGTTGACGTAGTAACGCCCTGGGCCAACGACTGTTTCCTGAATGCCGCGATAGCCTTCGGGAACGACGTACGCTTCGTGAGCGCCTTCGTCAAGACGGCGATCCGCGGGATCACCCATCATCAAGTCGAGCTTGATCTCCTCGACCGTGCGCTTGTCGTCCATGACGTCGAGACGCGCGGACGACTCTTCAATTTGTTCCTTCTCCTCGCGCTCCATGCGCTGGCGAACTTTCGCCGCCATCTGGCGTCGCACATCTTCTGAAGGATCTCGGCCGACGTTCGATACGACGACGGCGACCTCGCCGGGCTTGATCTCCTTCGCTGTTTCGGGAATGACTTTAAACAGCAGCGGGTTGATGTAGTAGGTGCCCGGTAGCAGGATGTCTTTTTGTGGACCACGCTGTCCGCCTTTGCCGATGAACTCGTGTCCGTCCTGGAAATTGTCGTGACCGGTGACTGGCTCGGCGACGTAGTCGCGTGGGTTCAGCGGCGAGCCGTCGAGGGCTTCGACGAGACCGATAGTGTTCTCGTTGATCACCGTCGCGTCGAACAGTCGAACATTGAAGAGTCCGGGTTTGACTTCAGAAGCGTTCTCGATCGATCCGGACTGCACGAGGATGCGGTAAACGCCTGGCGTCAGGATGTCGACCTGCGGACCTTTCTGTCCGGCTGAAGCGATGAACTGCTCCGCGTCCTGGAAGTTGCGGTGATCGGAGATCGCCTTGCCGAGCAGGCGGCCGGGATCGAGTGGATCGCCGTCCGCGGCGGTCACGACGCCGACTTTACCCTGCGGAATCATCGTGGCCTTCGCCACTGAAACGCGGAACAGGTACGGATGGATGGGCCACAGACCCGGCGGCAGCGTTCGCAGTTGGATACCTTTCACGCCGCCGCGTTTGATGAACGCGATCGGATCCTGGAAGTTGTTGTGCGCGTTCTGCGCGCGGTCGGGAGCGAAGATGCGGCCCGGAGGCATCGGTTCGCCGTCAATCGCCTCGATGATGCCCATTTCGTCAGCGCCGACTTCGATCAGCGGCACCTTGCGCACGACTTTTTCAAACGGAAACTTGATCAGGTGCAATCCGGGCTTGAGCACGTCGGCTTGAATTCCGACTTCGCCCTCGGTGGCGACTACGCGTCCGGGAGGCATCTTGGCGCCGAGGTAGCGCCGTTCCTTGATGGCGATCTCGCGCGCGCCTACGTTGACGAAGATGCGCTTCACGATGATGAGGAACGCGATCAAGAGGACAAGGAAGCCGAGGAAGATTGGAATGACTGTTGTGATGTCAAGGTTTTCCATGGTGTGTCTCTTTCAAGTCAACCGAAGGCCAGTTGACGGTTGGATCATTTGTGATTCGTGAGCTCCATCTCACGTCGAGCGGATGCAAGGGCACGTTTCAGGACGAAACCGGCGCCGGAACTGCGCGTGCCTGAAGACAATACCCAGAATTCGCTCGTAAATAAAGCGTGAAGATCGGGGGCGGAGATGTCGTTAAGACGTTGTTCACGCCACGCACGCAGAGCAGTCTCGATTGCTTTTTGATAAACCGCGGCATCATCAGATAGTGCCGCCGTGTGCAGCATTCTTACCGTCGAATTTCGATCCGGTGACGCCGGGAACGATTCGATCAGAGCTTCTGCTTCGGCGATTGTTTTGTCCGGTAACGCGACGGGGACGGGCGCGGGCGGCAGCAGTTCGGGCTCTTCGGCAGTCGCCTCCGCAAACAGGCCGCGGCCGTGTTCCGGCGGCAGCGGCGGCAGCAGTTCGATAGTTTGGTTCTGATTCGCGGGTTTCTGCCAGAAATAGATGGCGATAGCGACTAAACCGATTAAAAGGACCGAAGTAATGAGAAAAGTGACCATCGCGGTCGCAGTATGTTTATACGCTGACTCTCATCGATTTGTTGCCAGCGAGTTGAAGAACAGTGGGTAAGTTGCCGACGACTGGGCGCGGTATTGCGGGCGAAAACCGAACAGAATCGCCCGGCCTTTTCCCATCGTCACCTCCACCAGCGCCGCTTTGCCTTTGATTCGATCGCCGCCCAACAGCCATCCGGAAAGCAGCGGATCTTTGTCCTGCGGGTACCAGCCGATGACGCGGACGTTCGACGCCGGAATGTCGCCGCCGGCGTTTTCGATCACCTCAAACACAGGCGAGTTCTCCGCCCAGGCGATCGTTTCTTTTGGCATGCCTTTGGCGATTGGATGAGTGGTGTCGAGCTCGAGCCGCAAAATCGATCCGGGAACGTAGAAGTCAGTACGCGGCAGACCGGCGACGATGTCGCGCAGGGGTAGCTTCAACTGTTCAATCGCGAAATCGGAAGCGCGGTTAAGAAAGACGACGGTGCCGCCCTGCACGATGAACGCGCGCAACTGCTTCACGCCTTCCACGCCGAGACCGCCCGTAAGCTCCGGCGGCATTGCACCGGCGCGATAGCCGTCGAGTATGTTTCGCGCGGGTTGATCGGGAAACAGGATGATGTAGTACTTGCCGGTGACGCCCGGTCCGAGATTGAAAGTGGTGATTCCGGCGCGCAGTTCCTTCTCGTTCAGCGTGCGATATGCAAACGACTTCGACTCGAACAGCCACCGCGTCCACCCTTCGTCGTATGTGGGCATCGCGGATCGATAGAGCGCGGGGAGTTGAGACGTCATCACCCGTAGCGAAACGTCGTATTGATCGCCGCCTGTGTTGTCGGTTTTGCGTGGGGGTCTGAACGGAGCTTTTACGGGCTGAACATTTACGTTCATCAACAGCGGCAGCGTATGTGCCGTGACGTCGTAAGGCGCAATCGGATGTCCGGTCGAATCTCTCAGGTTCGGATAGCGTTGCGGTTCGAGCAGAGTCTTTGCGAAGGCACCGTAAGGCTGGTCCAGCCTGACGAGCTTCTTACCGTCAGGCAGATCTGTGACTTCCACGTCGCCTCGTTCCAGAATGTCAAAAAGCATCTTGTTGTCTTTATTCAGGGGCTCGATGACGTAACCAAACAGTTCACCGTTCCGCCGCGGTCGCACCGCGTCTTTCGCGATGCCATAGAACCGCCTCAGCCACTGCACGCGATACTCAGCCGCATGCTTCAACAACAGAAACGCCGCGGTCGTCATCGTCTTCGTGATGTCGCCCAGTCGCCACTCACCACCGCGCCAAACGGGGCCGAAGTTTGCCGACTCCTTCTGCGGATCGTAACCCTCGCGCGAGCGCAGCTCTTCAAACTTCAGCGTTAGCGGCGACGCAATTCGTGCCGACGCGGTTTCGGAAAGCATGCGGACGCCGCCGTGATAGTGCGAATAGGCGCGCGACGGCGACCACGCGTCATAGGTTGAATCAGTAGTGATGCCCTGGAACCCTTTGGCGCGCATCTCGCCGGCCATCCAGTCGCCAAGCTGCGTGTAACCCTGCACGATTTGTGGCGGCACGTTCGGCTCGACTGGCGCCATGTAAGGCGGCAGGAACAGCCGCGAACCGAATGCGCCCTGTTGATGTATGTCGTGGACGATCTGCGGGTGCCAAACGTTGTGAATCTTGTCGACGGTGAGGCGAGTCTCGGCTTGCGTGAACGCGTACCAGTCGCGGTTGTTATCGTGACCGGTGTACTTGTGATACAGCTCCGGCGGATCGGTGCCTTCGTAAGGCGTGCCAAGCGTCTTGTCGTACCAGTCCTTGACGATGTCCACGCCGTCCGGGTTCAGCGAAGGAACCAGGAGGACGATAGTGTTGTCGAGAATGTTTTGGATCTCGGGTTCGTTCGACGACGCAAGCCGGTGAGCGATCAAGGTGCTCGACAGATAAGAGCCGACTTCGGTCGAATGAATACCGCACGTGATCAGAACGATCGTCTTGCCGCGCTTCATCAACTCAGCAGCCTTGCGATCGCGCGCGGCGGGCGCGCCGAGCTTTCGCGGATCCGCGAGCTGCGCCTGAATTTGTTTGAACTCTTCCAGCCGGGCGAGGTTCGCGGGCGAACTGATCGTCGCCATCACGAACGGTTTGTTCATCGACGTCTGTCCCAGGGTTTCGAACTTCACGCGGTCGCTGGCGCCGTCGAGCCGCTCGAAATACTCGACGATCTGGTTCCACGAGGCGAGCTTGCGGTCTTCGCCGGGGACGAAGCCGAAAACGTCAGCCGGCGCGGGGACGGCGGCGCGATTCCCGCCCTGATTCTGCGCAACCTGAGAGGTGGTAATCGGTATTGAAGACAGTAGGGCAACGACGAGCAACAGGGACGCTAATGTTTGGCGCATTGGGTTTACCGCGACTGGGAACGTCGACGAACCCAGTCAGTTTACCTGATCCGTGAAACTGATACTAAACACGGATTTTAGCGGTAAACGCCCGACCGCCCGCGCTTGCCGAGCGGAAGCCGCCCGTGTAAAGTAACGCCGTTTAACCCCGCGTTCTCCCTCTGTTGTGCAAAATCTATTGGAGGTCAAACCGAATGTCTTCTGAAAGCGTCGGTGCGAATGAGTTTCCAGACGTGGTCGGAGTCCAGGCAAAACCCGACGAGAATCCTTTGCTTGCCACGTTCAGGCCGTATATCCCGGCGAGCGTCCATATACGCGAACTGACCGTGCTGCCGCTGATTGTCGGGACTTTATTGGGCATGGTTTTCGGCGCATCGTCGCTGTGGCTCGTTTTGAAAGTCGGATTGACGGTCAGCGCGTCCATTCCCGTCGCCGTGATCTCCATAAGCCTCTTCCGCCTCTTGGGAAAGATAGGCGTGCGCGAGGCCACGATTCTCGAAAACAATATCGTTCAAACGGCGGGCTCCGCGGGTGAGTCGATCGCTTTCGGCGTCGGCGTGACGATGCCGGCGATCATGATTCTCGGCTTTGACCTCGAGTTTACGCGCGTAATGCTCGTGGCCGTGATGGGCGGACTGCTCGGCATCCTGATGATGATCCCGTTGCGGCGCGCGTTGATCGTACAGCAGCACGGCATCCTGAAGTATCCGGAAGGCACAGCGTGCGCGGAGGTCCTGAAAGCCGGCGCTTCAGCCGAGTCTCGCGCCGCGGCTGATCCGGCGTACAAAGCTCGCGCCGCGGAGTCGGACGAAGCCACGTCAGGCGCGAAGACGATCTTCACCGGTTTCGGCATCGGGCTCATCTACCAGGTGGCGATGGCGGCGTTAAAGGGATGGAAGGACACGCCGAGCAAAGTGTTTGGAGCGCCTTTCAAAGCGGGTTCGCTGGCGGCGGAAATTTCGCCGGCGCTGCTCGGCGTGGGTTACATCATCGGCCCGCGCATCGCGTCGATCATGTGCGCGGGCGGTGTGCTCGCATACCTGGTTCTGATTCCGGCTATCAAGTTCTTCGGCGAGGGAGCGACGACGGCGCTGCCTCCGGGAACCGTGCCCATCAGCGAGATGGAGCCGGATGCGATTCGCGGCGCTTACGTGTTGTACATCGGCGCAGGCGCGGTCGCGGCTGGTGGAATCATCAGTCTGTTTCGTTCGTTGCCGACCATCTGGCATGGACTAAAGGGCGGACTCAGCGATTTGCGCGGCGGGCAGTCGGCAGCGTCGAACCTGCCGCGTACCGATCAGGATCTCTCGATGAAGATCGTCGTGGGCGGCGTGCTCGCGTTGATCGCGATGATCATGATCCTGCCGCAGCTTCACCTTCAGTTCAATCTGCTCGGCGCAATACTGATCATCGCCTTCGGATTTCTGTTCGTGACTGTTTCGTCGCGATTGACCGGCGAGATCGGATCGTCTTCGAACCCGATTTCGGGCATGACGGTGGCGACGCTCCTGTTGACCTGTTTGATCTTCCTGATCGTCGGTTGGAGCGGGCCGAGTTACTACGTCACGGCGCTCTCCATTGGCGGCATCGTCTGTATCGCTGCGTCGAACGGCGGCACGACGTCACAGGACTTGAAGACCGGATTCCTCGTCGGCGCGACGCCGAAGTACCAGCAGATCGCGATTCTCATCGGTGCGCTGGCATCGGCGCTGATCCTAGGTCCGATCCTGTTGCGGTTGAACGATCAGAGCACGCTCTACGTGCCGCAAACGAGTTTCAGAGCGGTGAAAGAAGGACCGCAAGTAGATGCTGCCGCAGCCGCCGCGCTGCCCCAGTTCACCGAAACCGCGCAGCCCGCGGGTGGCGGAAATTACCGTCTGCTGAAAAACGAAGCGGGCGCGACCGCGGTTGCCGGACTCGAACCCGGCGAATACCTGGTCGACGACAAGGGCCGCGTCGTTCAGCAGGTCGAACGCAACTTCCCGGCGACCTTGCGCGCCGACATGACGAAGCTCGGCCCAGCGGAAAAAGCCAAAAACGGGCTCGCCGTTCCTGATAACAACAGCTACGCGACCTGGCACAAGATCGAGGAGCGAAACGGACCTCCGGGAAAATACCTCGTCGATGCGCAGGGCGTGCCGGTTTATTACGTCGATCCCGGCATCAACGGCACTCACCGAGTGGCACCTGATGGTTCGTCCGTCACCAAGTACGACGCGCCGAAGGCGACGCTGATGTCTTACATCATCAAAGGCATTCTCAATCAGCAACTGCCGTGGGGACTCGTGCTACTCGGCGTAATGATTGCCATCGTGCTCGAGATGGCGGGAATTCCGTCGCTGGCCTTTGCGGTAGGTGTTTACCTGCCGTTGTCTTCGTCCAGCCCGATCTTCATTGGCGGCATGGTGCGTTGGCTCGTGGATAAGTATCTGCGCGTGAAGTTCGCGAAAAAGAAACTTACGGAAGAGGAGTTCGTGGCCGAAACGGACAAGAGTCCCGGCGTGCTGATGGCTTCCGGTTACATAGCCGGGGGTGCGCTGGCGGCCGTGTTCATCGCGTTCTTTGCCGGGCTTTGGAAAGAGCAGAGCGACAGTATCGAACACTGGGCCAGAGACAACAACCCGTTCTTCAGTGGGCCGTGGGCCGACATGCTTTCGTTGCTGCCGTTCCTGGTGCTGGTGGTTATTCTTTACCTCGTGGGCCGCGAAGTGTTGCTGGCGCCACGCCGAAACCGGGTGTAAATGAGAACTAGAACACTGTTGCTTTTCCTGGCGCTGCTGGTGACCGCGACTACTCTCGCGCAGAACCAGCAGCGCACGCCGACCGAAACGACGCGCGACTTCTACCGGATGATGCGCGAGAAGAAGTATCGGGAGGCGCTGGCGATCTCGATTTATCGTCCGGCCATCGACGGTCTGTCAGCGCAGGAGTTTGAAGACCTGCGTCCTGATTTCGACAAGATGGCCCTCGCTGTCTCCGAGAAACTGCCGCAGAACATCGACATCAGCGGCGAGCAGATCAGCGGCGACTCGGCGAGCGTCTTTGTTAAAGTGCTGGACTTCGATGGCAAAGAGAAGATCGAGCCCGTCACCCTCATGAAGATCGACAACGCCTGGGTTGTCGGCGACAAAGACAGTCTCGATCTCGTCAAGAAAGCGGGCAAGAAATTCTTCTTCGAAGCCCGCATCACGGCCCATCACAATGACGTTCAAGACATGATGACGCGCATCTCGCTGGCGCAGGTGGCCTATGCCCAGACCCACAACGGCCTGTTTGGAAATACAGCGGAACTGATTGCGGCCGGCTACCTTCCGAAGGACATCGAGGGCATTGAAAGCACCGGTTACCGCTTCCAGGTTTTGAAGTCCGCGGACGCAAAATCGTGGTATGCGACGGCGGAACCGGCCCAATACGGCCGCACGGGTCGGCTCTCGTTCTACCTGGATGCGGCGGGAGTGAAAAGCGGCGACCAGGGCGGCAAGCCGTTAGTGGTGAAGAACCGTTAAAGACGTTCGTATTCTTTTTTTGCGTCGAATCAGTCGACGGCCCACCGAATACAGATAAAACTGTTGCGTCAAAACGCACAGGTTTTCTAGAATCGACGCAGGCGATATTTCTCCCGACTCGCCTCGTCGGTTAAGCCCCACCCTCAATTGGTCCGTACTCAGTGGTTCACAGATGTCGGAACTGCCGCGCAGAATAGTGTCGAGCTTACGCCGGTTCATTGGTAACCGGCGCCGCCACAAACGTGTATGCACACGTTTGGCGCTGAGGATAAGTCTTGCCGATCCACGGGTTAAGCCGAATGGCGCGCGGCGTTTGCCGACCGTTGACGGGCACACGCTCGACATCAGCAGCACGGGTCTCGCGCTCGTCGTTCCTGCGATCCGCATTGGCGAGCACTACCTCGCGGGCGCCGATCGAAAGCTCTTCGTCAAGCTCGAGCTGCCTACTGGTCCAGTGGAAATGAAAGTCGCAACGGTGAGATACGAAAGCCTGGAAGAGAGCCGTGACGAGTCAGGTTACCTGATCGGCGCCCGCATCTCGGAGATGTCAGACCAGGACCGAGCTAGCTACCTTTCTTACATCGCTAAGCTCCTCAAAGGCCAACCCGCGGACTAAGGTTCAGAGGTTTCCCGCAAAGGCGCAAAGGCGCAAAGAGAGAAGACCCAAAACCAAAGACCCAAGTCCTACCAATTCTCTTTGCGCCTTTGCGCCTTTGCGGGAAACTCTTCACTCAAACCGCAAATCCCCAAACGCCTCGGGCACGTGATAATTCGGTTCAGGTGTTCTGGTTGGACGCCAGGCGAGGTAACGTTCGGGAGCTTCGGGACCGACACACCGAAACAGGTTCACTCCCCACACATCTCCCTTTTCAGGCTTCGGAATCGATTCACTCCACGGAATCCTAATCTCGACAATCAACTGCTCGGATCGCAGCTCGGCCGTAGTAGTCATGCCCGAATAGTAGTCCCAATCGGTCTCTCTTCCTGACGGCGTGATCACGATTCCGAGATCGACCCACTCGCCAGTCGGCGCAGCCTCAAACTCAAAATACCTTTCCCGATGATGCGTATCCGGCGCCAGGTAGATCTCGCACACGTCGCGGTCCCACAACCCCAGCGTCTTTACATCGGTACGCGGATTCGCCGACACGACCAACGGCTCGTGTTGCGCGCAAACGTAGCGAACGTGCAGCGCCTCATCCGACCAGCAGATCCGCACCTCGGCATGACGCGTCGCAGGCGCCCGCTCGCCGGACCAGTAGTGTTCAATTCGAACCGGCTGCGAGGCGTCTATAACCCGGGGCCAGACGGTATCGTCAAATGGCTCAGTAACGTAAGGAGCGACAATCATGTTATGGAAACAGCACCGATACAATCCGTAAGCAATTTGTCTGGATCTTCATTCTGAAACACACGCGCGCCACTGGCTCGTTTGCCAAACTTCTGGATCAAATATTCCGACTCATCCGCCACGCCGCCAGTACCCGTCAAGCAACCAATAATCTTTCCTTCATCGTGCGCGACCGTGAATTCATTGAGCGAGCCCATCGCCCCGGCCACGAACAGGACCACGTCACATGAGCGCACCAGCACCACGTTTCTGCCCTTCAATCCAAACCCGGTGTAGACAAGCACATCACACGCGTCGAGCGGCAATTTGTACTGCTCGACGTGTTCGTCTTCGTTACTTCCCGGCGAGATGCCGACGTGAAAACAGCCTGCCTCATGCGCGGTCTTCCCGACAACATAAACGAGCCCTGTCGTCGCGCCGGTAAAGAGCACGACGTCACGGCGGGCAATTGACCGCGCCAGCCGTTCGGCTTTTTCCACTACCAGTCTGCCGGTGTCGAGACGAGCACTGTCCGGTGCAGCCGAGCCCATAACTCCTACTTTGATTCGCATATCCGCTTTCACTCGATCGAATGATGAATGACAGGAAGATCCTTGCGTTCCTCGATCCTGTCGCGCGCGGGCTGGACGTGCTCGCGGTCCCACCAGCGCTGAGTCAGAAACCACGCAATACCGGGTATCGCAAAGAAGACCCCGATGCCGATAGTCACCAGTCGCGGCGAAATACCGAACCGGTCGAGCAACTCGCCTGTCAGGTAGTTCGATGCTGCCATAGTGAGCGTCATGAATGCCAACTCCGCCGCGAACACACGCCCGCGAAAGTTGTCCACCACCGTGCGTTGCAGGATCACCGTCGAGAAGACCCAGAGGATACTGCCGCCGCAATGCGCGATTCCCAACACGATCAGGGCGAACACGAAGCTTGTGGAACTGCCGAAAAGAACATAAAAAAGACCGGCAATCAGAAACGAGATTCCAATCGAAACCTGCATGCGGCGCTGTCCCTCGCCGGCCATGCGCCGCGCCACGATCGGCCCAACAGCCGTGCCGATGCCGCGCGCCGCGAAGAGTACGCCGATGCCGGTTGCCGGACTATCGCCGACCGGAAAGATTCGCGCGCCAAACACGGCGAGGAGAGTGAGTATCCCGCCTCCCAATCCCCAGGCTGGTTTCACCAACAAGAGCGCAAGCACGTTTGGACGATCCTTGACGTACCGGAGTCCTTCGATCGTTTCGGTGATGCCGAGCGCCTGGCCGAACGACAGCTTTCGTGGTTCGCGTTTCCTGCGTTTCTTGACGCGGATACTCGCGATCAGGGCGGCCGACAGAAGATAAGTCGCGGCGTCGAGAATAAATGCAGCGTTAGTGCCGAACCAGCCGGTTATCAAGCCGCCAATCGCAGCGCCAAGGGTCAACATCACCGACCACGTCACGGACGAGATCGCATTCGCGGCCACCAGTTCGCGATCGCTGACGATCGACGGAATCGCGGCAGTCTTCGCCGGCTCGAAAAAGGTCGAGAGCCCGAGTTGAAAGACGGTGAGCACGTAGACAATCCACAACTGATCCGGCCGGCGAACAAACAGAAACCCGAGCACGACGACGGCCCGCAGGACGTCGGTGATGATCATGATCTTCTGCCGGCTGAAGCGATCGGCTACGACGCCTGACAGCGGACCCAGGAAGAAGCTGGGGACGAAGCGGGCGACGAGAAGCAGCCCGATGTCGCGACCCGATCCCGTTAGGTTCTGAATGATGGTGTAAAGCGCGATGGTGTCGAACCAGTCGCCCAACTGGCTGACGACTTGGCCGAGCCATAATTGTCGGAAACTGCGGTTACTACGGAGCAGTTCGATATACCCGACCGGTTCGTGGACGGGAGGTTTTTTGTCGACCCTTTCCATTTATCCGGACGAGATTGCAACTCACTGGAACGGTTGTCAACACGGCTTCTCAACCAGCCTGACCGATGCGCTCATTCTGACCTGTCAGATTGGAAAGTTTTTGAAGAACCCCACTGGGAGTACTGAAAAAACGGCGGGGATCTGAACGGCACACGACTTGAAAATAGGGACGGCGCGGCGTAGAGGCCAACTGGCTTCGCGGGCTCTCCGCACGGAGTCCGTAGCCGCAAAGTTTGATTTGACAATCTCACCCAGCAGCGCAGCCGTTACGACGGCTGCCACTTGCCCAATCTTACCGGAGGTGGAGTTGAGTTGCTCCCAGCTTCGCCTCCGGCACGTCCCTGGGTCGAGATAGCGTTCGAGCGTTCAGGAGAACCAATGGCCTTCCCGACACGGTCTGAATTGGTCAACCCATCCTTATTGGGTGTCGAACAAGAGTCTGTCCGTGAAGTCCTTTCGCAGTGGTGGCTCTCGAATCAACTGTGGATCTGTTGGGGCCTGCTTCTCGTTCCGCTCACGCTGGAAATAATCTACGGCACGCATCTACTTCCGTATGTCTTTCTTGTTCCCATCACAATCCTCGCGACCTATTTGATCTATCGCAACGGCAACGCGCGTTTGCGTGCGAAGGCTGAAGAAGTCAGAGCGCTCGGCAATCTGCACCTCGCAACCGCCGAAGCGCTCGCAACGGCCATCGACGCCAAGGATCAAACAACGCACTGTCACGTGCGCCGCGTACAGATCTACGCGGCAGGCATGGGTGAAGTCTTCGGACTCTCAACGAACGAGATCGCGGCGCTGAAAGCCGGCGCTTTGCTGCACGACGTCGGCAAACTCGCCGTGCCGCCACACATCCTGAACAAGCCTGGGCCACTGACGCCCGCTGAGTTTGAAAAGATGAAGATTCACACGGTCGTAGGAGCGCAAATCCTCGGCCGTGTCGATTTCCCATATCCTGTATTGCCCATCATCCGCCACCACCATGAACAGTGGGACGGACGCGGTTATCCCGACCGCCTGCGTGGCGAACAGATTCCGATGACCGCTCGCATCATCGCGGTCGTCGATTGCTTCGATTCGATCCGCGAAGACCGCCCGTTCAGACGCGGCATGACGCTCGACGAAGCGACGGCGTTGTTGTTGCGCGGTTCGGGCATTCACTTTGATCCGAACGTGGTCGAACAATTTTTCAAGCACCTGCCGCGCTTCGAAACGCAGATAGCCGCGCTTGGTCTGCAACATGAACCGGCGAACAATTCCATCGAACCGATCCAGTTGAGTGACGTCGACATGATTCAGACTCGCGAGCGCGGCTGCTTCATTGCTTACGATCAGATCAAGAAGGCGCATCGAGAGGTTTACGCGCTTTATGAAATCGCCCGCACGTTCGGCACTTCGCTCAACGTCGAGCACACGCTCGAGATTCTAGTCGATAAGGTGGGCCACGTCGTTCCGTTCGATACTTGCATCGTCTACTTCTACGACGAAATGAAAGGCTACGCGACGGCGCGTCACGTCGTCGGCAAGAACGCGCAGAAGCTGGCGGCGCGGTGCATCGTTCCCGGCGAAGGCGTCACCGGTTTTGCGCTCGCGAATCGCAGTCCGGTAAATCAGCTTCATCCCAGTCTCGACTTCACTGACCTCAATCCGGAAGCGGGTATCAAGTATCGTTCGATGGCCTCACTGCCACTGTTCAAGGACGACGTCCTGCTCGGCGCTCTGTCCGTCTATTCAGGCGACCTCGAGCAATATACTGACGACCACATGCGTCTGCTCGAAACCGTCACGCGCCTTGCTTCCGACGCGCTTGCGAACGCGATGCAACACGCGGAAGCGGAGTCGAATGCGTTGACCGATCCACTTACCGGGCTGCCGAACGCGCGTTATCTTTCGTTGCGGTTCGACGAGGAAGCTGCGCGAGCACGCCGTACGGATCGGGCGTTTCAGGTCGTTATGCTCGACCTGGATGAGTTTAAGAAAGTGAACGATACGTTCGGACACAAAACAGGCGACCGAATGCTGCGCGAGGTTGCTCATCTCATTTCGG
The DNA here is from genome assembly GCA_046732535.1 of Acidobacteriota bacterium. Classification (GTDB taxonomy): domain Bacteria; phylum Acidobacteriota; class Blastocatellia; order Pyrinomonadales; family Pyrinomonadaceae; genus PSRF01. The sequence goes on from JBKPNH010000017.1 coordinate 59,835, forward strand.
GGCAACTGCGCGAGTATGATTTTCTGGCGCGTTATGGTGGTGATGAGTTTGTAGCGCTGGTGCAGGAGGTTGTTGGAGCGCAGGTCGAGGAACTGTGCGCGCGCATCGAAAATGCTGTTTCCAAGTTTTCGCTTTCGGTGGGGCGAAACCGGACGGCTAGAGTCGGCATCAGTGTCGGCACCGCTACGTTTGGCATCGATGGTGAAACGTTGGACCACCTCGTCGCGCATGCCGATAGCGAGATGTATCGCATGAAGTCCACCCACAAGGTTGAAAGAGTCCCGGTCAACACCGAACCCCCTCTCTTATCCGAACAGTCAAACTAAATTCTTGACATCTTCAGCGCCCATCGCTTTCAATCCAATTGAGGGCTATGGCCGTTCCCGCCGAAAATCAACACGCAACCCTTTTAATAGTTGACGATGATGCCGCCGCGCGAGATCGACTGCGCGACATCTTCGAGACTGCCCAATACCGCGTCGTCACTGCAAACGAAGCTGCTTCAGCGCTGCGCGTGCTGAAAGGCGTCCGTTGCGATCTGGTCGCGCTGGATCTCGAAATGCCCGGCGTCGACGGCCTCGCGCTCTGCAAACTACTCCGCGCGCAACCGACGACCAGTAAATTACCCATCATCGCGCTTTCGGAAAGCGACGACGAGGCCCACAAAGTCCAGGCCTTCACGGCAGGCGCCGACGACTACATCACGAAGCCTTCAACGCCAGGCGAGTTGCTCTCGCGCGTGAGCCTGCACGTGCGGACCTCGCAACGCGAGTGGGCGTTGATCGGCAGCAATCGCGAGCTGCGGTTCCTGTCAGACATCGGCCGCGGACTGTTGCGAGCACCGGAACCGGAGCAACTCGTCAGGCGCGTAGCGGGCGCGACCTACGACGCCATCGACGCTTCACTCTGCGCCGCGTACGTTACAGTTGGCCGCGACAAGCAAGCCGCGTGTGTGTTCGATCGCGAAGGCGCCGCGGACGATTCTTCGCTGCTCGATCGCGACGCGTTGCAGTCATGGCTTCGTTCAGCCGAGTCAGCCAGTTCACTTCTAATCACAGACGAGTCGAACTTCCTGCTGCGCGACGACATTCACACGGCCGAATTCATCTCGCCGTTTCGCTTCGCCGGACGCGCCAAGGGCGCACTCATCGTCGCCTTCGATCGTCGTGAAGACTGTGGTGAAACAGAGCGGCGTTTGATCGAAGCCGCGGCCCAACAGACTTCACTCGCCGCCCACATCTGCTCGCTTTATCAGGCGGCGCGCGATCAGTCGGTGAGTCTCGCTCGCGAAGTCGAGAAACGCACCGCCGAGTCAGAAGCGCAAAAGCGATTCATCGAAGCGATTGTCGACAGCCTGCCGCTTTCGCTTTACGCGATCGATCGCGAGTATCGCGTGGTGGCGTGGAACCGCAATCGCGAGCTCGGCGAACTCGGTATGCCGCGCGGCTCAGTGTTGGGCAAGAACGTATTCAACGTGCTGACGCGCCAGCCGCGCGACGTATTGCAGGAAGAGTTTGCGCGCGTCTTCGAGAGCGGCGAGATCGAGCGCATCGATCAGGAGACGCCGACGGCAAGAGGCGACTTGCGGCATTGGGTAATCAGCAAGATCCCGATGTGGGCCGATAACACGGGCCGCGTCAGTCACGTGATCACGGTCGGCGAAGAGGTTACGGATCGAGTTGAAGCCAATCGCGCGGTCGCGCGTGCAGAAAAACTAGCCGCGGTCGGACGGCTCGCAGCCGGTGTGGTCCACGAGATCAACAACCCGCTCGCGACTATTTCGGCCTGTGCCGAATCTTTGGAAGCCAGGGTCAGCGAGGGCGCGTTCGACGGCTCGCCGGCGCTCGAGGATCTGCGTGACTATCTCGGGTTGATCCGCAGCGAGGCGTTCCGTTGTAAGAGCATCACGATGGGCCTGCTCGACTTCAGCCGGACCCGCACGTCGGACCATGTAACGATCGATCTCGCCGACGTCATTCGCTCGGCGGCGCGCCTACTTTCACACCAGCGAAGGAACTCGGCAGTCGAGTTTCACCTCGACATCGCCGGCGACCTGGCCCGCGTTTCCGGAGACCCGGGGCAGTTGCAACAAGCCATTATCGCGCTGGCGGCGAACGCCCTCGACGCGATGAGCGATGGCGGTGGTGTGTTGTCGCTTATTGCGCGCAACGACGGCGACAAGGTCGTGGTCGAAGTGAGCGACACCGGCATCGGCATCCCTGCGGAAAACCTCACAAAAATCTTCGAACCCTTCTTCACTACCAAGGAAATTGGCCGAGGAACCGGTCTCGGGCTCGCCGTGTGTTATGGTATCTTAACTGAGCACGGCGGCACCTTGAACGTGCAATCGACCGTGGGAACGGGCACCACTTTCACGATCACTCTTTCCGCAGTCAATCTAAACGAGGAAACGACGGTTTGAGCGACCCACAGCAACAGCAAGCACGAATTCTGATCGCAGAAGATGAGGCCAACCTCCGCCTTGTGTTGCAAAAGGAGCTGGAACGATTGGGTTATCGAGTGCAGGCAGCGCCTGACGGCGAGGCCGCTTTGCGCAAGCTCGAAGAGAGCAATGTTGACGTGTTGCTGTGCGACATCAACATGCCGCGCATCGACGGAATGGAACTGCTCCGCCGCGTGCATCAACGGCCCAACCCTCCGGAAGTGATCATGTTGACGGGCCAGGCGACGGTCGAGACGGCCGTCGAGGCGATGAAGCTCGGCGCTTACGATTACCTGACCAAGCCGTACACGATTTCAGAACTCGACATTCGCGTAAGGCAGGCGGCAGACAAACGGCGGTTGCGCGTCGACAACGTCCGGCTGCGGGAGCAGCTCGCGCGCCAATCTGCGTTGCCGGAGATCGTTTCCGTTTCGGAAGTGATGAAGGAAGCGATCCGTTTGATCGAACGAGTTGCGCCGTCGGAAGCGTCAGTACTGATTACGGGCGAATCGGGGACTGGAAAGGAGTTGGTGGCTCATGCGATTCACCGGTTGTCGAACCGCGCGGAGGCGTCATTTGTCGACCTGAACTGCGCGGCATTTCAAGAGTCATTACTCGAATCAGAACTGTTTGGATATGAGGCCGGTGCGTTTTCCGGCGCCAAGGGAAGAAAGCTTGGTCTGATCGAGCTGGCTGACGGAGGGACGCTGTTTCTCGACGAAGTCACAGAGCTGCCGGCGCAATTGCAGGCGAAGCTGTTGCGAGCGATCGAGACGCGCACGTTCTTCCGGGTTGGCGGTGTGAGAAAAGTCGAGGTCAACGTTCGTATCGTCGCGGCTACTAACCGAAATCTTGAAACGGTCGTGAACGATGGCGTGTTTCGTTCCGACTTGCTCTACCGTATCAACGGTTTTCAGATCAGCCTGGCGCCGCTGCGCGATCGGCCGGAAGACATCGAACCGCTGACGCGTTACCTGTTGAAGCAGATTGCCGGCACTCATCCGCCGGAACTTAGCGAGGACGCCTCCACTGCTTTGCGATCTTATACCTGGCCGGGCAACGTGCGGCAGTTGAAGAACTGTTTGGAACGCGCGGTTATTCTGTCGAACAACGGCCGGATCACGTTGTCTGAGCTTCCGCCGGAAGTGACGAGGCCGCCGCTGGCGCCGGTTGCGTCCGCGTTGCCCGTAACGGTTGGCGGTGAAGCGTCCGTTCCGGTTGCTGCCGCGCCGCAAACTTCGGGGTCGCTGCGTGAAGTGGAACGCCAACAGATTCTCGCGGCGCTCGAACAGACCGGTTGGCATCGCGGAAAGACCGCCGAGATCCTCGGCATCTCACCTTCAACACTCTACCGCCGCCTGCGAGATTACGATCTCGAACGACGCCGCTGAATCCGTGTTCCCGCTGGTCGTGAACATGGCGAATCCGACCGGAAGCGGAAACACGGATTTCAGTTTCGACGTTTACTCGCTTAGGCGTGATTTTTCAGCTTCTTGCGATCGATCTTGCCGCGATCGTTTTTCGGGAGTGAGTCGACGAATTCTATCCAGCGCGGATACTTGTAGATTGCAATACGTTCCTTCACGAATTTTTTAATATCCTCCGCCAACTGATCCGTGGTCCCGAAACCGGAGCGCGCGACGATGAACGCCTTCGGCTTCACCAGACCGTCAGCTTCATGGCCCACCACGGCGCACTCCAGAACAGCTTCGTGCTGAAGCAGACAATTTTCGATCTCAGCCGGAGCGACGTAGACGCCTGACACTTTCAACATGTCGTCCGTGCGGCCGTGATACCAGTAGTAACCATCTTCGTCAATGTGAAACTGGTCTCCGCTCGTACACCAGTCACCCGCAAACGTCTCTTTTGATTTTTCGTGGGCGTTCCAGTAGCACAGCGCCGCGGAGTCGCCCTTGATGCGCAGCGTTCCCATCTCACCCGTGGGAACTTCATTGCCATCGGCGTCGACGATCTTCGCTTCGTAGCCTTCGACGATTCTTCCGAGACTCCCCGGTTTGATGTCGCCCGGCCGATTCGTGATGTAGATGTGAAACATCTCCGCCGAACCGATGCCGTCGCAAATGTCGACTCCGTACTCTTTCATCCAGCGCTCGTATAGTTCGATCGGAAGCGCTTCGCCGGCGGAGTAACAGAAACGCAGACTCGAAAGATCATCTCGCGAAGCGCCCGCAACGTTGAGCATCGAATTGATCATCGTCGGCACGGTCGTCAGGATCGTCGGCCGGTACCGCTTGATGACTTCGAACATCTTTTCGGCAGTCGAGCGTTCGGAGAAGAGCGCCGTCGCGCCGCCGACTGCAAACGGAAACAGCAGGTTCGTTCCGGTGGCGTAACCGAAGAAGAGTTTTGGAACTGAGACGGTCAGATCGTCGGCGCAGACGCCCATCGTGGCTTTGGCAAAGACTTCGGTGTTGAAAGGCAGATCGTGTTGCAGATGGACCGCGCCTTTCGGATGGCCTGTTGAGCCGGACGTGAAAAGCCAGATGGCGATGTCGTCGCGCCGCGTGTCGGCTGGCGTGCATTCGATGGGCGCGCTGCTGACGTGTTTCTCAAAGTTGTCGCCGACTACAAGCGTGCCTTTTAAATAACGCGCATTCCGCGCCGCCTCACTAAACACGGGCAACACGGATTGGTGAATAACAGCCACTCGCGCGCGTGTGTAGTCGAGGTAGTACTCGTAGTCCGCCGCGGGCAACAGCGGATTGACCATCGTGATCACGGCGCCGATTCGCGCCGCTCCAAACCACGTCCAAACAAACTCCGGACAGTCGGGCAGCACCAGCAGCACACGGTCTTCAATCTCCAACCCAAGATCGCGCAGCGCGTTGCCCGTCTGATTTGAAAGCCGCGCGACTTCGCCGTAGGTCCAACTGCGATCTTCGTGATAAAGGCAGACTTTGTTCTCCCGCCCTTCCTCGACGTTGTGATAGAGGAAGTAGTCGGCCATGTTGAACCGCTCCGGAAACGAAACGCTCATGGGCCGGTTAGTGCGCGAACGGGCATCCACTCTCGCCATGTTTCGTGTCGAGGTGCGTGCGCGCTTCCCAAAGTTCGGGATAGAACTTCTTGTCGAGTGTAGTTCTCAAATAGCCGATGCCTTCCGATCCGCCGGTGCCACGTTTGGCGCCCACCATCCGCTCGACCATCTTCACGTGATGCGAGCGCCAGAGCGAGAAGTATTCATCGTGCTCCATGAGAGCTTCGGCCAGTTGAAACTCTTCATAGCGTTCCTCGAAGTGCGTGAGGATCTCGAGGATCGCGCGCGTTCGATCTGTGACTGTGAACCCGCGGCGCGCGAGTGCTTCGTAAAAGGCGTCGGCGACTGATGGCTGATCCAGGCGCGCCCGCATACGCGCGAACGCAAACTCGTCATCCTTGAACGAGTCAAGAACGGTTTCGTCTTTCAGTCCGGAAGAAAACTCGATCTCGCGAAACTGCATCGACTGAAACCCACTTGCCGGATTCAGCTCGTCGCGAAAGGCGAGAAAATTTAGCGGCGTCATGGTTTCCAGGATGTGAATCTGGTCCAGCAGCAGCTTCTCGATCTCGACGACGCGCTTCATTGCCCGAGTTGCTGCCGGCAGCCGATCCTGGGCCAGCAGTCCGATCGCGGCGTCGATCTCGTGCAGGATCTGTTTGAACCAGAGCTCATAGGCCTGGTGAACGGTTATAAACAGAAGTTCATCGTGATGCGCCGGGTCTGACAGACAATCCTGTAGCTTGATAAGGTCCTGAACGCGAAGATATTTGTTGTATGAAAGTGGCGGATTTTGACCGTAGTTATTGGACATTAAAACGCTGCTCCCGCCGCTTCCTGGTACGCGTCAGAGGCCGCGATCTCTTTCATTTCCTGAATCACTAACTCCAGCTCCTCGTCTTTAGTGTAGAAGTGAGGTGAGATGCGAATGCCGGCGCCGGGCCGGTAATCGATAATAAATTCACGACGGATCAGTTCTTTTGCCATCGCAGCCGCGTGTTCGTGAGCGACTGTCACCGTGCCGGCGCGCTGGGTGACGTTCTTCGGACTGGTCACCTCGAAACCGGCCTCTTGGGCGAGGCTGATCAAGTAATCCGTTTGCCGCATGCTCTTCTCACGAATCTTGTCGACGCCGATCTCGTTGATGATCCGGTAACCGGAGCGCGCCGCGTACAGCGCGGGAATTGCGGGCGAGCCGTGCAGAAAGCGCGAGATGTTCGAGGCGTAGCGCAGTTTGGTGTCAAAAGCGAACGGCGCTTCGTGGGCCATCCAACCCGTTGTTTTAGGTTCGAGCTTGCTTTGCAGGTCGGGCCGCACGTACAGGTAGCCGGCTCCTGGTCCACCGCAGAGCCACTTGACGGATCCGCCGGTCGCAAAATCCGCGTTCAGTTCTTTGACGCTGAACGGGATCGTGCCGGCGGACTGGTAAGTATCAAGGACGACCATCGCGCCAACCTCGTGCGCGCGATCGATGATGGCTTTGGCGTCCTGCAGAAACGCGCTCTTGAAGAGAACGTGCGAGAATGGGACCAGCAACGTCGTCTCGTCGATTGCCGCGAGCATTCGTTCCAGCGGCACGGTGATACCGTCGTCCGACTTGACGATTTCGATTTTGATTTTGCCGTCGCGGGCGTGCGCCTCGTAGACGTACATTACGGAGGGAAAGTTGAGCTCTGAATAAACGATCTTGTTTCGTTCAGGCGTGGGTTCGAGGCACGACAATATGAGCGACTGGCAAACGGACACGTTCTGGTGCATCACGATCGTGCCGGGGTCAGCGCCGATGATCGTGGCGAGTTCGTCGCCGAGCGTGACCGGCATTTCCCACCAACCCTCAGCCCACGCGCGCACACCACGCGTCGCCCACATGTCGGCGTACTCATGCAGTGAATCATAAGTCGCTTTCGGCATCGCGCCGAGGCTGTGCGAGATCAGGTAGACGGTTTTGTCGAGAATCGGGAACTCGCTGCGCCACTTCAGTAACTCGTCAGTCAAAAACGGGGTCCTCCTCGGTTAAATGTACCAGAATCCGTTTAATCTGTGGATCGTGGTACAGTTACCAGCGCGAACATGTGGAAGTTTGCGAACCCAATCAGGCACAAGATAGAAGAAACTCGCTGGCCAGCAGCCGATGAAGCTGCTCGATCCCTTCTCTACAGTCCCATAAAAATCGGACGACATGAGGCGAAGAGCCGCACGTGGGTGCCGGCCATGGTGCCGTGGCGAGCGACCGAGGACGGGTTTGTCACGCAGCAAAACCTTGACTGGTACGCGCGCTTTGCGGAGGGACGTCCGGCGGTGCTGGTTGTCGAGGCGACTGGCGTACGCGACATTCCCAGCGGGCCATTATTGAGAATCGGGGATGACCGCTTCATACCAGGACTGCGAAAGTTGGTCGACGTCGTACGCGAAGCGAGTGGCGGCGAGACGTTGCTGTTCATTCAGATCATTGATTTTTTGGCGGTGAAGCGACGGCCGGAACGGGAGAAGTACTTTCAAAGGTTTCTTCAAATCCGTGAAAAACATCGACGGGCGCTTGCAGAGGCAACTAATCAACAGCAGTGGCTAAGTGCGGAAGAGTCGCATGTTCGCGACTTTCTTCAGAACACGAATGAAGAAATAACCTCTGTCGTTCTCGACGAGCACGAACGTGAAGCGCTCGAGTTTGGTTATCGCGAACGCGTGACGGACACGCACCTCAAACACATTCAAGAGTTGCCGCGCGAGCTGCCGCCGATATTTGCCTCTGCGGCTGCGCGCGCCCGTGAAGCGGGTTTTGACGGAGTCGAACTACATTACGCGCACGCGTACACGATGGCCGGGTTTTTGAGCGCGCAGAACGATCGCGCCGATGGTTATGGCGGCTCGCCAGAGAATCGCATCCGTTTGCCCATCGAGGTTTATCGCGCTGTGCGGGATCGCGTGGGAGATGATTACGTCGTTGGCGTGCGGTTTCTGGCGGATGAAGTGATTGCCGGTGGCAGCCGGGTGGAAGACGCGGCATATTACGCGGTCGAGTTTGCTCGCGCCGGGTTTGATTTTCTTTCGTTGTCGAAGGGCGGTAAGTTTGAAGACGCGCAGCAGCCGAAGGTGGGCCAGGCTGTCTATCCGTACACTGGAAAGAGCGGTTATGAATGCATGCCGACAGTGCTCTCCGACGAAGCTGGGCCGTTTGGACGAAGCGTTCCGCTCGTCGCGGCCATCAAGCGAAGAGTCAGTGAGGCGGGATTCACGACACCCGTGGTCGCGACCGGCGGCATATCGACGTTTGCTCAAGCCGAGGAGATTCTGCGTTCAGGTTACGCGGATATTATTGGGATGGCGCGACAAGCGCTTGCCGATCCGGATTGGTTCACGAAAGTCAGGCTTGGCAGAGGTGATGAAGTGAGACGCTGCACTTACACGAACTACTGCGAAGCACTCGATCAGGCGCACCGTCCGGTGACGTGCAAGTTGTGGGACCGCGTGGATCTCGATGAGCCGGGGATTGCGACGATCGATGACGGACGAAGACGTTTAGAGCCTCCCGCGTGGCGCGTCTAGTCGCTTGATAAACTCCGGATCGCGTGTCTTTAAATCCTCGTAAGTCACTCGCCCGCTCCGCGTCATACAACTAACAGCCAGTTCCATCGGCGTGAGATGCATGTACTGCGCCGCGTTCTCGAACCACTTCATGCTTTCAAAAGCAGCGGCTTGATAATCCTCGATCACCGGACGACGTGTGCTGGCAAAATGTTCTAGTGCGTTATCAGTCTGTTGGAAGGATTGCGCCAACGCGATCGCGTCCTCCATCGCCAGCTTCGTGCCTGACCCGATTGAGAAATGCGCGGTGTGCAGAGCGTCGCCAAGCAAAACGACATTCTCGAAATACCAATCCGTGTTCTTTACCAGCAGAAAGTTGATCCACTTCGAGTTGTTGGAAAGAAGTGGATTGCCATTTAAATCCGCGGCAAAAACGTTAGCGATGTAATCTCGTGTGTCCTCATCAGACATCGTCCCAAAGCCTGCGCGAGCCCACGTGTGCGGATCGCACTCGACGATGAACGTGCTGGTCGTCTTATTGAACTTGTACGAGTGGGCCGCGAACGTGCCGTCATCGTTCTCGCGAAACGTCAACGTCAGACCGTGAAAGAGTTGGTTCGTGCCGTACCAGATGTAACGATGCTCGCGCGCGTCCAGGTTCGGTTTGAAGCGATCTGCATAGCGCAGCCGCACCGTGCTGTTCACTCCATCAGCGCCGACGAAGAGATCGCAATCAGCTCGCAGCGGCTCGAGGTCTTGAATCTCGCTTCGAAAACGAACGTCGACGCCGAGATCCTCCGCCCGCCGTTGCAGGATCTTCAGCAGGCGCAGGCGTGCGATTCCGGAAAAACTGTTGCCGTGAATCGAGATCTTCTCGTCGCGGTGAACGACGTCTACGTTGTCCCAGGCTTCGAACTCTTTCGTGATCTCCGCATGTGATTCGGCATCCGCGGCGCGGAGGTTCGCGAGCGTCTTGCCGGAAAAGACTACGCCCCAGCCAAACGTATCGTCCGGTCCATTCCGCTCGTAGATCGTGATCCGAGCCGCGGGATCGGCCTTCTTCATCAGGATCGCGAAATACAATCCAGCCGGTCCGCCGCCGATGATCGTGATACGCATATCAGGGTTGTTCCTTCAGAAGCTGGCCGGCGATTATGAGCTTCTGGATTTCTGATGTGCCTTCGTAAATGCGCAGCGCGCGCACGTCACGATAGAGCTGCTCGACCATGTTGCCGCGAACGAGACCGATGCCGCCTTGAATCTGGACGGCACTGTCAATGATGCGGCCGGCAGCTTCAGTGGCAAACAATTTCGCCTCGCTCGCTTCGCGAGTGACACGGCGCGCGCCGGTGTCCTTCACATAAGCGGCGCGGTAAACAAGTAGGCGCGCGGCGTCGAGCTCGGTGACCATGTCGGCGAGCTTTTCCTGGACCAATTGATGCTCTGCAAGCAAGCGGCCGAACTGTTTACGCGTTGAAGCGTAACGCACCGCCTGGTCGAGTGCGCGCCGGGCCATCCCGCAGGCGGCCACGCCCACGCTTGCCCGAAACGTGTCGAGCGTTTCCATTGCCAGGAGAAACCCGTCGCCTTCGTTTCCCACCATGTCTTCGGCGGGCACGCGGCAGCCTTCGAAAGCGATCTCGCCGATCGGATGCGCGGCGATCAACGGCGTCCGCTCGACGACGCTAAACCCCTGCATCTTTGAACTGACGACGAAGGCGGAGAGTTGAGCGCGTCCGTCCGGGCGTGTTCCGGTGCGGGCAAAAACGGTGTAGAAATCGGCGATGCCGGCGTTTGAGATGAAACGCTTGCGACCGTCGATGACGTAAGTCTCGCCGTCGCGACGGGCGGCCGTTTGGATTGCGGCGACGTCGGAGCCGGCCTCCGGTTCAGTCAGGGCAAATGCGGCGATCGACTTCCCCTCGATTGCCCGCGAGAGCCAGAAGTCGCGGACGTGTTCGGGCGCGGCCTTCGCGATGGCGAACGTGCCGAGGCCTTGCATCACGAAAGCGAGATCGGCGAGCGGCGAAGAATAAGAGAGCGCTTCGCGAATCAAGCAGAGCGAGCGGACGTCGAGTTGTTGCTCGGCGACTGAGTAACGCAACAGTCCAGCTTCGGCAAGGGTCTTGACGAAATGTTTCGCGAGACCGTCGACGTCATCTTCAACGCCCGCGTGTGGCTCGATCTCGCGTTCGACGAAAGTGGCGACGCTCTGTGCGAGACTGCGGTGTTCGGAAGTAAAAAAGGGAAGTTGATCGAGGAAGGAATCCATTACTTGAACTTTGCTTCTCGTTTCGCGACGAAGGCCTCGTAAGCTTCGCGATAGTCCGGATGCTGCATGCAGATCGCCTGGGCCTGCGCTTCGCACTCCAGCGCAGTTTCGAGATCCATGTCGAGCTCGCGATTCAGCATCTCTTTCGTCTTCGCGAGCGCGAACGCGGGTCCGCGAGCGAGGCGCTGCGCATAATCGCGCGTGACCTGGGCCAGCTCGCCCGGCGCGACGACGCGATTATACAGACCGATTCGTTCAGCCTCACTGGCTGTCATGAAGTCGCCCGTGTAAAGCAGTTCGGTCGCTTTAGCCAGACCGACGACTCGTGGCAGCAGATAGGCGGCGCCCATGTCCGCACCTGATAGGCCAACCTTCACAAACAGGAAAGCGATCTTCGCGTCTTCACTTGCGAGACGAATATCGGAAGCGAGCGCGATGCAGGCGCCGGCGCCGGCGGTCGTTCCGTTCAGACTCGCGATGACGGGCTTCGGCAGTGCGCGGATGTTCTGCACGAGCTCGCACGTCATGCGTGTAAACTCGAGCAGTCCTTCCATGTTTCGCGCAAACAGTTCGCCGATGATGTCGTGTACGTCGCCGCCGGAGCAGAACGCTCTTCCTGCGCCGGTGATCACGACCACCCGAACCGACTTTTCCTCGCGGAGAGCGGCAAACAGATCGGTCAACTCACGATAGACTTCAAACGTCAGCGCGTTCAAACGCTCCGGACGGTTGAGCGTGATCGTGGCTACACCGTCATCGTCTTGTTTGTAAAGAAAACTGGTTGGCTGCTTCATGCCGGCAGCACCGCCATACCTTCGATCTCGACCTTCGCTGCGTCGTCCAACAATCCTGCTACCTGGACCAGGACCATCGCTGGAAAATGTTTGCCCATGTGTTTGCCGTAGCGCTCGCCCACTTCGCGCGTCCGTTCAACGTATTCGTGCTTATCAGTGACGTAAATTATAAGCCGCGCGATGTCGGACGCCTTACCTCCAGCCTCCATGACAACAGCCATGACATTCGCGAGCGCCTGGTCAAACTGTTCAACGAAGTCGTCGCTGACGATCTTGTGCTCCTGGTCCCACGCGATCTGGCCTGCGATGAAGAGCAGTTTACCACTCGTCTCGGTGAGCAGTCCGTTTGAGTATCCACTGGGCGCCCCGAGCGATTGGGGATTGATCCGTTTAAAAGTCATCAGGAGAGATTAGAGCAGCTTGTCGAGGCGCGGCGCCAGTTGCGTCGCGAGGTTGCCGCCGGGATCGAGACCGCCGATCGGAGCGCCCGAGATGTTGCCTTGCTTGTCGAGGATCACGATCGACGGAAGCTGGTCCACTCCAAACTTCTTCGATATCGCTCCGTCGGGATCTCGGAGCACTGTCACTTTCAAACCATACTTCTGCGCAAACGATTTTAGCTGTTCGTCGCTCGCGTAATTCTTCGACTTCGAATCAGCCGACTCGGTGCTGACCCAGTAAACGACAACGCCGCGATTGCTGTATTCGTCGGCCAGTTTTCTGACGCCTTGCAGTTGGGTCTTCGACAATGGTAACCAGGAGGCGCCGAACGCCAGGACGACGACTTCGCCGCGCAGGCTGTCAGACGTGACGGTCTGCCCGTCGACGGAGCGCAGCGAAAAATCGACGCGGGTTTGGGCGATTGCCGCAGTGGCTATCAGCGTCGCGATCAGGCCCGCTAAGAGCCGTTTTTGGTGTTTCAGAACCATCTTTTCTCCTTCGCCGAGCCCGATTTTCGCGGGTTCGACTAGTGCTTTAGATGAGTCCCTCTGGGCTTTCGTTGGGTGGTGGGTATCCCATAACCTCTTTGTACAGGGCCCGGTAATCATCCCACGTATCCATGTCGCGAGCAATGAACGGGGAGTCGACGGGGAGCCGTTTGGCGCCCTCTTTTTTGAACAGTGCGCGGAGGCCGCCGGTTCGATCGAGGTTCAGAAGCTCCGTTTTGAGGGTGAGATCGACGAGGACTGGATGTCCGCCGCGATTCTGCCAGGTGGGAATAACGATGCGCGCGCCCCTTTTCCATTCTTCGATGAGGCTCGAAACTACGGTCGCGGGGACTGCCGGGTGATCGACGAGGGCGATCACAACCGCTTTGGTTGTGTCGGGCAGCGCCTGAATGCCTACCGCTATGGACGCACCCATTTCGCTGTTTGGATCGGGATTGACTGCTATCGTCACATTTTCAACGCGGATTTCATTTGCCCGGTGTCCCAGGACCACCACGATGTTTTCGATTTGCCGGAGGTAATCGATGCAGCACTCGATGACGGTCTTATGCCCAAACGGAAGCAGCGGTTTAAAAGCGCCCATGCGGCGTGACTGTCCGGCAGCGAGGAGGATTGCTGCTACGTCTCTCACGGTTGGAGATCGCGCAGGGCCCGCAGCGTGTATTGCCGCGCCATCTGTTTGCGCCACTGATAGACAAAATCCGTGTTGTCTAATGGTCGGGCTTTAATATACGCAGCTTCGGCCACAGCGAGAATCTGTTCATCATTCAGAGGCTGACCGATCAATATATCGGTTGCGATCTCCATAGGAGAGGGAGCAATCGCGCCGAGTACGACTTTCGCATCCGTCACTGCGCTACCGTTGGTCTTAATCCACGCGGCGACCCCAAGGACCGGAAAATCGAATGCGCCGCGGCGGCGGAGTTTTTGATACGAGGCGCGCCAGCCGTTGGTTGGCGGAAGTTGGACGTCCACGAGCAGTTCGTCCGGGCGTTTGCGGAGGTAGTCGATGCCGTCGTCGTTATACAAACCGGCGGCGTCGATCACTCGTTCGCCGAGTGTGGAAACGAACCGCAGCTTGGCGCCGATAGCGACCATCACGGGGACGAGATCCGACGATTGCACGGCCCAACATTTCGTACTGCCGGGAGCGACCCAGCAAATGTCGCCGTCTTTCTTGAGGCAGAAGTTGATGCCTTTGCGCCACTCGTAGTTTTGGTCGTAATAGTTGCAGCGAGTATCGAGCAGGAGGTTGCCGCCGATCGTGCCCATGTTGCGGAGGATGGGAGTCGAAATGGTGCGCGCTGCTTTTGCTATGACGGGGTAATCACGGTTGATGATCGGATGCTCACAAATCTCAGTTAACGTCACAGACGCGCCGATTCTCAAACCGCCTGGTCCATCGCCGGTGATCTGATTCAACTCACTCAGCCGCATTACCGAAATAACTGTCTTCGGCATCTGCTGCCGCCGCTTCATATTCGGATACAGATCGGTGCCGCCGGCCACAAACTGCCCCACCGGTCCCGCCTCGCCCATAATCCTTACTGCCTCCGCCACCGTCCGCGGAACGTGATATTCAAATTTCGGCAACCGCATCATGATCTTTTTTGTCCCTACGAATGCACCGCCACATGGGGCATTTCAGTGCCGTCGCCGCCTTCCGCGGGAGTCAAAACGCGCAGCGGATCGGGCCAGCGAACCGAAGGAACGGAGTCAGGACCGTAGCGAGGAGCGCGGCCGCGCGCTTTGTCGCGCAGCGCACGAATCACCTTTTCCGGCGTGATAGGCACTTCGTCAATTCGTACCCCGACGGCGTCGTACACCGCGTTGGCGACCGCCGGTGGGATGGGAAGCAAAGGCCCCTGGCCCACCTCCTTGGCACCATACGGCCCATTCGGATCCGGATCCTCGATCAGATACGTGACAACGTCGCACATCTCCATCGTCGTCGGGCTCTTGTACTCGAGCATCGAAGGAAACTTATGCACGACGTTGCGATTCGTGCGATACGTCATCTCCTCCATCAGAATCTCGCCAAG
The DNA here is from genome assembly GCA_046732535.1 of Acidobacteriota bacterium. GTDB lineage: Bacteria > Acidobacteriota > Blastocatellia > Pyrinomonadales > Pyrinomonadaceae > PSRF01. The sequence goes on from JBKPNH010000017.1 coordinate 74,856, forward strand.
CCCCATGTAAACACTGCCCTCGACCTGCCCCAGCACCAGCATCGGATTGATCGACCGCCCAATATCGTGCGCGATCCAAACGCGCTCGACGACGACGATCCCCGTATCCGGATTCACATCGACTTCAGCCACCGCAGCCGAGTAACTGTACGCCGGCGACGGCCCAACTCCCGATCCTTTAAACTTACCCGGCGAACGCGGCGGCGAATACGAACCCACGGTCCCAATCGTCCCAAACTTCGACTCCGCCAACACAACCGCCTCCGCAAACGAGACCCCAACATCCGGGTTCTCAACGTCAAACACTCGCCGCTCCGCCAGCGAAAGATTTTCTATGGGCACGACCAACTTCTCAGCCACCGCCATCACCAACAACTCACGCGCCCGCTCAGCAGCCTGAATCGCGGCGTTCCCAGTCATCAACGTGACGCGGCTCGAATAACTGCCAAGGTCCACCGGCGTCAGATCCGTATCCGCGGTGACGACGCGGATGTCGAACGGATCGATCCCCAAAACCTCGGCGACGATATAAGCGAGTATCGAGTCAGATCCCTGTCCGATATCGGTCGACCCGCACATCACGCAGACGCCGCCCTGGCGATCGAGTCGAAGCTGCACACCGGACTGCGGCATGTTGTTCCAGTAGATCGGCAACCCGGCGCCGCAGATATACGAGCTGCACGCGATCCCGATCCCTTTGCCGTAAGGAAGTTTTTTAAAACGATTCTTCCAGTCCGAACCTTCGACCACGCGATCGATACACTCGCCCAGCCCCATGCTTCCGATGCGCAGATAGTTCGCCGTCACGGTATTCGCCGGCGCCAGATGCTTGCGGCGCATCTCCGCCGGATCGAGCTGCAACTGCTCGGCGATCTTGTCTATCTGAACTTCCAATGCGTACCGCGGCTGCGGCGTGCCGTGTCCGCGCTTCGGTCCACACGGCGGCTTGTTCGTGAAAGTCCGCAGCCCCTGAAACTTGTAGCGCGGCACTTCATACGTCACGGTTTGCAGCGCGCCCGTGTAGAACGTGCTCGCCACGCCATAACTTCCATACGCCCCGCCGTCGAGATAAGACTCAAAGTGCATCGCCGTGATCGCGCCGTCGTTCTTCACGCCGGTCTTGACCTTCATCAACACCGGATGCCGGCCGCGATGACAGTAAAAGACTTCCTCGCGCGTCAGCGTAACTTTCACTGGCCGACCCGTAATCATCGACAACTTACAAACGGCGACTTCGTGATTGAACGGATCGCTTTTGCCGCCAAACCCGCCGCCATTGGGCGTCGCGATCACGCGAATATGGCTGGCAGGCAATTCGAGCACTTTCGCCAGCGCGCGATGCACGTAATGCGGCGTCTGCGTCGAACTCCAAAGCGTGATCTTCCCGTCGGAATCGAAATGTGCGACGGCAGCGTGCTGCTCCAGCGGCAGGTGCGTGTTGCCTTCGTAGAAGAAAGTGTCTTCACGCACCAGATCCGCTTCCGCAAATCCTTCCTCTACGTTTCCAAACTCCAGCGACACTTTCTTATGAATGTTCCCACCGTCGCCGTAATCATGAATACGCGGCTCGTCGATCATCGCCGCCTCTTCGATCGTGGAGATGGTATTCAGCGGTTCATACTCGACCTCGATCAGGTTCATCGCATCAAACGCGACATCCTCGTCGACGGCCGCGACTGCGGCTACCGGATCGCCGACGAACCGGACTTTGTCAATGCAGAGCGCGTGTTCGTCCTGGCTGACGGGCAGGATGCCGTACGGAATCGGCAGATCTTTTCCGGTGATAACAGCAAAAACGCCGGGCAGGGCCAGCGCTTTAGAGACGTCGATGCTCTTGATCAACGCGTGCGGCAGATGGCTCCGCAGGATCTTACAAAACAACATCCGCGGCAACACGATGTCGTCGGCAAACTTCGTTTGGCCCACGCACTTCGCGCGCGCGTCCACCTTGCGAAACGGTTTTCCGATTACGTTAAAGTTTTTTGCCGTCACGGATTTGTTGCGCAGCCAGTTCAACTGCCTCGTAAATTTTTATATAGCCAGTACAGCGGCACAGGTTACCCGACAACGCTTCCTGTATCTCGCCGCGCGTCGGATCGGGCGACTTGTTCAACAACTCTTCAGCCACGAGCAGAAAGCCGGGCGAGCAGTAACCGCACTGCGCCGCGCCGAGATCCGCGAACGTCTGCTGCAATGGATGAAGCTCTGCTCCCCGGGCCATGCCTTCAATCGTTTTGACCGCACGCCCTTCGGCGTCGAGCCCGAGCATCAGGCACGAAAGTATCGACCGCCCGTCGACAAGCACTGCGCACGTGCCGCACTCGCCCAGTTCACACCCGTGCTTCGTTCCGGTGAGATTGAGATCCTCACGCAAAACTTCGAGCAGCGTCTTGTGCGGGGCGAAGGCGACTTCGACGTGTTCGCCGTTGAGTGTAAACCCGATCTGTTTCTTACTGAGAAGCGACACCGTCTTTTTTCTTGACCTTGTTCAAAATCGTATTGTCGATCAACCGCGTCTTGCCGATGTATGCGGCGATGGCGATCAGCGTCGGGCGTTCGTCGATCTTGTCGACTCTTTCCAACGTTTCGGCGTCGGAGACTGTCACGTAATCGAGTCGCGCGCGCGGCTCCGACTCGACTGTCGTGCGAATCACCTCGGCGATCCGTCCGGCGCTTCGCTCGCCTTCCTTGTACGCCTTCTTCGCCTGGGCCAGCGCGCGATGAATGACGGTCGCGGACTTTTGTTCGTCCGGCGTCAAATAAAGATTACGCGAGGAGATCGCCAGTCCGGAATCCTCGCGCACGATCGGCAACACCACGATCTCCGTGTCGAAAGCGAGATCCCTCACGAGCCGCCGGATCACGAGCGCCTGCTGCGCGTCTTTCTGTCCGAAGAAGGCGAAATCCGGCCGCACGGTATTGAACAGGATCGTCACGACCGTGGCGACTCCGCGAAAATGACCCGGACGCGATGCGCCCTCGAGCTGTTCCGACAGTCCTTCGACGTTGACGTACGTCGAGAACCCGCGCGGATACATCTCCTCGACCGTCGGCGCGAAGATGTAGTCGACGTTGTAATCCGTAAGCAGCGCGGTGTCTTTCGTCAGATCGCGTGGGTAGTGTTCGAAGTCCTCGCCTGGACCAAACTGCGTCGGGTTAACAAACACCGAGACCACCACGACGTCGCACATCCTTCGCGCCTCGCGCACCAGGCTCAGGTGTCCTTCGTGCAGAGCGCCCATCGTGGGAACGAGGCCGATGGTCCTGTCCTGTTCACGGCGGATTTTGCGCGCGACGGAAGTCATGCGCTGACGGCGGTTGATGATCTCCATAGTTTTGAGGTTGGAATCAGGACTTCTCGGCTTTTGAGTCTCTCGCGGGAATATCGATATCCAACTCTTCGGCAGTCTCGGCGGGTAGACCATACGACTCCGCTTCCGAAGGATACGTGCCGTTGCGAACGTCGTCCGCATACCTGCTGACCGCGTCAGTCATCACTGCACGCAAATCCGCGTATGGCCGCACGAAACGCGCCTGTTTGCCGAACGACAGACCAAGCATGTCGTGCAGGACCAGCACCTGAATGTCGCAGTGAACGCCGGCGCCGATTCCGATCGTCGGAATGCTAATGCTTTCCGTGATCATCTTTGCTATCACGCGCGGCACAACTTCGAGCACGACTGCAAACGCGCCGGCATCTTCGAGCGCCTTCGCATCGTCGATCAACTGCTGCGCGGCCTTCGGAGTCTTACCCTGAACTCGATAAGCGCCGAGTTGATTGATCGACTGCGGCGTCAATCCGATGTGGCCCATCACGCTGACTTCTTCGTCCACCAGACGTTTGACCAGGTGGACGCGCTTGTGACCACCTTCGAGTTTGATCGCTTCGGCGCCGCCTTCTTTCACGAGACGCAAGGCGTTGCGAACGGCGTCGTCGTCGCCGGTGTGAAACGATCCGTACGGCATGTCGGCGACGAGCAGCGCGCGTTGCACGGCGCGCCGCACGGCTTTCAAGTGGATCAGAATCTCCTCCAGGGTCACCGGTACGGTGTTGCCATAGCCAAGCACGACGTTACCCAGGCTGTCTCCCACGAGAATCACGTCAATGCCCGCTTCGTCGAGGATGCGAGCAGTCGGGTAATCGTAAGCTGTGAGACAAACCAGACGTTCACCTCGTTGTTTGCTGGATCGCAAAGACGGGGCACTAACCTTCTCCGGACGTTCAGGCTTCAGGTAAGGCATTTTTCAGCTCTCTTTACACCACGATTTGTGGACAATTGCATTGCCAGAAAGACGGAAAGTTTGGCTATGTAGCGGCCGCTGTAACAAGTGTGGGCATTATAGCGGCAATCGGTGTTTTTAGCACTTCCAACGGATGACGGACGAATTGTCCGTGGTGTTCGCCAAAAGTTCGCCAATGGACTTTCCGAGGACGGGATGAACGAGATTTGGGACGAGTTCGTTCAGAGGGACGAGTACGAAGCGGCGTGTGTGCAGCCGCGGATGTGGCAGTGTGAGAAACTCTGTTTGCGCTTGTTCGTCTCTGCAAATCAAAAGATCGAGATCGACAGTGCGCGGGCCCATGTGCATCTCGCGCGTGCGGCCGAGGGCGTACTCGATGCGAAGGAGGCGCGCCATGACCGTTTCCGGTGAGGGAAGTGTCGAGCCGCGAACCTCCGCGACCATGTTGAGAAACCGCGGTTGGTTCTCGTTTTCGACCGGTTGCGTTTCGTAGATGCTCGAGAGGCGGATCACATCCAGCCCGGCGTCGAGCATGCCGCGCACGGCGAGCAGCAGGTAGCCTGCGCGGTTGCCCAGATTTGAACCGAGTCCGACATAAGCGTTTTGGATCATCGACTTGACAACTAAGACTTACACGGATTGGATATAACTGACAACCGACAATGTCCCAACTCCGCACTCTCATATGGCTTAAGTGGAAGCTGGTCCGCAACTCGCTTCGTTCGCGCAAGGCGGTTGTTAATAAGCTGGCGACGATACTCGGGACTCTGCTGGCCCTCACGTTGTCGTTGTTGGTAGCACTGGGCCTGGGGCTCGCAGCCTATGGTCTGACGCACCCGGGCACGTTGGGCCAGATATTCCGCCGCTCCGCCACGCGAGACGTCTCCGCCTCGGTGGAGTTCATATTCTTCTCGATCCTCGGCTTCATGTATCTGATGTGGGCCACAGTGCCGATCAGCATCGGCGGCGGCAAACAGTTCGACGCGGGTAAGTTGCTGATGTACCCGATCACGCTGCGCAAACTGTTTGCAATGGACTTTGTCAGCGAGTTCACCACCTTGCACTCGATCTTCGCCGTACCGGCGGTCCTGGCGCTGGGCATCGGCGCGGGCCTGGGAACGGGCCATCTCGCGATCGCGTTGTTCGGCGTGATCCCGGTAACGTTGTTCGGCGTCGCGCTTTCGAAGTGGCTCTCGACGACGATAGGTTCGTTGTTGCGCCGCAAACGCGGAAGCGGCGAGACGATGATCGCGCTGATCGGCGGCATAGCCGGCATCGGCGGCGCGCTGGCGGGACAGGTTGCGCCGATTTTATTTCGTCATGCCGAGTCGGTGCGTTCGCTGCGCTGGACTCCACCGGGCGCCGCCGCTGTCCTCTTTGTCAGCGGTTCCGCGGGCTACAGCTTCGAATACGCGCGCGCGTTCGTCATCTTATCCGCGTACACGATCGTCTTGATCGCCGGCACTTACTGGATCGCGCGCCGCGCCGCGCTCGGTCTCGGTGGACAACGAAAACGAAAAGCAGCGACGGAGACTAATCTCGACAATCTCGATGGGCCGATGTACACCGGTTGGCAACTGCCGCTGCTGCCGCCTGACGTTTCCGCCGTCGTCGAAAAAGAGTTGCGTTACGCGTTGCGCAACGCGCAAATGCGGATGATGGCGCTCATGCCGTTGATCGTGATCGCAGTGCGTTTCTTCAACAGGAGGAACTTCGGCGGCATGCGATCGTCGCCGAATACGGATGAGTTTTTGGCGTACAGTCCGGGTTTATTTGCAGCGGGCGCCGTGCTTTACGTGTTTCTGATCCTGAGTGGCCTCTGGGGCAACTTGTTTGCTTTTGAAGAAGGCGGGATGCGGAGTTTTATCCTGTCGCCGATCGATAGGCGGAAGATACTTATCGGCAAAAACATTGCCGTTACGATTCTGGCATTCGTGTTCTCCGCGCTGTTGCTGGTGCTCAACGCCATCGTCTTCCAGGATTTGACTGTTCGGGATCTGGTGTTTGTTTCGTTGAGTTTCGTCATCTTTGCGACGCTCGTGTCTGTTTGCGGCAACTCGGTGTCGATCCAGTTTCCCAAGCGGATGCCTTACGGCAAGCGCATGAACGTTTCAGGCGTCGCCGCCGCGGTGGTGTTATTTCTGATGATCGGCGTGCTCGGGACGCCTCCTTTTCTGGCTTCTTTGGCGGGCTACTTCACTCGAAGTATTTACATCACATATGCGACGCTCGCTGCGTTTGCTTTGCTCTCGGTGGGCTTATATGCGCTCGCCATCAACTTCCAGGGGCGATCGCTCGCCAGGCGGGAAATCGAGATACTCGAAACCGTGCGAGAACCGGCAGATGAATAGGGTCTTAAAGCAAGTTCTCCCGCAAAGGCGCAAAGGCGCGAAGGCAAGTTAAGAAGCTCGACTTGTTTTCTTTGCGTCTTTGCGCCTTTGCGGGAAACTGTTTTATTGGTGTTACACTACGCGAACGAATTAAGCCAATGGCTCGCAGAAGATTCCGCAGCAACCAGCGACACGAACCTACGACAGAGCGTTCGTTCCAGGAATACATCCTTTCCACGCCCGGGCCCCAAACTTCGCGAACCGAACTGCTGCGTCTAATTCGCGGCGGCGAAGACACGTTTCTCGAGCTCAAAGTCAAACTTTCAAATACGGAAAAGATCGCACAGGAGATCGTGGCGCTCGCGAATACCGGCGGCGGCGTGATCGTCTTCGGCGTTAACGATCAGATGCGCGTGGAAGGCGTCGACGATCCGGAGAGAGTGCAGGACGACCTGGTGCGGATCTGTCGCGAGGAAGTGCAGCCGCCGATGGTCCCGTTCATCGATCGCATCGCGCTAGACAACGGACGTCGCATCGTTGCGCTGGATGTCGAGACGAAGCGGCGGCCGTATCGCACACGCGACGGACGTTTCTACCTGCGCATCGGCGCCGAAAAACGCGAGGCGTCGCGCGAGGAGATCTCAGCGCTGCTCGACGAAGCGCGGACGCTGCGTTACGAAGGAGTGCCGGCACTCGGCTCCACTATCGCGGATATCGACGAGGCGCACCTGTGGAGTTACTTGCGCGAGTTTGAAGGCGGCGCGTTTGAAGAAGCGGCAGTGATTGGGTATCCGACCAGCGAAGTGCTCGAGCGAGACCTTTTGATGGCGACCAGCGACGGTCAGGAAATCGTGCCGACCGTTGCCGGACTGCTGCTGTTTGGCCGCGATGATCGCGCCGCTGAGTTGTTGCCGCGCGCTGCTGTGACGGTGACGAGGTTTTCCGGCGATTCGCCGCAGTCGCCGATTGTCGAGCGCTTAAAAGTGACCGGCAATCTGTTAACGATCTATGAAATCCTGGTGCGGTTTGTGAATCGTTACTGCGATCTGCACGACGCGCGCCCGAAAAACCTGCCTGAAAGCGTTGACAATGATTCGCCGGTGCCGGCGCGTGCGAATTATCATCGTGGCGTTGTGGCCGAGGCGATTGCCAACATGCTCGCCCATCGCGATCTCGCGCTGCGCGATCTTCCGAGCCGGTTGCACGTCTTCGATCACTCGTTGGAGTTTGTTAATTCGAGACGGAGCATCGGGTTTTCTCCGGTGGCGCAGAAGGCGATTCGTTACGGTATGCCGCAACGGCTGAATCCGCAGTTGGCGTCGGTGCTAACGAGCCAGGCTTATGGATTGAAACTCACGTTGCGCGGCTTGCCTGCTTTGCTGCGAGAGAGCAAAAGGTTTGCTAATAGAAAAGCGGAACTCGTGTCTTTTAACGACGAGTTCCGCATACGAATTTATGGAATTTAGTTATTTGCTCGGTTTCTCCGGCTTAGGCGCGTTGTAGAACTGGCGAGCCTGAATCACGTACTCCTTGTCGTCGTAAGTCCCATCACCGTCCACGTCCACGCTGACCTTCAACTTGTGCTGCTTGCCGTCGCGGACCTCGCCCGGATTGAACGCAAGACTGTACTGGCTGCGCAGCAGATTATTGATGTTTTGGAGGACGCCCGGCAGTTCGCCTTCAAAGGTATATGGGAAATACGCGCCGCCAGTTTCTTTCGCAAACGTCTGCAACGTGTTGTCGGCTTGCAGCCAGCTCATTCGGCCCGGCATTCCAAACACACCGTCCGTCGCGGGCAACTGGTCGCCGTACATCTTCTTGAACATGTTGGCGGTGCCGATGATGTAAACCGGAATGCCCGAGTTCTGAAGGATCTTGCGGGCGTTGTCGTAGTTGATCTTGCTGAACGTGTCGATTCCGGAAGCGATCAGAATCACGGCTCGTCGTCGACCCTGGATCGAAACCATGCCCGAGTAATCCGACTTGTCGCTCTTTGAATCTTCGAGCACTACGGAGTCGCCGCGCCCGCCCACGAGAACAAACTTCAACGCGTCAAACAGGTTCGTTTCACGAAACGCCGGCGTGTTCCGCAACAGCAAAGTGACGACCTGTTGCAGACGCGTCGGATCGTTCGTGAAGTCGGTCAACGGAGTCGGTCGAATATCGAACGCAACGACAGAAACATAATCGTCGGGCGGCTTGATGAATTGCGACAGGAACATCGCCGTCGGGCGAATCACTTCGTAAGTCCCGGGCTCGTAGCCGCGGCTCTGTGCATAGCCGAATTGCTCCGACCATTTGCTGTATTCGACCACCAGCGAGACGGTAATGGGCGCTTCCGGCGTTGCGAAGTTGGTGATCTCTTGCTGTGTGCCGTCGGCGAAGATCGCGAAGTTGGGTTTCTTGAGACCGGTAACGATCTGGCCGCTCTTCTTGTGATAGACGACGGCGTCGATATTCACGATCTGAGTCGAGATGCTGACCTTTTCGATGTCCTGCGGTTTGGTCGGTTCGATGTCCTTCGGCAACGGCTCCTGTTCGCCTTCTTTTGTCGGGGTCTCACCTGGGCGTTTGTTTTTCTTTTCGTTGGACGTCGGCGGCTGGCGGCGAGACTGCGAAAACCCCGGATTTACGTACAATCCGAAGATCAGGAAGCACGAGAGGACGATAGCAAAAAGCGGATAGGCTCGATTAAATCTCATAGTTTTTTGACTCCCGAGGACAAGCGCGGGTCACTAGGTCTGATGCGCGTACGGGTACCCAAGTTGACTATTATTCCTCGGATTATCAGGAATAACGCCGAACTGTTACCGTCCACTGGCTTCTGCTTCGATCACAATGTCGTAGCTGCCGGTGTTGTCTGTCAAGTCGCCCTCATTCACGCCGAGAAACAGCACGCCATCACGTTGCGCCACAAACTCCCTTCGCGGCCCAATCAGAAGGAAATCGTCGTTATCGTCGCCGATGACGGCGATCAGCGCGCCAGTCTGTTCGTTGGACATCAACTTGCCATTGTCATTCAGATTGGACACGCCGCCTGGCGTTGAAAAGCGTCCGCGGCCGAGCGACACGCGGCCCGATGCGGTGATGCGCAGTCGTTGTCCCTTGCGAACCACGAGGCCGCTGTTTGTCCAGCCGTTATTCGCGGCGTCCGCGCGCACGCCGACCTTGATCGTAAAGAAGGTCGGGGTCGGGGCCGACGAAATCGGTTGCGTATCCTCTCGAGGTTCTGAAGGGGTCGGCTCGGAACGGGTCGTGCGCGGCACCGGTGGAGGGTTGTTGCGCGCAGTGGTGTTGCTGTCGTCAGTAATGCTCGACGAGGACGACGACGGACCTGAGGTGGAGTCGAATTCGATCGATTCGACGTCCTCGACGTAGACGGTCGTTTGCCCGCGTCTGCCTCGTGCGTTGCCGCCGATCAGGATCGTGAACTGCTGGTCCTTAAATCCGATCACCTGCCCGCGAATCACACTACCGTCTTTAAGACGAATCGTGTCTGCGATTAGCGGGGAGGCAAGGGAAAGGAGCAGCGAAATGGAGAGCAGAAGTCGAAATATTATCTTCATGATACTTCTCCCTTGCGCTTAACATAGCAAAGCAGCAGAACAAACGCGAGCATCAATCCACTAAATCTGTGGCTTCAGTTCGAGGTCCGAGATCGGCTTTCGTTTCGAGGCGGAGGAGCGCGGGGATGGGTGAGTTTGCCAAATGGCTCATGCACGAAGATCAGAAAGAGCTGTTCGATTATCTGTTCGCGATCGTGCTGAACGTCGTTTTCCTCGCGGTGACGGCGTTGCTGCTGTGGCCGTTTCGGAAGGCGGGAATGGCCTGGCAGTTAACGAAGGGTTATTGGGTCTTTTGGACAGTGCTGATCGTGACTTCGGCACTGTTGTTCCAGGCCCAGCGCCGGCTCCGCATAGATCTGTATTCCCGCAGCAACGCATACGTGATCTCGGGGCTCATCTTGAGCGGCGTCTTGCAGGCAGGTTGGTCGGCTTACGCAGCACCCGTGGTACGAAGCTCAATCGCAGGCTCATCGATAGCGGCGGCGATAGTCGTGTACGGAGTGGGCGTCGTTTCGTCTTATGTCGCGGCCGTCATCGTCGGCGCTTACTACACTGGAGGGCTGTACCGAATGATCAACACTGTTCTCGCAATTCTCACATTTATTGTATTCAGCATCTGGCCCGGCGCGGGCCTCGCAGTCTATGGTTGGTTTTTCACACTGGCGGGAAAATTCTTCTGGCTAGGGTGGGCGGCCCAGTTGTGAGCCGCCCGTGATTATTTTTGAGTTTCGTCAATCTTGAGGATCGTAATCGCTCCAGCGGTTGGGCCAGTCGGCGTTGACTTGAGCGATGCTCGAGAGATTTTGTTTGAGGGTGACGGCCCAGACCTGGGCCAGGCCATTGTTCTGGCCGCAGGCAGTCAGTTCGTAGCTCCGGGGTGAGTCCCACTGCTTCGTTGACCAGCCCGACCAGTCGTTGCTGCCGGGAGAGTTCTGGAAGTTAGTCACGACGTTGTAGTTCAGGTCTTGTCCAACGATGACCGCGCCCCAGCTTCCCTCGAAAGCGGCGATGTTGCGCAGCTTCGGAGCGTTGAGCCAGTTTGGTCCAACCCAGCCTGGGAAGTCGCCTGTGCCAGGCGCGGTTTCACCAGATCCCCAGAGCTGGTTCTTATTATCGAGTGTCCAGACGCCCACTTTTCCGGAAGCTCCCTGCATGCATGCCGTGACCTCGATGATGTCAGCAGCACCGAGCCAGTTATCTCGAAAGCGGCCCCAATTGCCGGAACCCTGGGAATAACAAACGGCGAGCTGGCCGTCGTCTTTGAGGCCGATGAACATGGCGCCGGGCTGGTCGGAGATCATACCCTTCGGCTTGCCCATGTGCGTCGCGGCGATTTTCTTGAACGTTGCGGGGGCTCTGTTCCATTTGGTAGTAGTGCTGTGCCACCAGCCCATCCAATTTCCACCTCCCGATTCCTGTTCGGTGGTCCAAATCTCGTGCTTATGATCGAGTGTCCAAAGCTTGATGCGTCCATCGCCCAACTGGCAGGCGGCCAGTTCGTAGACGTATTTGGGATGGTTCATAGGCGACCAGTCATTGGTGATCCAGTTGCTCCAATCTTTTCCGGGGGATTGCTGGTAGATCGTGTAGAGTTTTCCTCTGTTGTTGACTCCCCACAGTTGCGCGCCGCGGTTTCCCGCGTTCTGGGCAGAGGTGAGCTTTTGTAATGTAGGGGCATTTTGCCAGGGCATGTCGCTTATTCTCCTTTACGGTAGGGTGTTTGCCGCGGCGATTCTGGGTCGCCGGGATGTTTTGTAAGACTTGCTGCGTGACCGGGTGTAGGTTCTTACCGGTGTGGTAGAGTTTAGCTCAATTACTAGCAGTTTGGCACTTCATTCGGATCTTAAAATTCAACGGAGGAGGAACAACTGAAATGCGAAGAAAAATGCTTGTGTTGAGTTTCTTGTTGCTGGCTGCACTCTTCGGTGGGCTTTCAGCCAAACCGAAAACACTTCCAGCGAAACCGAACGCAGTCGCCGCTGCTTTCACTAACATCTCGGTCTATGGAGCATGGCATTGCGGCAGTGAGTTTTGTTCATGGGCCAGCGTCCGAAACATGACCGATTTCGATACCAAGAACCGATGGTTGATCGATCGCGGCGATGGCACGCCGTCGGTGAATCTCGTGGTGCTGAGTTTTGTTCATCCATTGAGACTGCTGAACAAGACAAACGACTCGGGTACGACGCAAGGTATTCCAAATGGAATGACTCAGGCGGTGGTTGATTATTTCAAGACTCGCGGTGTCAGGGTGCAGTTGTCGATCGGCGGCATCACTTACACAGACGCGTGGAACCAGGCGCTGGCGACCAATCCGACGCAGCTCGGATTGAACGCAGCGGAAGCGGCGCAGCGTTTGGGTGTCGGCATCGAGATCGACTACGAAGAAAACACAAACCCGAACCTGCCTGCGTTGCAGGCGTTCATCAACGCTTACCGTTCGGTCCATCCCTACGATGCTTCCGGAAACAATCACGCCGCGCGATTGACGATCGATCTCGCGGCCGGCGACCGTTGGTTGATCGCGTTGTGCCGCAAGGCCACCGCCGATTGGCTCAACACGACGACGCCGGTTTTGGATTACGCGAACGCGATGGTACCCAGCAGGCAACCGAATAGCGCGGCAACGGCCCAGGCTGATTGGCAGGAACACGTAGACGGCAAGCCGCAGTTTGCTCCGCCGATTCTGCCGTTGGCCCCGGCGAAGTTTACGGGAGCGCTTTACATCGTCACTGGCAGCAGGGCAGCGCCTGAGTGCACCAGTTTCAGCAGTTCGCTAATCAACTCGACGGGGATATACGTTCAAACGGTGGCACCGAATGGCGCGGGGACGACGAGTGGTATGTTGGGATATATGTTCTGGGCGGCGGAGTGTCCGGCGACGCGGCGTGTTTGCACGGTGCCTCCGAACTCGTGCGAAGGTGGTGTGGGCGTCGGCGCAGACACGTACAACATCCCAATCCCCATGCCGCCACTACGGCAGAGTTGATTCAATCCGTGTTCGATGAACGGTGCAGTAGCTTTTGCGACGTGTACGAGAACACGGATCTGGTTTAAGGATGCTGCCTTCGCTGCTGCGGCTGGACTCCGCAGCAGCGAGAGTGCCGTGATCTGGGCGACTCACACTGGGTCTACTTCTGTAACTTTCGCTTAGGATCCGGTGCCGGCGCTGTCTGCGTCGTCCCGTCAGGAGCGGGATCCACAGTGATGAGGCCCGGAATTATGTATTTGTTCCGTTTGGCTGGGAAGGTTTCGACGTCAATGGAAACCCCGTTTGTTCCCGCTGGTTCGGGACGATAGGTGTAGATAGCTTCGATGTCGAGCGGGTCATCCGGAATAATTGTCCCTGTCGGAATAGGATTCGTGAAGGCCACTTCGAAGATCACAAAACCTTCGATGTAGGGTGGGATAACGTCTACCTGGGGATAGATCAGAATTCCCAGGTGACTATAAATGTCCCGACAGACTACTTCCATGGCCCAGTCCGATCTGAGTGCGTGGAATTTGGTCCAGGCCGGTGGGGTGGGTACCTGGCCGCCCTTGAGCCGGATCACTTTTTTGCGGAATTGAATAGTGATCCCGCTGTTGTTATGAACGTTGATTTTGCTCGAGTAGTGACCGGCCTGCGCATCAGGCATGATCTTAATCGAGGCCTCAGGCTGGACGCCGCAAATGAACTTTGCTGCGTACGTGTTGGTTACGGTGTAAGAGGGAATGGGAATCGGAACCGGATCTATCTCTTGAGCTTGCACAGGCGAGCTGATGAGCAGCAAGCCGATCACACAACCAAAAGCGATAAGTGTCTTTTTCATGTTGTCTCCTTTGATTCACTCTGCGTGAAGGGGAAAACGCAACACCGCGACGCTGCATAACACAACAGCTCGTGGCGCGACGCGAGTAAAGCGAGATTCAGGAGATCTGCTGGGGAGGCTTGAGGTGAGACGTAAGGTTACCAGGCGTCTCTGTCGTTCACCCTAGTTTGTCGGCAGACGGAATCACGCGTGAACATAAGCGTGAAACTGCTTGGTCATTCACTTGCGTGAATGGCGCGCATCATAATTGCCGAACAGAAGACTGTCAATGTTTTTGGGCCACAAAGGGACACTACTAAAACAAATACCTGACGCCGAACAAGAAGTTCCTGTCCGTCCTGAGCACGAGCTCACCAGTATTCCGGAAAACCGGAAATTGAAAGCTTCCCTCGATCACGAAGCGCGCCATCGCTGCATACTGAAGACCCGGCGCGAGGTAATACTCCGTGGAGCGGCTTCCGTCTACTGCCACTCCGTTCAAACGGCCAGTGCCGCGATGAACAAACGTCGTTTCGAGAATAAGAAACACTTCTCCGCCCGGCCTGCGAGCATCCTTTGGAATCACGTACTCGAGATCTGTACTGACGCGCTGTTCATGGCCCATGCGAAAGCCCTCACGTTCAGCGCGAAAGATCACTTCAGCATTGCCGCCGAAGATAAGCCGGCCGCCGGCTTGTGAAAACGCGAGATCGAAATGCGGCGCTAAGCCGCCGTTGATCGGCGTCAACTGTTGCCGCACAAAAGCCGGCGCATCGATTTGTGTTTGAGCCGGCGCAGACTTTTTTCCGGTGGGCGTTTCGAGACCGATGCGGAATGCCGCCTGCTGATCGCCGTACGTCTTTACTTTGCGAAAGAAGCGATACTTGGCCCAGGCGGTGACATTACCCAAACCGAAGCTCGATCCATCGGTAACGTTGTCGTCAAACGAAGTGTGCGAGAACGGGACTTCGATTTCGAGTTGAAGTCGCGGCGACGGTGTGTAAGAAACGCTGACGTCAAACACTTGGCGGTTTACGTCCAAGTCGCCGAGATGCTGTTTGATTAGATAAAGACGCGGCGTCACCGCGCCGCCCTTGTAAACGGTCAGGCCCGGCGACGTCACGCGGATCGGAGCAGCCGGTTCTGCCGTTTCAACAAATCGAATCTTTGCGAATGCCGGAAATGATGTTCGCGAATGGTGCGAATTTGTCTTGCGACCTGGGACCACGGTCTCGTACGCCGTCGAACCTGTGCCGGCGGTTTTCCAATCCCCGGTGATCTCGACAGTGGAACCGGCAGTCGCGGCGCCGATTGCCTGATCGACATTCGCGCCGGCAAGAAAGATCTGTTGATTCGAACCGGGGACGATTATGGCCCAACCTTTGTCGCTCTTCGTGAGTGTTCCCTCGAGAGTGACGTCGGCGGAGTCGAGCGTGTAACCCGCTTTCTTGAGCGACTCTTTCAGTGCGGCAAAGGAGACGGTCTTCTCGGGCTTTGGTGTAAATCCACCAAGGCCTTTTTTGAAATCAGTTACCTCGATCTCTTTTAGTTTTGGTGCGAACTCGAGACGGCTCACGGCCTTCTGAATGTTGTACACTCAATTGCCGCACAAGTACCCGGCGATGTGCATTTGCACTCGTTTAACCTGCGCGCTCGAACCTGCCGCGGTTCCAAACAACAGAATCACACCCAGCATGGCGGTGAACGTATAGCGTCTCATATTTTTTACAACCATCTGCGTACCCTTCGTTTGTAGTCTTCATAATAGCGTCCATGAGCGCACTGAAGGAATTCTTCTTCAAGCCTGACCTGAATTTGAATCAGCACGAACCCGACGACCAGGGTAAGTAGCGTTATTGCATTCGGTATAGTAAGGAAGAGACCTGCCAGCGTCAGCATTATGCCGAGAAAAATCGGATTTCTCGAAACACCAAATACTCCTTTAACGACGAGCGACGTTCGATGTTCCTCGTCGATCCCGATGCGCCATGAGTGTCCCATCTGCGCCTGAGCTATCACAGTCCAGACAAGCGATGCGATCAAGAGTGTCACGCCGGTCCATCTCAGCGGAGAACGTTCGAGCCATTCGATTGGCATAAGGAATCGATAACCGTTGGGCCAAACCGAGTACACCAGAACGACAGCCAGAACCAGCACAAACACGAGCCTGAATATGCGGCCGATATAGTCATGTGCGCTGTCGCTTCCCTTGAAGACAACTGGATTTATCCCGGTTCTTTTCCACACCAGAACAGAACGCCAGATAAACGCACTAAGCAGGTAAACAAAAAGGTAAAGAGGAAGGAAGTATCTCAATATGCAGTCTTCGTGATAACACGTTTCGCGAATTTATCGCTAATGTTATCCGAGAACTTCGTGAGAATGTAGCTTCTAAAAACTGACTCGCAAGCCGAACTGTATTTCGCGCCCCGGCGTGGCGGCTTCAGTGATGGTTCCGAATTGAGGGGTGTTTACGAAGCGATTCGGGGTGCCGAGGTTTGTGTGATTCAGCGCGTTGAATGCTTCAGCACGAACCTGCACTTTCACCTTCTCCGTCACCGCAAACTCCCGTTGCAGCGCGAGGTCCAATGTCTGCCTGCCCGGGCCGTAGACGGTGTTGCGTCCGACGTTGCCAAACCTGAATGCCGCGGGAGTCGTAAACGCAGCCGTGTTGAACCACCTATCGGCAGTCCGCGTGCCTGGGCCGAAGACAGGTTCGCCGGTGTAATTCGCACGGATCGGATTCTCGCCCAACAACGTGCCGGCATTGGCGGTGTCGCCAAAGACCGAGATCGTCAACGGAAAGCCGGACTGCGCCTGGTAGATCGCGGACAGCCGCCAGTTTTTGGTCACCGCGCGAGATAATCCGTTGTTTCCCAGAGTGGGTATGTTGTAGACCATGCT
>JBKPNH010000018.1:0-13192 GCA_046732535.1 Acidobacteriota bacterium
CCTGGTTGTCGCGCAATAGGATCTCGATGCGTCGTTCTGCCTGGCTCAATCGGTCCTGGCACTCGCGTGAAAGACGAATCCCTTGTTCGAACAGCTCGAGACTTTTGTCGAGCGGCAAGTCGCCGCTTTCGAGTTGCCGGACGATCTGCTCCAGCGCTTCCAGCGAGGCTTCGAAGGTTCGCCCCTGCTCCTGACCGTTTTTGATCTGGCTCACAATCTCACTCACTTATCTTCGCCGCGACGAACGTTTCGACGGCTTCAGTATCGGACTATTCGGATCGAGTGCGGCGCCGATCGCCGGCAACTGTTTCATCACGTTATCGACGACGCGCTGGACCACGGCGTCGTCTTTAAACTCCGTCACTTTCCAACCCTCAGCGCCACGCTTCATCCCCAATTCGAATTTTCGATCGTTCAGCGACGCCGAGGCCTTCGCGGAGTCGCCTTCCGTAGTGATCGTCATCAGCGACGACACCGCGATAACCAGCAGAATGAACGGCTTTAGTTCTGACTTCGACGCGAACGCCTTGATCTGTTTCGACACTTCAGTGTGAATGACCGGCTTCACCTGTTGTAACAGCGACGGCATCATGGTGTCGATCTGTTGCTGCACTTTGTCGCTCAAGGCGATGCCGTAACGCGCCGCAGCTTTCTGACTGGCGGCGGCGACCATGTTTTTCGACAGCTCCTCGTCGTCGAGCCGTTTGTCGAACTCGGCGGTATCGCCGCGCTGTGCGGCGTCGATCATGAGCGACAGCGCGTATGACGGCGTCGATTGATAGTATCGCCACAAGAAGAAACCACCGACCGCCAACCCGACGATCGCCACCAGGAACAGCGTCAACAAAATCCCGAGGACCCTGGGCCAACGCCGTTTCTTGCCCCCGCGCGGCGACGGACGGGCCGACGTCGCTACGCCGTCGTCGGGCGGCGCATCGAGATTGATAACTATGCGCTTACGGCTCATGACTTCTGATCCGTCGTTACCACGCGAGTACTCAGTCTGCCTTTCGCGAGACGAACGTTGACTTCATCGCCTACGTTGACCGACGCCGCATCGCGAACAAGTCTTCCTGCCGCATCCTGCGCTATCGCATAGCCTCGTTGCAACACGCCGAGCGGCGACAGCGCGTCGAGCGAAGCCGCGGCCAGCCCCAGACGTTCGCGTCCGTCCTGAATCTTTATATCCATCGCTTCGTCACACGCTGCCGCCGCCGTTTCGAATCGACGCCGCGCATTTGCCAGCCGCGACTTCACTTCGTCAAACGCGTGCGACAGCGCCTGCTCCTGCACTCGAGCGCGAAGGTCCACGACCTTGAATCGCGTCAAACGGACCAATTGCCGGCCCATGTGGTCGAGGGCTGAACATAGTTGGTCCTCGCGGGCGGCGACAATCTCCGCGGCGGCTGACGGCGTGGGCGCGCGAAAGTCGGCGACGAAGTCGGCGATTGTGAAGTCGGTTTCGTGGCCCACCGCGGAGATCACGGGAATCGTGGATTTGCGGATCGCGCGCGCGACCTCTTCTGTATTGAACGCCCACAAGTCTTCAGTCGAGCCACCGCCGCGGCCCACGATTAAAACGTCGACGAGATCGTCGGTCCGGCCTTCGCTCAGCGCCCGTTCGTGATAGAGATTGATAAACCGGATCGCGTGCGCGATCTGTGGTCCGGCGAGATCGCCCTGCACTCGCGCCGGTGAGAACAAAACGTGGACCGTGCGCGTGCGGCGGGAGATGACGTTGAGAATGTCGCGAATGGCCGCGCCCGTCGGCGACGTGACGATTCCGACGCGCCGCGGAAAAACCGGCAACGGCCGTTTCAATTCCTTCGCAAACAAGCCTTCCGCGTTCAGTCGATCGCGAAGTTGTTCGAACGCGATGCGCAGCGCTCCCGCGCCGACCGGGTCCAGTGCTTCGACGACGAGTTCATACTCACCGCGCGGCGCGTACAGCGAGAGTTTTCCGCGCGCGCGGACGTGCAAACCGTCAGTCGGACGGAAACGAATGCGAGTGTTCGCGGAACGAAAGCACTTGGCGCGCAACTGCGCGTTCTGATCTTTGAGCGTGAAGTACCAGTGTCCCGACGAGTGCGACTTGAAATTCGAGATCTCGCCTTCCACCCAAACCGCCGCGAAGCGCGACTCGAGCGCGAGCCGGATCGAGTTCGTTAGCTGAGAGACAGTGAGAGGCTTTCGTTCAGTTTCGTCGAAGAGCGCATTGAATAGGGGTTGGTTGGCCACGGATTACCAAAACACAAACTAGGGCGTATTGTTCAGGCCCACGACCGGGCTCAACCGGATCGATGCGCCGTCGCGATTGGTGCGCACACGCACACGCGGCTGCGCCGAAGACGCGTTCGACGCATAAGTTATCGTGTAAGCCGATCGAAGTTGGGCCACGACGTCGTCGTAGGCTTTCTGCAAGTCTTCGAGACGACGAATCGGATAGTAAATGCCACCGGAAGCAGCGGCGAGTTTGCGTCCTTCATCTTCAGCGCGCGTCGTCAGCGTGAGATAACGAGTGCGCAGCGGATCGATCGTGATCTCCGGTCGAGGCACACTCGACTCCGGTATCAATCCGGAAGGAACATACAACGGATAGACCAGCGCGCCCGATTCCGTCAGCGCCTCCAGAATCGCCGGAAACGGAAGAAACGACTTGTTGTCGTCGCCGTCAGACATGACGACGATGGCGGTACGTTCGCCGCGCAACCGTCGCAGCGGTTCGCTCAAGACGTATCCGAGCGCGTCGTACAGCGCAGTGCCGCCGCCAGCGTCGATCTCGTCGAGCTTGCGCGAGAGCATCTGGCGGTCGGTGGTGAAGTCGGAAATGATCTGTACGTCGTCGCGAAAACTGATGATCGAGATGCGGTCCTGTGGACTGGTGGTGCGCAGGAAGTCGCGGGCAGCTTTGCGAATGAAGTCTATTCGTTCTTCGATACTGCCTGACACGTCCAGGAGCAGCACGAGATTGAACGGCTGGTTCGCGGGCGCGACATTGGTGACGCGACGTTCGATTCCGTTTTCCCAAACAGTGAAATCCGACTCGCGCATGCCTCCGATCGCGCGTCCATTGCGGTCGGTAACGCTGGCATTGAAGCGCAACAGTTGCGGCGCCACTGAACTGACGATCTTGCCCGGCGGCGTGCGCGTAACCAGCGCGGGTTCTTTGTCCGGCGGCGGAAGCGTTTTCGCGTAATCGCCGAACATCTTGGGCGACACTTTGCGGATCGCATCGAGCAAACTGCTATCACCGGCGCGGACGATCGCCCGCGCAGCCTCAGTCAGCGGGCGTTCACGCAGATCGGCGGGCGCCATTGCCGGATCAACGTTCAGCAGCACGACGCCGCGTTGCGTTCTGAAATCCAGTGCTACTGTCTCTTCTTTTTTCGCCTCTTTATCGCCGAGGCGTCCCGATAGTTTGAACGTTCCAGCCGCTTTTTCCTTCACTTCCGGCAGTTCGACGTCGCTCATGTATCGCGGGCGGCTTGCTTCCCAAAGAAAGTCGAACTTCAAAGCGTCGAGCGGTACGTCAGCGTGAATCGTGCCGGTATCGGTTTTGACGAACGCGGACGCGACATTGCCGACGACGTCGACAGCGCCCGCTTGTCCCTCAACCTCGATCTTCGTTCGCAGCGGAACCTGGACGACCAGATCGATGCGGTCCTTTTCGCCGCGCGGGCGAACGTCGATGGAAACCCTGCCGCCCTTCGACTCGACCTTCACGTCTTCGGTGTCAATTGCCGTTCCGGTCGACTTTGCTTCGACCGTCATTTTCTTGTCTAGTTCGGCGGAGGCGATGACGCTGACTCGTCCTTCGAGGTTCTTGATCGAAACCGTGAGTTTTTCAGGGACGTCGAGCTCCTGTTTCGAGCCCTGGGCGAGCGCGAAACAGGTGAATCCTGCTATGAAGAAAGCGATTAGAACAAATCTACTTAAAAACATTGCCGAGCGATCTTGCCCACGTCCGACTCGATGGTCAAGCGCAGATCAGCCACAGATCAGTGCAGATCCGGAGACGATATGGGCTATGATATCAGGTACTTTGGCACAAGCGATTAGAGATCCCAGGCTATTCATTCACAACCTGGTGAAGCGCGACCCGCTCACCGGCCTCGCCGAAGACGTGCGCAAGGGACTAACCTCGCAGCAAAAGCGCTTCCTGCCTAAGTACTTTTACGACGAACTGGGTTCGCAGCTCTTCGAAGCCATCTGCCTGTTGCCCGAATACTATCTGACCCGCGCGGAGAACGAGATCCTGTCTCGCTACGCCGACGAGATCGCCGGCTCAGTCGAAGGGCAGAAAACGCTGGTCGAAATGGGCAGCGGCAGCGCTTCAAAGACGCGGTTGATTATCGACGCGCTGCTGCGCTCGCAACCGGAGCTTCTTTTCATGCCGGTCGACATCTCGTTCAGCGCGCTTGAAAGCAGCTCGCGGATCCTGCTGCAATCCTATCCGCGCCTGAAAATCGAGGGCTTCGCCGCCGATTACTTTGCCGGCCTTGCGGAGCTCGGCAAAAAACCACGACAGCGAACACTGGCGCTCTTCCTCGGCTCCAACATCAGCAATTTCGATCGTGAAGAAGCACTTCGTTTCCTGAAAGCAATGCGCAGCGTGTTACGCGAAGGCGACGCGCTGCTGCTGGGCGCGGACCTGAAAAAGGACCCGGCCGTTCTGGAAGCAGCTTACAACGACGCCCTCGGCGTCACTTCGGCTTTCAATTTGAACGTGCTCGCCAGGATCAATCGCGAGCTCGGCGGCGGTTTCGACTTGCACGCCTTTCGTCATAAGGCTTTCTATAACGAAAGCGCCGGCCGCATCGAGATCTATATAGAGAGTCTCATCAACCAGCGCGTGCGGATCGAGAAGCTCGAGCTGGAAGTCGAGTTTGCGGCTGGTGAACTGATTCATACTGAAAACTCCTACAAGTACGACCCGGAGGGAATCGAGAAGCTCGCCTCCGCTACTGGGTTCGAATTCGCTCACCAGTGGCTCGATTCTCAGGAACGCTTTAGCAGCAATCTACTGCTCGCCGCGTGATCCGCACGGATGAACGAACCCTCCGCTAATCTCCTCGTGGAATTCAGAAACGTCAGCGTCTCACTTTCAGGTAATCCAATAATCTCCGAGCTGAACCTGACCGTCGAACAAGGCGAGACGCTCGTGTTGTTAGGCGAGTCAGGCTGTGGGAAAACCACCACGCTGAAACTGGTCAACCGTTTGTTGACGCCGAGCGCAGGCGAAGTCGTCGTCGAAGGGAAGGCAACGACCGCGTGGGATCCGATCGCGTTGCGGCGTCACATCGGCTACGTGATTCAGGAAGGCGGTCTATTTCCGCACTTCACGATCGCGCGCAATGTCGCGTTGGTGCCGTCGCTTTCGGGTTGGGACGAGGCGCGGACCGCGGAGCGCGTGCGGGAGTTGTTGAGTCTCGTCGGGCTTGATCCGGAACGGTTTGCGGATCGCTATCCGCGCGAACTATCGGGCGGGCAACGCCAGCGAGTCGGCGTGGCGCGGGCGCTCGCCGCCGATCCGCCGCTGTTGCTGCTCGACGAACCGTTTGGCGCGCTCGATCCTTTGACGCGCGCGAGTTTGCAGCGGGAGTTTGCCGATCTATCGCAGCGTCTTGGTAAGACTGCGATTCTCGTGACGCATGACGTGCGCGAGGCGTTGGCGCTCGGCACGCGCATCGGGCTGATGCACAAAGGACAACTGTTGCTGCTGGAGTCGCCGGAAGGTTTTCGAGCTTCGACGAATGCACAGGCGCGCGCGTATCTGGAAACATTGGTGGCTTGACCCGAAAAGGCATGCTTAGTCGTCTCTGCGTGCTCTGTGTCCTTCCGCGTTCTCTGCGGTACTAACATTTCAACGCAGAGGACGCCGAGGGACACAGAGTGCCGCAAAGAAAATCGGGTTCGTGAGTTTTGTGTAAAGCGGACGTTGGTATGAGCTTCTGGCAGTTTCTGCAAACAAACTGGGCGGAACTGGTAACGCTGATCAAGGAACACCTCGTGCTGGTGTTCATCTCGATCGTTACCGCCGTGTTGATCGGCGTCCCGACCGGAATTCTGCTCACGCGTTATCGCGCGCTGCGTGGCCCAGTGCTCGGCGTTGCGAACGTGATGCAGACGGTGCCGAGCCTCGCGTTGTTTGGGTTTCTGATTCCGCTGCCCTTCATAGGCGGCATCGGCACGCGCACGGCGCTCGTGGCGTTGGTCCTCTACTCGCTGCTGCCAATCATTCGCAACACCGTAACGGGAATACTCGGCGTCGAGCCGAGCGTGCGCGAAGCGGCGGTAGCGATGGGAATGACCGACGGGCAGGTGTTGCGGCAAGTCGAGTTGCCACTCGCGGCGGGCGTGATTGTGACGGGCATTCGCGTCGCGACAGTGATCGCCGTCGGCGTGACGACGATCGCCGCCGCAGTCGGTGCGGGCGGACTCGGCGTTTACATCTTTCGCGGACTGCGCCAGTACGACAACAATCTATTGCTCGCCGGAGCGGTGTCGGCAGCGTTGCTTGCTCTCGGCGCGGACTTCCTGCTCGGTCTCATCGAACGGCAATTCAGTTTTGAGACGAGACACAGGTCTTCAAGACTGACGAAACTCGTTCCGATCGCAGCCGCCGCGCTGCTCGTTCTCGGTTTAATCGGCGTCTGGCAATACGCAAGACAGCCCGCTAAACAAGACCGCGTCGTCGTCGGTTCGAAAGACTTCACGGAATCAGCGCTGCTGGCGGAGATCCTCGCGCAGATGCTCGAGGGGCGCGGTGTTTCCGTCGAGCGTCGTTTCGAACTGGCCGGAAACCTGCCTCACGAAGCACTCGTCGCCGGCACACTCGATCTCTATCCCGAGTACACCGGAACGTCGTTCACCGCCATTCTTCATCATGCGCCAGTCACGGATCCGCGCGCCGTTTACGAACAAGTCAAACGGGAATACGCGAGCAGCTTTGGCGTTGAAGTAAGCCCGCCGCTTGGTTTCGAGAACACGTTCGCCATCCTCGTGCGCGGGGTGGATGCGCGGCGGTTGAACCTGAAAACGATCTCCGACGCCGCGCCGGAAACACCGCGATGGCGCGCCGGTTTTGGCCAGGACTTCATGTCGCGCGCTGACGGCTACCCGGGTTTCTCGAAGGCGTACGGTTTAAAGTTTGCCGAAACGCGCGAGATGGATCTTTCGCTCACTTACATCGCACTTTCGTCCCGACAAGTCGATCTAATAGCCGGCAATTCAACGGAGGGACGCATCGCGCAACTCGACTTGGTCCAACTCACGGACGATCGTCGTTACTTCCCGCCGTACGAAGCCGTCTACCTCGTGCGCCAGGACTCACTCGCACGCGTTCCGCAACTGCAAGCTGCACTGGCGAAACTGGCGAACGCGATCTCGACCGAGGAGATGCGGCAACTCAATTATGAAATCGATGGTAATAAGCGCGATCCGAAAGAGGTGGTGAGAACGTGGCTGGCAGGCAAAGGGTTTTAATCCACAGATTACGCATGTCCGCGTAATCTGTGGATAAAACGTGAGTGGCTTAGTTACCGCCGCCCTGGTTGTCAGGAGGATCGATGGGCGCCATGTCCGGATCGGCCAAGGCCTCGGCATCCGAATCTGTAGAGGTAACGTTACCGCCGCCCTGGTTGTCGGGAGGATCGATTGGATTGTCGCGATTTGGATCGTCTGGTGACATTTTCTGAGCTTCTCCTTTTGTAGAGTGTTTGGGAGTTTTGAAGTTACAGGTTATTTACGAACCTGTTCCTTTGATATAAACCTGAATATCAGGCCGGGAAGTATATCGCTTGAATGCGTCGGTGCCCCATTGTTGCTCGAGTTGGCCCAACGCGTCGGATGATTTCTTGTTTTGATCGTCTAACTGGTCCTTGTTGCCCAGTTCTGAATTTGCGCGCGCGACGATGTTCCAGGCGCGCCATTGCGACTCCAACTGGCCGCCGCCGGCAGACCTTTCCTGCGCCTGCGTTGCGAGCGACAGCGCCTTCTGCGCATCCTTCCGCGCGAGCGCCGCTTCGGCCGTCGTCAGCAAAGACCGTAGATACAGGGCGAAGTCGCCGGTGCTCGCCGCGGCGGTGAGACTCTCATCACAGAGCCGCTGGCCGTCCTTCTGTCCGCCCGACAGCGTTTTTGCCAACCCGAGTACGTTCTTACTCTTGATAGCAACGTCCGGAAACTGCGTTCCCGCCATCTCGCTCGCTTGCGTTGCCAGCGTGATCGCCGCCGGAAAGTTTCGCTCACTCAAACGCATCTCGGCCGTCACGAAGGTGATCTCCGGCAGCAACTGCAGGAAGTTACCTTTCTGAGCATTAATCGTAGCGGTCACTTCGTCGAGCAGTTGCTGCGCCTCCTGATAATGACCGAGACGCCACAGAATGTTTGCGCGGTTCGCCTTGCAGAACGCAATACGAAGTCTATTACCAATGGAATCGTAGATTCTCAGTGCGTTGTCGTACTGTTCCAGCGCTAACGGCCATTTTTCCTGATCGAAATAAAGCGCGCCGAGCTCGAGATACGCGTCCGCGATCGCGGGCTGGCTGTTGCTCTGTTTGCCTGAGTCGAGTTTCTGGTTCAACGTCTGCAACGCCGACGCGTAGTCGCCTTTTCGTCGTTGCCCGCGACCGATCTGCGTCAAACAGGAGGCGACGTTACGCGGATAGTTCGCCCGCTGGAAGAAATCCATTGCCTGCTGCACCAGCCGCAGCCCGTCGTCGATGCGCAGGGTTTGAATGTAGAGGCCGCCGAGATTCGAGAGCCCGCGCGCTTCACGCACGCGGCCCTTGTTAGCCTGTGCAAACTGGATGGCTTGATTGAAATAGTGTTCGGCTTTTTTGAGGTCGCCCCGGCTCGAAAAGGCGTTGCCCAGCTCGAGCAAACCGTCGGCCGTGAGGTTTTCGAGCTGCTTCTGCTGCGCGATCGTCACTGCCTGCTCTGCGTAATTCTCGGCTTCGGAAACTGATCCGATGTTTGACGTGAGGTAGCTCAACTCGATTAACGCCGTGATCTGTTGCGCTTCGTTGCCGATCGCGCGGGCAGCGACGAGCGACTGCTGAAACTGCTCCTTCGCCTCCTGGTACTTGCCGTTTAGGCGAAACACTATCCCGCGTTGCCGCAGCACTTCGTTTACGCCTTCGCTGTTGCTTCCGGCGCGGTACAACTGCTCGGCCTTGTCGAACATTTCCGTGGCTTTGCCCATTTGCGTCTTGCGGTTGTAGATGACTCCGGCCCGCAGATAGGCGGTCGCGTATTGGTTGTTGTTCAACTGGATTGCTTTTAGATAGTTTTCGAGCGCCTTATCGGGATCGCCGGCGTTCTCGTAGGCGTAGCCGAGGTCGACATAGACCTCGCTATCGTCGGGAGTGAGTTGCGCGATCTGTGTGTAGAAGTTGACGGCCTCGTTGAAGTCACGCCGTACGCTCGCGGCGATCGCGTCGAGATAAAGGGCATCACGCGGAGCGACTGAAGATCGGTCGCCGGCGATCGTAGTCGCGGCGATGAGTTCGTCCTTCGCTTTGTCGTAGTAGTCGAGCTCGATCCAAGCCTGGGCGAGACGCGCGCGCGCCAGGGCGTAGCGGTTGTCGATCTCGATCGCCTGTGCGAGAGCTTTGCTGGCCTGGTAGTAAGCGCCGTTGCGAAGGTTGTCAGTGCCGCGTTCGTACCAGGTTAGCGCCGCGGCCGACGGCTGATAGTAAGAACGCGGCCAAAAATAAATGACGCCCCATATCACTAGTCCGGCGAGAACGAATGCAGGGACGACGGCCGCCAGCGAGAATCGTTGCCGCCGCAACTGCGTCGTAAGCGTCGCGAACGCCGCGGTCGCGCGTTTGAAGCCCTCGGTCGGCCGCTTTGCTTTAGTTGTGACCGGAATCCCCTCGTCGCTCAACGTCGTCGCGACCGCTCGCAAGTCCGTCACAAACTCGTCGGCCGTTTGATAGCGTGCTTCCACTTTCTTTTGCAGCGCTTTCAAGGTGATGCGATCGAGCTCAGGCGGAATGTGCGGATTGATTGTCGATGGCGGCGGCGGAGTGACGTGAATGATCTGTGCTCCGATTTCGAGCACGCTGCCGCCGGAAAATGCTGACTGTCCCGTCAAACACTCGTACAGCAGTGCGCCGAGCGCGAAGAGGTCGCTGCGTCCGTCGATCTCCTTGCCGGTCGCCTGTTCGGGCGAGAGATAAAGCGGCGTGCCGACTATCACGTCGCTGCGCGTTTGGGTCGCGTAGATCGTTTTTGCGTCGAGATCTATGCCGGTCGACTGCGGTTCAAACAAGTGCTTTACGAGACCAAAGTCGAGCACCTTCACGTAACTGCGCTCGTTAATGAGCACGTTCGATGGCTTGATGTCGCGGTGGACTATTCCCTGATCGTGGGCTTCGCCCAGAGCCTCGGCGATTGAGGCAACGATCTCGACCGAGCGTCGCATTGTCAGACCTTCGTCGAGCAGTTCGCTCAACGACTTGCCCTTTATGTACTCCATCACGAGAAACGGCTGGCCTGCTTCAGTTTCACCGTAGTCGTGGACGATCGCGATGTTCTGGTGATTGA
Organism: Acidobacteriota bacterium; assembly: GCA_046732535.1. Lineage (GTDB taxonomy): Bacteria > Acidobacteriota > Blastocatellia > Pyrinomonadales > Pyrinomonadaceae > PSRF01. The sequence goes on from JBKPNH010000018.1 coordinate 10,555, forward strand.
GAGCCGAGACGGCGCGCGCCTCGCGAATGAAACGGGCGCGATAGTGATGGTCCGTAGAGGTTAAGAATTTGATGGCGACGCGCCGGGCCAGGTGCTGGTCCTCGGCGAGATAGACGACACCCATTCCACCCTCGCCCAGTTTTTCAATAATTCGATAATGAGAAACCGTCTGGCCGATCATGCGCGCATGGATTTCCTTCGCCGAGTGCGAGAAAAAGGAAGAAACTTGGCAATCAGAGAGGTTCCAGGGTTGAAGGAACGTGCTCTGGGCAGTCCGAGTGACAGTGAGGGCATTGTCACCTAACGGAGTCGTAAATTCAAGGTGACAATTTCGTGGCCCGAATCTTGGCCTCCTGGGCCTCGCGAAACTCGTGCAGCTTTTTCCGCAACTCGGGACGCGAATTGGCCAGGATAGCAACGGCGAATAACGCCGCGTTAACAGCGCCCGGTTTGCCGATCGCGAGCGTTCCGACCGGAATTCCTCCCGGCATCTGCACGGTCGCCAGCAGCGAGTCGAGACCATTGAGCGCCTCGCTACGCATCGGCACGCCCAACACCGGCAACGTCGTATGCGCCGCCATTACACCGGCGAGATGCGCAGCGCCGCCGGCGGCGGCGATGATCACTTCCAACCCGCGCGATTCGGCGGTCGAACCAAATTCTGACGCCAGCGACGGCGATCGATGTGCGGAAATCACATGACATTCATGCGCGACACCAAACTTCGTCAATGTCTCATCCGCGTGTCGCATCGTGTCCCAGTCTGACTGGCTGCCCATGATCACTGCGACGAGCGATTTGTCCGATTTGTTTTTAGCGCCCTGTTTTTTCGCCATCCTCTACTCTCCCTGATCGAGCGAAAAACCGCGCTCGCCGTCAAACATATAAAGTCCTTCAGTCTTGATGAAGTCGTAGCCCGCACCGGCAACACGGCCCAACAACGAGATCACCTGTGCGTGCGACACCGCGCTATCTTCGCTCTCCGAACGGAAACGGCAACGCCAGTGGTCGGAACAGAAAGTCTCCGCGTGTCCTTCGGGCCAAACTTTCACGCCGCGATTGCTGATCATTGTCAACTTCAGCCCCTCACCGTCCAACGTGCTTAATTTGCCGCCGAGATCGTTCGGCGAGCCCTGAGTCCAGTCGAGAAAGACGTCCACGCCGACCAACTCTTTTTTCGCTGCGGCGGACGCGGCTGCTTTGCTCGTCAGCGTGTCAGCGTCGCCGGCTTTGTACTTCCGCGGCTTCAGAATCTGCGGAGTCTGTCCGAGTCGCTCCATAACGGCGGTCGCAAACTCCTTCGTTCCGACCTTCTGCTTGCTGACGCCTTCGTCGTAGATGTCGTAGGTGTGAATGCCGTCTTCGATCGCGCGGAGCCACGCGTTGTGGACCTTTTCGGCGTGCTCGTTGAGACCGACGTGGACCAGCATCATCACCGCGCCCAGCAGCAGACCCGACGGGTTCGCGAGGTTCTGTCCGGCGCGACGCGGAGCGGAACCGTGAATCGCTTCAAACATCGCAACGTGCTCGCCGATGTTTGCTGAACCAGCCAACCCGACTGAGCCGGCGATCTGCGCCGCTACGTCCGAGAGCACGTCGCCATAAAGGTTCGGCATCACGATGACGTCAAATGCTTCCGGCGTGTCGGCCAGTTTCGCGGCGCCGATGTCGACGATCCAATGTTCGTTCTCGATGTCGGAATACTCGGCGGCGATCTCGTCGAACACTTTGTGAAACAGGCCGTCGGTCATCTTCATGATGTTGTCTTTCGTGAAGCAGGTGACCTTTTTGCGGTTGTTTCGACGAGCGTAGTCAAAAGCGTAACGGACGATCTTTTCGGAGCCCGGACGCGAGATCAGTTTCAAACATTGATAGACCTGATTTGTTTGACGATGTTCAATGCCGGCGTACAGGTCTTCCTCGTTCTCGCGCACGATGACGACGTCCATCGACGGATGCTTCGTTTCGACGAATGGATCGTACGAGACGCAGGGACGCACGTTGGCGTAGAGGCCCAAAACTTTCCGAACCGTGACATTCAGACTTTTGTAGCCCTTGCCTTGCGGAGTCGTGATGGGAGCTTTCAGAAAGACCTTAGTTCGTCGCAACGAATCCCACGAGCCCGGTTCGATTCCCGAAGTGTTCCCCGCCAGGTAGACTTTTTCGCCAATATCAATGGTTTCGATTTCGAGTGGCGCCTCGGCGGCTTCGAGGATTCGGAGCGTAGCGGCCATGATCTCCGGCCCGATGCCGTCGCCGTTCGCGACGGTGATAGGGATGGGTTTCGACATTAGTGCAAAAACCTTTCAGGGTATTTTTGGGCGGAGCTATAAAGGAGCATCGAATAGTACACCAAAGGCCTGGAATTACTAAATCGGTGTTCCAGAAACGCAAAACCGGGATTTCCAGTTTTGTCCGGACATACAACTATGTTTTTTCCAAATTATCCTTGACCTTGTTCTAACACGTCCGGCATACTTTTCCTTACCAAGTACCTGCTCTCGCGCGTCAATGGTGATAGCGCCTGTCCGTGATCGTAAAGCGACGAGGTTCGGCTGAATGAGAGTGAGGCAGTTGTCAACTAGTTCAGAAGCCGCTCTCGTGATTTAGAGCACCGGGTGCGTCGCAGCTCGCCGAA
>JBKPNH010000019.1:0-43495 GCA_046732535.1 Acidobacteriota bacterium
TACGCGACGCTGTGCGACATCACGTGCGACTCGGACGGTATTGTCGACAAGTTTGTAGATCTGCACGACGTCAAGCAGGTGCTGGAACTTCACAATCTCAACCCCGACGAACCGTATTACCTCGCATTCTTGCTCGTCGGCGCGTACCAGGAAGTGATGGGAAACAATCACAACCTCTTCGGCGCGCCGCACGAGGCCCACATTCATATCGACGAGGACGGGTTTTTAATCAAGAAAGTTATCAAGGGGACGACCGTGGGCGCCGCCGTGGAACGAGCGCGTTACGAGCGCGGCATGCTGCACGACGGATTTCGCCGTTTAATCAATCGTCGTGTGAAAGATGGAGAGTTGAGCGAGGCTGACGGCGCGGAGCTGGCCCAGTTCTATGAATCTCGCTACGACGCCTATACGTATCTTGCTGTCAACGGAGTCAAGTCTCGTTCACGACGCCGAACCGATTATTAAAATGTAATACGCAAAAATATGTCGATCCGAGAGGTTGATAACCTGCATGGTCACTCAACGTAAACCTAAAGCATCGAAGTATTTGACCACTCCCACACGTCCAGTTCAGGTCGATCGCGATCGTTCGGTGGCCGGACTCCTCGAAAAAATGGAAGGCACAGGTTTTGGCGGACGGCAGCTCGCGGAAGCGCACCGCATCTGGCTCGACATGCTCGGCGATAACACCACGATCGTAGTCGCCGCTTCGGGCGCGCTCATCCCGGCCGGCATGCGACGCTTACTGGCTTACGTTATCAAGAATCGCTTTGTCGATGTTTTAGTCGTCTCGGGCGCGATGCTGTTTCACGATCTTCACGAAACACTCGGCCGCTATCACTTCCAGGCACACCCGACAATGACTGACGCCGAACTGGAGTCGGCGCAGATCAGCCGCATGTGGGACTTGCTCGCCAGCGATGAGGAGTATCGCGAAGCGAAGGAGTGGATCGGCGGGTTTACAAACCAACTCGATCAGACACGGGCTTATTCACCACGTGAGTTTCTGCACCTGCTCGGACGCGAGCTCGCCGAGATCGCTTCCGAAGACGGCGTTTTGACGTCGGCTTACAAGGCGCGCGTGCCGATTTTCTGTCCGGCGATTACTGACAGTGGTCTGGCAGTCGGCATCGCGGGTGCGCGCTTCGAAAAGAAAAACAACTTCATGTTCGATATCATTCAGGATGTGCTCGACATGATGAACGTGATGGCCCAGGCGCGTGTTTCCGGCATCATCAATCTCGGCGGCGGGACGACGAAGAGCTTCATTCAACAGGCGACGCTTTCGTCGTTCATGCAGAAGGAACATCATCACGGGCACAAGTACGCGATCCAGATCTCGACCGACTCGGCGCATCCCGGCGGCCGCTCAAATGCCGTCTCGTTTGACGAGGGTCTGATTTACGGCAGGCTCTCGCGAGGAGCACATACTGCGTACGTACCGTGCGACGCAACTATTGCGCTGCCGGTCCTGATCACTTCACTTTCCCAAACTGCCGCGAAGTACATGAAAGGCCGCAAGCGTCCGAACTTTACCTTCGGCCGCGAACTGATCATCGAGGCCCCATGAGCCGCTACTTTTTGCGATCCGTCGCCATCTGTCTTGTCCTGTTTGTTCTACACGGATATTCAGTCGCACAGACGGAAGCCGAAGTAAAAGCCAACTACACAAAACGCGAACAACTGATCCCGATGCGGGACGGCGTGAAGCTTTTCACGTCGATCTACATCCCGCGGGATCAATCGCAGACCTATCCGATCATGTTCACGCGGACGCCATACAGCGTCGCTCCGTACGGCCCTGAGCAGTACAAACCCGCACTCGGTCCGTCGCTTTTCTTACAAAATGAAAAGTACATCTTCGTCTACCAGGATGTCCGCGGGAAGTTCATGTCGGAAGGCGAGTACGTCGACGTTCGTCCACACAAACCGAAGAAGAGCGGGCCAAAGGACATCGACGAAAGCACCGACACCTACGACACGCTCGAATGGCTGCTGAAGAACGTACCGAACAACAACGGCCGCGCCGGCATGTGGGGCATCTCGTATCCTGGTTTTTACACGTCGATGGGCGTGATCGACGCGCACCCGGCGCTGAAAGCAGCGTCGCCGCAGGCGCCGATCGCCGATTGGTTCATCGGCGATGATTTTCATCACAACGGCGCGCTCTTCCTGCCGCACGCATTCAATTTCCTCTCGACCGTCGGCAAACCTCGCCCGAAACTAACGACCGAGTTTCCGCCACGTTTTCAACACGGCACACCGGACGGCTATCGCTTTTTCCTCGACATGGGCCCGCTCGCGAACGCAAATCGCAAGTACCTGAAAGGCGAAGTCCAGTTCTGGAACGAGATGATGGAGCATCCGAATTACGACTCGTTCTGGCAGGCGCGCAATGTACGCCCGCACTTGCGTAACATCAAGCCAGCGGTGATGACTGTCGGCGGTTGGTTCGATGCTGAAGATCTCTTCGGCGCTCTAAACACGTACAAGACGATCGAGGAGACGAACCCCGGGATTCGCAACACGCTGGTGATGGGACCGTGGTTTCACGGCGGTTGGGCGCGCGGCGAGGGCGAGTTTCTCGGCGACATCCACTTCGGCGCAAAGACGTCGCTCGCCTACCAGGAAACGATCGAGCTTCCGTTCTTCAACTGTCTGCTGAAAGACAAGTGCGAGGGTCAACTTGCGGAAGCCACAGTCTTCGAGACCGGCTCAAACACATGGCGGCGCTACGAAAGTTGGCCGCCAAAGAACGCCGAGTCGCGCGATCTGTACCTCACCGCGAACGGCGGGCTCGCGTTCGCGCCGGACAAGACCGTGGCCGGTTTTGACGAGTACGTCAGCGATCCCGCACGGCCCGTTCCGTTCATCAACTCGCCCGCCATCGGCATGACGCGCGAATACATGGTCGAGGACCAGCGCTTCGCTTCGCAACGGCCTGACGTTCTTGTCTATCAAACTCCGATTCTGGATCGCGACTTGACCGTGGCTGGACCAATCAAAGCGACGCTCTTCGTTTCGACGACCGGAACAGACTCAGATTTTATTGTGAAATTGATCGACGTGTTTCCCAACAGCACTCCCGACCCCGATCCAAATCCGGCCGGAGTGGTGATGGGCGGCTATCAAATGCTCGTGCGCGGCGAGCCCATGCGGGCGAGGTTTCGCAACAGCTACTCAACACCGGAACCGATGACGCCCGGCAAAGTGACGAAGATCGAGTTTACGTTGCCTGACGTGAACCACGCGTTTCTGCGCGGGCACCGGATCATGATTCAGATTCAGAGCTCGTGGTTTCCGCTGGTCGATCGTAATCCGCAGAAATTCCTCGATATCAATCGCGCAAAGGAATCTGATTTCCAAAAGGCCACTCAGCGCGTTTACCGCTCGGCGCCAAACTCCTCACGGATTACCGTAAACGCCCTGAAGTAACTCCGGATTCAAAACGCGAACTCCGCGCGCCTGGTTGCGTTGCGCGTACATCGTTTTGTCCGCGGCTTCGATCGCCGCACCGAGGTCGGTGAGCGACTCGAAACCTGCGACGCCGTGTGAAACCGTCACCGTTACCGGAATGCCCGTCCAGCGTTCGCAATTCTCTTCCAGAATCGCATTCAACTTTTGCATGCGCCGGTTGGCTTCCGCTTCGGGCAGCTTGAACATCAGCACCAGAAACTCGTCGCCGCCCCAACGGAACAGCATGTCGTCGGCGCGGACCAACGAACGCATGGCGCGAGCTACGGCGCGAATCGCCTTGTCGCCAGCCGTGTGGCCCCATGTGTCGTTGATCGGTTTCAAGTTGTCGATATCGATCACGGCGACGCTGCCGGACGTCTTCGATCCCTCAACGGATTCAGCCGGGTGGCGCAGCAACGAATGGAACGCATGACGGTTCAACGCCTCGGTCAGCGGGTCCATCTTGGCGAGCAACTCGAGCTGATCGCGCGCCTTTAGCAGTGCCTGAGTCGCGAGTTCGACCTCGCGCCGGCTGCCCGAAATAAACACGAGCCCGAAGATGTACTGGCCCAGGAAGTAGACGCAGAACAGGAACGTCGTCGTGACGGACAGGTGAAAGATGACGAACAGGATCAACAGCGCCAGCGACAAGCTGGACCAGGTCGCGGTCCAGTGTTTCAGCGACGCGCGCTTGATCGTCTTCCGCAGGAGTATTGAGAGCGAGGTGAGGACAAGAATACCTGTACATTGAATAATCAAACCAACATTCGAATCCATAGATGGGTAAACCTCGTGCTGGGTACAACGAGTAATATGGAAGCTCAAGGACTGGCGAGGGTCGCGAACTTTCGACGGGCGGGATACCGTCGGCTATCGATTCTAGCCGACCGGAGGCGACGAGGCCAACACTTTTCTTAAATACTCCGTGTTTTTACTAGGTCAGCCATTGCAGGACTTCTTCTTCACTCGAAGCCCGCGTGCCGCCAACCACTTGAATGAAATACTCTTCCAGCGACACTGGCCCCTGCCCGTCGCCTTCCATCCGGATCCCCTTTCGCAGTTCGTCCAACGATCCGGAGGCGAGTAGCTTACCCTGCGCGATGATGGCGATGTCGCTGCAAAGCCGTTCCACGATCTCCAGGACGTGAGACGTCAGGAAAACCGTGAGCCCGCGAGCGGTAAGCCGTAACAGCAGGTCTTTGAGCGTGCGCGAGGCGATCGCGTCGATGCCCTCGAACGGTTCGTCGAGGACGAGCAGCTCCGGCCGGTGAATCAACGCACACGCCAGCGAGAGCTTCTTTTTCATGCCGTGCGAGTACTCGATGATCAGCTTCTTCGGCTCGTGTTGCAGTTCCATCAACTCGAGCAGCTCTTTCGATCGCTGGCCTATCTCTTCACGGCGCAGAGCGTACATTCGCCCGGTGAACGAGAGCATCTCCGCGCCGGTCAATCGCTCGAAGAGGTTCAAGTCTTCAGGCACGACGCCGATCCGCCGTTTGACCTCTATCGGCTGCTCTACAACGTCCAACCCGAGCACACGCAACTTACCGCTGGTCGGCCCGAGAAGTCCGGTAAGCATTTTGATGGTGGTCGATTTACCCGCGCCGTTCGGGCCGAGAAAACCGAAGAAACTACCGCGCTTGACCTGAAGGTCGATGTGGTCGACCGCGACGAAGCTGCCAAACTGCTTCACGAGTGAGAACGTTTCGACGGCAGGCGATTCCGGGGCAGATGACATGCGGATCTTGTACGTGGTTGGCGAGGACTGGTCAAGTTAGCCCCTCAACAACGCCTTCGCATCGTCAGCTTTCACGCATTCGGGCAGATGGCGGTGCGTGCTCATGAGAAAGGCATTCGAACTCGATTGCAGCGCGTTGCCATGCGTCGCGAGGAGGCGAACGAAGCGGCCGAATGGCGACCAGCCGTAGTAATAACCGTCCTGCAAGCTGATGAGAATATCGGCGGTGTGCTTTACGCGTGGGGTGAATAGCGATTTGTAGAGATTCACAACGACGTCCGGATAGCGATGCGCGTTCGTCTGTTCGAACCATACTGCTTCGTCGATAAATCCGCGTTCCTTTAATTCAAGCGGATCGCCGCTCTTTGCCGTGTATCGATAAGAGTTTTCGCGGCGTTCGATGCGCGCACTTCCACGTTGACCTTCGACAACGACATCGAGACCATCGCGATAGACGACAAAATCAACTCCCGGTATCTCGACGATCGCCGTCGCCGCCTCCGGCACCAGCTCTTCATCGCCACAATACACCGCGGCATAACTGCACAACCCAAACGCCGGAATCGAAAGCGCGCGGCGGCGTTTGTTTCCTGCAATCCGCGGGACGACTTGATAGCCCTGCCGCTGCAACTGAGTCGTCAGCGGGACGCGGCGGTTCTCTTCGAGATTCATGCCGTGATCCGAAAACATCACGATCTCGGTCTCGTCGCCGCAGTAGTTCTGGATTTCGGTGAGGATCTTGTCGAGCGATTCCAGCGCGACGTTTAGCCGCGACGGTCCCTGTGCGTGCAACAGACCGTCAGTCGCTTTCAGAAACGCGAAGTAGTCACGGTTTTGCGGAGCGGCGCGGAAGCGTTCACGAAAGCGCTGCATGTCAGCGCGCCAGACGTGATCGGGAGCGACGTAAATCAAAAACTCGAAGGCGAGTGGTTCCTGGTAGTCGAGGTCGTCCATGTACGAGGAAGGGATCTTGTCGGGCGTGCGTCGCCCGATGTACTTCCTGATGCCGCCGCGCAACTCACCAGCGCTGCGATCGAAGTACAAACTCTCGTAACCAGCGGGAGGCGATGCGCCAAACATCGCCGAGAGCGCGACGTTGGTCATCGTCGGGAACGGCGACAATAGCCGCGTCGGTGGACCAAAGCGCGCAAATAGCCCGCGCTCCTTCGCCTTCATGATCAGTTTATGCGGAACGCCGTCGAGGCAAAGCAGTAGCCGCCGAGGCCGATTCCGTGATCCGCTTGTTCCCTGGTTCATTCTGTTTCCGATCTATAAGCCTGACGTAACCCGCGCTTCGCTGAATCGTGAGCGTCGTAAACGTTCGGACGAGCCAGCACGGCCTTGTATTGTTCCAACGCCTCATCGCGTTTGCCGCCGACGTCGTAGGCACGCGCGGCGTAGAGGTGCGCCATCGTCACCAGTCCCTGCTCCGCGCGCTCGACTTTCGTCGCGGCCAAAAACTCTTTCGCGGCGCGCTCGTGATATCCCGCCATCAACAGGACTTCGCCGTACTTGAAGTGAATCAGATCGAGCGCCCGCACGGCACTGTCGCGCACGTTGCGATCGCGGAGAAGCTCGTCAAAAACGGCGAACGCTTCCTTTTCCGACTGGACCGCGCCCGCGAGGTCTTTCTCTTTTCTCTTAACACCCGCCATCGCGACGAGCGCGTCGGCGCTTTCGAGCCGCAGCAGGTAGTTGCGCGGGTATTTCACACTCAGTTCACGCGACAGCTTGAGCACGTCCTCGTATCGCTTCTCGCGCGTGTAGAGCACGATCAAGACGCTCTTTGCATCGTCCTGAGCCCAGTGTCCTTCTTTCGCGACCTGCTCGAGCATACTCAGGCCGCGCTTCTTCGAACCACGGTAACCGGTCGCGCCCGCAAGGATCTTGACCGGCAGCGGCAGCGAGCCGACTACGTACTCGTAAAGCCCGATGGTGATCTGGGCGTCGATATATTTCGGATCGAGCTTCAGCACTTCGCGATGATGTTCGACGGCATCGTTGCCGTCGCGCAGCGCCGCGAAGTGGCGCCGTTCGACAGCCTCTTCGAATGATGCCTTCAGTCCTTCAGTGTTGGCGAGGAAGTCGAGCGCCTCGATGTTTTTGGGCTCTTGTTTTAGTTTCGCTTCGGCGAGGCGCTTGGACTCGCGAGTGAGATTGCGAAATTCGGTGACAATCTTCGGATCGACTTTGTCGTCGCCATTTGTGTAGAACCCTTCCGAGTTGTACAGCGACGATTGCAAGCGGCGCGATTCGTAGAGCGTCTTGATCCAGAGCCGGGCGGCGAGCAACTGGTATCCGCCCGGATGGTTCGGAATCAGCTTGACGATCTCTTTGAAGTCGCGGTCCGCTTTGTCGTAGTCGATGTTATAGAGCGCGTCGAGACCGCTTCGGCGCAGTGTTTCGAAGCGTTCGCGTTGGTCGTCGGTCAACCAGGGTTGCTGCGCCGGCACGCTGAACGCCGTCAGCAGTAACAACAAAACACTGAGCAAATACCTCACTTAAGTCCCTCCGAACGACTCCATGTACTTTATGCCCGATCCGGTATTGAACAAAACGACTCGATCGCTCGACCGGACCAGACCTGCTTTGAGCAACTTTCTTAGCGCCGGCAGACACGCCGCGCCTTCGGGCGCACAAAACACTCCTTCCGCTGCGCCAATCTCGCGCGTGGCCGCAATCAACTCTTCATCCGTCACCGCGACCGCCGCTCCTCCCGACTGCCGCAACGCGTCGAGAATCAAGAAGTCGCCGATCGCTTTCGGCACGCGCAACCCCGACGCCGTTGTCGCAGCGTTCGGAAACTCGTCGGCAAATCGATTCCCTTCCTCGAACGCGCGCACGATTGGCGCGCAACCGGCCGCTTGCACTGTGATCATTCGCGGCCGGCGGCTGTCGATCCATCCCAGGCGCTCCATTTCATCAAACGCCTTCCACATGCCGATCAACCCGGTGCCGCCGCCGGTCGGATAGATGATCACCTCCGGCAACTCCCACTTCATCTGTTCGGCGAGCTCGTAACCGAGCGTCTTCTTTCCTTCGACGCGATATGGCTCTTTCAACGTCGAAACGTCGAACCAGCCTTCCGACTCTTTCCGGCGCGCGACTTCGGCGCCGCAGTCTGTGATGAGGCCGTCCATCAGGGTCACGTTTGCGCCGGTCTGCTCGCACTCGACCACGTTCGCCCGCGGCGTATCGCGGGGCATGAAGATAAAGCACGGCAACCCCGCTCGAGCGGCATAAGCCGCCAGCGCACCCGCGGCGTTTCCGGCGGAAGGAACGGCGAGTTTCTTCGCGCCCAACTCCTTCGCCATCGACACCGCCGCCGCCATGCCGCGCGCCTTGAAACTCTGTGTCGGGTTCTGCGACTCGTCTTTGATGTAGAGCTGGTGAACTCCGACTTTCTTCCCGAGTTTTGGGGCCGGCAGCAGCGGCGTCCATCCTTCGCCGAACGAAACGATGTTGCCGTCGGCGTCGACGGGCAGGACTTCGCGATAACGCCACAGATCGGCGCGTCTCGCAGCCAATGATTCTTTTGTCAAAGTTAGCTTGGCGCGCTCGAGATCGTAACGAACCAGCAACGGTTTACCGCAAGCGCGACAAAGATTGTGCAACCGACGTGCCTCGTGTTCGAGGCCGCACAGGGCGCACTCGAGATGCGTAACGTTCATTAATAAAGTCCTCGTTTTATGAGCGTATTAGAGCAAACGGGTGCAGTATGCGACACAAATGAGGATCTCAGGTAATGGTGGGCAGATCCGTGACTGTGTCTGAGGTGGGTATAAAGCCGGGCAAGAGGTCTACTGCGAGGTGCAGTAAACCTCTTGCGTTCGGAGCATGGTTTTTACAGCGCCGCGGGTTTCAGCAGTTTTTAGTGCTGGTGACCGCTGTTGCCGTTGATCTGGGAACGAATCTCGCCGCCCGGCCAACGGGTGCTGTGAACATTCACGTAAGTCGCCCCGGCACGAATTGCCGCAATCAATTCGTCGAGTTCGCCGGCGGAAATCCCGCGCTCATTAGCCAGGTTTGTAACATCGGCCGCCGTGAAAGTCCCTGAGATCGTAGCCGGCGGTGCGGGACAAGGCTGAGTGCCTGCGGGGCCGTTGCCCAGGTTGGTGCAAAGGAACACGCTGATCGGACCAGTCACACTCTTTTGCCCAAAGTGGATATGAGCCTGCTGAACAGCGCCTTCCAGGTCGGCGTAACTAAGCTCCCACGTAACACTCTGTTCATCATTGCTGATACGCGCGTTAAAGGTACCGTTACCCGTAGTCGAAACTGCTGACGGGGTCTCCTCGTACCCGGTCAGGAACTCGCTAATCCTTTTGAAGCCCTGTGCCCAGACCAATGTTGATACCGACACGGCGGCAATCACGGCAATGGACAATGCTAGTCTTCGCATCCCTTTTACCTCCAGAATTTTGTTGTGCCTTTTTGAGGGGTGCGCATCATACCACAGCCGATTGATCTGTGGAATCCGTGGGTGATACCTTGTCCGTCTTTATGGCGATAAGTCTTTTGGCTCTGGATCTCGACGGCACTCTCCTCAACGGCCGGGGCCAGATTTCCGATCGCAATCGGGCGGCAATCGAAAGTGCGCGCGCCGCGGGTGTGCGAGTGGCGCTGGTGACCGGCCGCCGTTTTCGCGATTCGCGTCCGATCGCTTTAGAGTTGGGACTCGACGTTCCGGTCATTTCACACAACGGCGCGTTAACCAAACACGCCGAGACCCTGCAAACAGTTTCCGTCCTGCCGCTGCCGCTCGCCGCCGCACGAGAAGCATTGCGCGTGGGCCGTGACTCCGGCGCCGACCCGCTGTTGAGCGACGATTACGAAGGTTTAGGAACGCTCGTTTACGATCGACTGTCGGGCGAGAACACGGCCGTCCATAAGTACATCGCCTGGGCGCGGCGCATTCACGGCGAGGAAGAAGGCCGGCGCTCTGTGTTACAAGTTGAATCATTGGAAGCGTACCTGGACCACGAACCGATCCATCTCGCTTTCTCCGGCAGTAGCGCGAAGATGGACCAACTCGAGGAGATCCTGCACGCCGAGTTGGGTGCGACCGTGAAGATCCTCGGCACCAAGTATCCGGAACAGGATTTCACACTGATCGATATCGTGAATCCGGCAGCATCGAAAGGCGCGGGCGTTGCGGCCACTGCCGCCGAGCTCGGCGTCAGTCCGGACGAGATCATGGCCGTCGGCGACAACTACAACGATCTCGAAATGCTGCTATTTGCCGGGACCGGAGTCGTGATGGCTAACGCTCCCGTGTCGTTGCGCGAGATCGCGGGCCTTCACCCGACTGCTTCGAACGCTGAGGACGGCGTCGCGCTCGCAATTGAAAAGTTCATTCTGCATAACAGTGAGGAGACAACATGGCAAACCGAACGGCGGTGATTCAAACAAACAAAGGCACGATTCGCGTCGAGTTATTGGAAGCTGACGCACCCAAGACGACGGAGAACTTCATCACGCTGGCCCAACGCGGCTATTACGACGGCATCATATTTCATCGAGTGATCAAGGGTTTTATGATCCAGGGCGGCGACCCGACGGGAACCGGAATGGGCGGGCAGTCAGCCTGGGGCGGACGCTTCAACGACGAGATCGATCGATCGTCAGAGGTCTATAAGACGGGATACAAAGCGGGAACGATGGCTATGGCCAACGCCGGCCCGAACACAAACGGATCGCAATTCTTCATCATGCACGTCGACTATCCGTTGCCGCCGAGTTACACGATCTTCGGACGAGTAACTGAAGGCCAGGAAGTCGTGAATGCGATTGCGACGTCGGCGACGGACGGCAATGATCGCCCGATGCAGGAAGTGAAGATGGAAAAAGTGACGATTGAGTAGATCTGTGTTTTATATCGGTCGTGCGCCGTGGCCCATGCGCGGCGCCGACTGCAAAACACGGATTCGTTCAGTGATGTAGTTCTTGGCAGTTCGGACGGCGTCTTCCAATGTCATCTCCTTCGCGAGACACGTGGCGATGGCTGCCGACAGTGTGCATCCCGATCCGTGGATCTCACCCACGTCGATATACTCCTCGCGAAACTCGACGAACTTGCCGCTCTCGTCCAGTAGCAGATCGATCGCTTGCTGCTCGATCGCGCGATGTCCGCCCTTGACCAACACGGCGCGCGCGCCCATGTCCACGATCGCCTCCGCCGCACGACGCATGTCGGCTTCGTTCTCAATCGAAAACCCCGCCAGCCGTTCCGCCTCGGGAATGTTTGGCGTCACGACGCCGGCGACGGGCAACAACTGCGACTTCAGAATCTGAAAAGCCTCATCGCCGATCAGATCGTGTCCGGAAGTCGAGACCATCACCGGATCGACGACGGGCGGACGCAGGGATTCTTCTCTAAATAGCCGTGCGACTTCCGCGACGATCTCGGCAGTCGGCAACATGCCCGTCTTTGCCGCTACAATGTCGAGATCGCGAATTACAGGTTCGACTTGAGCGCGCAGTGTCGCGGCCGTTTGATGCTCGGCGCCAAATACCCCCGTCGTGTTCTGGTAGGTTATCGACGTGATCGCCGCTGCGGGAAAACCACCTAGCGTACTGATCGTCTTGATGTCGGCGACGATGCCGGCGCCGCCTGACGGATCGAGTCCCGCGATGGTCAGTACAACTGGTCTGTTCATTTCAAATCCGTGTTGTATAGCCGAATCCCCGCGATCCCACTCGCGCCTGCAGCGAAGCAATCGGCGGCGTTCTCGTGGTTGATACCACCGATCGCCACCACCGGAAAACCTTTCAACGCGCTCGCGACCTCGCGAAGTTTTTCCAAACCCTGCGGCTGTTTTGATCCTGTTGCGAAAACCGGACCGAAGACGACGAAGTCCGCCGCATCTGAAGCTGATCGGGCCTCGTCAAGTGAATGAGTTGAAACACCGATTAAAAAATCTTCACCGCAGATCTCACGAACCAGACGAGCGGGTAACGATCGCGACGTCAAATGCACACCATCAGCGCCGGCGGCCCGCGCGACGTCGAAACGATCGTTGACGAGCAAGCGCGTCGACGTGCCGTGTGTAATGGAAGCCGCGCGCGTCGCCAGTTCGTAAAGAACTCGCGCGGAGAGTGCTTTCTCACGTATCTGAACGAGGGAGAGTCGGGCGGCTACGGCTGCTTCGACGAGCCGCAGGATGTTTACGAAGCCGGGATCTTCAGGAGTTGTTTGCGCCGTCGTCTCGCCGGACGTTATCGCGTAAGTGATCGGGAGTGTAACTTGGAGAGACACGTTCTACAGGCTTGTTGGGCCGGGCAGTTTGGTGTTGAAGCGCGGTTACCGTTCGTTTGAAGTTGAAGATCTCCCAGAAAGCGATTCCGAGATTCAAAATCCCCACGCCGCTAACGGCGCCGCGCACCCATCCCGAAGCCACTACCGCCTGGAGACCTTGAATACCGGTCTTGCGCGCAGCATATACCAGAAAGTAGTTATTGCCCCAGTCGCTGATCCCCCACATACCCTGCGGCCACCACGGCAGCACGGTCAGGAAGATGCCGATCTCGATGCACAAAATGATGTAGAAAATGACGCTGAGCTTAGCCGACATTACTTATAGAATCCGTGTTACTTATTTTTTAACTGACTCAACTTGTCCGCAACTTCGCGATACGAAACGTCGACGGCGTGGACTTCAGTGTAAAACTCACGCGCGTGCTGGACGTCGCCAAGCTGCTCATACGCCGAAGCGAGCTCATAACGCAAGGCCTGATACTCGTCTTCACTATGCCCGGGCGCGGAAAGACCTTTCTTAAACCAGATGACCGCCGCCTCCGGCATGCTCTTCTGCATGAAACAGTGTCCAAGCATATTGCAGCATTGCAAAAAACGCGACGTGCCATCGCCGGGTTTCACTAAACTCGCCGCAGTTTGAAATTCCTGCACGGCCTCGTCCATGAGATCCATCTCTTTGTACGCCGTGCCCATGTTGTAGTGCGTTTCGAAGTCTTCCTCGGCAGTGTCGCCTTCCTCCGCCGCGCGAAACTCTTCAAACATCTCGGCGAGACCGGCGTCGATTCCCGGGTCCGCCGGCTTCACAGTCTTACCCGCACCATCATTGTCGATATCGGGTGCGATCGTGGCGTATGTCGCATCGGCCTCGAAAGCGATGGCTTCCACCGGCGTCGCCTCGGCGAAGTCTTCCGCGCCGCCAAACTCGAATACTTCCGCTTCCTGTGGAGCAGCGCGCCCTTGCGCGAGGCGCTCGCGCCGCGACTGGATCTCTGCGTGCGGACCAAACTGCCGTTCGAGCATCTCGAGCGTATCGACCGCAATGTCCGAATATCCTTGCGCGATGTAGAAGTCGACGCTCTCGAGCTCCTGGCGCATGACGGTTTCCTTGCGCTCGCCATCCGCGGGAACTACTTCAAACGCGGATTCAGAAATATCTTCGTTGAGATCCGCGAAGGAAGCGGTCGGATCGGAAAACGTCGCTCCCGGCGCTTCGTTTCTTTCCAACTCTGTAAGCTCGAAATGCGACCCCGCCCCCTCCAACTGCTCTTCTTCGTCCGTGACGACGGCGAAAGTCTCAAACTCGGGTATCTCGCCACTGGTCGGTTCGGGTTCCGGCATCGACGAGAGATCCTCAGTAGGCTCTTCCTGCAAACCGCCGAGCAGATTGAGACGATCCATGTAACGCTGCTCGTCAGGCGCGAGCCGCACCAACTGCGTCAACGCATAGCGCTCTTCGTCAACCAGCTCAGACGCTTCCGCCGACTCGGCGAGGCGTTCCAGCGAGGAACGCAACGCGTCCATGTCGCGCTGCCACCAGTGAATGCGAACCAGCATTCGCAGCGCGCCGACGTGATCCGGGTTCAAGGTCAAAACCTGATTGACGATCTCGAGCAGTTCACGCTCTTCGCGCCCCGCGAGCATCCGTTCGATGATGGTCGACAGGAGCCGAATAACTTCGTCGACTTCGCCGGCCTTCAGGTACAACCGGGTGACCGGAAGAAACTGCGTATAGTTGGACGAGTCACGCGCCATCAGCAGCGACGTGGCGCGTTCGGCACCGTGCGCGTCTTCAGCCTCGAGATGAGCGCGATGGAGCATCGACACCAGTTCCGTATCGTCCTCGCGTCCCTCGACGACTCGTTCGAGCACTTCGGCGGCTTCGTCAGCGGTGCCGCGCGCGATATGCGTGTCGAGCATTCCGCGCAGCGCATCGCGATCGTCGCGCACCAGCGCGAGCGCCTGGTTATAAGCTTCGAGGGCTTTGTCGTTGGATCCGATTTGATGAAGGCGATTGGCGGCCTGGATGAACGCGTCCGCAGATTCGCGGCGCATGTTCTCTTTCAGGTAACCGTCGGCTAGCTTGAGGCGAATCTCGGTGTTGTTCGGATCGAGATCGGCGATCTTGTGCAGGACGTCGAGCGCTTTCTTGTTGGCGCCGGCTTTCGTATAGGCGTCGGCGACGACCAGATACTGCGCGCGCGCGTCATGGACGAGGCCCTGCGTCGCGTACAGTTCGGCGAGCTTGTGAGCGATGATCGGATCGCCCGTCCTGATGCGCTCGATCTTCTTGTACATCGCGATCGCTTTAAGCGTGAATTCCTGCGCGCTGTAGTGTTCGGCGATGCGTTCGAAGCAGCGGGCGGCGTCGTCTTTCTTGTTGGAGCGGACGTACAGATCACCCAGCATGTTCAAGGCAGTGAGATCGTCAGCGTCGTTGTCGACGATCTGGCGGTACTCCTTGATTGCTGCGTTGATCTTCCCCTGGGAAAGGAATTTCTCGGCGTTCTTTAGGACCTTAGCTTTATCGAAAGCCATCGAGAATCTTTTGTATCATTATTACGGGTCGCGACTTAAGCGTAGCAGCGGGTGAGCGGGGACAAATCGATTCGGTAAGCGAATTGTCGAAACTCCAGCTTCCACTCCCAAAGACAGCCGCACGATACGCTAACATGCGTATATAAAGGTGTCAACGAACCTATTTTCAAGCTGAGCAACGATTTGGAACACGGATCTCGAGCACCATTTCTCGCTCGGTTAGGGCAGCGGACGGCGCTCGCCGGATTGGTGCTTTACGTAGCGTTTGCACCGCATTCAGTGGCCGCCAGCGCGATCGGCGCCGGCCTCGCCGGTCTCGGATGGTTGATCCGGACTGCGGCTATTGGGAGCCTGGGTCTGCGGCGATCGAAGTTCGACCTGATCATCGCCCTTTCGCTCGTTTGGACCATCGCTTCCTCGCTTCTCTCCGAAGAACCACGCATCAGCTTGTTAAAACTACAGTCGTCCTGGTGCGTCTTTCTCTTCTACTTAACGCGGGCGATCGTGACGAAGCGCTCGGCGCTCGGACTCGCGGCGCTGTTGATCCTTTCCGGCTCGGTGGGCGCAATCTACAGCGCGTTCGATCTGGCGCGGGGCCGCGGAGTCGTCGTGCAGTCGATGGCGCCGGAAAGCCCGTTTCACCGCGTCGAGATTCAACCCGGCGACGCGATCTGGCGGCTCAACCGCACACGAGTCTATTCAACCAGCGACATCGACCAGTTTTTGAAAGAAACACCGGCCAATACGCCGATCGTCGTAGGCATTATCTCGCAAGGCGAGCAAGTTGAACGTACGGGTCTGACAGTCGCCGCGGCCCAGCAACAACAGCCGTCGCCTTCAGGTTTGACAGGTGCCGACCGCAGCCATCGTTTCCGCGCCTCGGGCTGGACGCGCCACTACGTCACGTTCGCCGAAATGCTGCAAATGATTGCCCAACTGGCGCTGGGACTCGCCCTGGCCCACTTTAGAAACCACGGCGCGAATAGGTATTTCAAGGCCGCCATCGCGGCCGCGGCCTTGCTGACCGCCGGCATCGTCTTCACTGCCATGCGAACGGTCGTCGTCGCTTTCGCGATTGGCGCGGCGTTGATCGCGTGGCGATCGCTGCGGGGTGCGTACAAGCTCGCCTTCACCTTCGCGCTCTTTTTCGTACTGGCCTTCGGCGCCGTCGTCGTGTCGCAAACTCGCGCGCGAGACGCGTTATTACTGGGCGATCCGAGCTCGTCGTTACGGGCCCAAGTCGCGCAGGTGGGACTCTCGCGAATCCTTATTCACCCGATTTTCGGCCACGGAATGGACGCGATGAAGCTTCACTGGAACGAGTGGGGTTTTCCCGGCCGCGACATGATCCACCTGCATTCGACGCCGCTCCAGTTGGCGTTCGACCGCGGGCTGCCGATGCTGGCTCTGTGGCTCTGGTTAATGACGGCGTTCTGGTTCTACGTCACCCATGCTGAGAAGGCGGCGCGGGATCTCAGCGATACCAATTCCTATGGCCTTCTGCTCGGCATTCTGGGAGCCTTGACCGGCTTTCTCGCCAGTTCGCTGGTCAATTACAACTACGGCGACGCCGAAGCGGCGATGATGTTTTGGTGGCTGATGGGGCTGGCAATGGTCTTATCGGAGGCCGTTTCGGACTCACAGCCTCCGAATTTGCCCGAAAATAAGGCAGTTTGAAGGAAAACATTGTTTTTCTGTTGCGTCACGGTGTATCTTTGAGCCCTGCGGAGAACTTCACTCCGGCTTTCTTTAATCCGCAGGCCCCATCAGCAGGACCCAGCCCGCATCCAGGAGCGTTCGCAAAATGAAGAGGTGCCCCCAGTGTCAGTTTATCTATGAAGACGACCAAAGTTTGTGTGACATGGACGGCGTCCTGCTCGTCTTCGATTCTCGAACACTCCCGAACACCCATGCCCTGGCGACCGTGTCTGGACCGATGCCTGACAAAGCGCCGCGCCGCAGCCGCATGGTGCCTGCTTTTGCCACGCTCATCCTGATGATGTTGATAGCGTCGGTGTATTACGTGACCGCTATGCGCAGCACCGCCGCGAATAACGTTTCACCTGCCAGTGTGACGAGCGTCCCGGCGCCCGAAACGCGTGTAGAACCGTCAGGGCAGCCACCGGTTGAGCCGACGCCCGCCGCGCCTGCCGCGATTCCCGAGCCGACGCCTGAATCAAAAGAAAAACCCGAAGTTCATCCTAAGACGGCTCCAAAACCGGACGCAGTACCGGCCAAAAAAGTGACTACTCAACCAGCCGCGGTTCGCTCCCCTGAACCCAAAAACGAAGAGTCAAAAGTCGGTTCCATTCTTAAGAAGACCGGCAAAATTCTCAAAAAACCCTTTAAGTTTTAAATATGAAACGTTGCCCCCAATGCCTCTTCATCTATCCTGAATCAGACCAACACTGCGACTTCGACAACACACCTCTCGTAGTCGTCAACGATTCAGAGATCGATGCCGCAATTAAACCCCGGCGGAAGAACCTGCGACTTCTCTTAATTCCGGTGGTAGTTATCCTGGCGCTGGGAATATTTGTTTTTTACAAGCTCGCTTCCAAATCTTCGCCCGAAATCCCTGTTGTCGTAACGGAAGCCGCGCCGCTTCCACAGGCGCCCGCGTCTACACCACTGCCGCCATCCGCAGTTTCCCCTTCGCCAACACCAAAACCTTCCCCCACGCGAACCGCGACTGCACACACCACCTCCAGCCTTAACCCGGTCTCGACCGGCGGGCCCGCCACCGGTACAAAACGCGGCGGCAAGCCAGTCATTCTTCTAACCGACGGCGGCAAGATCGAAGCCGACGAAGTCTGGCGCACCCGCGAAGGGATCTGGTACCGCCGAAACGGTATCGTCACCCTCATTAAGCATGGCCGCGTAAGATCAATTGTGAACCAGTAAAAAGCGTGATAGTCTGCGTCCCCCGCAATCCATCACAAAAAGGACGCTGATTATGAAAAACACTGCGCGGATTCTAGTCGCTTTGCTCGTCGGCCTTTTGCTGCTTCTCACGCTCGTACCCGCTTCCTCGCCGGTCGCTCAAGCGAACGCGGTCGCCCAGGCGAACGCGGTTGCCCAGGCGAACGCGGCGATTGGTCCACTCGATCTATCCGGCGAACTTCACGGTGCGCCTTACCGCATTCGCGTACCTGAAAATTGGAACGGCACGCTGCTCGTCTTCGCGCACGGTTATCGCGACAAAGCCGATCACCCCGGCGAGATCGACAACCGCAACGCCGACATCGCACCGAGCGCGGCGCTCGAAGCGCCGTTGCTGGCCCAGGGCTTCGCGCTCTCCGGCACGGCGTTCAAAGACAACGGCTGGGCCATCGGCGACGCCATTCAGGACGCAAAGGATCTCGCCGTCTTCTTCCGCGGCAACATCGCAAAGCCTGAACGGACGATCTTCTGGGCCGCGTCGGTGGGAACGGTCGCGGCTCTCAAAAGCATGGAGCAGTTCAACGGCATCTACGACGGCGCGCTCTGTCTCTGCGCAGTCGGTGCCGGCGCGACGCGCATCTGGGACAACGGTCTCGGGCTTTACCTGGCGTATGACGTCGTATTCGGGATTCCGCCCTCGTGGGGCACCGCCGGCGAAGTTAGAAACGATCTGAACTTCGACACGGAAGTCGTGGCGAAGCTGGCGCCGGAGCTCAGCAACATCGCGAACTTTCCGAAGTTTGAATTCATACGGCTCGTCGCCGGAACGCCGGGACGCGGCATTAACCCGCCACCGCCGCCGGCTTTTTACCCTGGCTGGGTGCTGACCGATATGTTCTTCCTGACGGAAGCTCGCGCCGAGTTGCAACGCCGTGCGGGTGGACCATTCGTCCAGAACCTCGATCACAACTACAGTCTCACTGACGCCGAAAAAGCGTATCTCGCTGGAATCGGCCTGCCGACGCCCGTCGTCGATGCGTGGTTAGCGCTCATGAATGCGCGTCGCAATATTCAAGCGGATCCTTCCGCGCGCAACTATGTGCGCAACAACACCGACTACAACGGGAAGATTCGGAATCCGTTGCTCACGATGCACACGATCATCGATCCGCTCGTGACTGTGACGAACGAGTCGGCGTATGCGGAATTGAATGCTGCGGCGAACAGGGAAGAACTGTTGTTTCAGACTTACACCAGCGGCGTCGGCCACTGCAACTTCACCGGGCCGCAGATCCTGACAGCTGTCGGCGCGATCGATACGTGGGTTCGAACGGGCGTCCGTCCGACGGCAGCTTCATTCCCGGCGGCGCTGGGGTTCGTCCCCGGATTTGTTCCGCCGCCAATGTTGCAACCTTAAGATTGATTGAGCGGATATAATAGCCGCCGAATGAGTTCTGCTGTTCCACTGACTCAGGCGGTCGCTGCCGGCGATGTCGACGCGGTTAACGCGGCGCTCGCCGCTGGAGCGGACGTTAACGAGAGGAACAACGGCGGCCAGACTGCGCTCATCCTCGCCGTCATCTTCAGTCACACCGACCTCGTACACCTGCTTGTAAAAGCGGGCGCCAACCCGCGTCTGCGCGACAATCTCGGCCTCGACGCGATCGAGTGGGCACAGCGGCGGGGTTTTACTGAGGTTGTCGATCTGTTTAGCAACCGCGTTGCAGAAACACGAATTGACACCCAGAATGATGAAAAGAGCCGCAAGTGGCTTGAGGGCCTCAAACAGAGAATTCAAGAGCAGGAAGCACGCCGCGAACCTGTTGTAGAAAAATCCGTGGTTCCGGAACCAGCACCCGAGCCACAACCGACGCGCAAGCGCTGCCCGAAGTGCGGCGCGGTTTACAACAGCGAACTGGTCGCCTACTGCGCCCATCACGTCGTGCGCCTGGTCGACATCGACGCCGACGCCGGCGAGCCGCTCCTTTTCTCCGCGGCGACACAAGCGCAACCATCAATCACGAGTACGCCGTGGCTTTGGGTCTTCATGCTCCTGACCGTCAGCCTCGCGGCCTTCACCGGTTATCTGATCACGTCACAACTGACCGCCGTCGTCGTCCCGGATTCACAAACCACCGGCGCTCCGCAACAGCCGCGCAGCTTCCTAAAAGGTTCGCCTGTCGCCGCCGGAGATCTCGCCGGCAAGTCGGTCAAACTTGCGGAAGCCGAGTGCCCGGTTTTTGACACCGACTCACGCCGCGCAGGCACTTCGAAAACCGTCAACGTCCACGTCAAGCTCGACAAGAACGGGAAGGTCTACTGGGCGCGCGCAGACGGCGGCGACGAAGCAATGCGCACCGCCGCAACCGAGGCCGCAACCAACTCCATCTTCTCACCCGACAAACTTCGCGGACGCGAAACAGAAGGAACCATCACCTACACTTTCGCACCGTGAGGATCTCCGATCGCGGTGGTATCCTTTATACGTGCTCGATTCCCAACAGACCCAACTCCTCCCGGAAGAACTGCGCGCGAGCGTCCCCATGCTCGGCAACGTTCTTCGCGATCGCTACCGGCTCGATAGCGAACTCGGACGCGGCGGAATGGGCACGGTCTATCGCGCGACAGATCTCGAACTTCAGCGCGAAGTCGCCGTAAAAATACTGGCGGCGTCGAGTGAAACTTCAGAAGGCCGCGAACGTCTGATTCGCGAAGCACGCGCCGCGGCGGCGCTCAACCACCCGCACATCGTCACGATCTACGACGTCGGCGAAGCCGGCGGACTGCCGTTTCTCGTAATGGAACTGGTCGCCGGACCGCGTCTCTCGCAGGCGAAGCCGACCGATCTCTCGCGCGTGGTGGATATCGCGGTCCAGATCTGCGCGGCGCTTGAACACGCGCATACGAACAGCATCGTTCATCGCGATCTGAAGCCTGACAACGTGCTGTTATCCGGAACGGGCCAGTCGAGTACGGTAAAGCTCGCGGATCTCGGTCTGGCGCTGCCGGCTTCGGGTGCACGCATCTCGCGCGCCGGCGTGATCGTCGGCACCGCAGCTTACATGGCGCCGGAGCAGGCGTTGGGCCAACCGGTCGACGGTCGTTCCGACCTCTACGCACTCGGCGTTTTGCTCTACGAACTGACGACCGGTCGCCTGCCTTTCACCGGCGACGACCCGCTGACCGTCATTTCACAGCACGTCCACGCGCCGGTAGTGCCTCCGCGAATGCTGCGTCCCAATCTGCCGCGAGCGCTGGAAGCCGTGATCGTCCGCCTGCTCGCGAAAGATCCGGCGCAACGCTTCAGTTCAGCCGCCGAAACTCGCGCGGCGCTGCTCGAATCATTAACCGCCGACGACGACGTGACGCCCAGCGACGCTCCTTCCGCGGTCGCGATTCTCGACGCGCTTTCGCGCGGACGTCTCGTCGGCAGGATCAGCGAGCTCGCCGAAGCGCGCGAACTCTGGCGGCGCGCGCGTGAAGGACGCGGCCATGCGATGCTGCTGAGCGGCGAACCCGGCGCGGGCAAGACGCGCCTCGCGCGTGAGATCACGATCCAGGCTGCGGTCGATGGTGCGCTCGTGTTGACCGGCGGTTGTTACGAGTACGAAGCGACGACGCCCTACCTGCCGTTTGTCGAAGCGTTTCGCCGCTGGGTGCGCGAAGAACAGAACGACGACAAGTTGCGCGAGTTCCTCGGCGACGCGTCAACGCAGATCGCCAAACTCGCCCCGGACGTCGAAACGCGTCTCGGTCCATTTCCCGAACGCCCGCAACTGCCGGCGCATGAAGAGCGGTTACTGTTTTTCGACGCGGTCGCGCAGGTATTTTCCAACATCGCGCGGCGCCAGTCGTTGTTGTTCCTCGCCGACGACCTGCACTGGGCCGATCATGGAACGCTCTGGTTGTTAGGCCACTTGCTGCGCCGGCTGCGCGACGAGCGCGTGCTCATCGTCGGCGCCTATCGCGAGACTGAGTTAGATCGCGCGCATCCGCTGGCGAAATCCCTGGTCGACTGGAACCGAGAACGTTTGATCACGCGCATCGTGCTGCGCCGCTTCAACACTGACGAGACCGGCGATCAACTCAGCGCGTTGCTCGGCGAGAACGTGAGCGGCGAGTTTGCGGTCGCGGTCCATCGCGAAACTGAAGGCAATCCGTTTTTCGTCGAGGAAGTCTTGAAGGCGCTGATCGAACGCGGTTCCGTGCGCCGCGAAAGCGGCCGCTGGTCGCGTTGCGATATGGACGAGTTGCTGATTCCACAAAGCATGAAGGAAGCCATCGGCCATCGTCTCGATCGCGTCAGCCAGGAGTGCAACGAACTGCTGCGTCTCGGCGCGATACTCGGCAAGGTTTTCACCTTCGACGAACTGGCCGCCGCTGCCGAACAAACTGAAGACGCATTGCTCGATGCATTAGACGAAGCGACGAACGCGCAACTGATCGCGCCCATTTCGAACGATGCGTTCAGTTTCACACACGACAAGATCCGCGAAGTACTTTACGAAGAGCTCAATCCCATCCGCCGTCGCCGGCTGCATCGACACGTCGCGGAAGGGCTGGAACGAAACCGCGACAAATTTTGCTGCGGCTCGGAGAAGTTGGCCCATCACTACATCCAGGCCAACGATCTTGAACGCGGGCTGCAATACGCGAAACAAGCCGCCGCGGAAGCGCAACGAGTCTTTGCGTTTGACGAAGCCATCGCCGCTTACGGGCGCGCTCGCGATTGCGCCGAGTCGCTCGGTCTCGTCGCCGAGCAACTCGAACAGGAAGAGGCGATGGGCGAGGTCTACATGCTTCACGGCGAAACGATCCTCGCCGGCGAGCACTTCGAACGCGCGCTCGCGCTGGCGTCGGACCAGGAGACGCGCGTGCGCTTGCAATGTCAGGCGGCGTCTTCGCTGGTGACGACGGGCGACGTACGCGGCATGGGTTACCTCAACGAAGCCCTGCGAGTTTTGGATCCGGTGACGAACCCGATGGAGACCGCAAATGCGTTAGCGACTGAAGCGCGGTTTCATCACCTCGCCGGGCGTCACAAGAAAGCGATCGAGATCCTCTCGCGCGCTGCTGAACTGGTCGAGCCGACGGCAAACAGCGCGACCGTCTGCACATTCTCCGCGCCCATCGTTGCGCAGGTCTACGCCTACATGGCCGGCGCGCACCAGCATTACGGCTTGTATACGGAAGCAGACCGCTGGGCCTGGCGCGCGGTCAAGTTTGGGACGACACACAATATCGGGTTCGCGGAAGCGACTGGTTATGAGTTTCTCGGCGAGAACGCGATTCACAAAGGCGAGTTCGAAGCGGGACTCGAGTATGCCGATCAAGAGATTGAGATCGCGAACCGGCTTCAGTCGCGCCAACGCCTCGCGTGGGCCCAGCTCATTAAGGCGCAGTGCCGCGCTTTTCTGCGCCAGAACGAATCGGCCGAGCAGGAGTTTCACGCCGGTATAAAACTGGCGGAAGCGATTGGAGAGAGCCGGGCATTGACGTTGTTGCAGGCGAACCTGTCGGTCGTGCTGGCCGCGCTGGGCCGTCATGACGAAGCACTGAAAAACGCACAGAACAATCTGCAGAGCTCGTCGTCGAGCTTGCTCTACTCGCACTTCGAAGCGCTTCGTTGCATGGCTAAAGTTCGCTTGTGTCGTAATGAACTCGACGAAGCTGAGGCGTATTGCCGCGAGGCTGATGAGCTTATCTCGCCGACGGAGTCGCGCATCAGCCGGCTGTGGCTTGGACCGCTTTACATGGATGTTCTCGTGGCCCAAGGCAAGCGTGATGAAGCGTTGGCGAGGTTGAGCGTCTACCAGCAACTCGTCGACGATTGCGAGTCGCCGCGTTTCACCGCTGAAGCTGGACGCTTAAAGTCGCTCCTGATCGCGTAACGCGATTGTTCGAGAGATGCCACGCTTTTGCAACCCATCGATGGGCCAAGTGGGTTAACAATCTCATATCCCTCCAAAGCGCAGTACCTGAAGCACGATTTCTTGAGTAGTCCCCCGCTAAGCAGGGACGCAGAGAAATGGTGGTGTGTGTGTGACTAATCTCTGCGCCCCTGTACCGCTTCCATCAGCTAACGAGCACTCACAGGAACACGGATTAATTGAAGTCATCTCCGGCCCATTGTAGAATCCGGGTCGCTTCAAATTTATGCGTACTTACCATCCCCCGCGTATGTACAGGACTGCCGCTGTTTTACTCCTGCTGCCGGTCTTGCTTTCGACACTCTGGTTTTTGCCCGCCTCTAAAGCCGCTATGCCGGCGGCCGAGCCCGATATCGATTTCTTTGCCGTTAATCACCCTGGAGACGAGCCTGACGCTGTCGTCGGCGACGGCAAGTGCGAAACAACCGGCGGTCTATGCACCTTCCGAGCGGCCCTCATGGAAGCCAATGCATCCGCCAACTGGAGTTTCATCGGCATTGACAACCCCGGGACCGTCAACCTCACCGGACCGCTGCCTCCGATCACGGCGAAGCTGTCCATTCGCGGATCGTTCTTCGAAAATTTCACGTTGCGACGTCAGAGCGGCGGCGATTACCGCATTTTGACGATAACCACCAGCGCCGCCGTAGACATTTCCAACCTCACCATCGAGAACGGCAAAACCCCGGACGGTCCTCCGACAGACATCACCGGCGGCGGCCAGGCCGAGGCCGGCGGCGGCATTCTTAACATGAACGCTCCCCTCAAGCTCCAGGGCGTAAACATTATCGGTAACAGGACCGGAAACGGCGGCAACGCGACGGGCACAAACTCTTTCGGCGGCTGGGGCGGACATGGCGGCGGCATCGCCAGCTTTGCACCATTAACAATGCTCCGGTGCCGTGTGGAGGATAACGTAACCGGCAGCGGCGGCGGTGGTCCCTTCGGCGGTGCGGGAGGCCGCGGCGGCGGCATCTTTCTCGCAAGCCAGGCAACTCTTACGGACGTAGTCGTAGACGGGAATACAACAGGCGACGGCGCAACCGGAACCAACTCCGGTCTGAGCGCCGGCAACAGCGGCTACGGCGGCGGAATTTTTATCGACGCCGGAGCGACCCTCACGAACCTGACCGTTACCAACAACATCACCGGCAACGTGGTGAGAGGAAGCGCCGGCGACGGCGGTGGTCTCTACTTGTCCGCCGGCATGACGACCCTTGTTAACAGCACTGTAAGCAACAATCGCACGGGCAATGCTTCCGGCTTGTTTGCCAGTTCAGGTTACGGCGGCGGCATCGCCAACGAAGCCCAGGCCAAAATCTCCGGCACGACCATCAGCGGAAATGTAACCGGCAGTAACGGCGAGAATGGCACAGGCGGTGGTGGCGCAGGCATTCGCAATACCGGCGTCATAGATCTTTTCAACAGCACCATCAGCGGCAATTCAATCGGCGCCAGCGATAGTCAGGGACTGTCGAACGCCGGCGGCGGCATCAGCAACTGGTTCATCATTACGATCACAAACTCCACCATCACCGCAAACTCTGCGTTCGCAAACAACATTGCGGGCGTCGCGGGCAATTTCAGCGATAACCAAACGACAACCATCAGAAACACGATCATCGCTCAGAACGGATCCGCAGACTCACCCGAAGTCAACGGAACTTTCGTCTCGCAAGGCAATAACATGATCGGCAACGGCGACGGCGCGACGGGCTTCATCGACAGCGATCTAGTCGGCACTATCGCATCGCCTATCAACGCGTTGCTTGGCCCGCTCGCCGACAACGGCGGTCCCAGTCTCACTCACGCACTGCTTGCAGGCAGCCCGGCACTCGAGGCCGGTAACAATGCGCTCGCAAAAGATTCAAACAACAATCCGCTGGCGAGCGATCAACGCGGTACGTCGCGTATCACGGATTCAGCCGGGGACGCCGACTCGATAGCTACCGTAGACATCGGCGCTTACGAGTTTCATCAGACCCTCGACAACATCCCCGATCAAACGACAAACGAAGACGTAGCAATCACGATCTCCTTCGCAATCGGCGACGCAGGACCGGCGGCAACTTCAGTGACCGCGTCATCGAACAATCAAACGATCCTTGCTGATTCCAATCTCACGCTCACGGGAACCGGCAACGTGCGTTCTCTGGAGATACAGCCCAATCCCGACCAGTTCGGGATGGTGACGATTACGGTAACGGTGAACCTGACCGGCGGCGGGAGTGTAAGCGATAGCTTCGTGGTCAGCATTGCCCCGATCAACGACAGGCCGCGCTTTGCTGTAGGCAGCTCGCAACAGGTTCTCGAAGACGCAGGACCACAGACGATCGCGAATTGGGCCACCTTTATCGACTCAGGAATCGACGACGGTCCGCAGGCGCTCAACTTCGTGGTCACGAACGACAACCCGAGTCTGTTTGCGGTTGCGCCCGCCGTCAGTACTTCCGGCACGTTGACGTACACAGCCGCCGCCAACCGTTCGGGCAGCGCGACCGTGGCCGTCGTGTTAAAAGATGATGGCGGCACGGCGAACGGCGGAGAAGACACATCTTTCCCCCAGACGTTCGTCATTAACGTCGTGGCGATCAACGACATTCCCTCATTTACAAAAGGGCCGGACCAAACGATCGTCGAAGACGCCGGATTTCAAAACCTGATTTGGGCCACAGGCATCAGTCCCGGACCGCTCGAGTCAGACCAGTCTGTTCAATTTATAGTAACCAACAACACGAACTCCGCTCTGTTCTCAGTTCAACCGTCGGTGAACAGCGCTGGTGTGTTGTCGTACATGCCTGCGGCTAACGCGAATGGAATCGCCGACATAACGCTCATCGGCAAAGACACCGGCGGGACGGCAAACGGCGGGATTGACACGACTGCTCCGCAAACCTTCCGCATCACGGTGACGGCCGTCAATGACCCGCCGTTTCATAGCGTTCCCTTCAACCCGCAGACGAATCAGCAAACGGCGCTCATCTTTTCGACAATCTCCATCACCGACGTGGATGCCGGAGCCGATCCGATTCGCGTCAGTCTGACGGTCACGCAGGGAACGCTGAGCCTCCCATCACACGCGGGCCTCACATTTGTCGCGGGCGACGGCATCGACGACGCCACGATGACTTTCACTGGCACAGTCGCGGCGATTAACTCAGCCCTGAATGGCCTGACGTTCAGACCAAACACCGGGTTCAGCGGCACAGCAACGCTTCAGATCGTAAGCGAGGACGACGGACACAACGGCGCGGGTGGACCAAAAACAACGACCTCGAACCTCAATATCACGGTTCGAGCCGGAGGCAGGTTGGCGTTCAACACCGGCGTTTTTGGCGTGAATGAAACGGGCGGAACCGCAACTGTCACCGTTCTTCGTGCAGGCGGTACTGCGGGAACAGCTACCGTCAATTATTCGACCAGCAACGGCACCGCGACCGCCGGCGCGTCGTGCTCCTCGGGCGTGGATTACCTTCCGGCTTCAGGCACGTTGACATGGAACAACGGCGATTCGAGCTCGAGGACGTTCACGATCACGATCTGTAACGATGGTGCAAACGAAGACGACGAAACCATTAACCTGACGCTGACTAACGCCGCCGGCACAGGCTCACTTGGAACGCAACCCACGGCGACGCTGACTATTGGCAACGACGATGCGCCGGTGCTCCTGACTGAGGAAGGGACGCAACACGCGATCGCGCTCGACCTCGTCAATCACACGCGCGATCCGTTCTCGCTGCTGAATCCGTTCAATCTCAGCACCGATCAGCGGCGTCGCGTGTCGCTGTTTGTCTGGCATCTCGGATTATTGCCCGGCGACACGGTCGCATCGGTGACTGTCACGGCGCGCGACGACGAAGGCCGGACTTACAATCTGCCGGTCGAGTCGTTGACGCCCACGACGGAAGTAGCAGACGTCACGCAGGTCGTGGTGCGGCTACCCGATAGCGTGATAGGCGCACCACGAGACCTGCTGGTAAAAGTCACTCTCCGCGGGCCAGGCACCAACGAAGGCTCGATCAGAATCGCCCCGTAATTGCCAACTGCCGATTGCCAATTGGCAATGGTTAACGGCTGCTTACCGCACCGCCGTTCTTCAAATGGCGATCGAGAAAATCCAGGATCGATTTGTAGGCCCGGATCTCGTTCGCTTTCTTCGTGAATCCGTGTCCCTCGTTGTCGAACAACACGTATTCGACGACGCCGTTTCGTTTCCTGATGTTCTCGACGATCTCATCCGATTCCGGCTTGATCACGCGCGGATCGTTCGCACCCTGCAACACGATCAACGGCTTCACGATCTTGTCGGCGTGAAACAGCGGCGACGTGGCCTTCAGGTTTTCCAGGTCAGTTGCCGGATCGCCAATCTCCTTGTAGAGCGACTTCTTAAACGATTCCCAGTACGGCGGAATCGACTGCAACGTCCGTACCCAGTTTGAAACGCCAAACAGA
Organism: Acidobacteriota bacterium; assembly: GCA_046732535.1. Lineage (GTDB taxonomy): Bacteria > Acidobacteriota > Blastocatellia > Pyrinomonadales > Pyrinomonadaceae > PSRF01. The sequence goes on from JBKPNH010000019.1 coordinate 28,256, forward strand.
TCCACACCGACGGCGAACTCCTCCGGTTTGAATGCCAGCGCCGCCAGCACCATGTAACCGCCGTAAGACCCACCGGCGATCCCGATCTTCTTTTCGTCGACGTAACCAAGCGACGCCAAATACTTCTTCGCTGCGACGCAATCCCACAACGGCTCGCGTCCATGCTTCCCGTCGTCAGCGGCGAAGAAAGTCTTGCCATAGCCGCTCGAACCGCGATTGTTCACGCCCAGCACGACGTAACCATGATTGACGAGATACTGCGTTAACGGACTGTAACCGGGACGCGTCTGTCCGCCTGGCCCACCGTGAACCAACAACAGCGCCGGCGCTTTTTGTTGCGCACTCGCCTGCTTTGGTTTGTAAAGAATCGACGGAATATCCATGCCGTCAAACGACTTGTAACGGATGACTTCCGATTCGACGAGATCGCCGGCGTTGATCTCGGGATTCATGCTGTCCGTCAACTTGATCGCCTTCTTCGTCGCGAAGTTGTAGACGTAGAGATTGCTCGGACTGCGATCGCCGTTCACGTAAAACGCCATCAGCTTCTCGCTCGGCGAGATGTTGACGCCGGTGATCACGCCGTTCGGCAACTGCGGCAACGCGATCGGCTTGCCGGTCGCCTGATCGTAGATCTTGATCCGGGTGCGGGCGTCCTCGTTGATTGCCGTCACGCGATATTTTCCATGACGCGAGAAGTAGGTGTAGGAGACGTCCCACGGCGTCTTCTCGACGATCTCGCTCTTGCCCGTGGCGAGGTCGTAGCGCGCGACATATTGAAACTCCGCTCCGGAATCGCTGAGGTAATAGAGATACTTCGAGTCGACGTCGAACGTTTGCGGGCTGTTGGCCATGTCGCCCTTGTGCTCGGTGATGTTCTTCATCTCTTTCGTGGCGGTGTTGAAGAGAAAGATATCCGAGTCGGCCTGCGAGCCGCCGTTCTTCTGAAAAGCGATGAATTTCTTGTCGTTTGAGATGTCGCCGAAGTCGAGGCCGGTCTCGTCTTTGTAAATGAGCGTCGCTTTCAAAGTGTCGATCGGCATTTCGTAGATGTCGAAGAAGCGCGGGTCGCGTTCGTTGGTCGAGAAGTAGAACGATTTGCGGTCCTGGGTCCAACCGAGAAACGCCGCTTTCGTTTTCTCACCGGGAGTGAGATCGCGTTCCGTGCCGTTGAGCTCGCGCAGGTAAAGGTGACTGTTCTCGTTGCCGCCGCGATCGTACGTGTAAAGAATGCGGTCGTCGGCTGGGAAGTACGACACGGAGAACGTGCTTTCCTTACTCGAGTTGGTCAGTTGGGCCGCCGCTCCGCCGCCGACGGGCACGGAGTAAACGTTGAAGATGCCTGATTTATTGCTGTGAAACAGCATCGATTTCTCGTCGGCTGAGAAAGAGCTGCCGCCGATGCGCACAGTGTTCATGAACTGCTCAATCGTGTACTCCTTCTGCTGGGCGGCGACTGGCGTAAGCAGCAAGAAGAACGTAAGCGCCAGTAGGGGAAGATATTTGGCACGGGTCATTGGATTGTCCTTTCTTAATCAAAAATAAGATCGACCCCCACCGCGGCAAACCGACGTGCCGCGGGGGAGGAATGTTTTATCAGCAGTGCGAGTTCCATAGTACGGCCAAGAGTTAATGCAAAGCGACGGGCACCCGCTTCTAACTCCAATGGATCGGAAATCCGTGTATACCAGCTCGTCGCATGTTCGAGCGCTGAAAGTACAGTATCATTCGTACAACTTGCCACGTCGCGAAACGCACGCAGCGAATCATGATTCAACGCGCGCAACGTGTCGAGAGCGAGAACGTTCGTCGTTCCTTCCCAGATGGGCAACACCTGGCTGTCGCGCAATAAAACCGGCAATCCGGTGTCTTCGACATAACCGGCGCCGCCAAATGCTTCGAGCACTTCACTCGATACGGCCACCGCCTGTTTCGCCGTCGTCAACTTCATCACCGGCGTCAACAGCCGCAGCAGCAGTGCGTCCTGTTCGCTGATCTCGCCGGTCTCGCTGCGGCCGGTCAGTTCGGCGACGTAGAAAGCGAGATGAAAAGCGCCCTCAAACTCCGCTTGCAATCCGGCCAACGTGTCCATGTGCAAAGGCTTTTCCGACAGCGGCGCGCCGAATGCGAAACGCTTGCGGGCATAGTCGGTGCTCAGTGCGATGCCGCGACGCATCAGCGCGACGGCACTGATGCCATTCCATAAACGAGTAACGTTCAATAAGGGTGAAATATTACGGACGCCGTCCGTCCTTCCGTTCACCAACTGCGCCGGCGTTCCCTTCAACAGCAATTCGGCAGTCGGGACTTTTCGTGTTCCGAGCTTGTCTTTGAGCCGGTTGATCTCGATGTTTTGCGGCCGTCCGTGTTCGTCCCTGGTCTCGAGGTAGAAGAGGGCGAGCCCGCGGCCGCCGGCGGGATTGCCTTCCGGACGCGCGAGCGTCAGCGCCATTTGCGCGCCGGTCGCGGACGTAAACCATTTTCGTCCGTAAAGCCGGAAAATTCCGTTTTCCTGTCGCGCGACAGTTTCTGAGAGTCCAACATCTGAGCCGCCAGTGAGTTCAGTCATCCACTGTCCGGAGGTCCAGAATTGACTCGGATCGCGCGTAATCAGGTGGGGCACCGCCCGATCGATCAGCTTTTGATTACCCGACAACGACAAGGTCCGCGCCGCGCCGTCAGTCATCGCCAAGGGACAACTGTAAATGTCCGTCGACGGCGTAAACAGGTATGCCAGCGCACACTGATGAACGCGCGAAAAACTACCATGCTTCTGCTCGTAAGCCGTCGCCACCACGCCGTGTTCGACTGCGATTCGCTCAGCCAAACGCCACAACGGCGTCACCTCGATCTCATCGACGCGATTTCCCCACGCGTCCCACTGCGTCAACCGCGGCTCGTTCAACCTGTCAGCCAACTGCAACTCGTACAAATCACCACCCGCCAGCCTGCCGAGATCAAAAAGCGACTCCTCAATGTCGTGCAACATTTCACCCGGCAACACCCGCGCAAGATACGAACGCAGCACTTGATCGTCTTCGTACTGATTGCCGAGTTTTGGGGGCATTTGCTCGAATGGCATGAGCAGAGGTTTACACAGATACGGCAAATCAGCAAAATGGATTGTCGACTCTGAATCTAACGCCTCCAAAATACCGCAATGTCCGACCAAACAATCGAACAACACCTATTCCTCAAGTGCCTCCTCGAGGCAAACGTCGACGGCATTCTCGCCTTCGACCGCGAGTTCCGCTACACGACCTGGAACCGCGCCATGGAAAGAATCTCCGGAGTCAAACGCGAAGACGTTCTGGGCCAGTACGCCTTCGATCTCTTTTCGTGTCTGACCGAAACCGGCGAGGACCACTACTATCGCGAAGCTCTTGCCGGCCGGAGCGTCGTCGCCGAAAACCGTCCCTACGTCATTCCGCAAGCGGACCGCCAGGGTTTCTTCGAGGGTTACTACTCGCCGCGCCACGACGAGCAAGGCGAGGTAATCGGCGGCGTTGCCATTATCCGCGACGTCACCGACCGCCAACTTCTCGAAGCGTCAGCCCTCGACGATCACAAGCGGCTCGCGTTTCACGTTGAGAACACGCCGCTGGCCGTTATCGAGTGGGACAACGAGTTCAGAGTCATGCGCTGGTCGCCGGCGGCGAAGAAGCTTTTCGGCTGGAGCGCCTCCGAAGTTCTGGGCAAGCGAGTCAGCGATTGGGAGTTCGTGGTGCCGGATGATATCGAAGCCGTCAACCAGGTCGGACGCCGGCAAAACGAGGGAGAGGAACGTCACGGCATCTCACGTAACCGCAACTACACGAAGCTCGGTTCGATACTGCATTGCGAGTGGTACAACTCAGCGCTCTACGACGAGAAGGGCAGGCTCGTCTCCGTTCTGTCGCTCGTACTCGACGTCACGGTAGCCACGCGAATCGAAGAGGCGCTGCGCAAGTCCGAGATGCAGTATCGTCTGTTGTTCGAGTCGAACCCACAGCCGATGTGGGTCTACGATTTGACGACTCTTCGCTTCCTCGCGGTGAACGACGCCGCCGTCAAACACTACGGCTACTCGCGCTCCGAATTTCTCGACATGACGATCATGGACATCCGGCCGGACGAGGAGGTGCGAATACTTCGCGAATATATCGCCGCCGGTAATCCAGAACTCGATCACGCCGGCGAGTGGCGGCACCGCAAAAAAGACGGGACCATAATCAACGTCGAGATCACGTCCAATCGCGTGAACTTCGCCGGGCGCGCGGCGGAGTTTGTGCTCGCCAACGACGTCACCGAACGCAGGCAAGCAGAGAACGCGTTGCGCATCAGTGAAGATCGTTATCGCGATCTTGTCGACAACAGTCATGAACTGATCTGCACGCACGATCTCGACGGGCGTGTGCTGTCCGTTAATCCCTGGGCCGCGCGGGCTTTGGGCTATCCGCAGGAGTCGCTTATCGGCATCAACATTCGCGACGGCCTGCTGCCGGAGTATCGCGAACTGTTTGATGAGTATATGCAAACAGTTAAGACAGAAGGCTCGGCGCGTGGTGTTATGAAAGTGCGGACTTCGACTGGTGAAGTGCGGCTGTGGGAGTACTACAACACGCTGCGCACCGAAGGAGTCGAGACTCCGATCGTTCGCGGCATGGCCCACGACGCGACCGAACGCCGGCAAGCGCTGAAACGCGAGAAGGAAGCGCGGCTGGAAGCCGAAGCAGCGAACCGCGTGAAGGACGAGTTTCTGTCGACCTTGTCGCACGAGCTGCGCACGCCGTTGACCGCCATCATGGGTTGGTCCGACTTGTTGCTTCACGACGAAGTCGAACCGGACAAACGGCAACAAGCGATCGAAACGATCGCGCGCAATGCCAATTCGCAGTGCCAACTAATCAACGACCTGCTCGAAGTGTCGCGCATTATCACCGGCAAGCTGCGGCTGGAGTTCGTCGCCTGCCAACTGCAATCCGTAATCGAGGCGGCTGCTGAAAGCATCCGTCCGACCGCGGAAGCAAAAGGGATACGTCTGCAAGTGTCGCTCGATCCGAATGCGGGCTCGGTGTTTGGCGATAGCGAGCGGCTTCAGCAAATTGTTTGGAACCTGTTGTCGAACGGCGTGAAGTTCACGCCGGGCGGCGGTTCGGTTGAAGTCAGCTTGAAACGGATCAACTCGCACGTGGAGATCGTGGTCGCCGACACGGGCGTCGGCATTCACCGTGATTTTCTGCCGCATGTGTTCGATCGTTTTCGCCAGGCTGATGGATCGACGACGAGAAACTACGGCGGGCTTGGATTGGGCCTCGCGATCGTCAGGCACCTCGTCGAGATTCATGGCGGAACGGCATACGCGGAAAGCGCGGGCGAGAACCAGGGATCGAAGTTTACGGTGCGATTGCCGTTGATGGTCGCGACTGAATTCCACGTGGATGCCGCGCCGGCGCAGCCGATCGCCGCCGCTGTTACATCGGGCGAGCGGCAGGTGTCGCTCGCGGGCTTGCGCGTGCTGATCGTGGACGACGAGATTGACGCACGCGGATTGTTGGCCGCGATGCTTGAACGGTGCGGCGCGGAAGTGATGGCTGTTTCGTCGGCGAGTGAAGGGCTTCAGGCGATCGAGAGTTGGCGGCCGGACGTGCTCGTCGCCGATATCGGTATGCCGGTTGAAGATGGATACGGCTTGATTAAGAAGGTGCGCGCCCTGCCCAACGATCGAGGCGGACAAACACCGGCGCTTGCATTAACGGCTTATGCGCGAACAGAAGATCGCGTGCGAGCAATTGCTGAAGGCTACCAGCTACACCTCGCGAAACCCGTCGATCGTATTGAACTGGCGACCGTCGTCGCGAGCCTGGCCCATCGCGTCGCTGTTTAGCCACAAAAAGTTTGTGCCTTTTGTGGTTACGTGTGAGCCACGCTAGTCGCAGCCGGCGATACTCTCGTCCAACTTCCGCCAGCGGTGCCCGTTGCGTGCGAGCAGTTCGTCCGCGGCTGCGGGACCGTCGCTGCCCGCGGCGTAGTTCGGAAACTCCGGCGGCGTCTGTTGTGCCCACGCCTCCTCGATCGGCGTGATCAAACGCCACTGCGCCTCCGCTTCGTCACTGCGAATAAAAAGCGTCGCATCGCCGCGCATCACGTCGAGCAGCAACATCTCATACGCCGCCGGCGACTCAACCCCAAACTCGCGCTTGTAACAGAAGTCCATGTGCACAGTGCTGGTGCGCATCTCGAACCCCGGACGCTTCGCGCCAAACGCGACCCTGATCCCCTCGTTCGGCTGAATGCGTAACGCGACGATGTTCGGATCGATCTCTTCATCAGGCGTGCGCGCAAACAACGCCTGCGGCGTGCGTTTGAAATGCACGGCGATCTCCGTAAGATGACGCCCGAGACGTTTTCCAGTGCGCACATAAAACGGCACGCCGGACCAGCGCCAGTTTGAAACCTGAAACTCGACGGCCGCATACGTCTCCGTCGTTGACTCCTTCTTTACGTCCTTCTCTTCGCGATAACCTGCGGCTTTCTCGCGCTCGATCTCGCCTGGCCCATACTGCCCGCGCACCGTCCGCTGCGCAACTTGCTCCGGCGTCAGGCGTCGAATCGATCGCAGCACCTGCACCTTCTCTTCACGGACTGAATCGGCGTCGAAAGCGACTGGCGGCTCCATCGCGGTCAAGGTCAACAGTTGCAACAAGTGATTCGCAACCATGTCGCGCAGCGCGCCCGCTTCTTCGTAGTAGCCCGCGCGGCTGCCGACGCCGCCAGTCTCCGCCGCCGTGATCTCGACGTAGTCGACGTAGTTGCGGTTCCAGACTGGTTCAAACATCGAGTTACCGAAGCGAAACACCAGTATGTTTTGCACCGTGTCTTTGCCGAGGTAGTGATCGATGCGATAGATCTGGCGCTCCTCAAACACCTCGCGGATCGTGGCGTTCAGCGCTTTGGCTGACTCCAGATCGCGGCCGAACGGTTTCTCGACGACGATGCGCGTCCACTGCTGATCTTCCTTCGCGAGATCGGCCTTGCCGAGACCTTTCACGATTGCGGCAAATAGCGACGGCGGCGTAGCGAGATAGAAGAGATGGTTCCGGCTCGCGCCGCTGTTTGCCAGTTCTTCGAGACGCGTACCGATCATCTGGTACGTTCCGTCGTCCTCGAGCTCGCCGTGGACGTAATGAACGCGCTCGGCAAAGTCGCGCCACTTCTGTTCGTCGAATGGTTCAATCGTTTCCGAAGCGTCCAAACCCTCACGCACGTTCTTGCGAAACTCGTCTTCCGGCATCGGGTTTCTGCCGATGCCGAGGATATGAACCTTCTCGAGACATCCCTGGTTCATGAGATCGAATAACGCCGGCATCAACTTGTGTTTCGTAAGATCGCCGGTCGCGCCAAAAATTACGACGACGCATGCGTCTGCATGAGGAAGCGACGGCGCTTCCATCTTCACTGGATCCGGTTCGATTAGTATTGCTGACATTACTTATTTCCTTTTTCCACGTGACCCCCGAATTGAAATCGCATCGCGGACAAAATTTTATTCGCGAAATCAGCTTCGCCGCGCGACGAGAACCGTTGAAACAGCGCGGCGCTCAGCACCGGCACGGGCACGCCTTCTTCAACGGCGGCGTTGATCGTCCAACGGCCTTCGCCCGAATCAGACACGCGGCCCGAGAACCGTTCCAACTGCGGGTTCTCCGCCAGCGCGATGGCCGTCAGATCCAACAGCCATGAAGCGATGACGCTGCCACGCCTCCAGACTTCCGCGACGTCGCCCAGGTTGAAATCGTAACGATAATGTTCAGGATAACGAAGCGGAGTCGTCTCTGCATCCGCGGCGTGGTCGAGCTTGCCGACGTTCGCGTGGTGCAACACGTTCAGTCCTTCGGCGTACGCGGCCATCAAGCCATACTCGATGCCGTTGTGGATCATCTTCACAAAATGACCCGCGCCCGCCGGACCGCAGTGCAAATAGCCTTCCGCCGCAGTGCCGGCATCCGCGGCGCGCCCGGGAGTGTCTGAAACGGTCGCACGTCCCGGGGCGAGCGTCTTGAAGATTGGATCGAGCCGCGCGACGACTTCGTTCTCGCCGCCAATCATCTGGCAGTAACCACGATCGAGTCCCCACACGCCACCGCTGGTACCGACGTCGACGTAATGAAGCTTTCGCGCCTCGAGCTCTTGCGCGCGGCGGATGTCGTCGATGTAGTAGGAGTTTCCACCGTCGATGATGACGTCGTCCGCATCGAGTTTGCCGGCGAGATCATTCAAGGTCGCGTCGACGAGCGCGGCGGGGATCATCAACCAAACGGCGCGCGGGCGATTCAACTTCGCGATGAAGTCATCCAGCGACTCGGCGCCGGTTGCGCCCTCGCCGGCGAGGGTCTTCACCGCTTCAAGGTTGCGATCGTAGACCACACACTGATGTTCGCCACGCAGAAGACGCCGCACCATGTTGGCGCCCATGCGGCCAAGCCCGATCATTCCGATTTGCATTTTCTCAACTCCTAGTGTGATTCTGGAACCACGGATAACACGAATGATTGAAGAACGCCAACCACAGTGAGGATCATTTCGACATGAAATGTTTACGGTTGCTGCTTTTCCTCGTTTTCGCGGTTCATGGTACAGCGCAAACATTGCCAAAAGGTCGCGTCGTCGATTTGACGTACGCTTTCGACTCGTCGACCGTCTACTGGCCGACGGCTGAAGGTTTCAAACTCGAAACGGACTTCGAAGGCGTGACCGACAAAGGCTATTTTTACTCGGCATACCGCTATTCAGCAGCGGAGCACGGCGGCACGCACCTCGACTCGCCGGTACACTTCGCGAAGGGCCGTCACACAGCCGATCAGATTCCGCTGGATCAGCTCATCGGCGCCGCCGTGGTTGTCGACGTTACGAAGCAATGCGCCAACAATCCCGATTACCTCGTGAGCGTCGCCGATTTGCAGGACTGGGAACGAAAGAACGGCAAGCTTGATACAGGCGTGATCGTGCTGCTGCGAACAGGCTTCGGAAAGTATTATCCCGACCGCAAGAAATACCTCGGCACTGACGAACGCGGCGCCGATGCTGTAGCCAAACTTCACTTCCCAGGGCTCGATCCGGAAGCGGCCAAATGGTTGACGCAAAACCGCTCGATCAAAGCCATCGGTCTCGACACCGCGAGCATCGATCGCGGCCAGTCGACGTTGTTCGAAAGCCACCGGATACTGTTCGACAAAAATATCCCGGCGTTTGAAAACGTGGCGAACCTGGATCAACTACCGGTTAAAAATTTTTCCGTGATTGCCTTGCCGATGAAGATCAAAGGCGGGAGCGGCGGGCCGCTGCGCATCATCGCGATCTTAAATAACTAATGGCACTACCTTGCTGTGCTCGACGAGCAGTTCCTCAAACGCGCTCACCGTCAGCGATTTGCTGAACAGAAACCCTTGCACGACGTCGCAATCGAGCGAGCTCAAATACTGAAGCTGCTCCTGCGTCTCGACACCTTCGGCCACCACCGTCAGATCGAGCGCATGGCCCAACGTGATGATCGCGCGCACGATCGCCGTGTCATGCGGATCCTTGCAGAGGTCGGACACGAACGATCTGTCGATCTTCAACGTATCGATCGGAAAACGTTTCAGGTAGTTGAGTGACGAGTAACCGGTGCCGAAGTCGTCGATCGCCACCCTGATGCCCATCAACTTCAACTCGTGAAGCTTCTCGATCGCCTGCTCGGGATCTTTCATGATCGAGCTCTCGGTCAGCTCGAGCTCGAGCCAGCGCGGATCGAGGTTGGTATCTTTTAGAATCGCCGCCACCGATGAAATGAACGTCGCCTGTTGAAACTGGCGCGCCGAAAAGTTAACTGACAATCGCATCGGCGCGAGTCCTGCGTCCTGCCACGCCATGCTTTGCGCGCACGCCGCACGCAGCGCCCAATCGCCGAGCTGAATGATCAGTCCGCTGTCTTCCGCAAGGGCGATGAACTCATTCGGATACAACAGGCCCAGACTCGGATGGTTCCAGCGCACGAGCGCTTCCATGCCCACCAATTGAAAACTGCGCGTGTCGACCTGCGGTTGGTAATGAACGACAAACTCGCTCCGGTCAATCGCGCCGCGCAGATTGCTTTCGAGCACGAGTTGTTTGAGCGCGCGTGTCGTTCCGCCCGCGGTGTAAAACTGGTAGTTGTTTCCGCCCTGCACTTTCGCGCGGTCCAATGCCGCGCCGGCGTTCTTCAGCAGTCCCGCCGTGTCGCGCCCGTCGTGCGGATAGACGGCGATGCCGATGCTGCTGGCGACAAACACTTCCTGATCGTCGAACAAGAACGCCTGATCGAGTGCTTCCTTGATCGCGCGCGCGGCGTTGGCCGCGTCCTGCGCGCGCGAGATGTGCGTCAGCAAAATGGCGAACTCGTCGCCGCCAAAACGCGCAACCGTGTCGCTTTCGCGCACGCAACTCGTCAATCGCTGCGCGACTGACTGAAGCAGACGATCGCCTGCCGTGTATCCGAGCGAGTCGTTGATCGTCTTGAAGCGGTCGAGGTTGAGCAGCAACACCGCCTGCATCTGATCGTTGCGCCGTGAAAGCGCTATCGCCTGTTTGAGCCGGTCTTTGAAGAGCACCTGATTAGGCAGATCGGTGAGCGCATCGTGATAGGCGAGATGGTTTAGTTTTTCCTGCGTCTGCTTGTTCTGTGAGAGATCGACGACGAAACATGCGATCTCTTCCTCGTGCAGCGCCGCGCCAAACAGCACAGGAAGACAACTGCCGTCGCGCCTAATCAGGCTCTTCTCGAACGGCGCACAGACGCCGAAAGCCATCAGCTTCTCGAACGCTTCGTCGTCGAGGCGATGGTCTTCGGGCGCGGTCAGATCGTAGATTTTTGACGGTAGTTCTTCGCGGGCGTAGCCCACGGTGTGCAGAAAACTGTCGTCGGCGTCGAGTATTTTCCCACCCAGGTCGACGAACAGAATTCCGATCAGATTGGTGGCGACGAGTCGTCGCAGTGCGGCGTCTAGATCTGTCATGCGATTCTGGTGAGGTGAGATAGGGCAGAATCAGGCTATCACAGATGACGCGAATCCGACGACAAATTTTTCTTACTCGGTGGTCACAGCAGCGCCGGGCGGCAGTTTTTCATGAAGATAGCGCGTCATCGTCGCATACAGGTGCCTCTGCGTGCCCGGCCCTTCCGAAATCGAGTGCGACCGGTTCGGATACGACATCATCGAAAACTGCTTGTTGTTTGCGATCAGCAGATTGATCAGCGCTTCGGTGCCCTGGTAATGGACGTTATCGTCGCCCGTGCCGTGAATCAGGAAGAGGTTCCCTTTCAATTGTGCGGCGAAAGTGATCGGCGAGCTCTGTTTCCACTCGTCCGGGTGATCTTTCGGGAGTCCGCCGTAACGTTCCTGGTAGATAGAGTCGTAGTAATGGAGGTCCGGGACGGGCGCGACTGAGATTCCGGTCGCGTACACGTCCGGATAGCGAAACATCGCGTTCAGGGTCGACGAGCCGCCGCCGCTCCAACCCCAGATTCCGATACGCGCCGGGTCGACAAACGGCCATTTCCCGATTGCCCGGGCCGCATTTGCCTGATCGGCCGAGCTGACGATGCCCATCTTGCGGTAAACGATCTTGCGCCACGCACGGCCACGCGGCGCCGGAGTGCCGCGGTTGTCCACGCTCGCCACGATGTAACCCTGCTGGGCCAGCATGCGGTGCCACAGAGCGTTGCGTCCGCCCCAAACGTCGAGCACGGTTTGTCCCCACGGTTCGCCGTAGACGTGGAACAGCACTGGATAACGTTTTTGCGGATCGAAGTCCGGCGGTTTAATCATCCAGCCGTCAAGTTGCACGCCCTCGCCGACGTCGACTTTGAAAAACTCAACCGGTGTCGGTTTCAACTTCGCTATGCGATCCTGGACTTCGCGATTGTCGATCAACGTTCGCGCGATGGAATGGTCCGGAAGCTTTACCACTTCCGTAATCGGAACTCTGTTGAAACTCGAATAGAAGTGAATGGCGACGTCGCCGCGCGGCGAGATGTTGTAGGAGTGAAACCCTGGTACGTTCGAGGGTGTTAGCCGTTGTTCTTTCCCACTTCCGTCGATGCGCACGCGATAGAGATAACGCTGCGTCGCGTTCTCGGGCGACGCGATGAAGTAGACAAACCCGTTTTGGACGTCGACTCGCTCGACGGTGATCACGTCGTAGTTGCCGGGCGTGATAATTTTAACGTCGCGGCCGTCGCGAGAGATCGAGTAGAGGTGACGCCAACCGTCCCGCTCGCTGGCCCACAGAAAACGTTTGCCGCCGTCGATCCACTCGACGTCGCCGCGCGCGATTCCGGTCTTGTCCCAATCGATGTCTCCCCACGAGATGTCGACCCACGCTTCGTCTTTCTCAGTCAGAATGGGAGTGACTTTACCGGTGCGGATGTCGCCGAGCATCACGGTGTTCGTGTCCTGGCGGCGGTTGAGTTGTTGAATGACGACTTCTTCGGAGTTCGCCGCCCATTCCATCCGCGGCAGGTAGTTATTGCGCGGGTCGCCGGGTACTTCGAACCACTTGGTCGCGCCGCCGTTGGCGCTCACTACGCCAACACGCGCGGCCGAATTCGTCTCACCCGCTTTCGGATACGGAAAAGTCGAGACCACCGGATACAACGCCGAAGTGTTGTTGATGAGCGTCATCTCCTTCACGCCTTCGGAATTGAGCTGCCAGTAAGCGATCTGCTTGCTGTCAGGGCTCCAGCGAAAACCGTCGCGGCAGAAGAGCTCTTCTTCGTAGACCCAGTCGAACGTGCCGTTGACGAGATAACGCGAACCGTCGGTCGTGAGCTTTGTGATCTTGAAATCGCCGGAGAGGTTTTCGACATAGACGTTGTTGTCGCGAACGTAACCGGCCTTCGTTCCGTCAGGCGAGAACTTCGCGAACATCAAGCTCGATGGTTTAGCCTCTGCGCCGCCGAGTTTGCGCAACGTTCCGGCCTGCAAATCGAGCACCCAGTAATCGCCGCGCGTGTTGCTGCGCCAGACGCGTGCAGACTCGGTGAAGATCAGCACCTTCTGCTCGTCGCTCGTCATCGCAAACTCTTCGATCGCGAGCGGAGCGCTGGCGCCCTGCGGCACTAGTTTCTCCGCCGGGACTTTCACTGAACGCTGGCCGGTCGCAGCGTCGTAACGAACGATGTCGACGGCTTCTTTCTTCGTGGGCGACGGTTCGAGCGCCAGGTAGCCGCTGCCGTTTTCCTGCCAGCGCACCGGGCCGAGCGGCCTCGTTCGATACGTGAAGAGCGAATCGACGGTCAGCACCGACGGATCGGGTTGCTGCTGCGCAACGACCGAGATCAGAGCCAGGAGAATAATCGGAAGCACTAAGAGTTTGCGTTTCATTTTTAAACCTCAATCACCTCAATCACCACGGCCTGTCAGACTGGCAATCGCCGCGATCATGTCAGTCTGCTCGACGGGTTTTGCCATGTGCTTATGATAACCCGCTTCCAGCGCGCGTTCACGGTCCTTGCGCGCCGCGTATCCCGTCAGAGCGATGGCCGGAGTCAGACCGCCCTTGTCGTCGGGTAAACGGCGCAACTTGCGAATCAGCTCATAACCGTCTTCGTCGGGCATGGCGATGTCGCTGATTAGGATGTCAGGCACCTGCTCCGCGAACACTTTAAGCGCTTCGGCCGCTGATTTCGTCGAAGTCACTCTCGCGCCGTTACGCTTCAGCATCGTGCCGAGCACTTTGCGCGAGTCGTCGTCGTCCTCGACAAGCAGCACGTGTAGGCCGTCGAGCCTGACGCGACTGGTGCGGCTGCGGCGGCGTTCGACCTCGCGGCGGCGTTCCTCAGCGCGAGCCGGATCGCGCCGCTCCTGCGCCAGCGGCAGATCGAGCGTGAAAGTCGAACCGCGTCCGACGCCTTCACTTTCCACGCTAATCGTTCCGCCGTGCAATTCGACGAGATGGCGCACGACGGCGAGGCCGAGTCCCAGCCCGCCCTGCTTTCTGGAGATCGAAGGCTCGGCTTGTCGAAAACGCTCGAACACGTACGGCAGAAACGTTTCGGAAATACCTTCGCCGGTATCGCTGACCGTCAAACGTGCGGTTGATTCAGCACAGCGAAGATCGATGTTCACACTGCCGCCGCGCTGCGTGAACTTGATCGCGTTCGAGAGCAGGTTCCAGATCACCTGGCGCAGGCGATTCGGATCGCCCTTCACCAAACACTCGCCGGGCGTGAACTGAATATTCAGCGCAATGTCTTTCACGCCGGCAGTCGGGCGCAACGCGTCGACCGCGGCCTCGAGCACGGCTGTCAGGTTCAGCGGATTGAGATCGAGACGCAGGTTACCGGTGATGATGCGCGAAACGTCGAGCAGGTCGTCGATCAGGCGGGCCTGCGAACGCGCGTTGCGCTCGATGGTCTCGAGCGCGCGAATGGCGTTCGCGCCTTCGACTTCGCCGTTGCGAATCATCGAGGCCCAGCCGAGGATCGACGTCAGCGGCGTGCGCAATTCATGTGAAAGGGTCGCGAGAAATTCGTCTTTGAGCCGATCGGCTTCTTCCGCGTGCTGGCGCGCATCGCGTTCGCGGACGAGCAACGCCGCACGCTCTTCCTCAGCTTTCTTGCGCTCCGTCACGTCGAGCACGAGCGAGAGCACGGAAACGAGCTTTCCGCTATCGTCGTGCAGCACCGAGTTGTACCACTCGCAATACAAAATCTGGCCCTCGCGCGTGTAGTTGCGATTGCGCTGCACGCCATGAACTTCCACTCCCTCGCGCTGCCGGTTCGTCACCAGCGCGACGGCGTCGACGTCGTCCGCAAACACGAAGCGCCACTCGTTGACGTGCTTGCCGATCACTTCGTGAGCCTTCCAGCCGAACAGCCGTTCCGCGGATTGAGACCAGCGCGCTACTCGGAAGTCGCTGTCCCACTCGACCACGGCCAGCGGCGAACTCTCGACGTGAAACGCCAGTTGCCGGTATGCGACATGAACCGCTTCCTCAGCCTGCTTGCGCGCGCTGATGTCTTTGATGACCGCGATTCCGCCGGCGATGTTGTTGCTTTCGTCGAGCAGCGGCTTGTAATGACTTTCGAAGGCGCCGGTTCCTGAAGGTCCGTAAAGATGGTTCTGCGCGACTGCAGCTTTGCCGGTGAGCGCATCCGGGAGGCAATGGTCGTTGCGCAGGAATGGAAACACTTCGATCACGCTCCGGCCGAGAACTTGAGACCTGCTCAAGCCCGAGATG
>JBKPNH010000020.1:0-39952 GCA_046732535.1 Acidobacteriota bacterium
GCTGAAGATCAATTCCGCCATCACAAACGCCAGGGCTTTCCTGGAAGTGCAACGAGAGTTCGGAGGTTTCAACGACTACGTCTGGCATTGGGTCGGTTACAAGCCGCGACGACGAAAGCGCGGACAACCCGTCGCCGCCCGCACGCCGATCTCTGACGCCTTGAGCAAAGATCTCTCGAAGCGCGGTTTCAAGTTCGTTGGCTCGACGATCTGTTACGCGTTCATGCAGGCCGTCGGCATGGTCAACGATCACGATCTAGACTGCTTCCGTTACCGGGAAGTCTAACCCACGAATATTACCGATGGAGGTTTCCATTTTGCGACGAACAAAACTGCTGTTGCTGATCGTTTTCGGTGTTCTCAGCTTCGCCGCGACAACGTTCGGGCAGTCATTACCCACTTCACTCGCGAATCTGCCTGAAGCGGACGTGCTTATTTACGTCAGCCCGCAACGTATCCTCAACGATGCGGCGCCTAAGCTGTTGCAGGCAAAAGATCTCGAGGAGATGCGCGGAGCTTTTGGCCAAGTGAAAAGCGCTGTCGGCTTCGATCCGAGCAGTGTCGAATACATGGTGATCGCGATCCGCTTTAACAAACCTGCGGGCGATCTGAGCTTCGTCGCGCCTGACGCGATGATCGTCGCGGGCGGCGACTTCAAGTCTGACTCGCTGTTAGAACTGGCTCGGTTAACTGCCCAGGATAGAATGCACGACGAGAAGTACGGCACGAAAACGATTGCGGCGATGAAGATCGATCCGATAGCGACGCAAGCCGAGAAGAACCCCATACTCAAGCCCTTCGTCGAACTCGGCGCTGTCGCTCTGACACCCAACTCGATCGCGATCGGCAATCTTCGTTATCTCAAGTCGGCCATCGACGCGGCTGACGGCAATGGACGCATCAGGCCCGAGATGGTCCAATCGATAACGCGCGATCCAAATGTGCTCATCGCCGCGACCGGTTCACCGTTGCTGGCGTTTGTTCGGAGTTTCGGAATGCTCGGCACGGAGACGGCGCCGCGCGAGGGACGGTGCGATTCGAACTTTGGCAACTTCTACGCTGCCGTTACAATGTCCGGCGCCAATTACAGCGTGCGCGGCGCGATGAACGCCGATAATCCCGACACAGCGAAGATCATCACCGGCTTGTTGTCAGGTCTGATGAAACAAGGGATCGACGTCGTTCCCGACAAGAGTGCGCAAACCGCTTTGCAAAGCATTCGACTGACGGCTAAAGACAACGAGATCGTTATCGAGGGCGACATTCCGGGCACGATGATCGCTGACTTGTTTAAGGACCGCCCGAAAGACGCGGCGGCGGCGCCTGCGAAGGCCGCTCCGGCAAAGCGCCCGATAAGAAGAAAAAGGAGAAACTGAAAACAATGCGGAAGAGTCTACTAGTCATGGCAGTCTCCCTAATGGCAGTTATCGCAGTTCTTTTCGTGATGTCGTTTGGGCCGTCGATTTCAGCGGCGCAGAACGCGAACAGTTCGACAACCACTAACAGAAATCAGAACCAATCCGCGCCATCGGGAGGGGGAGCAGGCCAGCAACAGGATTTCTCGAAGAACACGTGGGAGCTTCCTGACGACGCCGACAAGACGAAGAATCCGACGACAGCGAATGCGGAATCGATTGCGAAGGGTAAAGAGCTTTACATGGACTCGCAGAAGGGTAATTGCGTTTTCTGTCACGGCGAGACTGGCTCGGGCAACGAGGCGAACCTGGCCAAACTGCGGCGAAAACCAGCGGACATTTCGAATAAAGAACGCATGACGGCGATGACTGACGGTGAAGTTTTCTGGAAGATTACTAAAGGCATCAGGGGCATCATGCCTGCTGGTGAGCGACGCATGAGCGAGGAAGAGCGTTGGCACGTCGTGAACTACGTCCGCACGCTCGTGAAACAGTAATGTTTTGAAATCGGTGTTTTCGTGAGCCGTCGAAGAGGGTTATCGCGGGGAGTAAGTGGTTGTTGCTCTTAAACCCATTAGACGTCGAACAGCGCCATTGCGAGGAGTAACGGAGGACACGGATTTGTTGTTAAAAAAACCGTTCCGAGTATTCACGGAGTTCGTGCAGTGAGCGTTCGGCGATAACGCGGAAGATTTTGATCTCGCAACCAGCGGGGATGCGAGGCGCCATCAGCGAGTCGGTAATTACAAACGCAGCGGAACGCAACCCCTTGTCCCAACCGCGTTCCCGCGCATCACGAAAACTGAGCGCGTCAGCGTCGAGCCCCGCCGCAACCAACAGCGTCCGCGCCCAACGCAAAAACTCTCCCCACCTTGAAACGATCGCAATCAACGCTTCCGGCCGTGGCTTCGTCTCGCCCCGAAACGACTCCACTACGGAAGCAGAGTGTACTATCAACAAGTCGGTTTCCGGTTTGACACGATTTCCAAAAGCTTCGCGATGTCCGTAGAGCACCAGCGGTACAGCGCCGATCAGCGCCGTGCCGTCGAGTTCCTCAAGACCAGCTTCGGTTACCCTGACCTTCGTCGCCAACGCGATCTCGGCAACCATAATCTTCCGCAGCTCAGCATCTGGTTCCAACACCACGAAATGATCCGGCCGCTGCATTAGAAAAGACCGATTGACACCAGCTTTTATTTCAGGCAACGAATAGCCTTCAGCGCGCAAGTGTCGAAAGAAACGCGAGATCAACTGGTCCAGCGCGAGCCCTTCTTCCGTCTTTTCGACCGCGCGAAGCCGGACGTAAACACCGCTGCCTTTGCGAAACTCGACCCAGCCACGCCGCGCCAATTCTCGATACGCCGCGCTCACCGTATTAGCATGAATCGAGTAACGTCGCGCCAGATCGCGCGTGCTGGGCAAACGCTCCCGCGGCTTCAGGTCGTTACTGACGATGCCGAGCGTAATCTGCGTGATCAGTTGCTCGCGAATCGGGACTTCGCTGTTTTTGGAGAGCCAGAGTCGCATGGCGCTGGTGCTCTTTCAACTTCGCGCGGCGCAGAATATCATAGGCGCCGTGAGTAATACGCAATCTTTATCGACGATCGAGCCGTCCTATCTCGCCCTGCTGCGCGACGGCACGCTGGAGCAGCGCGTCGCGGATCTGGAGCGGCTGCTCGAACGCTGCACGGTCTGCCCGCGCGACTGCCTCAACAATCGGCTGAACGACGACATCGCGGCATGTTACTCCGGACGCCTGCCAATCGTCTCGTCTTACACGGCCCACTTCGGCGAGGAACCGCCCCTCTCCGGCACCAAAGGCGCAGGCAACATCTTCTTCGGCAACTGCAACCTTCGCTGCGTCTATTGTCAGAATTACCAGATCTCGCAAACTCATAAACAACAGCTCCGCAACCAGGTCACACACGAGCGACTAGCGGAGATGATGCTGGAACTGCAAGCGCGCGGCTGTCACAACATCAACTTCGTTTCGCCGACGCACTTCGCGCCGCAGATGGCCCGTTCGATCCTGCTCGCCGCCGAGCAAGGTCTGCGCGTGCCGATCGTCTACAACACCAACGCCTACGACTCCGTCGAAGTATTACGCCTGCTCGATCGCGTCGTCGACGTTTACTTGCCGGATCTGAAGTATGCCGACGACGAGTCGGGTTATTTGTATTCGAAAGTGAGCGGCTACAAGGAGTTTTCGCGGCTGGCGTTGAAGGAGATGTTTCGGCAAACGGGCGATGAGTTGGTGTTTGACGAAAACGGATTGTTGCGGCGCGGCCTGGTGGTGCGGTTGCTGGTGTTGCCGAACGACATCGGCAGCACGAGAGAGTCGATCGAGTGGCTGCGCGACGAGTTGAGTCCGCGGGTGGCGATCTCGTTGATGGCCCAGTATTACCCGACGCACCAGGCTGAGACGAACCAACGATACGTTTTGTTGTCGCGACGTATTCGCGAGTCGGAGTGGGTGAAAGCGACCGCCGCGCTCGAAGAGTTAGGAATGGAAGAAGGTTGGGTGCAGGAGTTTGACGGCGCGTCCTTCTACTATCGTCCCGACTTCACCGACACTGATCGACCGTTCCGAGACATCCGCGACTTCGAATAGCCACAAAAAGGCACAAAAGACACAGAAGTTGGTCTTTGTACCTGCTTCTTTGTTTTGTGTTTTTTGTGCCTTTTGTGGCTAAGGATCGTAACGTACAGCGGGACTTCCCGCCGGATAGAAAACCCCCAACAACCGCAACTCGCCGTCGCCGGTATTCTCAACGCAATGCACCTGTCCTCGCGGCAGGTAAACACATGAACCGGGGCCCATCGGCGTGTTTTGATCGCCAGTCCACATGCGTCCGGCGCCGCGTAAGATAAAGAGCACTTCTTCGTACTCGTGAAAGTGATCCGGAGCACGTCCCGGCGGTATCGATCCCACAAACTGCGTCACCTGCTCGCTGCCCATCTGATGGTCCACCAGCACGCGATACCAGCGATCGCCTGTCGGCATCTCGCGTTGATCCGCCAACTTCGCCAATGATGGATCCTGCGACTGTGTTATGAAGTCGATTGAACCCAATGGCACGATCCCAGTCTCGCCTTCCGGACATTGCGAACTGACAAAACAAATAGAATCCGGTCCCGGATTATCGACGATCAACGTCTGTCCCGGGCGTAGGTAGATTCCGGTCTGCGCTTGCACGCGATGTGCGCGCCCGTCAATAAACACCGTACATCGTTTCGGCTTCTCGGGATCGTCGAGATCTTCGAGCACGTAAAGCACTTCGTCGCAGTCTTGATTACGCAAACCCGGCGAGAGTCCGACGCCAAATTCCAAAATGCGCAACGAGATCGACTTAGCGCCCGTCGCCTTGCCGACCTGGCTCCAAATTGAAAGCGAACCTGCGACGTGAGGAGTGCCTTCGCGCATTGCTGATACGCGGCAACCTCCCACCAGATCTACGGCCATTAGCTAAGCTCCTAGGATTTGCCGGGTCTCAGGTGATGACAACTACGAACGATACTATACCTTTGTTCTTGTGTCTTATGTGCCTTTTTGTGGCTGGGAACCTAGCCGCCACTCACCGATGGCAGGATCGTGATCTCGCTGTTCTCCGGCAGTTGCGTATTGAGCAGTTCGCGGCGGCGGATGTTCTCGTCTTCAAGAAAGACGTTGACGTGCATGCGCACCTCGCCGCGCTCAGTCAACACGCGATCACGCAGGCCGGGATACATCCGCCACAGTTCTTCCAAAGCCTGCCCAACAGTCGACGGCGAAGCATCGAGCTCTATGACATGCTGCCCCGACGTGAAGTCCGTCAAAAAACCGGAAACGTTGATCGTCGTCACGGCAGGATTCCTTCGGGCACTACCCACGGATGGATCTGAAGCGCCAGCCGTCCCGCTTGCACCGCCGGATCCGTCGCCGCAAGCTGACGCGCTTCATCAATGGACGCTACTTTGAAAACGAAGATGCCACGCAGCTTACCGTTGTCGCCGAACGGTCCCGCGACGACCAGTTTCTTCATATCGGCGAGCCGCTGAATGTTCGCCATGTGCCCTTTTTGAATCTCTTCAGTAGCGGGCGTCTTTTCCGGCGTCCACTTCTCGCCGCGCGTGAGAAACGCAAGATAGGCGGTAGTGAACGTGTTGGAAATCGCCGTGTTCTTCTTCATGACGTCTTCGGACCACCACGGATGCAACTCGACAACGAGAAACCCCGCGTCAACGGCCGGATCCGCATTCAGCCAGGCAGTGGCTTCCTCTGCCGACTTCGTGCGATAGATATGGACTTCGATCAGTTCGTTATCGTCTCTAATGGCTCCCGCGATCATCAGCTTGTTTGATTCAAGCATCGACCGTAGATAAGCTACGTGACGTTGTCGCAACGCAGCTCGTTCCCTGCTCGGGTCTGGCGACCACTTGGGCCCGCGCTTCAACAACGCCATCTGAAACTGGAGTAGTTTGGATTCCGGCGCTTCAGCTTTTGGCGCTTCAGCTTTTTTATGTTCCTGCGCGTTCGCGACTGAACAGCACAAGAGGATTGCGAGAGTAAAGGTTAGGAGTGTTCTCATTTTTTCATTTCACCACGGAAGCTTTTACACACACGATCGGCGGCAGACCTTTAGCAATCGACTGCCACGACTCTCCGGCGTTGTTCGAACCAAACAGTTTGCCGCTGCGCGTGCCGAAGTAAATTCCTGCCGGGTTCAAACTATCGGTTCCCATTCCATCGCGCAGCACAGACTCAAACGCGTTCTCCTGCGGCAGACCATTCGCCAGCGGCTCCCACGACTCGCCCGCGTTTCGCGTCCGGTAAACGCGCAGCTTCGCTTCCGGCACGCAACGAAACTCGTCGGACTCGAGCGGAATGATGAAAACCGAATTCGCGTCGTTTGGATCGCCGACCATCGCAAAGCCAAAATCGGAAGGAACGCCGTTGGCGATGTCGGTCCATGAGTCGGCGCCGTCGTCACTCCGATAGAGACCCCAGTGGTTCTGCAAAAACATGCGATCGGGATTCGCGCGATGGCTGACCATCTTGTGTACGCATTGCCCAAACTCAGGATAACGATGTTCGGGCGGCAGAAAATCCGCCCGCACGCCGACGTTGCGCGCGTTCCAGCTCTTGCCGCCATCGTCCGTGCGATAACAACCTCCGGTCGAGATTGCGATGTGCATCCGGTCTCTGTTGGACCGGTCCTGCAAGATGGTGTGGAGACACAAGCCGCCGCCGCCTGGCTGCCACTGCGGCCGATGCGGATGGTCAAAAAGTCCCTGCACGAGCGACCAACTGGCGCCCGCGTCGTCAGATCTGAAAAGCGCTGCCGGTTCGACGCCGCAGAATATCGTGTCGGGATCGTCGCCGTGGCCCTCTTCAAGCTGCCAGATCTGCTTCAGCGCAGTGTCGCTGCCTTCGGGAAACTTGATACTGTAAGCTTCGGGTTCGCTCCAATCGCGGCCCAGGTTGTCAGACGTGCTCAGGTACGAGCCCCAGAAAGAGCTGTTGACTGCGGCCCAAAGGCGGTTTCGTCCGTTGCGTTGGTCGTGAGCGAGCGCGTAGATGGCCCGGCCCGGGAAATATGGGCCGCCGACGGTCCAATCCGTGCGCTCAGCGGTCGATTTGAGCAGAAATGCCCCTTTCATGGTGCCCACGAGTAGCAACACATCGCCGGACTTTGCATCTATATGACTGGTCTCGGGCATCTAGTAAAGACTCCGGAATCGTAAATTGAATTAAAAATAATGGAAACCGGGCGATTATATAGCGTGCTAAATCCCAAACGCGAACCGGCTGTTTGTGGTTCCGCTACTCCCGGGTGCGCGTGTTAAGATTCCGGTCACTGTTCGCAGAGGTAACGCCCATGAAAAAATTAATAGTCCTGACCCTGACCCTCGGATTGTTCTACGCCGCGCAGCCGGCCCTCGCCCAGGAGCAATCGAATCAACAAGCCGCGACGCAACAACCATCAGCGGAAGAGGCGGAAAAAGAGAAAGCGGAAAGGGAGAAGAACGGTTACCGCCTGCTGGATCAGGTGATCGACGAAGCGCAGTCGCTGCGTCTGGCTGAGAACCGTGTGCGCGTTCAGATCGGAGCGGCCGACATGCTTTGGGATCGCAACCAGGGCCGCGCGCGTTCGCTCTTCGCGATGGCCGCCGAGGGCGTCGCCGAACTCAGTCGAAGCACGCAGGCGAATAACGGTCGACGCAACGACGTCGTGAACCAGGAACGCCGCGCGTTTCAGATGCGGCAAGACCTCGTGCTCGCCGCCGCCAAACACGACGCGCAACTCGCGTATCAACTGCTCGCTACCACCAAACCACCGACGCCGGTAACGCAACCCAATGTCGATCCTCGCGTCAACCCGCGTCCAGCATTCTCCGAAGACAATCTCGAACAGACACTGCTTGGCCGCATCGCCGCACTCGATCCCAAGCTCGCGGCACAGAACGCGGAGCAGTTGATGGAAAAGGGCCAATTTCCGCGCACGGTAACTGACGTCATTAACCAGTTGTACAAGCAGGATCCCGACTCAGCCGCCAAACTCGCCGACAAGACAGTGAAACGAATTCAAGCGGCGAACCTTTTGCAGAACAACGAGGCAGCCACGCTGGCACAATCACTCATAGTGGCCGGCCCGCGCCTCGCAGTTGGCGCCACGACAGCCCCAACTAACCCCAGCACGCCGGCGAACACCGTTGTAACGACGCGAGGACCGGTCCTGGACCAGTCACTCTACACCGAACTGTTGTCAACCGTTGTCGATGCGGCACTGAAAATGGCGACGCCGTCTCCGAACACTCAGCGTCCGGCGACGACGAATGCGCCCATAGTGAATCGCGGACGTGTGGCGCCGGTCGTCACCGCTCAGTCACCACAAAACACCACCGGCCCAACTCCGGTTCAAACCGAACAGATGAATGCTCGGCGGCTGTTGGCGTCGATGGCCGCGATTTTACCGCTCGTCGAGCAGTATCTTCCGGCTAAGGCTACCGCCGTCCGGCAAAAGATGGCGGAGCTGGGAATGACGCCGAATCAGGGCGTAAATTTCGCCGGGCTGGGACCAAATCCGACCGTCGATGCGTTGATGCAGGCTGCGGCCGTGGCGCCACAGGGAGTTCAAGCGCAGCTCTACCGGCAGGCAGCGTACAAAGCAATCGAAGACGGAAATACAGATCGTGCACGCCAGATCACTAACGATCTGCTTCCAGCTAACATGCGCCCGTCGCTGATGCAGCGAATTGAAGCTCGCGAGTTAACCAAAAAGGCTGGCCCGTCGAGTTTCGAAGAGATCAGGCAAATGGTCAATCGTCTCCAGACGGACAACGAGAAGATCAACCTGCTTATCGAGACTGCGGGCGTCACACAAAACGATCCGAAGCTGGCTGGACAGTTGTTGGAAGAAGCGAAGCAAATCGTCAGTCACCGCGCCACCAGTTACGAACATTTCGAACAACAGCTTCGAGTGGCGCACGCGTTTGCGACCATCGATTCGGCTCGCAGTTTCGAGATTCTCGATCCGGCGATCAGCCACCTGAACGAGTTGCTCGCAGCGGCCGCCGTCTTGAGCGGTTTCGAGATCAACATGTTTCGCGACGGCGAGATGTCGCTCCAAACGGGAAATGGACTGACGTCTACGATCAATCGATTTGGTCAGGAGTTGGCGGCGCTGGCGCGTATCGACTTCGAGCGCTCCGACGTACTTGCCGGAAGATTTCAGTTTGCGGAACCGCGCATTATGACCAGGCTGGCGATGGCACAAGGGCTTTTGAACACGCGTCAGCAATTCCGTGACGCACCATTCAACGTCACGCGCGGAGTGAGCCAGTTTAACAGCCGTCCGGAGTAGATTCGTTTTTAGAACAAGGGGGAATTCTTGATGAGCAGAATGTTGACTGACCGGACCGACAAGCCGGATGTACCTCCGGTAACGCCGTACGATCCTTCAGATCCTGAGCAACCGCCGATACCTCTGCCTCCTGACACTGATCCTCAACCACAGGCGCCGGTGCGCGAACCTGACCCGACGCCAATGCCTGTCACTGATCCAACGCCACCAGAACCAACGCGATTAAGAGGCGTCCAATAACGATAGGAGTCTCCCGCGTTGGAAACACTTCGTCTGTTACTCCTCGTCGCCAGCTCCCGGGCGTGGTTACGGTTCATGCTGCGGCTCGGCATGCCCGGGCTGTTTCTCATGAGTGCGCTCGACTCGTCGTTTCTCGTTCTGCCATTCGGCAACGATCTATTGCTCATCGCGCTCGTCAGTTCAAATCGCGAGAGCCTGATCTGGATCGCCTACGTCATCGTGTCAGCGCTTGGTTCCGTGCTCGGTGTTTTCGTGATCGATCTGCTGATGCGCAAGGCCGGCGAGAAGGGACTCGAGCGTTTCGTGAGCGAGCGCAAAGTCGAACGCTGGAAGAAGAAGCTCGAAAATAAACTCGGCATCACGGTGTTTGTGGCGACCTTGCTGCCGCCGCCATTTCCATTCACACCCGTGATCATGACCGCGTCGGCGTTGCAGTGCTCGCGGCAAAAACTACTGGGCGCCGTATTTGTCGGCCGCCTTATTCGCTTTGCCGTCGAAGCGATACTGGCGCTCTATTTCGGCCGCCAGTTAATCGCGTACATCGACTCTGACGCAGTCACTTATTTCGTCTACGCGTTGATTGGCGCGGCCGTGATCCTGAGTACGTTGTCACTGCTTCGCTGGGTGCGGCGATAAATTTTCCGGTATCACGGACCGCAATCGTGATTCCGGAATTCCGCAATGGCCCGATCCTCGTGTAGAATCCCGAGTCAAAAAAAAATTCCGGAGGAGCCGCAGCATGCCAGAGAGACGTGGCGTTCAAGCCACCGAAGAGGTAAAAGCGGAATGGGCCACTGCCTACAAATTTTACCTGAGAGCGCCGGGAGATAGATACGACAAGAAGAAAGACAGGACCGCCCGTATCGACTACGTAGCCCAGGAAATGAAACTTACGAGGAAACAAGCAAAGCGCCGGATCAGAAATTACGAAGCATGGCAGCGAAATATCAAGAAAGGCATCGCCGCGCCATAGCTCCGCAACCCGTGTAAATAACCACGGCTCGTTCTAATCAGTGCGCGGATTGTTGCAGCCGTTTGGTCCAATTCACCAGCTCAGCCAGCAGTTGCTGGATCAGTTTTTTGGTTGTTTCGTCAGTCAACCTTCCCTCCTGGTCGAAGCGATTTTGAGCATTCGAAACCATGACCTCCGGCTGATTCACTGGGTACATGTTGAGAAACACGAACGTCTGCCGTAGGTGATACTGTGCGCGCGCCGTGCCCAGAGTTCCAACGGACGCGCCCATGATCGCTACGGGTTTCCCTGTCCAGGCGCTGTCGCCGTACGGTCGAGAAGCGCAGTCGATCGCGTTCTTCAACACGCCGGGGATGGAATAGTTGTATTCAGGAGTGACGAAGAGAATCGCGTCCGCGCTGCGAACCTGCTGCTTCAACTCGGCGACTCGCGGATGCGGGTTCTGTTCCTCGTCTTGATTGAAGATTGGAATGCCGTCCAGCTCGAACGTCTCGATACGCGCTCCCTGCGGTACAAGCTCCTGCGCCGCTCGCAACAGCGAACGGTTGTAAGACTCTTTCCGCAGACTTCCAGCTATTCCGAGAATAACTAAAGGATCATTCACGATATCTGCCTCCGTTTTGATCGGTGTGTGAGTATTCTACACGGATCGGACGGGCGAGATGCTCGTGTCGCGGAGGACGTAATGGTTAATTGATGATTTAGTGACGACTTCCGCCATCTGGAACTTGCGCAGGACATCGGGCGGCCAAACGCGTCCCGATCGCCCTTCACGCACCGTTACGTTACTGACGCGCATGAAGACTTCACTCGACGGAACGGTGATTCTGGGGTTCACGAGGGTAAATCGTGGGAATGAGAGGACTCGTCGTTTTTGAGCCAATGCTTTCATAGTTTAGAGGCAGTACCAATGAGTTGGGGATTCCAGCTTTTAGGTCAAAAAGAAGGGGCGCCAATCTCTGACGCCCCGTCTGGTTGTTATGTCCAATCCGTGTTACCAACGCCAACGGCCGTTGCGGCGGTTGTAAGCGAAACGCTGGTAACCGTCACGATAGCCTTGCAGGAACGCCTGACGGAAGACTTGAGTAAACTCTCGCGAGTTATACCCTCCGATTCCGTTCCTGTAGTAACGCGAACGCTGCGGGTTGTAGCTCTGTCCACGTTGTGCGTCGGCGGCGCCGACGTTCATGCCATAGCTGTAACCCTGTTGCCGGGCCACCTGAAAACCGTTTTGGTGATTGCGATCCCAATCACGGTCTCGGCGGTAACGATCGTCACGCCGGTCGCGATCATATCCCCACGGATACTGCGCCTGCGCGCTGGAGCTGGCGACTGTTAAGATTCCAAACAGTAGGAAGAAGGCCAGTAAATATCCACCAATTGTCTTACCCGAGTAATTCGTTTTCATCTGTTCGAAAACCTCCCTGCCGAAGGTTTGGCAAGTGTCATGCCTCAGTAAAAATCCCTACTTCGAAATAGAATTAGGCGATTAGCGTGACACGATTTCGTGCGTTAATTAACGATTACGCGGGACGACGTAAGTAGGACCGGAGTTCAGGACGGGTTGCCTTGCGCACCAACGCAGCCTTCGCTTGCCACTCGGTCGCGCGACTCAACTCGACGAGGAAGTGCGTGTCGCCTGATTCGAGCGCGGCGATGGGCGCGCCGTCGTGATAGAGGATGCGATTGCCTGTGTGCGCCGTGATGCGGTTGCCAGGCGTGATGATGCCGGCGAGATTGAGTGGATCCGCGGCGCTCACCGAGATCATGCTGTCTTGCGCACCTTCGCGACGAATCGAGCGCAGCATGCCAACCGCTTCCGGCAGTGCGAACTGCTCGCCAGAGATGCCGGCGACGAAGCGTCCGCCGCGAATCTCTCCGCGAGCTTCGAGACGGTGATAGACGCGCAAGAGCACGCGCCACGGAACTGTCATTCCTTCGCGCTCGAGCAACCGTTTGAACACGACTCCGTAGCGCCTGAGCAGCACCCACCCGACTTGTTCCGCCAATTCCAAGTCTGACTTTTGCTGCGTCGAGCCATTCATGGCAGCGCTGGGGTTGCGTTGAAGAATCGACCAACGTCCGGCAGTCGCCATGTCGTAGACCGGTTGCCGGTGCTTGCGTCGCGCGGCTGCTTGCGTCTTGCGGCTGCCGGGAGTTAACAGTGCGCGCAGGCCGGTAAAGCTGTCAGAAACGACTACGCCCGCAGCGACTAACTCCGCCAGTGCTTCCTCGACCTGGCTGCGCAACAGTTCCGTGTTTTCGACAACGTCAGTAAAGAACGACGCGCCACGCGTCAAGAGATAGTCGTAAACAAGTTTCGTGGTCGTGGAGAATTCCGTCGACGCACTGCCCTGCGACGACTGCGGAAAGACTGCGTTCCAAAGTGCGAAGTTCTTACGCCGCAGCAGCGCGATGGGTGTGTTTCGCACCGGACCCGAGCCGCGCGAACCGTCTGACGTCGATGAGCGCACCGGCGGAGTCAACCTGGCCCAAACAACTTCGCCGGATAAGCACAACGCATCGAGCCATGCCGGATCGTATTCGACGAGGCGTGCCGGCAGGAGTTCGCCTTCCCAGGCTGCTGCCGGAGCTTCGAAGCCTTCCAACTGTTCGATGATGGCGCGAACGCTTTCCGGTCCTTCCATCTGGTGATCGGGCGCAACTTTTTGCCACGCGAGCAGGAAGCGAATGAAGTCGGTGCCGGCGACGGGCTCGATCTCCTGTCGCAGGCGATTCAACGTGTAGCTGTGAATACGTGCGAGTAGACGGCGCGCGCACCATTCGGTTTCAGTCGTGCCGGGTGTGAAGCGTCCGCGAATGACGAAGCCTTCTGCTTCCAGTCTCAGCAGGCCGGTTTCGATCTCCAGCTTGCTCAATCCAGAGGACTTCATCAAGGTCTCAACCGTGACTGGTCCTAGGCCTTCCAAACGCCCGCGAAGAACTTCAACCAGCGCATCCTCGGCAGTCCAGGTGAATCGCGAAACGCTTTCAGGAGCAGTGATTGGAGGTTGTAGTTCTCGATTCGGAAAGATCGCTTTGATCTGTGGTAACCGCTCCGCAGCGACCCATAGACCAGGAATTAACACGGCTGCACGGCGATCGGCTTTCAGTTCGTTAAAGAAGTCTTGCCACTCCGGGTTTTCTTCAACAAAACCCAATTCGACCAACGCATCGTGCAACTCATCCGCATTTCGCGGCTCGGGCCAGACCTCCTCGCGCACACGATCGATCGCGGCCTGATCCAGTTTACCGAGATCGCTGGCAGTCTCCGGATCGAGCCAGCGCCGCTGAAACACGGCACGCGTGCGGCGCTCCTCGAGCGGAGCATCGTCGAGATAAGCGTACGGCCTGGCGTTGAGTATCTCCTGCGATAGCGGCGAAGCCTCGATCACGTCGCGCGCAAACAGGTTCTTCTCGTTGCGCTCGATCGAGGTCAACAGGCGCTCGAGCCCGTCGATGTCCATCGCTTCTTCGAGACAGTCCTTCACTGTCTGATCGACGAGCGGATGCGTTGGGATCTCGCGTTCGCCGCCCAGGTTCTCGGCACAGGCGACCTGGTCCGGGAAGATAGCTGTCAGTAGATCTTCCGCGTCCATCCGCTGCAACTGCGCCGGGATCTTCTTGCCGCCGCGACGCCGCAACACAGCCAGAGAACGCGTGACGTTCCAGCGCCAGCGAATGTTCCACATCGGCGCGTCGAGCAGCGCCTGGCACAAAAGCTGGCGCACTGTTTTCGAGTTCAAATAATGGAAGACCTCGTCGAGCGGAAAACTATGCGTCGGGCCAAGCGACAGGACGATCGCGTCTTCAGTCGCCGCCGCCTGGAGCTCGAAATTGAACTTCCGACAGAAACGTTTGCGAAGTGCCAGTCCCCACGCTCGATTCAAGCGGCTGCCAAACGGCGAGTGCAGCACGAGTTGCATGCTGCCGCTGTCGTCGAAAAACCTTTCAAGGACGAGATTATCCTGCGACGGCATCACGCCGAGAACGATCTTCGCTCCGATCAGATAATCAGCAATTTGTTCCGCTCCCGATAGTGAGATCCCAACCTCTTTTGTGAGCCAATCAATTGCGGCCCCTTGATCCCTGTTACCGATTTCCTCCCGCAAGCGCGACACCGACACAGACAGCTCGTGCGAGCGCGCCGGCGCTTCGCCCAGCCAGAACGGAATCGACGGTGGCTGCCCGTGCGCGTCTTCGACTCGTACCTTTCCCTGCTCGACGCGCAGCACGCGCCATGACGTGTTGCCCAACTGAAAGATGTCGCCTTGCAAGCTCTCGATCGCGAAGTCTTCGTTGACCGATCCGATGACGAGGCCGCTGGGCTCGAGGACGACTGCGTAGTCCGCCGTATCGGGAATTGCTCCGCCCGACGTGATCGCCGCCAGCCGCGCACCGCGGCGCCCGCGAAGGCGCTGATTCACAGCGTCGTGATGCAGGTAAGTAGAACGACGGCCGCGTTTGGTCGAGAAGCCTTCCGCGAGCATTCGAACGATTGAATCAAACTGTTCGCGTTCGAGATTTCGGTATGGATACGCGCGCCGGATCATCGCGAACAGATCGTCTTCGGTCCACTCCTCGGCGGCCACTGCGGCGACGATCTGTTGGGCCAGGATGTCGAGCGGCCGCTCCGGAATCTCGAGGCGGTCCAGTTCGCCGCGCCGAACCGAGTCGACAATCGCCGCGCATTCGACCAATTCGTCACGCGACAACGGAAATATTCTGCCTTTCGGAAAACCGGCGACTGTGTGGTTCGAGCGGCCCACACGCTGGAGAAAACTGGCGATCGATCGGGTCGAGCCCAACTGGCAAACGAGATTCACGTCCCCGATATCGATACCCAGTTCGAGCGACGCCGTTGCCACGAGTGCGCTGAGCTCGCCGGCCTTCAGCCGTTGCTCAGCCGAGAGACGCTGTTCGCGGGCGAGGCTGCCGTGATGAGCCGCGATGTTCTCGTCGCCGAGCCGTTCGCCGAGATGGCGTGAGACGCGCTCCGCCAGCCGCCGCGTGTTCACGAAGACGAGCGTCGTGTGGTGCTGGCGAATGAGTTGCGCGAGTCGGTCGTAGACTTCTTCCCAAACCTCGCCGGACATGACGGCCTGCAACGGCGAATCGGTGAGTTCGATCCCGACGTCGAGTTTGCGGGCGTGGCCCGTGTCGATTATCGCGCAGTCAAAATCCCCATTTGCGCCAACCAGAAAACGCGCGACTTCTTCGATTGGACGCTGCGTTGCGGACAGACCGATGCGGACGAGTTTCTGCGGCGTGAGTTGTTCGAGACGTTCGATGGAGAGCGCCAGATGCGAGCCACGCTTGTCGCTGACGACAGCGTGAATTTCATCGACGATCAACGTTCGTGCCGTTTCCAGCATTCGCCTGCCGCCATCGCTCGTGAGCAAAATGTAGAGCGACTCCGGCGTCGTGACGACGATGTGCGGCGGACGCTTTGTCATCGCCGTACGTTCAGACGCGGGTGTGTCGCCGGTGCGCACGAGAGTGCGAATGTTGACCTCCGGGAGGCCCATTGCCTCGAGCTCTTTCTGAATTCCCTCGAGCGGTGTTTGCAGGTTGCGTTGGACGTCGTTGCTGAGTGCTTTCAGCGGTGAGACGTAGATGACGTGCGTCGTGTCGTCGAGCTTGCCTTCGACGCCAAGCCGGACCAGATCGTCGATGGCAGACAGAAATGCGGCGAGCGTCTTACCGGAACCGGTCGGCGCGGCAATCAACGTGTGGCGCTGTTGCTTGATTTCGGGCCACGCTTGTAGCTGTGGGTCCGTAGGCGCGGCAAAGGTCCGCTCGAACCATCGCGCGACTGCCGGATGAAAGATTTTTAAATTCGTGTTACTCAAACTGCTTCCTGAACTGCTCAAATTGCTGACGCAGGCTCTCGACTTCAGCTTCGAGCATTTCAACTCTTCTTTCCAGTGTAACCCTGTCGATTTTCGCTACTGGAGCTGATGCTACTTCTTCGATTTTCGGTTCACCAGACAGGAGATGCGAAAATCGGACTTCCTTTTGCCCAACTTGCCTTGGCAAACGAACAACGAGCGGTTCAGGTTCGCGCGAGATCAGCGCGTTCAGCGTCTGCTCTACCTCGTCCAATCCTGAAAACTCGTACAACCGCGACGCATTGCCACGCAACTCTCCCGGCGTCTGCGTGCCGCGCAACATCAAGACGCACATCAACGCCAGCTCCGCCTGGTTCAGGTGCAACACTTCGGGCATGACGTGCTTGTATTTCGGCACTCGGCTGGTGCTGCCGTAAAAAACGTACGCGAGGTTCTTCTCGCGCAGGCTTTCCACGGCGGCTGCGACCTGGCTCTCGGGATACGAGGTGACGGGATTGCGGTTGTTCTTCTGGTTACAGGCCAACGTCAGCGCGTTGATCGTTAGTGGATAGTATTCAGGCGTGGTGACCTGTTTCTCCACTAACGACCCAAGCACGCGTGTTTCGATATCCGTTAGGAGCTGGGACACAGATGTTTACTGATCGTCGTAATCGTCAACAGTCGACGTCTGCCCTTGTCCAGCGCGCGGCTCCGCACGTCCAACGCCAAGGTTGTCGTAGTTCAATGCCGCATTGAACAGCAGGAAGAACTCGCCTTGCGTTTGATGTCGCCACATCGGATTAGTAGCAAACATCACCACGTGTCCGCGACCGACGGGAACGTCAACGACGGCCGGCCTGTTTGCCAGCTCGTTGCCGCCCGCGAGCATCCCGCTGATGAGCAGGTTCTTCTCATCCGACACGAAACGCACCACGACTCGCGGACGCAGAGACGGCGGAACGAAGAACGGGCTCTCGCGCTGGTCGGCCAGCGCCTGGTCCGGATCCGGTCTACCCGGCCGCGCTTGCGGCATCGCCTGGATGATGTCGGGATCGCCAACACCGCCGCGTCCTGATGCGCGGTTCTGACCGCCGCCACCGCCTGGCCCACCCTGACCACCACCGCCGAAACCGCCACCACCGGCGGCGGCAACCTGGAACAACGGTCCCTGGCTGAAGTAGAGCGGCAGGCGCTCGTCGTAGCCGTAAGCGATCGGGCTCTTGCGATCGGAGAACGTGCCGTTATAGATCGACCCTCTTGCCTGAAGCTTGTCAGCCTGCTGGATCGTCACTCCATTCGTGATGCCGTACTCGATCGGGATCTCCGAAACGGCGCCGCCGATCGTTATGAACAATCCGCCGTTTTCGATGAACTTCTGGAGGTTCGCCACGCCGGCGACGGTCATTCCGCCGCGCATGTCGTCAGTCGTATCGGGCGAGTTTCCCATGTTTGGCGTGACCGCCGATTGTTTCCACGGAATTGGGTCGCCGCGCATCGGCATGCCGTTGACGATCGATTGCGCGTTGCCGCCGACTGGCGGGAAGATCAGCACGTCAAACTTGTCGCGCAGGTTCGGCGTGTTGCGAATCACGTGATCGGAAATGTACGTGTATGGAATCTGCAAACGATCGAACTCGATGCGGAACCATCCTTCATTCTGCGTGTTCGTCCACGTGTGAACGATGGCGATACGAGGCACAGCCAGCTCGTGCGTCTTTACTGTCGGCAGTTTATCGACGCCGATGGCTTTCAGCCCCAGATCCGCGACGGCTGGTTCCAACAGTTGCCGCAGGTTCGCCGGGTTGCCTTCCTGCTTGATGATGAAAGAACCGGTGTTGAACTGCTGCTCGCCGATCTTGAAGCTGTCTTCGGCGGTGCTCATTTTTACGTCTTTCAGACGGAACCGGAACGTCGCGAGTGTGTTGTCGGTGTTGTGATTGATGACGTACGCCACGGCATTGGCCGGGCCGCTCAGCGCGCCGGTAACTCTCGCGTCTGACGTCAGCAATGTTGCTGCTACGTCGAGCACGCTCTTGTCGGTGACGCGCACGGTCTTGACGTTACGCATCGCGCCCATGGTCCAGCCTGTGTCGTCGTACGGTGACGGATCGGTCACGTTGTAGTACTGCGTGTCGAGCAACATGTCAGCCATGCGCGAGTACGGCTGATCCATCCGGACGATGTAGGAGCCGGCCGCGTACTTCTGGTCTTTGACCGAAAACTCCTTCGCCGCGCGATGAACTTCAATTCCCTGCAACCGCATCAGGTTCACCATGTCGGCCGCTTCGACCGGACGCGGCGTGTCGCCCGGAATGATGTAGGCCGCCGGCCCTTCGTTCGTCGCTTTGGCGATCGAACGTTTGCTCTTGAGGTAGAAGTTGTTAAGGAACCGCTCTCTCTCCTTCGCGACGAAGTTCATCGCAAACAAGATCGCCGACTGCTGCATGTTCACGTTGTTGCGCATGGACCAGTTGACTCGCGGGAACGGCGGGTTTGGACGGTACCAGACCCGCGACGTTTGGTTCGCGCCAAGCGTGCGTTCGCGAGTGTCGGCGCCGCCGTTGCCGAACGTCTCGTAGAAGCGGCCAATGGCGTTGTGTCCAGTGGCGATGTAGAGCATGTAGTTCGGCGCCCAGCCGTCATAGAAACCGTGCGTCCAAACTCCCGGCACGCCGCGCTTCGTCATCTCCTCGATCTCGTGATACGCGAGCAACTGAAACTCGTCGATTGCCAGTGGGTCGAGCCATGCGTTGTACGGTCCCGTGCCGGTCATCGTGTAGAGATACGGCACTGACTCGTGCAGGTCGTGAAGCACTGTCGGGTGATACTCGAGGAACGTGCGCATCTGGTTGCGCGTCAGTGCGAGGGCGAGGCCGAGACCGTCGCGGTTGTTGTCGTGCGCCACGTACTTGCCCCAGTAAAGTAGCGGCGGAACCGGTTTACCCGTGTTGGCTTTGCGGTAATTGTAGAGATCGACCATGCGATCGCGGCCGTCGACTTCCAGTGCCGGAGTGATCATCACGATCATGTTCTTGCGAATGTCTTCGATGAACGGCGAATCTTCGACGGCGAGACGATAGGCCATCTCCATCAGCATCTCGGGCGAGCCTGTTTCCGGAGAGTGAATCGAACCGGAGGCCCAATAGAACGGTTTGCCTTCGGCGATTAACGTATGCGCTTCGCTTTCGCTGAGCTTGCGCGGGTCGGCGAGTTTGGCCGTGATCTCCTTGTAGCGATCGAGTTTCGCGAGGTTTGCTTCGTCGCTGACGAGCACCAGCATCTGCTCGCGTCCTTCTTCGCTCTTCTCAGGCGCGGTCAGCACACGCACGCGCGGAGACGCAGCCGCGAGAGTGCTATAGTAGCGATACAGATCTTTCGTGTAGGTCAACTTGTTCGGCGTGCCTACCGCATAGCCGAGGACCTTTTCCGGCGACGGCACCTTGTCGGACAGCGGCAGATGATCGACGAGCTCGGTCATGAAGTACTTCTCGGTCGTGTACTCGGCGATCTTCGCACCGTATGCCGTGTCGAGCGGCGATTTGGGCGTCGTGTATTTGGGCGTTACAGCGGTGGCGCGCGCGGGTGTGCTGGTTGTAGTAGCGGCGGCGCCGGCATCGCTCGCAGCTTTGCTGCGCCCTTCGGTTTGGGCCATGACGGGCGCCGCTAGAGCGATGACTGCCGACACTGCGCACACGAGTTTAGAAAGAGATTTTAGGGACATGATTGGGCTCCTTAACCTGTGGCACTACACGTCACGCGCGCAGCGAAAGCCTGAGATCATCCAGCGCTCGTGGGCGTGAAAGAAGTTTCTGTACGTCGATCTGATGTGCAACTGCGGAGTGGCAAACGACCCGCCGCGTAAAACCTTCTGGTTGACGAACCACTTGTCGTTGTATTCATCAAACTCGGACTTGAAACCCGGATACGGCACGTAGTCGGAAGTGGTCCACTCCCAGACGTCGCCAATCATCTGCTGACACCCGTAACCACTCGCGCCTTCCGGGAAGGCGCCAATCGGGGCGACGGACCAGTAGCCGTTCTCGAAAAGATTTGCCTTCGCGCTGTCGGGTTCCGTGTTGCCCCAGGGGTATGCGTTGCTGGCGTTGCGCCGCGCATCATAACACGCCGCGCGTTCCCATTCAGCCTCCGTCGGCAACCGTTTCCCTGCCCACTTCGCAAATGCCGACGCTTCAAAAAAACTGACGTGGGAGACGGGTTCGTCTTTTTTGCTCTGGGCGGCCGCGAGACCGGAAAAGTCGCGAATCATCCACTCGCCGTCGTGAAGTTCCCAGTAAAGCGGCGCGTGCCACTGCTCGCGGTTCACGGCTTCCCAGCCTTCCGAAAACCACCAGCGGAAGTTCTGATAACCACCGTCGCGAATGAACTCGAGATATTCGCCGACGCTGACAAGAGCGCGATCTATGGCGAAATCCTGTACGAAGACCTGGTGAGCGGGCTTTTCGTTATCCCAGGCGAATTCGTTCTTATTCGTGTTCCCATACCCCAACCAAAACAAGCCGCCTTCGATCTCAGTCATTCCTTCGACCTTGCTGCCCGAAGGCAAAGGTTTCGTCGGTGGATTGAATTGATCACACAGCAAGTGCTTGATGTCATAAACAAGCAACTCCTGATGTTGCATCTCGTGCTCGAGACCCAAGCGAACCACGGATAACACGGATGGGTTAGCCGAGCGCAGGAACGTGAGCATCTGCTCGTCGATGTAATTCCGATAAGCAATCGTGGCGGCGACGGTGGGACGCGACTTCGTCCCCCGCTTCGGACGCTCGATTCGCGGCCCGAAGCCTTCGTAATAGGAGTTGAAATAGAAGAGATAGTCTTCGGAATAGACGCGGTAACCCGGCTGGTGCGCCTGAAGCACCGTTTCAAAAAACCATGACGTATGCCCGATGTGCCACCGCGGCGGACTCATGAAGTCAGCCGTCTGAATCACGTAGTCTTCAATCTCGAGCGGCGCAACGATCTGCATCGTGCGCGCGCGGACCTGCTTATATAGATCGATTATCGACACTTGAAACGACGATTGAGTGTGCGCCTCGGGGGTGAACGCGACCTATTATACGTGCATTCGGGTAGTTATCACGTAGCCGCGCGAGCAGTGACTCGGCGTCGTCCTGTGGTATTGAAATCAGCATTCCGCCCGCCGTCTGCGGATCAAACAGCAAGCGCACGAGGTTTTCATCAACGGAGCCGGCAATTTCGACGTCCGCGCCGACGTATTCCCGATTTGACTTGTCGCCGCTCGTCAGCATTCCTGCCGCAGCGAACTCGAGCGCTCCATCAAGCAACGGCACCGCGCGCGCATCGATCTCGATCGTGACTTTACTGGCGCACGCCATTTCCCACGTATGACCGAGCAGCGCAAAACCAGTCACGTCCGTCGCGCCTTTCACGCCAAACGCCTGCATCGCTTCAGCGGCATACTTACCGGGCGTCAGCATAGTTTCGACTGAACCGGCGATGACCGAATCGCTCGCGCGGCCCTTCTTGATGCCGGTCGAGATCACGCCTGTGCCGATCGGCTTCGTCAAAATGAGCACGTCACCCGCACGCGCCCCCGAATTCGTCGCGACTTTGTTTGGATCGATAACGCCCGTGACCGAGTAGCCAAACATGATCTGTTCGTTATCGACGCTGTGACCTCCGATCAGCGTCACGCCGTACTTGTTCAGGGTTTCCACCCCGCCGCGCATGATCTCGCCGAGTATTGCCGGATCGACACCCTTCTTCGGGAAACATGTGATGGCCATGGCGGTGATTGGCGTGCCCGCCATCGCCCAGACGTCGTTGATGGAGTTGAGTGCGGCGATGCGTCCGTAGTCGTAAGGATCGTCGACGATAGGGGTGAAGAAGTCGAGTGTTTGGACCAGCGCCAGGTCGTCGCGAAGACGGTATACTCCCGCGTCGTCGGCTGTATCGAAACCGACAATCAGGTTTGGATCGGCAGGTTGTTTTGGTAACCCGCTCAGGACCTGAGCGAGTAAGCTCGGGCTAAGCTTCGCCGCTCAACCAGAACACGAAACCATCTCCGTCAGACGCATCTCGGGACCTCCTTCGGTTAGTTGTCCTAATCTGGAATATTCGTTTAATCCGTGTTACCTATTGGTGCCGAGGTAACTATCATGCGAGTTCAGCTTATCAAGTTTTTAGTCGGAATCGTATTCGTGCTTCTCACGAACACGCTGCTATTCGCCCAGGACGCGGAGATGGTCCGCCACTTCGACTACGACCAGAACGCGCCGATTGATCTGAAGATCATCGCCACTCAGAAACGTGGCGACGTCACCGTCTACGACGTCACTTACGCGAGCCCGAAAGGCGGCGTGGTTCCGGCTTTTCTCGTCGTACCCAGCGGTAAAGGACCGTTCGCCGGCATCATCTGGGGTCACTGGTACTGGCGCAACTCAGACATGCGCAACCGTAAACAGTTTCTTGACGAGGCTGTCGCGCTCGCGCCGTCGGGCGTTGTTTCGCTCTTGACTGATGGCCCGGTAGCCCGGCCGGGATACGTCGCCAACAACGAGCCGCTAAACGAACAGCAGGCGGACGAGATGGTCCAGCAGGTGGTCGATATGCGCCGCGGAGTGGACTTACTTCTCGCTCGCAAGGACGTCGATCCCAAACGTCTCGCTTTCGTCGGCCACAGCTACAACGCGTCCGTCGGAGCGATTCTGAGCGGCGTCGATAGACGTTTCAAGGCATTTGTCCTGATGGCCGGCTCGATGTCTGACGAAGTCGATTTTAAGACCGGCGCTTACAAGGAGTTTCGCGAAAAGGTCGGACCGGAGAAGTTCGACGCGTTCGTCGCTAAGCATGGATATCTCGACCAGGGGAAATATGTCTCGCACGCTGCTCCGGCCTTCGTGCTTCTCCAGTACGCAACGCAGGAAGACTTCATGAAGCCCGAGCGGGCGCGTGAGTACGAAAAAGTCGTGAGCCAGCCGAAGCGCTTCAAACTCTACGAAGCGCCACACGCGCTTAACGCGGAAGCACGCCGAGACCGCATCGCATTTCTTGTCGAGCAACTGAAGCTGAAACCGCTGTCGCCGCAGATCATTGCCGCGATTCCGGAACTTTATCAGCCTCCGCGACCCAATTAATTCCGATGCCAAAGCCGATTATTCGCATTGGACCAGCAGGATGGTCTTACAAAGATTGGGAAGGCGTAGTTTATCCGCAGAAGCCGGGGAAGACTTTCGATCCGCTCGCGTATCTGGCTCGTTTCTTCAACACTATCGAGATCAACAGCAGTTTCTATCGTCCGCCGTCGCCTTCAACGGCTGAGTCGTGGGCGAGGCGCGTCGAGCACCGTAAGGATTTTACGTTCACGGCGAAGCTGCACCGCGTGTTCACCCACGAACGCGGCAAAGCGACTAAAAAAGATGAGAAAGAGTTTCGCGACGGCATGGCGCCGCTCGTTAAAGCGGGAAAACTCGGGGCGCTACTGCTTCAGTTCCCCTGGTCGTTCAAGAACACGGACGAGGATCGACTCTATCTGACGAAACTGCTCGAACAGTTTCGGAAGTATCCGCTGGTGCTTGAAGTGCGCCACACGTCGTGGAATAACGAAAGCATTTACGAGTGGTTGGAAGAACGCGGCGTCGGAATCTGTAACATCGACCAGCCGGTGTTTTCCCGGTCGATTCGCCCGGCGGCGTTGACGACTTCGCCCGTGGGCTACGTGCGCTTGCATGGAAGGAACTATCAGAACTGGTTTCGCGATAAAGCGCCGCGCGATGAGCGCTACAATTACCTCTATTCACTCGACGAGCTCGATCCGTGGCTCACGCGAATCAAGCAAGTCGCCAGGCAGACGAGCGAAACGTACGTAATCACCAACAATCACTTTCGCGGACAAGCAGTCGTCAACGCGGTGGAGATCAAGGCAGCGCTGGAAGAGGAGCAGGTTCCCGCTCCTGAACCGCTGTTCGAGCATTACGCTCGTCTGAAAGAATCAGCCGTACCGCCGGAAAAGGATGAACCTGGACCACTGTCTCTGTTCACTTAGCTGCCTGTTTCTTTTTGCTCGCGCCCATCGACACGATCACGTCGAACTCATCTTTCATCAACTGCATCACTGACAATTGCGACTGGCGTATCAGCGGAAGCTGGCTGAGACGCTTGTCGTAGCGAATAGCGGCCAACTGGACGGGACTGCCCAATGGCTTAATCGGTTTAAGATCGACCGCAACCCACTGCGGATCGTCAGCAGTCGGATCCGCATAGGCGCTTTTAACTACCTCCGCTAGTCCAACCACCTCTTTTTCTTTTCCCGAATGATAAAAAAGAACGCGGTCGCCGACTTTCATGCCGCGCAGATTGTTTCTGGCTTGATAATTTCGTACACCGGTCCAATCGGTCCGGCCGTCTTTTACGAAATCATCCCAGGAATACGTTTCCGGTTCCTGCTTCACCATCCAGTATTGATGCTTCGAGGATTTTTTCATCTTTGATAATCTGTGCTTACACGGATTCAATAAAACTCAAAGGATAAAACATGCTGAAAGAAGGAACCACTGCCCCCGCGTTCAAGACGACGAATGAGAACGGCGACACGGTGAGTTTGAAAGACCTGCGCGGTCAGAAAATCGTGCTTTACTTCTACCCTAAAGACGACACGCCCGGCTGCACCAAGGAAGCTTGCTCGTTTCGCGACGGCTTCGCGAAGTTCAAGAAACAGGGCATCACGGTGCTGGGCGTTTCGCCTGACAGCGCAGCTTCGCACAAGAAGTTCGTGACCAAGTACAAGCTCCCGTTTACGCTTTTGGCCGACACCGATCGCTCGATCGCAGAGACTTACGGTGTTTGGGGAGAGAAGAAGTTCATGGGACGAACGTATATGGGCGTGCATCGGACTACATTCCTGATCGATGAGAAAGGCAAGATCAAGAAGATCTTCGAAAAAGTGAAGCCAGAAGATCACGCCAGTGAGGTCCTGGAGGCTTTCGCTGATTGAACGCGGGCGAAGAACCGCAGTAAAACGCGGAGGCTAGGCTGCCACCCAGCCTCCGATCTTTTCGGGTTCCCCTTCCGGGTTCCTGCCGGGCATCAATCCGTGCAAACAACTGAACGAACTGGGCACGTCGCGTTTACGCGCAGGGAGTTGAAGACCTTCTTCCAATCCTGCCGGATCTGCTGCGTCGTTTAAAAAATAGAGTCGAGTGTTATCGACGACTTGAGTTCTGATCTCATGCGTCCATAGCAGCAAATTTGCTAACGCGTCGCCGATCTCATCCTTGCCGAGTTTCGTCTCCTGCGCGATCTCACGTTGCGTTCGCGAACCTCTGCGAATCGCGTCGCGCACACGCTCGACAGGCGACAACTTGCTAAGTGATTTGGCGGTGTAGTGAGCGCCACCGGACTGATCACTGTTAAGGAGTTCCGTAATCTCCACCTGCTGTGAAATGTACCGCTTGCGCGCTGACTTGTACTCCTTCAAAGCGCGCCGGCTTTGCGTGACCTTCTGACGGATGCAACTCTTACAGTAGAGATTGCGACCGTCTTTGCGTGCACGACAAATACCAAATTCTGTTATGGGGAGATCAAGGGTACAAATTGGACAATGCTTGACGTTGGGGGGTAAACCAATCTCCTGTTTCATTTCCCGCACTCCACTGGGCATTCAAACTCTCGCTGTGATCGAACCACAGGGCACACTTCAACCCCGCCGGAACCTAAACCTTGCCGGCCAGGACCATCCCTTTGATTGGAATTATTTTTTGGCGAAGATGCCCGCAGGCGATCGCCTAGATTGCCTCACGCAACAAGCCGCACAAGTTGCGCCCCACTACTACTTTTACCTGACTTGAACGCCATCGAAGGTCATCCGGGCAATTGCGAGAATAGAGATGAGAGCTAGGTAACCTTCACACGAACAACACAGGGTCGCTGATCAAAACTAATTTCTGGCAATCAAAATGTTCAGCGAGGGAATCGAATTATAGTGATCGACACCTTTTTTGCAATACCTTTTTCGGATCTGTTTTGGCCCACGTCCAGATGGATTTTTTTCCCCGATCAGGGGATCTACAAACTCGCGTTCCGTCATCGCAAACAACTCAGAGACGAGAGGATACATGATCGCATCAGTCACATTAGCGCGATCGATCTTGTGTCCTAAGTGTCGCGAAGACCACGACGACGCGGTGAAAAATCCTTAGCAAATTCGACGTGCGTGCGACGAGCGAAAAAGCGTTCGCCGTCTGTTTGGCGCAACAACTTCGTATGTGTATTTGATGGTCCTACTATTAGTAGATTAACTTTCGAAACATAAAACAGCGGCGTCGATTGACGTGTTGCTTGCTCAGTTTCTTGCAACAGGATGGCAATATGTGCGTGGGTAGTTCACGCGCGCGCAAATCACACGTTGCAAGAGTTAAGACATTCATATAGAACGGTTTTTCGTTACGCCGCTGACGTGTGCAAAATGTTGTAAGTGTGCGCTTGTAACAGCTTTGTAAAACTCACGCCGTTGATTTCCACATAGATTTCCTCAGAATCTGTGGAAAACTATTTTGCGTTTTCTCGTCGCGCTCGATCCTTCAAACGAAACACGAATTTCAATCCCGACCAAACGTCGTCGATCGCGCAGATCTTGACGTCAACTAAACCGCTGTCGAGACCGATACGTTGGACGCGTTCGAACATGAGGTCAGTCGCCACGCCCGAGCTCTTCTTCGGCCACGCAACCCAGATCATTCCGTTGGTCGCGAGCTTCTCGGCGAGCTTCGCAAAATCACGAAGCAGTGCACGTTCAGTCAGTACAAACAACAGCACGATGTCGAGCGGCTTTATTAACCGCGCAACAAAGACTGCGTTCTCCGGCAACGCGCCTAACGTGCGTTGAAAGTCTTTTGGCGCGTTGACGAGTGCGATGCGCGATCCTTCTTTGATTCCGAGTTTCTTTGGCAGTGGCGTTGAAGAATATCCAGCCATTGTTGTTTACCAGAGTCCGAGTATTTTCCACCACGTGAAACCTACTACGCTCCAGATAACGATGGTTACAACCGACGTTATCAAACCGAGCGTCCACCATGTCCGCTGAGTTGTGTAGCCTGCACCGAAGTAGATTGGCGCGGGTGTGGTGCCGTAGTGCGTCAGCGATGCGCCCAGGTTCGAGAAATAAGCCAGCGACAACACCGCCAGGTATGCAGGCGCTCCCGCGGCGAGGATCACGATGAGAAACGGCACAAACATCGCCGTTGCGTGTGCCGTGATGCTCGCGAAGACGTAATGCGCGTAAAAGTAGATCAACAACAGTACCGCCAGCGCCAACCACCATTTCCAACCGGTCGTAAGCCCTGCGGCTGCCTCGGCGAATCTCTTCGTCAGCCCGGTTTGCCCCAGTGCTTCTGCCATGCGAATCAAGCCGCCGTACCAGATGAATACCGCCCACGCAGATTTCTCGCTGATGATATCGTCCCAATTCAGCACACCCGTTATCAGCAGCACGCTGATACCCAGCATCGCGACCGCGGCATAATCGATGCCGTGCAGCTTCGTCGTAATCCAGAGAATCGCAACCAGGCCGAACACCAACAGCATCAACCGCTCCGACCACTTCATCGGCCCCATCAGCTTCAGCTCCGTGGACGCAAACTCGCTCGCAGCGGGTGTGTGTTTGATCTCGGGAGGAAAGACGAGATACAGCAGCCACGGCACTAACAGCAAACTCAGCAGCGCCGGAACCAGCGCGGCTATGGCCCAACGAGCGTAAGTGATCTCGATTCCCGTGACCTCCTGGGCAAAGCGGGCGATGATGGGGTTCGAAGCCTGTCCCGTCAGAAACATCGCGCAGACGATCACGTTGCACTGGTAAACGCTCGTCATCAGAAACGCGCCCAGCCGGCGCGCGGTTGGCCCCGGTCGAGATTCATACGCTTCGGCGAGGCTTTTCGCGATCGGAAAGATGATGCCGCCCGAGCGCGCTCCGGTTGACGGGATGACCGTCGCCAGCACTGTCTCCGTCGAGGCGAGTGCGTAACCAAGCCCGAGCGAATGACGGCCGATGGCTTTAATGAAGAGAAACGCGATGCGGCGTCCGAGGC
The DNA here is from genome assembly GCA_046732535.1 of Acidobacteriota bacterium. Lineage (GTDB taxonomy): Bacteria > Acidobacteriota > Blastocatellia > Pyrinomonadales > Pyrinomonadaceae > PSRF01. The sequence continues at coordinate 28,369 of JBKPNH010000020.1, forward strand.
CGGTCTTGATCATTCCGCGCGAGATGAAGAACGCGGCGAGCACAAGCCAAACGACAGGATCGGCGTAACCGGTCAGCACATCGTTGATCCTCATGACGTTGAAGATCGCGAGCGCGGTGACGCCAAGCAGAACTATCGCGGCGCCGGGAATTGGTTGCACGATCGATCCCGTGATCGTCGCGGCAAAGATGGCGAGCAAGCGCCACGACTGGACAGTGACTCCGTTCGGCCGGGGGATTAGCAAAATCGCTCCCGCTACAAACAGCACGACTCCCCAACGCAGTAAACGCCCTCTCCATCCGATCTGCTCGGCAACTTCGGTTGCGGTTTCGGGCCTCTCAAGAGGTTGAACAGATGTCATAGGTTTTCTGGTCGACGACAAATGGGCGTATTCTAAAGGTACAGGTGGTAAAAATGGCGGAAAAGATCAATCCGAAAGAGATTACGGACCAGCAGACTTACCTGAACCGCAGAAACTTCATGCGTGTCGCGGCACTCGCAGGCACGGCGACAGCCAGCACGTTGCTCTATCGCCGCTTGAATCCGCCGCCGCCTCAGCTGGTCGAACGCGAGAAGCTTACGGAGATCGCTAAGACGGCCGACGATAAGAACGGGTTCACCACCAACGAAAAGTTGACGAGCCGGGAAGCAATCACCAATTACAACAACTTCTACGAATTTGATACGTCAAAAGGCGGAGTCGCCCCAGCGGCCGAAGGCTTCGTCACTCGGCCGTGGGCTGTGGCTGTTGAAGGGCTGGTGAACAAGCCGAAGGTTTTTGATATCGACGAGTTGCTGAAGTTTCCGCTGGAACAACGGATTTACCGGCTGCGCTGCGTCGAAGGATGGTCCATGGTCATTCCGTGGGTAGGTTTTCCTTTGCACAAGCTGCTTGAGAAAGTCGAGCCCACTTCGCAGGCTCGTTACGTCGCGTTTCAAACGCTGCTCGATCCGAAACGAATGCCCAACCAGCTTACTGGCGTGCTCGACTGGCCGTACGTTGAAGGCTTGCGCCTGGACGAGGCAATGCATCCGCTCACGATCCTCGCGACCGGCTTGTACGACGAGCAACTGCCGCCTCAAAACGGCGCACCTGTCCGTTTGGTCGTACCGTGGAAGTACGGATTCAAGAGCATCAAGTCGGTCGTGAAGATAACGCTGGTTGCCGGCGAACCGCCGACCACGTGGAACATCCAGACGCCGTACGAGTACGGTTTCTATTCAAACGTGAACCCGAACGTTTCCCATCCGCGCTGGAGCCAGGCAACAGAACGGCGCATTGGTGAATCGGCGCGGCGCGACACACTGTTGTTCAACGGCTACGCCGAACAGGTGGCCCATCTTTATCAGGGGATGGATCTGGTGAAGAACTTCTGACCATGAAGATCTCGTTTCCAAAATTGGTCGTCTTTGTAAACTCGCTGATTCCTCTGGTAATGCTTCTGACGGACTTGTATCGCGGCCGCGTGGGACCAAATCCGCTCGAGTTCGCCACGCGAACCACGGGAATGCTCACGATCGTCTTCCTCAGTTTGACTGTGGCCATTACACCGCTGAGACGCATCTTCCAGGCAAACTCACTCGTGAAGTATCGACGCATGCTTGGATTGTTTGCCTTCTTCTACGGTTCGCTTCATCTGCTGACGTACATCTGGTTCGATCGAGTCTTCAATCTCGCGAGCACTGTCAGAGACGTGGCGCAGCGCCCGTTCATTCTCGTCGGCATGACGGCTTTCCTGCTGATGCTGCCGTTGGCGATCACCTCGACGAACAAGATGGTGAAGCGACTGGGCGGAAAGCGTTGGGCCAGGCTGCACCGTGTGATTTACGCGGCGGCCGTCCTGGGTGTCGTGCATTTCTGGATGCTGGTGAAGTCTGACGTGCGTCTGCCGTTGACGTTCGCGTTCATCATCTTGTTTCTGCTTGGCTATCGACTGCTGGTAAAGTATTTTCCTTCCGATGTCAGAGTCAGTTGAACGTTTCACCAGCCGCGTAGAAGATTACGCGAAGTACCGCCCGGGTTATCCTATGGCGGTCGTCGAGCTGCTCACGAACGAATGCGGCTTGACGCCGGAATCGACAGTCGCAGACGTGGGGTCGGGAACCGGAAAACTTAGCGAGATCCTGCTTGCGAACGGAAACGTCGTACTCGGCGTCGAGCCCAACGAAGCGATGCGCGTGGCCGCCGAAGCGATCTTCAAAGACCAGCCGCGGTTTCGCAGCATTGACGGCAGTGCTGAGGCGACGACCCTGGAAGATTCGAGCGTCGATCTGATCACGGCAGGTCAGGCGTTCCATTGGTTCGATCCGGTCAAGACGCGCACCGAGTGGGTTCGCATTCTCAAACCGAATCGCTGGGTTGCGCTGGTCTGGAACGACAGACAACTCGAGACCACGCCGTTTCTAAGCGACTACGAACAGCTCCTGGTCGAGTTTGGAACTGACTATGCGGAAGTGAGACATGACAATGGACTGCCTCGCATCGAACAGTTCTTTGCCGGTGACAGATACACGCTGAAAGGGTTTCCCAACACGCAGATCTTCGATTTCGACGGTCTGCGAGGCCGTGTGCGCTCTTCGTCGTATACTCCAAGGCCGAGCAGTCCCAGGTTCGAGCCGATGATGCGCCAACTGGAAACTGTTTTTGACAAGCACCAGGAAAACGGATATGTGCATTTCGACTACGAGACGAAGGTCTTCTATGGCCAACTCTCAAAATCCACGTGAGGTAGAGGACCACGCGAATGCCGGAAGAGCGACGGCGTAATCAACGACAAAAGGTTCTTCTGGAAGCAAGGTGGGAGAGTCTGTCAAAGAGGCACGAAGCACGCGTCGACGACGTGAGCATGAGCGGCTGCTTCGTGAACACTTATGGACCAGTCGAGATCGGTGAGCCGGTCGATCTGAAGATCCGTCGCCGCTCGGGAGAATGGCTGGCGTTGCGAGGTTACGTCGCAACCCATCAAACCGGCGTCGGATTCGGCATGGCCTTTACCGATTTGACTGAAGAGACAGAGAAGGCATTGATCGATCTAATCGCTTCAGGCGGTTAACAGTTCAATGCTTGTTCCGCTTACGCCGCTTTTCGTCGTAGAAGACGATGCTGAATATCAGCGCCGCTCCCGCCGCTGCCGCAAGTAAAAACAGGATCATCGCGAGTCCCGGATAACCAAAAATCCGAAACGACGTCTCAACTCGCATCAACAGTGCAGCGCCGACGATCAAAGCTGCGACGACGAGTCCCAACGTAATCCGGTTTGCTACTTTTTGCAGACCCTCCAGCACGACCTTCTCGTCGATCGCGTCGACTCCGATCCGCACCTCGTTATTTCCAATCGCGTCCAGGATCTTGTTGACGCGCCGCGGAAACGTCTCGGCAAACTCCTTCAAGTCGACGACGCCAGACAAAAGATTGTTTGGCGAAATACTCCTGATGATGTTTCTTTGCAGGATCTCGTTGGCGCGCTCGCGAATGATCGAATTCGGATCGAATGTCGAGTCGAGCGTGTAAACGACGCGATCGAGATTTAAAAGTGCCTTGGCGATCATCGTGAACTCGGCCGGCAAGCGGAACCAGCAATCCGCCGAGATGCGTGTGATTTCGAGTGTCACTTTGCCGGCGTTGAGCTTGCTGAGAACAGCATCCGAGTTATCCGATACGAGATCGGTGATTCGTCGTTGGAAGCTGCGCTGGTCGAAACCCTCCTTCGGTTCGCCCATCTTGATCGCAGCTTCGGCGGCGATTTCGCCACGTCCCTCGGCGATCGCAAGCATCAAGCGCAGCAAGTTGTCCTGGAACGTGCCCGTCACGCGTCCGACCATGCCGAGATCGATCAGGGCGATGCGATCGTCGTCGCTGAGAAAGACGTTGCCGGGATGCGGATCCGCATGAAATATCCCGTCCACGAGAAATTGCTTGAGATACGCGCTGAACAACTCGTGGGCCAACAGACCACCGTCGATCTCGAGCAAACGCAGCGGATTCAAAGCAGTGATCTTCTTTCCCGGGATGTACTCCATCGTCAGCACGCGCGTGGTAGTGAAATCGTCGATGGGCTCGGGAATGATGATGTTTTCAAACTCGGCGAGATTTTGGCCCAGGGTGTGCAGGTTGTTTGCTTCGATCGTGAAATCGAGCTCGCGAAGCAGGCTCTTCCGTAGGTTGACGAGCATGTTGTCAAACTCGTATCGCCTGCCCAATTCGGTGTGCTGGTCGAGGAAGTGCGCGATCTCGCCTAACGCTTCGAGATCGCCGACGATCAGTTCGCGTATGTTTGGCCGCTGAACTTTTACGACCACCTCGCGGCCGTCGCGCATGTAAGCGCGATGCACCTGAGACAATGAAGCAGCAGCCAATGGCGCCGGATCGAAATCAGCAAATGCCTTCGAAATACGCACGCCTAACTCGCCTGAGACGATGCGTTCGACCTCTTCGTATGGGAACGGCTCGATTTGATCTTGCAGGCGTTCCAACGCGTCGAGGTATGGACCAGGCATAAGGTCGGCGCGCGTGGAAAGGAGTTGGCCCAGCTTGATGAAAGTGGGGCCCAGGTGCTCGAGATCTTTGGCGAGCTCTTCGGCGGGAGCAGCGGCGCCTGATTCTTCGGCGATCTCGTCAGGAAGAACACTGTCTTCCAGACCTGCCGCACTGATCAGGTCAGAGCGGCCATATTTGATGAGCAGCTTGGCGACGTCTTTGTATCGCTTGAGTCGCTCGGGTTTAAACGAAACTACCATCCGGTCAAATCCTCAAGGGCCATTTTCTTGAGGGGGGCCACCGGGGGATCGGGCAAATTATTCAACTAATTTGTGTCACTTCGGTGTCGCCGTTGCCCGGCCCGCCGCGGCGCGATCGATCGCCTCGCGAAGACCTTCGGCGCTCAACACTTTCAGTCTCACTCCGTTTATGAAGATCGTGGGGGTCACGTCTACGCCATAAGTCTCGCCGTCTTCGATGTCGTGTTTGACTTCGGCGGCATAAGTTCCGCGATCGAGCGCGGCGTCAAAACGCACGCGGTCCAATCCAAGCTCCGTCGCGTACTTCTTTAACGATGGGACGTCGAGCGCCTTCTGACGCGTAAAGAGCATCGCGGCGTACTCGAAGAATTTCCCCTGCGCGTGGGCGGCGTTCGCGGCCTCCGCGGCTTTGCGGGCGTGCTCGTGCCGGTTCAAGGGGAAGTCACGGACCACGAACCGCACCTTGTTGCCGTAGGACTTCAACACCTCGTCGAGCACCGGATGCATAGCGGCGCAGGCGGGACACTCGAAGTCGGTAAACTCTACGATCGTTACTGGCGCATTCGCATCGCCGCGAGCGGGGTCGTCGTCTACGCTGACGTTCTGAACGGGTTGCGGAGGCTCGGTTATCAACCAGCGGATGTCGGCATTCTTGCGCAGGCGCGCTGAGAGCTCGCTCTCGAGACGCGCTCTGGTTTGTTCCTGAAGATAGTTTGCCACCGCGTTACGTACGGTGTTGAGATCGCCGTTGATGCGCGCCTTGTTTTCGTTGTAGAACTTCACGACTTCAGCTTCGGTTGGCGGGCGAACTTTGTCGCTCACGTCGGTTCGGATGATCTCTTCTGGTCCAACCTGCCGTCGTCTCGATTCCTCCAGCAACAACATGTTATTGAGCAATTGATCGGCCTGCCTTTTTGTCAGCTCGTAGGCCTGGAGTTTCAGGTTGTAGACGATCGGCTTGAGCCGCTCGTTCAAGGCTGCGGCTTTAAGTGGTTGACCTCCGATGGTCGCGACGATTGCGTCATTGTTCAGGTTCGGCGCGTTGATGTCAGCGCCCATAACCACGGGAATGCTCTTTCGTAGTCTGCCCACGAGATCGTCAGCCAGCTTTGCTTCGGACTCAGCTTGCAGGTAGGCAGTGGCTTGTTGGTTTGCGGAAGCTGCATCCACACCTTCGAGCTGCGCGCCCTGCTCTTCGAGGAACTTCTTGATTTGCGCGGCAGTGGGAACAGGTATACGCTTGGTGACCTCCGCCTCATAGAGCCGATGCGTGTCGATGCCGCGCCTGTTTGCTTCGACTTGAAGCAGGATGGTGTTGATTTGGAGATCGAGTATTTCGCGCCGTGCTTCGGCGATCTTCGTTTCAACCTGTTCGAGGTCCTGGCGCACATTCGGTTCGAAATCGGCGGTGGTCAACGTTTGGCCGTTCAGGGTGACGACGTTGACTGGACCGGCGGGAGTACTTGCCGGAGTGGGCGTGCGCGCCGGCGTGGGCGTAGCAGGCGCCGGCTGTGCAGCACCAGGTCCGGGTTGCGGCGTTGCGGCTGCTGGTTTGCGACTGACAGTTCCGCGCCGTTTCGTGCTCTGTGCAACGGATGTAGCTGCGAGCGCCAAAACGATCATCAGAGATAAGGGGCCGAGAGCAGATTTCATACGTAGTCTCGTGGATTTTTTGAGCGGATAATAGAAGAACTGTTGCTTAGAGCACAAATACAGCTTTGGCGCTGCCTTGGTTAAAAGCAGCGCCAACGAGCTGGAGCACAGTGAGTAAACAACACTCAGTAGTGGCGAAACGTTAATGGTAACGAATAATGCTTCGCCTCCGGCGTTTGACCGGTGTTCGAATTGATAAGAGGTCGCTGTGGCGACCGTTGAGAATGAATGCGAGCCCCTGATGGGTGACGCCGAGAAGGCGTGCTGCGCGAGTGACGCTGCCGCCGGAATCTTCGAGCGCTTTGCGAATCAGGTTGCCTTCGTAACGAAGCACCTCTGCATCGAGCGAGAAGCCTGGCTGGCCCAGTGCCTCCGTTTGCGATGAGCCCTGAGTGGCTTCCTGCTTCTCCGTAGCCCCGAGCACGCGCCGCGCACATTCACCAAGGCGAACCATAAGGCTGCGATCTTGAGAATTTGAAAGCAATGACTCAGCAGTGCGGTAATACTCGTTCAACGCATTTGCCGATAAGTAAGCTCTCAACTCTTCGATCGCTGTAACAGCAGCGATTCCTCCGGCGTTAGGACTTCCGGCCGTTTGGGCGATCTCAATAGCCTGGTCCAATGTTGTCTTGGCTATATGAGCTTGCTTCAATCGTGCGAGCGCCTTGCCGTGAGTGGTGAGTGCTTCGGCGAGCAACGCTTGTTCACCACCTCGCTTCAATGACCGAACAGCAGAGCGAGCCGCCTTTTCTGCTTGATCGTATTTACCTTCAAGCAGGAAAGCTTGTGCACGGCTATCTTCTGCACCAGCGGCGCCGCCATGGTCGCCCACACTCAGGTGCAACGCACGAGCGCGCGTTAAATGTTCCTGAGCTTCATTGAATCGGCCGATACTTGCGAAAAGGAACCCAGTGTTGTTCTCAACACGAGCTTGGAATCGCCTGTTTCCCGCTTGTTCGAAGTGATAACTGGCGGCAACGTATTCGACCAACGCCTTGTCGATGTAATCTTCGCGTTGCTCCGCAGTACCCAAGCTTCTCAAGAGGGTCGCGTGAGCGTTGTGAAACTTGCCTTTCAGCGAATGATTAGTACTCTGTTCAAAGAGTGCCGTCGCTTCCGAATAGATTCGCAAAGCATCTCGGCTGCGTGTAGAGACCTTCTCGATAATCGCAGCGTTGAGGAGCGCTCTGAGTCTTTGCTCGCTCTGTCTGTCCCCCAAAGTATCGAATACGTGACGCAAAGTGACTCGGGCTTCATCAAGCGCGCCTTCACGCCAGTAGCACGTTGATAAATCGACTCTCGCTTCAGCAACTTTTTCAGTCATTCCGAGCGAATCGAAAATTGCAGCACTCTCGCTAATAAGATCCTTAGCGATCTCCTGGGCACCTGGTACTTGCTTGGCGCTACCGAGCCATCCCGTCAGAGTTCCGGCACGCAGCAGAAGCTCGGCTTTGGCCTCGTCATTTAAACCTTCTGTCTCTGGGCGATGTGGCAGTCCTTTCCAAAAAGGGTGAAGAATTTCGGCCGCACGCTCAAACTCGCCGGCTTCCTCTAAGCCACGGGCGAGCTCACAAAGCGGAATTATGTTGTCAGTAACCGAAATTTCGGTTTGGGCATCAAATACGGATGTCTGCAAATCCATAAAAGGTCTCCAGTTTTACCGATAGGCAAGGAACCTTGCAAAGCCCATCAGTTGACGGATATTATCAGCAACAACCAATTAATCTACTTGGTTAGCACACACCACCTCACCGGCTTTGACTACAACATTCTTGAGGAGAAGATCAATGAAATTTGTCAAAAGTTTTGTATTGGCGAGCCTGCTCGTATTCACCGTTAGTCTTAACACATTTGCTGGCGAACAGGAGATTCCGGCCAATCCAGGCCCCCCACCAAGGCTAGTTACGACTACGACCGATGAGGGTACCAACCCAATAAGCGACCCAATAATCGATCCTTACACCGGAGAAATAACGATTGAAACGACGGATTACCTATTTTTCGAAGCGTTGGCAGCCCTGCTGTCAGTGTACTGAGAAGCACCCAATAACACAAAGCACTCGGTCTGCGCCTGCGGCGTAGCCTCGAGGCTTTGGTTTTGTGTGTCCGGGCTCACCGAATAGTTTCGAAAAAACCTGGCTTGGGAGGCGGTGACGCGACGCATCGTAACCCCATCTGGCCCCTATGTCCATAGGTACTTTATATTTTTACCAGGCCAGTGGCGTGCGCCACTCACTCGCCACCCCGTTGTTTTCCCGGGTTTTGTCAATAATTCGGCCCTTTCTGCCCCACATCACCTGACTCGGCTAAACGCCTGACCGTCTCGAGAGTGTCTATCTCGGCCGTCGTTTTGTCGGGCCTTAGCCGTAGTATGCGCGGAAACCGCAGCGCGAAGCCACTCTTATGACGCTTCGATGGCTGAACTCTGTCAAAAGTAACCTCGATCACGACCGTCGGCTCGACAATTCTTACCCGCCCGTGACCGAACTCCTGGACTGTGTGCTCCTTGAAGTACTCAGTTAACTCTGTCAGCTCCCGATCCGTCAAACCCGAATACGCCTTTCCGACGTTCAACAACTCGCCGTCCTCCGCTGACCGGCGCACCGCAAAGGTGTAATCCGACAGCAGATGCCGACGTTTCCCATGGCCCACCTCCACCGCCGTCACTGCAACGTCCAGCGTGGCGATGGCTCGTTTCAACTTCAACCACTCGCGCCCGCGCCGCCCTGGCTTGTACGATGACGCCGGACTCTTGATCATCAGCCCTTCGTTTCCCCGCGCTCGCGCCGCGTCGAACTCGTCGTCAAGCGCGGCCGCTTCTGTGAACAATTTTCCCTGCGAAAGACGCACTGGTCCAGTGGAGGGGACCAACTGGCCCAACAGCCTTCGGCGCTCGGCGAGTGGCTCGTCGAGCAGCACCTTGCCGGCTGCGTAAAGCAGATCGTAAGCAACCAAAACCACGGGCACAGCCGTGAGCAACTGCGCCCCGACACTCTTCCGCCCAAGTCTCTTTTGCAACTCGCTGAAGGGAAGGATTACGTCGCCGTGCGCGGGGACTAACTCTCCGTCGATGATGGCGTCGTCCGGCAACGATCGCAGCGGCTCGATCAACTCGGGAAACCGGTGAGTGATCTCGTCCATGGTTCTGGAATAGATCGCGACCCGTCTACTCCCCGCCCCGGCACTCTCGACGTGTGCTTGCGCGCGAATGCCGTCAAACTTGTCTTCGACAAGAAACTCCTTGGGCATCGTACGCGCCACGTCAGTCAGGTCTGCGGCAGGTGTTGCGAGCATAAACTTTATCGGATGAAAGAGCCGCATATTGACGTCTTTGAGATCCGCGGCGCGAGCACGAATCGCAGTCTCGCCGATATCGCCCAGCAGCATGTTGGCGTAAGCGACGTCAGCTAACGGTTGTCCAAAGATGCGGGCAATAGCGTCTTCAACAAGTCCCTCTCGCAAACCGATGCGCAACTCGCCTGAGAGCAACTTCACGAGGTACTTGGCCTCGAGTGGAGTCGCATGGTGTAACACCGTAGTGAGCAGCGCCGTCTTATTGTTTATGCCACGTGTTTCACTCAATCGACTGATAAGCGATTCAGTTTCAGCGAGCGTAATCGTAGGCGCGTATGTTTTTTTAGCTTCTTTGATGATCTCGGCAGCGAGTTCCCCGGGATCGCCGAGACGGACGTATCGCGGATAAAGATCTTCCGGACTGAAGCCGGTGGCCTCACTGAGAGCGGCACTGATAATGCTGCCGCCGACGTTTGTCGTACGGGCATCGGCGAGGGCAAACTGGTGGCCCGCGAAGTAGCGAGCAGCGCGCGTCAGATCAGGATCGGAGAGAGCCTCCAGATACGCTCCGAGGATAGCGGCCTTCTCGAGTTTCTTCGTCGTTGCCGCTACGGCCTCGGCGCATTCCGCGAAAGCTTGTAGAGTTCCGCTGGCTTCTGTCATCGATATGGGGTAGTGTACTGCAACCTCGACAGATCGCGCGGCTTGCCACACGTGCAATTTCTGTCATCCGTGGAACTTTTAGTTTACTAGCGCCTCGCGGTACAATCCCGTTCGTAATAAATAGGAAGGCGAACAAAGCCGTGTTTGCATTTATTCTGGAATCCCTCGGCACCACCGAATTAATTTTCATCCTGGCTATCGCGCTAATCTTTTTCGGACCTCGCAAACTACCGCAGCTCGCTCGCTCGATGGGCAAGGGCCTGGCTGAGTTTCGCAAGGCGTCGGACGACTTTAAACGAACCTGGGAACGTGAGGTGGCATTGGAAAGTGGACCCGAAGAGCAGTCCATCTACAATCCGCCTGAACTGCGAGAAGCCGATGACGCGGACTTCGCTACTGTCGAGGAGAACGTGACGCCCGATCCGCTTGGGACGGCAAACCCGGAATGGGGCGTGCCGCGCGAGGGCTCGCCTTATGAAGCGACTCCGGCAACGGCCGAAGCAGCCTCTTCCGAAGCCGCTCCCGAAGCATCGACCGAAGCCGTGCCCGTTCCTGCTGAAGCGGCCCGACCCGAACCTCTCCGAAAACACGATTGGCTGTAATCTGACCTGGTAATGTCTGCATTTCTAAAAGCCCTATCCGGCGACAAGGATCGCGAAGCCGAACTCGGCCAAATGTCTTTCCTGGAGCACCTCGACGAGTTACGTCGTCGCCTGGTGCGCTGCTTTGTCGTTATCATTCTGGCGACTACGGGCAGTTGGTTCGTTTCGGTACCAATCTACGGATTTCTCGCTGCCCCGATTAATCGCGCGCTGGCCGAAGCACAGCGCCATGAGGTCCCAATCGCCGGTTACACGGGCACCGAAGCAATTTCGGCAATGCAGGCGCTGAAGGAAAACGATACGGGACGGTTTGTCTTCGCCGAAGAAACAAAAATCGGGGCCAGCGTGATTCCGACTGGCGCGTCCGTCATGTCGCGCGTGCTAAAGGATTCACAGGGCAAGCTTGCACTCTTTACTGACGAATCGCTCTACGCCGGCAACGCGGTAATCCCCAAAGGCGTCCGGCTTCCGGTGGAGCTTGCGACGGCAGCGGCCAGTGAATACTCCGGCGTAAACGATAAGCTGATTGTCACCACCGCCCTCGAACCGTTCTCTCTCTACATCAAAGTCGCCCTCTACACGGCCATCGCCATCTCGGTGCCGTTTCTACTACTTCAGATCTGGGGTTTTGTGTC
>JBKPNH010000021.1:0-20663 GCA_046732535.1 Acidobacteriota bacterium
GCCGGTTAACACTCCGAAGCTCCCGCTGACGTCAACTACGGAATATTTTGAGGTGCTGGATATCGGCGATCGCGTCGCGTTTGTCGTCGCGCGACGCAAACCGAACGGCTGGTTTGGTTTTCCGAATGGGTTTGTAGAGAAACAACTCGGCGTGATCGCGACGACCCGTCAGTGGTCCACCATCAAAATGCTCGTCGCTTTTGCTGAGAAGCAGTAATGCGGGGTTTACTCGGAAGAGACTTCCGGATCGGCAGCGGGTTGTTCGTCGGCGACCCACGAGACAAACAGCCGCAACCAATTCTCGGTCGGTTCGGCTATCTGCACGCCGACACGCGCGGTGCCGTAAATGGCCGGCGCGACACGCACGACCAGCGCCGTGACTTCGATCGGCGCGCCGTCGGGACGGTGCGCGCGCAGGTACAGACGCTCGCCTCGAGTCACCTTCTGATTCAAGTGAAAAAGCGCCCCCGAAGTGGAAATGTCATCAGTTTCGGTCGGCTCGCTCCACGCAGAGCCGTCTTCGGCGCGGCCGGAAACCACAATCGGTAAACGCAACGACATGCGCAGCGCGAATCGTCGCTCTTCGTTGTTGTAAGGCGTGCTCATGTTTGACAACACTGCGGCCGGGTATCAAGAAGACTGCGCGCGGCGCAAGTCCTCTTTCTCCTTACTCCAATCGTAAAAGCCCTCGCCGGTTTTCTTTCCTAACTTCCCTTCGCTCACCATCCGCCGCAACAGCTCCGGCGGCCGAAACGTTTCCGTTCCTAATTCGCGATGCAGATACTCCGCGATATTCAGTCGCACGTCGAGACCGACGAGGTCCGTCAATTTCAGCGGCCCCATCGGGTGGTTATAGCCGAGTTCCATCGCGGTATCGATGTCGCGCGCACTGGCGACTCCCTGCTCGACCATCCTCATCGCCTCCAGCCCAAGCGCCACGCCCAACCGGCTCGAGGCAAATCCCGGAACGTCCTTAACCAGGATCGGCTCTTTCCGCATCTGCCGGCCCACGGCCGAGACAGTCTCCACAACCGCGGCGCTCGTCTTTTCTCCGACGACGATCTCGACCAACCGCATGATATGAACCGGATTGAAGAAGTGCATGCCGATAACGGCTTCCGGGCGTTTGGAAGAGCGCGCCATCTCAGTTATAGACAGCGACGAAGTGTTACTCGCAAAGATGAACGGCCGATCCGACGTCGATTCCAGTTGCCGCAGGATTTCCTGTTTCAGATTCAGCTTCTCCGGAGCGGCTTCAATGATCAAATCGGCGGCGGCACATTCTTCGAGCTTGATGGTGCCGCGAATCTGCTGCAACGTGCGGTCGCGATCGTCTTCGGTCAATTTGGCGAGTTGAATCCCCTTGGCGAGGTTCTTCTCGATGGACTTGACGCCTCGCGCCAGCGACTCTCGATCCACGTCGCTGAGGAGTACCCGAAACCCGGAAAACGCGGCGACCTGGGCGATTCCGTGGCCCATAGTGCCCGCGCCGATCACGGCAATCGTTTCAACCGAAGCCATCAGGTTCGACTACCTCAATGTCCGTAGTTATACTATACGCTCAACCGTTTGAAAACCACGGATTTAAAGAATGGGCTATGGATAACGAAACGATAAAAAGGGACGTTGTGATCATCGGATCCGGCCCAGCGGGCCTGACCGCCGCCATTTATACCGCCCGTGCGAACCTGCGTCCGTTATTGATTGATGCGCCGGCCGATGCCGAAAAGCAGACCACGCCGGGCGGGCAGTTGATGATCACGACCGACGTCGAAAACTATCCCGGCTTTGCCAAGGGGATTGAAGGGCCGGAACTGATGGACGAGTTTCGTAAGCAGGCCGAGCGCTTCGGGACGGACTTCATGGAGACATGGATCACGGAAGTCGACCTGAGCGAGCGGCCGTTCCAGCTCTACACCCAGGGCGCAACTATCTCAACTGAAACGCTGATCATCGCTACCGGCGCATCGGCGAAGTGGCTCGGAATTCCGGGGGAAGCAAAGGTTCCGGACGGTTTTGGCGGAAACGGTGTTTCAGCGTGCGCAACGTGTGACGGGCCGTTGCCGGCGTTTCGTCAAAAGACGCTGGTCGTGGTCGGCGGCGGCGACACGGCGATGGAGGAAGCGACGTTCCTGACGCGCTACGCCGCGAAAGTGTACGTCGTCCACCGGCGAGACAAGTTGCGAGCGTCCAAGATCATGCAGGCCAAAGCGTTCCAGAACGAGAAGATCGATTTTATTTGGGATACGGCGGTGCAGGAGATCGTGGGGACGCACGATGAAGGCGTCACTGGCGTCCGCTTGCGAAATCTGAAGACTGGTGATGAGGAGATATTTCCGTGCTCCGGCGTGTTTGTCGCGATCGGACACAAACCTAATACCGACCTGTTTCGCGGCCAGCTCGAAATGGACGAAATCGGTTACCTCAAGACCTCGGGCCACTCGACGGCGACGAATATTCCCGGCGTCTTCGCATGTGGCGACGTGCAGGATTCGGTTTATCGTCAAGCCGTGACGGCAGCCGGTACTGGATGCATGTCGGCGATCGACGCGGAACGTTTTCTGGATCATCTGCCGATAGCGATGCCGACCGGCGACGAAGTGACGATAGAAGGCGAACACATAACGCCCGATCACAAAGCGATCATCACGCCGGACGGACACATGGTATCGAACACGGATTAAAGCAGAATGATCGAATCGTCCTTGTCGCGGCGTGAAGGCGACGGGGCAGGACGAGGGACGGGTTGGATTAGTGGCTCTTCGTCGTTGAGCGGGCAGGGCTCGCAGTAGACGCCGAGCCGTTCACGACGATCCTCACAATCATTACAACCCAACGACAGACCGAGTTGACGCAGCGACTCGAGCAGCGGCAGCAACAACCGCCCGCGTGGCGTCAACGCATACTCGATGTGCGGCGGATTTCCACCGAAGTCAGTGCGTTCGACGAAGTTGTCGTTCTCCATGTCGCGCAGCCGGCCCACAAGCGTGCGGCTGCTGATCGGAAACAGACTGTTGAGTAACTCCATCGTGCGCCTTGGGCCAGACACCAACTCACGCACGACGAGCATCGTCCACTTATCGCCGAGTATCTGGAGCGCCCCGGTAATTGGACAGCCGTCGAGTTCGCGTCGCTTCATGTTAAGGCCGTAAATTGATGTTGTAAGTTTTGATTTTAGAGTTGAGCGTCGTCGCGTTCATTCCCAACAGACGAGCCGCGCGCGACTGATGTCCACCGGTCTGCTCCAGCGCTCGCCTGATCAAGTCGATCTCAAACCGTCTCACTTCTTCATAGAAGTTGATGCCGCGGCCGATATCGCCGACGGCGAGATTGCTCGCGCCATCATGATGTCCGGAAGTGACCGACTTCGGATCGCTGATCTCCGCCCGCAAGCATTCCTTCGTGACCTCTTCGCCCGGCGCGATCACGACCGCTCGTTCGATCGTGTTTTCCAACTCGCGCACGTTCCCCGGCCACGAGTACTGCTCGAGCAGCGCGAGCACTTCCGGCGCCAACTGCTCCGACACGCTGCGGCTGTTCTCTTCGTTGTACTTCTGAATGAAGTGTTGGGCCAGCGGCAGAATGTCTTCGCGCCGGTCGCGCAGCGGCGGCAATTCGATCGGCACGACGGCGAGCCGGTAGTACAAGTCTTCGCGGAAACTTCCCTGCCGCACGGCTTCTTTCAGGTCGATGTTTGTAGCTGCGATGATGCGCACGTCGACGCGGCGCGGCGTGGTGTCGCCAAGCGGCGTGAACTCGCGCTCCTGAATCACGCGCAACAGACGCACCTGCGTTTCCGGTGGAATGTCGCCGATTTCGTCGAGGAAGATCGATCCGCCGTCGGCGACTTCAAACAACCCCTTCTTCGCCGCGACCGCGCCAGTGAAAGCGCCGCGAGTGTGGCCAAAGAGTTCCGACTCAAGCAACTCCGACGGGATATTCGAGCTATTGACCGTCACAAACGGCCGGCCCGCACGCGTGCTCGCCTCGTGAATCGCCTTCGCGATCAACTCCTTACCGGTCCCGCTCTCGCCGGTTATCAGCACCGTAGAGCGCGCCGGCGCGACCTGCTCGACCAACCTGAAAACCTCCTGCATCAAGTCGGACCGGCCGATGATCTCACCGCGATCGACCGCTTTGCTCATCGCGCGTCGCAAGGTGCGTCGTTCTTCTTCCTTGCGTCGTCGTTTGATACCGGCCTGAATGGTCGCCGTGATCTGTTCGTTTTGAAACGGCTTTCTGATGCAGCCAAACGCTCCGCGCTCCCACGCGGCAATGGCGGTGTCGAACGTCGCGTAAGCAGTGATCATCACGATCACGGCTTCCGGATCCATCTTCAAAAATTCTTCGAGCGCGCGAAGGCCGCCGATGCCGGGCATCGACACGTCGAGCAGCACGACATCGAAAGCGCGGCGGCCGTAAGCTTCGAGTCCTTCCTCGCCTGTCTTCGCGAGGTCCACGCGATAGCCCTCGGCGGTGAGAAGCGTCTCGAGCACTTCGCGCATGATCTCTTCGTCGTCGACGACGAGGACCGAGCCCTTCCGGGAGGTTCGTCTTTCAGTCTTCATCTGCATAACAATAACAAGACGCGTTAGTTTAGCTACGCGCCGGTTTACATTCAAACACGGATGTGATTTGGTTAATCGCCGACCGCCTGAAGACGGGTGCGGACCCGCGCGTTCGGCAAGGTAATGCGGAAGGTGGTGCCGCGGCCGGGCGTGCTATCGACGCTGATGTGGCCAGCGTGCTCCTGGACGATTCCGTAGCTAACGGCGAGACCGAGCCCGGTGCCCTGGCCCACGCCTTTGGTCGTGTAGAACGGATCGTAAATCTTGGCGACGTTCTCGGGTGCGATGCCGATGCCGGTGTCGGAGATCTCAACGACCGGAGATCCATCGTCGGCCGTGGTCGTCGCGACGGTGATGCGTCCGCCGTCAGGTATCGCGTCGCGCGCGTTGAGGATCAGGTTGGTGAAGACCTGTTGTAGCTTACCGGCGTTGCCGTAAGCTTCTGGAACGTCTTCGTTGTAGGCGCGAACGATCTCGATCTGATTGCGGCGCAGCTGCGGTTCAAGTAGTTGCAACGTGTCGTCGAGCACACGCTCGATGTCGAGGTCGCCGAACTCAGTCGCGCTGCCTGTGCGTGAGAAGTTCAACAGGTTGTTGACGATGTTCGTGGCCCGCTCTGCCTGCGTGCGCACCTTCTGCAACAACGCGTGCTTCGGATCGTTATCGTTCAACATGCCGAGCAACATCTGCGTGTACGACGAAACGCCCGTCAGCGGCGTGTTCACTTCATGCGCCACGCCCGCCGCGAGCAGGCCGATCGACGAGAGCTTCTCGCGCTGCTGCAACTGCTCTTCGAGACTGATGCGCGTCGTGACGTCTTCGAGAATGACGAGCGCGCCCGTTTGTCCTTGTGCGTCCTGCAATGGCGCCAGCGCGATGTTCAGCACCAGCGAACGGCTTCCGAGCGTGGCGGTGTGGAGCTTGTAGATGTTGCGAATCTCGCGGAGCTGCCAGCCGTCTTTGCCCAAAACCTGCCGCAGCGTGTCGGCAAAATCTTCGGAGAACAAGTCTTCAACGCGCTTGCCGATAGCGGCATCGCGACGAAGATCGAGGATGTGTTCGAGCGCTGAATTGAGACGCGTCACGCGCCCGTCGAGGTCGACCGCCAGCAGTCCGACGTTGATCGACTCGATGATCGATTCGTTGAACTCCTTGAGCAGTTTCAACTCCGCGGCGCGTTCCTGCTGATCCTTGTAAAGCAGACTGTTCTCGATCGCGACCGCGACGTAACCGGAAACCGTCCGCAAAATCTCGACGTCTTCCGATGAAAGCAACGCACCGTCAACCGAGCGTCCGAGCCCGATTACGGCGACCATTCGTCCGCGAACGACGCACGGTACGAAGTAATGGAGCGAACGCCTGACTGAGCCCGCGGCGTCCGCCGTCAAATCAAGATCGTCGGCGCGAACGACGCCCGTCTCAGCAGATCGCACGCGAATCATGTCGCGAAAATCAATCGGCACTGCCACCGGAATCAAGATCCCCTCAGCACGTGCCACTTCGTAACCGGACGGCGAGTTCCTGTCTTCGACGAAGATGGCCACGCGTCCGACGTTCATCACTTCCTGTAAACGACTGACCAACGCGTCGAGCAGCGGTTCGAGCGCCGTCGTCGCAGAAAGCGTGCGGCCGAAATCGAGCAGACTGTTTCTGAGATCGTAACGTTCGCCGTAGAAGACTCGATCAACCTGCTCCTGGAGAAAGTGTTTGACGGGTGCTGCGACCATCACGATCGCCGCCATCGCGAGCACTGCAACCACGACGCGCAGCGTGACCTCTCCCGAAGAGAACGGCTGATCCGAACCGAATGCGTAAAGCCCGGCGGTGTAGACCACGCCGCCTATCAACAGCGCGATCGCAAGCGTCGTCAACGCGTAAACAAAAACGCGACGAACGACCAGCTCAACGTCCATCAAACGATAGCGAAGAACTGAATAACCGAAAGCGAACGGAATGATCGCCAGCGGCAGGATCGCGACGTCTGTCAACCAGCGATCGGTGGACGCTCCGACGAGATAGAACACCGCGTAAAGAAGTATGAACGGCGTGATCGCGAGCACCGATCCCCACACGACCCACTTTACCTGTTGCCGGACAACCGTGCTCTTCGCCCTGACGAGAGTCCGCAGCAATAACGCCGCGCCGCCAATCAGCGCCAGCGACAGGTGCACGATCATCAGCCAGTAAAAAACCGCGACGATCGTTTCGGTAACGGGAATGCTCTTGAAGCCTGCTACCGCCTTCGCCAGTTCGTCTCGCAGGAAAACGATGATCGAGAAGGCGAGCAGGAAGAAAGCGGGAACGTAGAGCAGGATCGCTCGCCATCGACGAGTCGGAAACAGTTGTTGCCGTGTCGGGTAGAGCGCGCAGAAGTGTAGAAACACCGGCGCGAAGAAGATCAGCGCGACGGTATCAAGAAACCCGATCGCCAGGTCGAGATCGTCATACGCGCCGATTGGCGTGTAGAAGTGGAAGACGAAAGCGCACAAACAGAAGGTCGCGAAGTGGAGCACGAACGGCGCGCGCCCGCCCTGTTTGAAAAGAACGAAGAACCCGACAAACAGGTAGACCAGACCGAGCAGATTGATGTAGATCACGCGCGGCGTCCACCTGTGGACGGTGCCGATATTGTCGAGGTCGGCCCAGTACTCGCGCATCTCCGGCGGATACGAAGGACGCTGCATCAGGTAGTGCAACTGTCCGCCGACGCCCGCTTGCTCTAGATAGATTTGAACGTCTCGCCCGCGGATGATCTCGTCCGGCTTGCTCCTGCCGTCGAAGTTTATCCCGATAAGTCGATCGCCCGGCAGCAGCCACGCTCGTTGGGCCGCGGAGCCCGGCTCGATGCTCTGGGCAATGATGCCCTCGGATGTATCGACCCATTCGACGCCGTCCCACGGCACCATTCGGTGTTGGGCTCGTTCCCGGAAATTGAGGACACCAGCGCTGATCAAGAGCGCTGCGCCAATTAGCAGGAACCACGTCTTAGTTGTGAGTACCGAACCCTTCACTGACTTGTCGACTCTCCCCAATTCAAATCGGAATTGGTTGATCCCACCGTTTTAGGCAAGCAATGTTCCCTGTGTTTACCGTGCTCGATTCGCTTCTATGAACGACCAAAACTATGCAGAGCCATCCATCTTTTCGGAATTTTCCGAGAATTTGGAAGGGCCCGTACGGCGTTCCGCGATCGTTGGGCGACTCGATGAAGGAGCGTAAAGAGAGGAGCGAGTTGGGCGGACCGCTCACTTATCGAGCGCCAGGTTGCACGAAGCTAGAACCTGACGGCGATGCCGCCCCGTACAGACCGCCGGCTGTTACCGACAAAAATTAACGCGTCCCCGTTTTCAGTACTGACCTGAGCGTCTAAGAGATTGCGCGCGTCGAGAATTGCCTCGGCACGCACCGGCAGGCCGAAAGTCGGAAGATCCTGCGTTACCTGGATGCTCAACGAAGGATCGTAAACGCCCAACCGGCCCGCGAAAGGATCGATTGCAAACACGGTCGCTTCGGGCGAGAAACGGAAGACGGTCCGGACGTAGGTGCCGGTGTCAAAGCCCGCCACGAGTTGCAGTGCGCCGGTTTGGAAAAGAGCGTTTTCAAACAGTTCTGCCGGGGTTGAGAAACCTGAGCCTGACAATTGCTGGCCGCGTCCGAACGAGTAACCGGCGGAGGCGGTCCAAACGCGATTCAAACGACGCGTGTAAACAACGCGCATCCCGCGTGAAGAACCCTGCTGATTGGCGACATGTAGAAACGCGTCGCCGCTGTTGCCTGAGAAAGCCGACGACGGAAAACTCATGAGCCCGACGCCACGGCCCGTCGTCGTATCGAAGAAAGCTGTGGCCTCGACGTTGGAACTGTTGTCGAGCACGCGCTCGACGCCGAACTCGAGGCGATGGCTGCGCTCGAGTACAGCTTCTCCGTCGACAAAGGCGATCGGACGAAACGCGCTCTCGTTGTTTCTGAAAACGACTTGCTCATCTTCAAACGTCGCGACGCTCTGGATGCCGTCTTCTTCGCCACCCGACGCGAATGCGGCTTTCACGCGCGTACGTGCGTTGACGTCGTACTGGACGCCGAATCGCGGCGTGAACGCATGCGCTCCGCCGGCGCCGATGAAGCGCGAGTAGTCGAGTCCCATCACGATCACGATTCCGTCGCGGACGATCCATTCGTCGACGGCGCGGAGCGAAACCTGTCCGCCCAACTCTTGTTCGTTAATCCTGCTGGTCCATACCGGAGTTTCAAAACGCAAGCCGGAAGCAGTGACGCCGACGCGATGACG
The DNA here is from genome assembly GCA_046732535.1 of Acidobacteriota bacterium. Classification (GTDB taxonomy): domain Bacteria; phylum Acidobacteriota; class Blastocatellia; order Pyrinomonadales; family Pyrinomonadaceae; genus PSRF01. Next base: position 8,857 of record JBKPNH010000021.1, read on the forward strand.
ATTGCCCACGCGAATGCGCGTGGTTCCTTCAATGCGTTGCGGCGCGTCGCCGAGGCCTGTTTGGCCGGAGAAGATCAGTTCAATGTGTTCTGAAACCGGAGTGGCTACTGCGAAGTTGACGCCGGCATAGGATGGAGAAAATGAGTTGCTCGCGATGTAGGACTCGAAAACGCCGTGCGGTCTTATTTTCGACGAGTTGACTTCGGCTGGACCAGTGGGCGCGGTCTCCATCTGCGATGCAGCTTCCGCGGCCTGAGCTTCGGCGTCAGCCACGGCTTGCACCGTCGAGTCTTCGCCTTCGTTGTTCTGGAATATCGAGCGCTTGGTTTGCGAGTTACGCAGGGTCCACTTCACGTCGTCGCGATCACTGCGGCGTTCAGGAAGCGTCCTGCCGTAACCCACTGGCTCTAGGTTGAATCGGTAAACCAGTTCCTGCGACGCCCTCACTTCAACAGACGCGAAGACGACTTCGCTGAAACCTGCCGCGATGGCCTTGATGCCGTAGCGTCCCGGAACGACCTTGGCGATGAAGTTTCCTTTTTTGTCGGTGAGTGCTTCCTTCGTAACCTGCTTCGCGCCTTCGCGGAGCAACGACACGAGCGCGCCTGCAAGCGGGTTCCCCTTGTCGTCTGTGACGGTGCCTGTGACGGTTCCGAGTGACTTGGCGGGAGCGGCCTGCGAAACGCCGGCCATGCCAATCATCAACGACACCGATGCTAGCCAGAACAAACTAAGAGTTAACGCTCTTCTCATGGGCTTTTTAGACCTCCGTGACCAGAGTCCCTGGGAAGCGACTGCGGGGAGCACGACAGCTAAGCATTCTCTTCCACGGCGAAATGCCTGTCAAGTAAGTAACGGGGTAAATATGGGCAATTTTCGGCCTTTTTTAACCCGGGTTAACGCCCGGTCGTCCGGCGCTCCGGCGGCGCTACCGCTTCCACTGCGGTCATGCTAGGATTCCTCACCCCATTTCACCCACGGCGCCCGAAGCACTGTTTGGTTTCAACAGATGATAGACGAAGTGCAATCTACAAAACTCCCCAACGGGATCGTCGTTCTCACCGAGCACATGCCCGGCCTGCGATCTGTAACCTCCGGCATCTGGGTCCGTCGAGGCTCACGTCACGAGAGTCCCGAGCTCAACGGCATCTGCCACTTTATCGAACACGCAGTTTTTAAGGGCACTCGGCGCCGAACGGCTCATGATATCGCAGTCGAAACCGACCGGCTTGGGGGGCATCTCGATGCCTACACTACGCATGAGATGACGGGATTCACCACGAAGGTTGCGGACGTTGCCCTGCCACAGGCGATCGATCTGCTTGCGGACCTCGTCTCCCATCCGCGTTTTGAGCAGGAAGACCTCGACCGGGAGCAAAAAGTCATCCTGGAAGAGATGAAAATGGTGGAAGACACGCCTGACGAACTGCTCGGCGAGCTCTTCAACGCCGCTTACTTCCCGAACCAACCGCTGGGACGGCCGATCGAAGGCACGAAGGAGACTGTCCCGACTTTCGATCATAAAACCACGGTCGCGTTTCACGCGCGCGAGTTCTCGTACAGCAACCTCGTCGTTGCCGCGGCGGGCAACGTAGAGCACGCTCGTTTGCTTGAACTGGTCGGCACCGCATTCGACGGCTGCGAGAGTGGCGCGGCTTTCCGCCCGCTCACTGTTGAAGGATCGAAGCCTCGTCCGGCGGCGCCGATCCTGATCGAGCAGAAGAACGAGCTCGAACAAGCGCATCTCGTGCTCGCGACGCCGTGGCCTGCCGCGCTCAGCGAAGATCGTTACGCTGCAAGTTTGTTGGCGTCGGTGATCGGCGGTGGCACATCGAGTCGTCTATGGCAGGAGGTGCGTGAAGAGCGCGGGCTGGCTTACTCAGTCGGCGCTGCGGGAAGCGCGTTTTCGGACGTTGGGGTTTTCAACGTCTATGCCGGCACCTCGCCGGATCAACTCGACGAAGTACTCGATCTGTCGTTGCACGAGTTGCGCGAGGTTGTGCGTAATCCAGTCTCGGAAGAAGAGCTTCGCATCGCGAAGGACCAGGCCATCTCGTCGATCCTGCTCGGGCTCGAATCGTCGAGCGCACGCGCCAGCACGTTGGCGCGGCAGGAGATCATTCACGGACGGCGGATCTCACCAGACGAAGTGATCGCAAAAATCCGCGAGATCACGCTCGAGCAACTTCAGGAAGTAGCACACACCTACTTCAAATCAGAAACGATCGCACTCGGCGCGCTCGGCAACCTCAACGGATTCAAAGTCGATCGCGCTCGCCTCGAGATCTAGCTCGACAAAAACAACAAAACTCACACAACCTTTGTTATAGTTGCGTCGCTAATGAAACTTACCGTTCTCGGCAGCGGATCAACTGGCAATGCAGTCCTGATCGTTGCAGGCAATACACGAGTACTCGTCGACGCCGGTCTGAGCGCGAAAGAAATCGTTCGCCGCCTCGCACTCGTCGGCGAAGACGTGCAACGTCTCGACGGCGTACTCGTCACACACGAACACGGCGATCACGCCGGCGGACTACGCGTCTTATTAGGCTCCGTCGATTGTCCCGTCTACATCTCCGCGCAAACACTCGACGCTTACGTCAGCGAACGTTTCAACGTCAGCAACGATGAACCGCGGCGGCGCTCCGACGCGTTGCGCGATCGCGTGGAACAGATCGAGTCGAGCAAAGATTTTCGCATCGGCGAGATCGACTTTCACCCGTTTACGATCCCGCACGATGCCGTCGACAATTTCGGTTTTACGGCAACGCATCACGGCGTGAAGATCGCAACCGTGATGGACTTCGGTCACATCACGACACTCGTGTCCGAACGCCTCCGCGGCTGCGCCGCAATCGTGATCGAATCGAATCACAGTCGCGACATGCTGAAGGCCTGCGACGCTTACCCGTGGGAGCTGAAGCAACGCATCCTCTCGCGTCTCGGCCACCTTTCTAACGAGGACCTCGCCGACTGGATCAAGCATGGTTTCGACGGTTGCGCGAAGTACATCGTGCTGGCTCACCTATCGCAGCGGGCGAACAACCCGTACCTCGCCAAAATCAACGCCGAAGTCGCGCTCCAGGAAAAGGCGCCGCTTTTTTACGGTTCGACCGAGGTCTGTCTCTCCTATCCGAAGGAACCCACGCCCTGGATCGAAGTATGAGATGGGGACTCGCATTGATTGCCCTGATGTCGGCGACGGCGTTTGCCTGCGGAATAAACAATCAACGCCAGCGAGTGCCGTCAGAGGTTCAGGAAGTGGTGTCGAATATCGGTGACTACATCAACCAGGAGCGTTACGAGCAGATCTACAACGACTCGTCGGACCTGTGGAAACGAGACGTAACACTCGACCAATCAAACGACGTCTTAAAAACTCTCCGCACAAAACTCGGAAAAGTCGAGAGCCGTTCCCTTAACGCAGCGACTGAGCAACAGAACTCCGGCGGGCAGTTGAAGGGTCATGTTTTTATACTCAGCTACGAAACGCGCTTTGAACGCGGCGCCGGCATGGAGACTTTTACACTGATCGAAGAGAATGGACGCTGGCTGCTGGCGCGCTACTTAGTTAACTCTACGGATTTGAGATGATTGATCGCTACACATTGCCCGAAATGGGCGCGCTCTGGTCGGAGCAGAACAAGTTTCAGAAGTGGTTGGACGTGGAGATCGCCGTCTGCAAAGTCCACGCTGAGAACGGCATCATCCCGCCCGATGCGCTCGAACAGATAAAAGCCCGCGCTCGCTTCACAGTCGATCGCATCAACGAGATAGAGAAAACGACCAATCACGACGTCATTGCCTTTACGACGAACCTCGCGGAGTCGATCGGCGAAGCGTCGCGTTTTGTACACTACGGTCTGACGTCGTCCGACGTCGTCGACACCGCCAACGCGCTGCTGCTGCGCGACGCCGCGGACATCCTGCTACCGAAAGTCGATCAATTGATGGCGGTGCTCAAACGACGCGCGTTCGAGTTCAAGAGCACGCCGCAGGTCGGACGCACACACGGCATTCACGCTGAGCCGACCTCGTTCGGTTTGACGTTCGCACTCTGGTTCGACGAGATGCGCCGCAATCGCGATCGGCTCACGCGAGCGAAAGATGCTGTCGCGGTGGGAAAGATCAGCGGCGCAGTCGGCGCGTTTGCGCATCTCGATCCGTCCGTTGAAGAGGCCGTTTGCACGCGGCTTGGGTTGAAGGCGGCACCGGTATCGACGCAGGTGATTCAGCGAGACGTTTACGCCGAGTACCTGACCACGCTGGCAATCATCGCTTCGACGCTCGAGAAAATGGCCCTCAACGTCCGTCACTGGCAACGCACCGAAGTGCGCGAAGCACAGGAACGCTTCACGAAGGGTCAAAAAGGTTCGAGCGCGATGCCGCACAAGCGCAACCCGATCATCTCGGAACGAATCTGCGGGATGGCTCGAGTCGTGCGCGCAAACAGCATCGTCGGGCTCGAAAACGTCGCACTCTGGCACGAACGGGACATCTCTCATTCGTCGGCCGAGCGAGTCGTGCTTCCGGATTCCAGCATCGCCCTCGACTACATGCTGCAAAAAGCGATCGGCTTGATCGACGGTCTGGTGGTCTATCCTGAGCGGATGCTGGAAAACCTGAAGGCGACAAAGGGCTTGATCTTCAGCGGCCAATTGCTATTGGCGCTGACAAACAAAGGCGTCTCGCGCGAGACGTCGTACGAGTGGGTCCAACGAAATGCGATGAGAGTTTGGGATGAAGACCGTGACTTCCAGACACTCGTCAAAGCTGATGACGATATCAAGTCACAACTATCGGTTGAAGAGATCGAGCGAACCTTCTCCCTGGATCATTACCTGCGTAACGTCGATGCAATCTTCGAACGTGTGTTTCAGTAAACCAATCTACTTGGTGGAAAACTTCTCGGCCAGGTTACCGATCACGGGCAGCTTGAAATACTGTCCCTGATAAGCCTTGATCATGCCGAGGATCCAACCGACAAAACATGCCGCGCCGTAAACGAAGATAATGAGACCTATGACGAGGCCCACCAACGAGCCGAGCAGTCCGGATATTTGGCCGGCGACTAGCGCAATGACGACCCACGCGATCCACAGCACGACGAAGCCTACAAAAAAGACAATCGTCAGTATCAACGATTGCACGGCGTGGAACCGCACGAGCCGGCTGTCTTTTTCGATGACGAAGAACACCAATCCCGAAACCCACGTCAACACATACGACAATAAAGCTGCGACATTCTCATCAAGCCCCGTACTCGATTTGGCCGGTTGGACGGCCGACGGCGTCGTTTGGACGGGCGGCGGGTTTTGCATTATAAGTTTCTCCTAAAGAAAATCTGGGCGATCACAGGCGGGAGATATTATTCGAATAACTGTTTGCAAGGCAATGAATTAGTCAAATCCCCAATTGAGACACATGAAAGCTAAAGTCTACGTAAACCTGAAATCCGGCGTTCTCGACCCACAGGGCAAAGCCATCCAGCACTCGGTCGAACTGCTCGGATTTACTGGAATTTCCGACGTGCGCCAGGGGAAGTACTTCGAGATCTCGCTCGCCGACGGCGTCGACGATCAACAGGCGCGCGAATCGGTCGAGAAGATGGCGCGCGAAGTGCTGTCCAACCCAATAATTGAAGACTACCGCGTGGAGATAGAAGCTTGAAGTTCGGCGTTATTGTTTTTCCGGGATCCAACTGCGATCACGATGCCTATCACGTGATCTCGAAACACGTCGGCCAACCGGTCGACTTCATCTGGCACCGCGAGATGGATCTCAGCACTTACGACGCGGTCATCATTCCAGGAGGCTTCTCCTACGGCGATTATTTGCGCGCCGGCGCCCTTGCACGTTTCTCGCCGGTCATGAACTCGGTCAGGAAGTTCGCCGAAAGCGGCCGGTTTGTGCTCGGAATCTGTAACGGCTTTCAGATCCTTTGCGAGGCTGGACTGCTGCCCGGCGCCTTGATTCGCAACCGCGACCTGCATTTCATCTGCGATCACGTTTACGTACGCGTCGAGACGTCAGATAGTCCTTTTACCAATGAAATTCAGAAGGGATCCGTGCTTCGGATTCCGATCGCGCACGCGGAAGGAAATTACGTCTGCGACGATCAAACTCTCGAGGAACTCAAGAACGAAGGCCGCATCGTGTTTCGCTATTGCGACCCGAACGGCGCAATCACGGAGGCCGCTAATCCGAACGGTTCGCGCGAAAACATTGCAGGTATCTGCAATCGCGAACGCAACGTGCTCGGCCTGATGCCGCATCCGGAACGAGCGTGTGAAGACCTGCTCGGATCGAGTGACGGCCGCGACATCTTCCGTTCACTGGCGGCAACTCTCGCAGCCGCGGTTTGACGGTTAACGTGCTAATCACATGAAACGAATAACTCCGTTCATCATCATTCTCGCCGTTCTCGGCTTAGCGTTAGGCAGCGCCTGGTACCTGACGCGTACGCAGCCTGCTTCGTCGTCGTCCAGCGGGAGTCAGGCGACGCAATCGCCGGGATCACAAGCGAAGCCGACGCCCGTCGCCGTGCGAACGGGTGTTCCCGGCGCCGATCCTCCAAACACGATGGGGCCGCCGACTGCGCCTGTTCGCATCGAGGAGTTTGGAGATTTCGAGTGCCCGCCCTGTGGCGCGTTTCATCCGATTCTCAAAGAGATGAAAGAGCAGTTTGGCAACAATTTGCACATCACGTTTCGCGAGTATCCCCTGACTCAGGTGCATCCGCACGCATTGGCGGCAGCGTCTGCAGCCGAGGCGGCCGGATTGCAGGGCAAATTCTGGGAGATGCACGGGCTGATCTTCGATCACCAGAAAGACTGGAAGGGCCAGTTTGACGTACGGTCGGTCTTTGAAGGCTACGCCAAACAGATCGGGCTCGACGTAGAACGGTTTAAGCGCGACGTCGATAGCGATCGCGTCGAGCAGCGCATCTTTCTGGACGGCAAACGCGCTCATTCGATGGGCGTGGGCAGTACGCCGACTGTATTTATGAACGGACGCGAGGTGCCTTTCGAAGAGTTGGCGCCCGAGAAGCTGCGGGTATTGATCGAGAACGAGTTGCGCGCGGCGGCAGGACAGAAGTGATCCGCGTTAAACCTTTATACGTCGCGATAGCGTTTCTCTCGCTCGTCGGACTGGCCGATGCCCTTTACCTCACGATTGAGCACGTAACGGGGCAGACCGTGCGCTGCACTATCGTCGCCGGCTGTTCTGAAGTGCTTAGCAGTTCATACGCGGTAGTTGCGGGGGTTCCGCTCGCATCCGTCGGCGCAGCGGCTTATTTCAGCGTTTTCAGCCTGGCCATACTGGCAATCTTTGGATATCCAATCGCCGGAAAGCTGCTGGCGCCGCTCACCGTGTTGATGGTGCTGGTCAGCCTGTGGCTGATTTACTTGCAGGCTTTCGTCATCCGAGCCTTTTGCCAGTTCTGTCTTCTGTCGGCAGCGATTACAATCGTCTTGTTCGTGATTGCGGTTTTTGCATGGAAGAAAGGTAGTTTGCGATGAGTCAGCAAACCTCGGTAGCGGACATTTTTCGGCGTGCGCAGGCTTTGCGAAAAGAAAATTCAGACTGGTCGTACAAGCAGTTGGGCGCGCAATTGGTGAAAGAGTTTTCGGGTGGTTCCCTGCCGTCGTTGCACAACCTGACGATACCGGAACAGGACGATCGCGCTCCTGAAGAAGACTGGACCGCCGGCTTGCCGATCGTGCGTCGCGGAATTCAATTCAATGATTGGAACGAGATCGTCGGCGGGATCCTGCTGAGTCTAGAACAAACAGAAAACTACGAACGCGCACGTGGGCCGGAAGGCGATCGCGACGAGTGGCACAACCGAAACGTCGGCATCGCCGGCGCGGTGGAGAAGGGCGTCGGTAAGTGGATGCCGGAAGAGTTGATTGCGCTCGCAGAGAAGCAAGGGAAGAAATGAGTTTTCTCGACAATCTATTCGTCGATCCAAAGTATCAGACCACGGATCCGCGTCCCGCGGAGACGATCGAAGATCCGGAGATCATCATCAGCCCGGACACACGCCGCGAGCAGCGCATTCCGCCGGGGCAATCACGCACGAAGAAGTGGCCCGTGCTCGACGCGCACGGAACGCCTGAGATCGACCTCGCAACGTGGTCGTTTGCAGTTGAGGGCTCGGTTGAGAACCCGCTGACGTGGTCGCTCGACGAGTTCATGCAACTTCCGGCAGTGCGTGTTTACGCCGACTTCCATTGCGTGACGCGCTGGTCCAGGCTGGACAACGTTTGGAGCGGAGTCTCAACACGCGAGATCGCACGGCTTGCGGGCGTGAAATCCGAAGCGAAGTTTGTACTGGCCCTGGCCTACGACTATGGTTGGACCACCAACCTCCCCCTCGAATACTTCCTGAAAGAAGATTCACTCTTTGCCTGGTCACACGACGGTCAGCCGATCCCGCCCGAACACGGCGGTCCGGTGAGATTGATCGTTCCGCAGCTCTACGCGTGGAAGTCGGCGAAGTGGGTGAAAGGCGTGCGTTTCCTCGAAGAAGATCAAGCGGGCTTCTGGGAAGAAGGCGGCTATCACATGCGCGGCGTCCCTTGGGGCCAGGGTGACGGCGAAAGATTCCGGTGGTCGTGAGTTAGCAATGGAACGAATGGCAACCGGCGCTGTCCCGAAAGACGCAGCCGCCGTAATTCTTATCCGGCAGAATACCAATCCCGACAATCCGGAAGTGTTTTGGGTGCGGCGCAGCGATAAGCTGGCGTTTCTCGGCGGCTTTCACGCGTTTCCCGGCGGACAGATCGACGCCGAAGATGCGACGGTTGACGTGCGAAACGCGCCCAATCCGGAGACTGCCGCGATGATCAGCGGCGCCGCGCGAGAGTTGTTTGAAGAGCTCGGCGTTCTCGCCGCGCGCGGCGGTGAGACGCTGACGAAAGGCCAGCGCGCGTCGTTACTCGACGATCTGGAATCGGCGCGGATGTCGTGGCCGGCCTTGTTGGACCATTACAACCTTCATCTTGATGCGGACGATTTCACGTTTGTCGGCCGCTGGGTCACGCCGCCATTCAACGCGCGCCGCTTCGACACCTGGTTCTTCCTCGTCAACTGTCCGCCAAAACAGGAACCGAACGTCGTCGCCGGCGAGTTGTCGGGTGGCGAATGGTTACCGGCCCGCGACGCTTACGCTCGCTGGATGAAAGATGAAGTCGTGGCCGTGCCGCCGACCTTGCACGCGTTGCGAATGCTCGGCGCCGGAATGACGCCGGATCTCGTCGACCGCTTTTTGTCGATACAGCAGGCGCAGGGCGTCCCCGAACGGCAGATCACGTTTCGTCCCAACTACATCTGCTTTCCCGTGCGCACGCCAACGCGGCCGCCGGCAACGCACACCTGCTGTTACATCGTTCATAACTCAAAAGAGATGCTGATCTTCGATCCCGGATCGCCGTATGAAGATGAGCAACAGGCACTGGCCGATTGCGTCGACGAGATGATCGCTGCGGGCCGTCAGGTGCGCGAGATCGTTCTCACGCATCACCATCCGGATCACGTCGGCGGAGTGAACGCACTCAAGGCGCACCTCGGCGGCAATGTTCCGGTGGCCGCGCACAGGGAAACCGCAAAGATTCTGAATGACGTTCACGTCGATCGATTTATTGAAGATGGCGAGATCATCACACTCGACGGGGAACCGCAGCTTCAGTTGCAGGCGATGCACACTCCCGGTCACGCGCGCGGACATCTCTGTTTCCACGACGCGCTGCGCGGCGTGCTAATTACCGGCGACAATATCGTCGGCTTTGGATCCGTTCTGATTGATCCTGCCGATGGACACATGCGCGATTATCTGAATTCACTGGAACGGATGCGTTCGCTACCCAACTTATCCGTGTTGTTCGGCGGTCACGGGCCGGCGGTCGCGACGCCCTATCAGAAGATCGACCAATACATTGCGCATCGTCTCGAACGCGAGCAAAATATTTTGAAGGCCGTGCAAAACGGAACCACGGATCCAAAGCAAATCGTGGCTGAGGTTTACACCGATGTGTCGCCAAAAGCTTATGCAATGGCCGAACGAGCAGTCCTTGCGCATCTTCAGAAGCTGCGCGAGGAGGGGAAGGTTAGTTAGAATCAGCAATACTCAATATGGATTACCCAAGGACCCTTCGCGAACTTAAAGCGAGCAGGTATCAAACCCTCTCGGTAAAAGACGAACTGCGCCTGAACCTGATTCGCAGACTGCGATCCGGCCAGAAGCTCTTTCCCGGCATCGTCGGCTACGACGACACTGTGATCCCACAGCTCGTCAACGCCATCTTGTCGCGCCACAACATCATCCTGCTCGGCCTTCGTGGCCAGGCCAAAAGCCGCATCATCCGGCAGATCACCGAATTGCTCGACGAGCGCGTTCCGATCATCGCCGGCTCTGAAGTCAACGACGATCCGTTTCGTCCTATCTCCGTCTACGGACGGCAAACCCTGGGACAACACGGCGACTCGACGCCGATCGACTGGATCGATCGCGACGCACGTTTTGTCGAGAAGCTGGCTACGCCGGACGTCACCGTCGCGGACATCATCGGCGACGTGGATCCGATCAAGGCCGCAAAAGGCGGACACCTGCTCAGTGACGAACTGACGATCCACTACGGCCTGCTCCCCCGCGCGAACCGCGGCATCTTCGCGATCAACGAGTTGCCGGACCTCGCCGGAAAGATTCAAGTGGGTCTCTTCAACATCATGCAGGAAGGCGACGTGCAGATTAAGGGTTATCCGGTGCGGCTGCCGCTCGACGTCATGCTCATGTTCTCGGCGAACCCTGAAGACTACACGGCGCGCGGAAAGATAATCACGCCGCTGAAAGACCGCATCGGATCGGAGATCACGACGCATTATCCGAAAGAGGTCTCGACCGCTGTCGAGATCACGCGCCAGGAAGCATGGACGGATCGTTTCGAGGACCGAAACCGTATCGTCATTCCGGAGTTCATCCGCGAAGTGGTCGAGCAGATCGCCTTCGAAGCGCGCGAGGACAATCACGTCGATAAGCATTCCGGTGTTTCACAACGAATGTCGATCACGGTAATGGAGTCGGCCGTTTCAAACGCCGAACGGCGCTCGCTACTAACTGGTGAGGAGCCGATCGTGCCCCGCATCGCCGACGTCTACGCGGCGATTCCGTCGATAACGGGAAAGATGGAACTGGAGTACGAAGGCGAACAACTCGGCGCGCATCGCATCGCGCGCGATCTCATCAAGCGGGCAGCGGGTGAGATCTTCGAAGGGTACTTCGTCGGCATCGATTTCTCACGAACCGTTCAGTGGTTTGACGAAGGCAACAAGCTGCTGCTCGCCGACACAGCGGCGGCGATTGAGTGTGCCACGCTGATCGAAGCAGTTCCCGATCTGCTCGAGACGGCGTTGATTCCGTTCGAATTTGAACGCACCGAGAGCGCGCATCTTGTGGCCGCGTGCGAGCTCGTTCTTGAGGGCCTCTACGCGCAAAACAAGATCAGCCGCAACGAAGAAGGCGGGTATCAAGCCGTCACGAAGGCACGAAAAGATCGTCGCGGCATGATTTACGACGATCTGACCGAAACCGGGAAGTACAGTTAATAAATCCGTGTTGAAGTGAAATTCACCAGGTATTCAAAATTCAAGGGTTTCGATGTCTCGGGAATCAATCTCGGCGAGCTGATGGACAGCATGGCCGATGGCCTGCTCGACTCCGGTTACGACGACAACTACTTCTGGACCCGCGAAAGCCGCCCGCGTGACACTTCACTCGACACACTGCGCCGCGCACTCCTCCAGGC
>JBKPNH010000022.1:0-16078 GCA_046732535.1 Acidobacteriota bacterium
CTCATCCCGGGCCTGCAAAACGCCGAGTTTCTCCAGTTTGGCCAGATTCATCGCAACACCTACATCTGTTCACCGCGCGTCCTTGGCGCAACCATGCAGATGCGCGAGCGTCCAAACGTCTTTTTTGCCGGACAGATCACGGGAGTCGAAGGTTATGTCGAGTCAGTCGCGATGGGCTGGCTTGCAGGTATTAACGCGGCGCGACGAGCGTTCGGCCGCGAGTTGGTTGAAGCTCCGGCGGCGACCGCAACCGGCGCTCTCGCGCGTTACGTCTCTCAGGCCGACGCGAAGAATTTTCAGCCGGTAAACATAACTTTCGCGCTGCTGCCGCCGCTCGAGGAAATTGTCAAACGCGCTGTTCGTAAGAAGCATGAGCGACGGAAACTCCAGGTCGATTTAGCGTTGAAGGAATGGGCAGAGTGGCTCAAACAGAATCACAGATCGTCAACACAGACGTCAGCCGGCTGAAAGCCCGGGTCTGGTTTCTGTTCGCTGCCGTCTTCACGTTGTGCGTCGCTCTTCCTGTTTGGAGCCAATCGGGCAGGAAGAACGAGTCGGGGAAAGGAGGAGGGAAGACTCCGTCCGGACCAATCGCCGAACCGAGCCGTCCCCGCCCTTCCGTCTCCACGTCTTCTGCTTCATCAACTCCCAACGACGAAGTCGACGACAACGACGTCGTTCGAATCACTTCCAATCTCGTTCCCATACCGGTCTCCGTCGTGGACCAGCTCGGCAAAGCGATCATCAATCTGAAGTTGGAAGACTTCGAGCTGCGCGTCGACGGGACCGTCCGCCCGCTCACCGACTTGACGCGATCCGAAACGAGCGTGCGTCTGACGATGCTCTTCGACAACAGCGGTAGTCTCGACACGGCGCGTGAGTTTGAAAAACAGGCTGCCATTCGGTTCTTCCGCAAGGTCCTGCGTCCCAAAGACGAAGCCGCGATCTACTCGATCGAAACGGACAGTTACCTGGCCCAACCGCTGACGAAAGACATTCTGCGTCTCGAGCAGACAATCGCCATGTTCGGAAAACCAGAAGGAGGGACGTCGCTGTTCGACGCGATCGTGGGCGCCGCCGATTATCTGAAGCCGTATCCCGGACGCCGAGTGCTGGTCATCGTTTCAGACGGCATCGAGACTACGAGCAGACACAGCGATTTCGATTTCGTTGTGCAACACGTGCTGGCTGACGATTGCCAGATCTATGTGGTCCAGACTGGTTTGTACGAAGGCGCAAACGTCCGCCAGCTCGCGGCCGAGCGCCGCATGGAACAGTTGTCGTCACAGACAGGCGGCGCCGTCTATCTACCCAAGACGACGGACCAACTCGATCTCGCATTCGATCAGATCGCCGCCGATCTCGCGCAGCAATACGTTTTGAGTTACTACCCGAGCAACGAACATCGTGATGGCCGCTTGCACTCGCTCGACCTGACCATCAAGTCCAGAAAAGATGTTCGTGTTCGCGCACGAAGAGGATATTATGCGCCGAGGAAGTCGGGCGGCAGCGGCGCCGGCGACTGGTAATCGCCTATGGAGAAGCTGATCGAGCAATTCCTCGAACACCTGCGTTACGAACGCAACGTCAGCGCCCACACCTTACGCAACTACGCCAGCGACCTCCAACAGTTCGTCGACTTCCTTGCACCAGCGGACGCCGCTGGAAAACGACGCAAGCTTCCTGAAATTTCCGAGATCGATCATTTGACCATTCGCGAGTGGATGGCCGAACTCCACAACGCGCAGAAGACGAAATCTTCGATCGCGCGCAAGCTGGCCGCGCTGCGGACGTTTTTCCAGTTTCTCCTGCGTGAAGGAATGATCGAGCTCAATCCAGCGAAACTCGTATCCACGCCTAAGCTCGAAAAGAAACTACCCAAGCATCTGTCGATTGAAGAAGCGATCAGATTTATCGAGACGCCGGATCTCGAAACAGATCTCGGCAAACGCGATCGTGCGATATTGGAGTTGATGTATGCGACGGGAGTGCGTGTGGCGGAACTGACGACGTTGAACCTTGCCGACGTCGACTTTCGCAACCAGTTGATACGCGTGACGGGAAAGCGACGGAAGCAGCGGATCGTACCGTTTGGCGAACCCGCGGGCGATGCGATTCGACAATATCTCGGCGTCCGCGACAAGTTTCTGTTCAACGCGCCGGTATCGAAACGCGATGACGCAGCGTTGTTTCTAAACTATCAGGGGACGCGGATCACGACTCGCTCCGTTGGCAGAATGGTCGATAAGTACATTCGCATCTGCGCTGGGATGCACAACATCAGCCCACACGCGTTGCGCCATTCGTTCGCTACGCACCTGCTCGACAGCGGCGCCGACCTGCGCGACATCCAGGAGCTCTTGGGACACGCTCGTCTCTCGACGACGCAGGTCTACACACACGTCTCGATGGAAAAGCTCATCGCCGTCTACGACAAAGCCCACCCAAAAGCGTAACCACAAAGAGGTTAGCCACAAAAAGGCACAAACCTTCGGACACAAAAGGCAAAGAAGGACAGAGAAGGGGACTTAGAAAGAAGGAAAGCGGGACTTACCTCACTAAGTCTTTTGCGCCTTTTGTGTCCGAAGGTTTGTGCCTTTTTGTGGCTAAAGCGTAGGCAGATCGTCTTCGCCGTTCGCGCTTTCGATAAGCGCCTGACACTGCGCATCGTAGCGCGCGGTGGGGACGGCTTCGAGACGACGCTCGTCAATTGGTTGGCTGCAACGTGCGCAGATGCCGTAGCTTCCCTCTTTTATCCGCAACAGCGCCTGATCTATGTCGGCGACCACTTTGGAGCTCCGCTCGCCGAGCCGAAGCGCGATCTCTTTATTCAGATCCTGAACTGAAAGATCGACGCTGTCTTTCACGCCATCGTCATAAAACTCGAGCGCCGCCGCCTGGTCTGTTTTGATCTGTTCCGTGTGCTGACGTAACTGGTTGATAAGAAGGTCACGAAAATGGTTGAGTTTTTCTGCGTCCACTGAGTCTGCCCTTGTCCGCGCGCCCGAACTCAAACGCGCTTAGATCTCCCTGCGTGCAGCGGAGTTTAGCACATCGAGCCGAGGAACGCGGTAATGCTCCCGGTCTATGATATGTTCCATGCATATGCTCCGTTTGCAGCAACTCCAGAGACAGATTACGAGACTGGAACGCCGCGCTGAATTTCTTCGCAAAATAAGCCGGAAGTACTGGAACGTTCGACGGGTCATATTCGTCGCCGGCGTGTTGCTGGCATTGGGATTTTGCAGCGTCGCCGGTACGCGGGTGGCGTGGATCGTAGCGGGGCTGCTGACGATCGTGTTCTCCGTAGTGACAGTCTTTCATAATCGAGTTCGCGACAGTCTCACCAGGATTTCCGTCCTGCGTGAGATCAAACAGGTTCAGATCGCGCGTATTCTGTTGGAGTGGGATCGACTACCGTTAAGCGAACCACCGCCGTCGCTCGGCGACCATCCATTTGCCAGCGACCTCGACATCATCGGTGAGCGTTCACTGCATCGTCTGCTCGACTGCGCTGTCACTAAAGAGGGAAGCGAAAGACTCAGGTCGTGGTTACTGAGCGTCCGGCCCGACGCGGAACTGATCAAGCACAGGCAAGCGCTGGTTCAGGAGCTAAAAGACCATTCAGTATTTCGTGACAAGCTGCAATTGCTCTCCGCGCTGGCTCGCGCCGGCACAGACAGTCCAATGCGAACTAATGGGCGACGAGGTTCACATCACTGGAACTCGAGAATACTCGTCGACTGGATCGAGCGGACCGGACCTCAAACTTCGCTGCTTCCGGTTGTGTTGGTCTTGTCAGCATTATCAGCTCTGAACATAGCGTGCATCACACTCGCCGCGCTCGACTTGATTCCCCAAATCTGGCCCATCACCTTCCTGATTTACATGGGTGCAATGTTGCTCATGCAACACCGCATCGCCACTGCGTGGAGCGAACTTCAGGATCTCGAAAAAGCACTGACGCACTTTAAAGTCGTCTTTCGTTACCTGGAATCGCGCTCGTATAAAAATACACCGCGCTTGGCGGAAGTTTGTGCGCCGTTTCTCGATCCGAGCAAACAACCTTCGACCGAGATGAAGCGTTTGGGTCTCCTGGCGGCAGCCCTGGGCCTGCGCACGAACCCGTTACTCTCGTTTATCGTCCACGTCGTGGTTCCCTGGGACTTCATTTTCACGCATCGTCTCGAACTGTTGAAGAAAGAGCTCGCGCACCTCCTTCCGCGCTGGCTCGATGCGTGGTACGAGCTCGAAACCCTGAACTCGCTGGCGAACTTCGCTTATCTGAATCCGCATTACGTACTTCCCGAGCTTTCTTCCAATCCGAAGGAGTTCTTCGCGAGCCGCCTGGGCCATCCGCTGTTGAGTCACGAAACAAAGGTCTGCAACGATTTCGAGTTGGACCAGAACCAGCGAATCGTCATCCTGACGGGTTCAAACATGGCCGGTAAAAGCACGTTTCTGAGGACGATCGGCGTGAATCTTTGTCTGACTTACGCCGGCGCGCCTGTAAACGCTGAACGTCTTCACACGTCACTGTTGCGGCTGTTTACGTGCATCAAGGTCAGCGATTCGGTGCAGGATGGGCTTTCGTATTTCTACGCGGAGGTCAAACGGCTGCAAGCTCTGCTCGCGGCGGCTACGGTTGACGACGTGCTGCCGGTTCTATTCCTGATTGACGAGATCTTCCGCGGCACCAACAGCCGCGAACGCCTCATCGGCAGCCGTTCTTACATCCTGGCGTTGTCGAAGAGCAACACAGTCGGCCTGGTTGCGACTCACGATCTCGAGTTGATTAAGCTGGCTGACGAGATCAACGGCGTCGCAAATCTTCACTTCCGCGAGGACGTGAGTAACGGAAGGATGATCTTTGATTATCGCTTGCGGACTGGGCCATGTCCGACAACTAACGCTTTAACGATAATGCGTCTTGAAGGTCTGCCTGTTGACGCGTAAGGGAGAAAGATGAAAACCCTGATCCTGATAAAATCCGTGTTCGCTCTACTGGCCGTACTTCTATTCTCCGCCCATGCAGAGCTGAAATCGACGAACACCGCAAGTCCACGTTTCGAGATCTCTTTTCCCCTGACCGCCAGTAAAGAACTGATGGACGGGCGCCTGTTGCTTCTGATTTCGACTAACGACACGCAGGAGCCGCGGCTTCAGATCAGCGAAGACCTGACTACGCAGCAGGTGTTTGGCGTCAACGTCGATGCGTGGAAACCCGAGCAGACTACCGCGATCGATCAGAGCGCGTTTGGCTATCCTGTGCGCAGCCTGGCGCAGGTTCCGCCCGGCGAGTACTGGGTGCAGGCGTTGCTTCATCGTTACGATACCTTCAAACGTTCGGACGGTCATACGGTGAAGTTGCCGATGGACCGCGGCGAAGGCCAACAGTGGAGCCGCGCTCCGGGAAACCTCTACAGCAAGCCTGTGAAGCTTCGCCTCGACGGCAACACGAAATCGCCAATCGCGCTCAAGCTCGATCAGGTCATTGGACCAATCGAGCCGCCCAAAGACACGAAATACATCAAGCACATCAAGATTCAGAGCGAACGTCTGACGAAGTTCTGGGGACGGCCAATGCATCTCGGCGCGCACGTCCTATTGCCTGAAGGGTTCGACTCGCATCCTGACGCACGCTATCCGCTCGTCATTTTTCACGGGCATTTCCCGGCGGACTTCGGCGGTTTTCGCGAACAGCCGCCCGATCCGAACCTGAAGCCCGATTACAGCGATCGGTTCAAACTCGCCGGCTACAACCGCATCGTCCAGGAGCAGGCGCACGAGTTTTACAAGGAATGGACCGGACCGAATTTTCCTCGCTTCATAATCGTCGAGATCCAGCACGCGAATCCTTATTACGACGATTCATATGCCGTGAACTCCGCCAACCTTGGTCCATACGGCGACGCCATCACCTACGAGCTGGTTCCCGAGATCGAGAAGCGCTTTCGCGGCATCGGCAAAGGCTGGGCGCGTTTTCTCTACGGCGGATCGACGGGCGGCTGGGAAGCGCTCGCGGTGCAGGTCTTTTATCCTGATGAGTACAACGGATGTTGGGCGGCGTGCCCCGATCCGATCGACTTTCGCGCCTACACCGTCGTCAACATCTACGAGCACGAGAATGCTTACTACGCCGACTCGAAGTGGAAACACATCCCGCGTCCGGGCAAGCGGAACTATCTTGGCGAGTTGGCGGCGACCGTAGAAGACATGAACCACATGGAACTCGCACTCGGAACAAACAGCCGCTCCGGCGGACAGTTCGATATATGGGAAGCCGTCTACTCGCCCGTCGGGAGCAACGGTTATCCGAAACCGATCTGGGACAAGTTGACGGGACAGATCGATCGCTCCGTGGCTGAGTACTGGCGCGAGAATTACGATCTCAGTTACATCCTCAAGCGCGATTGGGCCAAGCTCGGACCGAAGCTCCAGGGCAAGATCCACATCTACGTCGGCGAGGCTGACAACTACTACCTTAACAACGCGGTCTACCTCGTCGAAGATTTTCTGAAGACGACGAACTACGGCGGTGAGGTCGATTACGAACCGCGCGCCGAGCACTGCTGGAACGGCGATCACACGAGACCTAACGCGATCTCGCGTTTGCGATATCACCAGTTCAACGCGCCGAAGATCGTTGAAAGGATTACGAAGAGTGCGCCGCCGGGCGCCGATCTGAAGAGCTGGCGCTATTAGCCCGCCGGTTTCAGACGTCTCATGATGTCCATGTGGCCCTCGAGTATGCTGGTGGCTTGTTCCGGATCTGGTGTTAACGACCAGTCGTCGTGGTCCCACGTACCGCCGAGGACGATCCCATCGCGCCGCGGAAACATGTAACCGCTGCTCAGGTACGCGTAATCGATCTCCGGTTGCGGGAGCAGGATCTCGAGTTGGCCGCGCACGGGAACCAGATCGTTGTCGCCGAACAGTGCGCGTGAGCCCAGTCCGGTGCAGTTGAAGATCACGGGTTCTCGCAATCGCGCCAGTTCCTCACGCGCCTTGAATTCTTTCACGACCACTCTGCCGCCGCCGATGTAAAAGTCGCGCAGCAACGCACTCAAATAGATCGAAGGCTCGATCAGCATCGTCGAGTATTGCCGCACGTACTGGAAGCCGAAGTATGTTTCCGGATCGTGGTGGGTTTCGAGTTGATAATAGAGATCGTTGCCGCCCGGAAGCTCACGTTGCAGGCTCGCTTCATGTTGCAGGAGCTCGAGCATGTCGATCCAGCGCACGCCATACTCGCTGCCGACGAGCAATTGAAAAGCGCGGTTCGAGATCTTGCACGCGGTGCGGAATTGTTCGTTGAACCTGGCCGTTGTTTCCGGTGGTTCAAAGACAGACGTCGGGGACCATGAGGCGCCAGCGATGTTCGAGGTTGTGTTTGGCGGCAGGTCTTTCGCGTAGATCGTTACTGTTCCCGGAGCGTTCTGGAAGTGACGTTGCAACAGTCGCGCGGTTGAGAGTCCGCTGACGCCGGAACCGAGCACGGCGAACCGGGCGGGCGTCGTCGATCTGCGAGCGACGAGAAAGTCGCGCGCGAGATCGATGGCCAGGGAAGCAGTGCCCCACGATAGAGTCACGCCGCCGCCGCCATGTCCGTAGTTGTGAACGAGAAGCTTGTTACCCAGCCGATGCGCTTCTACCACAAAGCCGCCAGGCCGAAACGGCCGGAGCCCGACAACTTCGCGAATAATCCGGTTGCGCGCAACTTTGACGGGAGCAAAATGTCGTTTGGAGTCGAACGCGATCCCCGAACGCGTCGCCGTCAACGCCAAACTCGTTGCGGCCGTGAACATCGCGCCACGCAGAAAATCGCGTCGCGTAGTGGACAATGTTGTAATCTTTGATTGCATGGCTTCGTTTCCGAAATGGCTCGTTCCTATGGCCGCCACGTTGACGCAGGAGCGGTTCATCGGGCCGGAGTGGATCTTCGAGCGCAAGTTCGACGGCATACGACTGCTGGCGTACAAGAACGGAGAAACCGTCGAGCTGTTCTCGCGCAATCAACTCCCGCAAGACATACCTTCCATCGTCCAAGCCGTCAAGAACCTTCCGGTAAAAGACGCGATTCTCGACGGCGAAATCACGTGGGGCCGCGGAAGCCAAGCGTACCACGTGTTCGACGTGATGTGGCTCGACGGCCGCAACGTGACCGCTCTGCCGCTTGAAGAACGTCGCGCGCTGTTGGCCCAGTTGCCTTTCAAAGCACCGCTTCATCGCGTCGAGTTGATCGACGATCCCTCGCCGTGGGAGCTGGCGCAGAGAGAAGGTTGGGAAGGTGTGATCGCGAAGCGACGCGGCTCAACGTACGAGCATCGACGGTCGCGCGAGTGGCTGAAGATGAAGTGCGAGTTGTCGGAGGAGTTTGTTGTCGGTGGGTTTACGGATCCGCAGGGGAAACGAGTCGGTCTCGGAGCGCTGCTGGTTGGTCAGTACAAAGGCGACGATTTGGTTTTTGCGGGAAAGATTGGAACGGGTTTCGACAACGAGATGCTGCTCGACCTGCGTGCGCGGCTCGACCGGCTCGAGATCGAAAAAGCGCCGTTTACGAAAGGTGTTGGTCTCCCGCGTTTGCGCATGCACTGGGTCCGTCCCGAGATCGTGGTGCGCGTCGGTTTCATTGAATGGACCGACCACGGCAAGTTGCGCCATCCACGCCTGTTGAGCGTAGTGAAGTGATCATCACACACCCTGAAAAGATCATGTTTCCCGGCGAGGGAATCACGAAAGGCGAACTAGCGTCGTACTACGACGCGATCGCGCCGGTGATGCTGCCGCATCTTCGCCGGCGGCCGGTCACGATGGAGCGATTTCATCGAGGCATCGCCGCGCCCGGTTTCTTTCAGAAGGACGTATCGAAAGGTTTTCCTGAGTGGCTCGAGCGAGTTGAAGTGCCAAAGCACGGCGGGACGGTCCATCACCCGATCGTCACCAACAAAGAAGGACTGCTCTGGCTTGCGAATCAAAACAGCATCACGATCCACGTTTGGCCGTCGCGGTCGCCGAACCTGTATCAGCCGGACATTTGCGTCTTCGATCTCGATCCGGCAAAGGAGGATGAGGTCGATCGTTTGCGTGCGGCTGCGTTGGGGTTGCGCGATCTGCTTGCCGAGCTTGGTCTGCCGAGTTGGATCAAGACGTCAGGCTCGAAGGGTTTTCACATCGCCGTGCCGCTTGATGGCAAGTCTGACTTCGGCGCGGTGGCGCGTTTCGCGCACGTTGCGGGGAAGATCATGGTCCAGCGCGATCCGGACAATCTGACGCAGGAGTTTAGTAAGGCGGATCGCGGCGGACGTATTCTCGTGGACACAGGACGCAACGGCTACAGTGCAACGTTCGCGGCGGCCTACACGGTGCGGGCGAAACCTGGCGCGCCGGTTTCGGCGCCGTGTACGTGGGAAGAACTGGAGCGCGGGGAGATTGGTCCGAAGAGCCTTACGTTGCGTGGCATGGCGCAGCGAATCGCCTCTGTCGGAGATCTGTGGGCCGACATGTTGCGGCGCAAGCGATCGTTGCTTCGTCCGATGGAACTACTGCGGAAATTAATTTGATCCGTGTTTCTTCAAACTCAGGTAGTGCTTTCGTTGTTTCTCGTCAAACTTTTCGATCGAGTAGCGCAGGGCAGTTCTGGGCATCGTCGCCGCATGTTTGTCGAGGAAACTGAGCAGCCGCGCCCGATCCTTGTCGCCCGCGAAGCGCAACATCCAACCGGTCGCCTTGTGGATCAGGTCTTCCTTGTCGCGAAGCAACATTTCGGCGATTTTGAACGTGTCGTCGAGTTCGCGCTGCCTGATGAAATATGCGGTGCTCACGATTGACGTTCGTCGTTCCCATGTGTTCTTCGATTGCGCCAGCTTGTATAGAACGTTGCGCGGTTTGTCGAAGAGGTAACCGCCAATCACGTGGATGGCGCAGACGTCGACGAGGTCCCAGTTGTTGATGCGATCGTGACGGCGAAGATAAAGATCGTACAGTTCTTTGCGGCGTTCGGGAGTCGTTTTCTTGCGGCGCGCCTGTTTGTCCATGATGCTGCAGCCGCCGGCGCGCACTTCGTGGATTTTGCTTTCCAGCAGCTTCTCGATCTCGGCCGGCGACATCTCGATGAACTCTTTGGCGCCGGCGAACACCTGGCCCATGCGCACGCCGATGAACTGATCGCCGTCGGTATTTTTGAAGTAGCGCAGCGTCTTCTCGCGTTCTTCCGGCGAGCTGTGGGCCTTGAGTCGTTCGATGAATTGCTTGGCGGTTGCGGTGTTGTTCGTCATCGTCGGGTCTCCAGCGTGTTTATAGATTTCTGCGGGCAGCCTTCGACCGTGTTGGGCCGCGTGCCGCTTCGTTCGTGGTTACCTGAAAGTGCCTTCTTGCTGGCGCTCATACTTGAGTTTACAGTCTTATGCGATAACGAAAATCGGAGGTTGGCGATGATAGTAGAAGTCCGGAGCTACCGGATCAAGCCGGGAAAGCGCGATGAGTTCATCAAGTTGTTTGAGACTCGCGCGGTGCCCGCGCAGCGTCAATACGGGATTAAGATCATTGGGCCATTTCTCGATGTCGAGAACCCGAACAAGTTCGTTTTCCTGCGCAGCTTTCCGTCGCTGGAGGAACGCGATCGAATGAAGGATGCGTTTTACGGTGGTGAGTTGTGGAAGAACGAGTTGGAAGCGTTGGCGATGCCGCTGCTGGACAGTTACGACGTGATTCTGTGTGAGGAATCGCCGGGCTGTGTGTACGACGTTTAGTTTCGGATAGCTTTTTCTAAAATACTCAACCGCTGCAAGGTTGAACCGCGAGCTTCGACTACCGGGATGTTGATTATGCCGAGCTCATCGTCGATCAAGATCGAGTTGAGTCGACGGTCGACAGCTTTTCGCAGTTTTGGGAATTCGCAGTCATCATCTTGTTCTATCGGCAAGTAGACGATTAAATCCAGGTGTTCTGAAATCGGTTCAAGCAGCGGAGTGTTGTTTGGATCGAGCACGTCGATGTAAGCGATGAAATCGAACGGACAACGTTCGTAGATGACATCCTCTTCCGCTGAATGTTTTGCGAGACGATCGATATTGAATTCGAGTTGTCTTCGGAAGTCTTCCACACAAGGTTCAGCGGAAAATTCTTCGCCATAATCTTCAACGAGCACGGCGTATGGCTCCCGCTCGTGAACAAACTCCGGATGCACGCGGAGAAACTCATCGATCAGCATCGACTTCCCTACGCAGTGTGTTCCGGATACAGCAATTCTCATCTGGGTCTAACGTTGGTGCGCAATATAGACCCACGCCCTGGTTCCGGACCGTAGTTGGACCGTTACGCGTCGATACTCTTCAGGTTCATAAGCATCCGCCTGTTGCAGCTCATTGACGGTCAGGGTCAACACGGTTCCTTCTACGAAGTCGGCATCGTTGCCGGTGAGCTCGAGATTCCGCTGTTCTGCACTGCCGTTCTGCAACGCGAATTCTTCATCGCTGATGCGAATCATGCCGAGGCGGTATTTCGACAATACATCCGGCCTTGCATCCAACTTCCTGCCGAATGTAGCGATCTGCACCGCTTCGGATTGCAGCGTCCCGTAAGAGAACAGGCGCTCTTCGTCGCGATCCTCAACATTCATGGTCCACTAACCGCGAGTTGAAGATCGCGTTTTATTTATTAGAAGTCAAGCTACTTCGTGATCGCCTTGCTCAACACGCTGTTGCTTGGGTCAAATGTGTAACCCGACTTCGTGATGTTATTGACGGTCAGGATGTATGTGCCGCGACCACCACTCGTGCTGAACTTTGCAACGCCCGTGCTCGACGTGACGGCGGTTTGATTCTCGCTAGTGCCGTCAGGCAATTTCCAGTTCACTGCGACGTTAGCATTTGGGATATTCGCACCGTTCTCGTCCTTGACAGAGACGTCTGCCGCGATCGTGACAGTCCGGTTTTTCAGGAGCTTGGCAGAAAACGAAACGCTGGTCACGCGCAAAGTTTGGCCCACCGCGGGTGGAGGCGGAAGCGCCGAACTACCGCCCGCGTTGAGCGAGTAGACGAACGAGCGGCTGGTATTGTTGTCACCGGTCGCTGTATAAGTCATGAAATAGACCGTCTGGCCGTCTGGTGAGAAACGTCCGCGAGTGCTCACGCCCTGGTTGTAACCATAAGTGCCCAGGCTCGGATTAAAGACAGTCGAGTCCTCTGCCGGAAGCGTTACGAGCCATAAGGCTTTCCCATTGGTTGCGCTCATCGCCTGAATAGTGCCTGGCAAATTAAGCGTGTTCGCACTGCCCAGGACCAGAATGCTATTGGCGGGATCTGCGATGGGGCCGCCCACCTTATTGTTAAGCGTCATGTGCCAAATCACTGAACCGCCCGCGTTGAGTGCAAAAATCTCACTCAGGTTCTGTGTGTAGTAGTGAACACCGTTTGAACCGACGTCCGCTGGCGAGAACGTGTTATAGGGATAGGGCGAGAGAAAGTTCCATAGGAGCGTGCCGTTCGACGAAAAGGATGACAGAGCGCTGTGCACAGTGCCATCAGGACCGATCGCTGGTTGAAAACTGCTTGCCAGCGTAAAGACGGGAGTGCCGTCAAGCCGGAGCGCCCGCGTGTGTGAGTTCGCTCCGAAATAGAGTTGCTGGAAGCCACCGTTCTGCCCAAAAACGATTTCAGTATAATCAACGATGAGCCGGTTGTATGGTTCGGGCACAGCCCAACGCAGGGTACCGACAGGCGTGAGCGAGAAGACACCAAGACCTTGCACGCCGACCGAATAGATGTTTCCATCCGGGCCTACAGATACCCCGAGACAAATGAACGCGCTTGGGTTCTGCACGAACGTCCATTTCGGTGATCCATCGGGGTTGAACGCTTTGATGTGAGTCTCCGATGCGACGTAGATCGAACCGTCCTGACCTACCGCAACTCCTTTATCACCTGCGCCGTTGACGACCCATTTCAAACCCCCATCCGGCGCGAGCGCGTAGAGATGTGCGAACGCATCGACACTGTAAATCGTGCCGTCAGGACCGATGGCCGGGCGCACCATCGAGTAAGGCCCGTCCATGCGAAAGCGCCAGTTAACACGTCCGGTCGCCGGTAGGCGTTCGGTGACGTTGAGCAACAACGCGTTGCTTGAGCCGACTGCGTTAACAACTTCCACTGCAAGAGTCGCGAGCGGCGCGGACTCCGGCACGAAAGCGATAACACGCGTGCTCGTCCAGGTAGAGACGGGCGCAGGTATGCCACCGATCAGGACCTGACCACTGCCGCCGAAGTTGGCACCCACGATTTCAAGGAGGCCACTTCTTGGCAGCGTTGTGGCGGATAGCGAGTCAATGATTCCTGGTTCTGTAACGGCGCCGTACAGAGAGAACGAAACATCGGCCTGCTGATTGGTGACGTACTGGTCGTCGCCTTTTTGCCAAACCGTCTGACCAGCGGGGAGATTCCGCAAAAAGAAGCTTTGCCCGAATGATCGGCCCGAATTTGAACTCCACCAGTACCAGTCGCTACTTACCGGCTGGATGGCGACGAAATGTCGTCCCGTTGCCCAGAACGCCGGCAACAAGTTGATACTCATTGTCCCACCCGGATTATGGCTCAGGTTCGGGTCGCCCGCAGGCAGGAAATACTCCTGTTGAAGTGCGCCTGGCGTGTTGTCGGGTCTGAACTCATAGAAGCGAACATAGAGTCCTTGAAAATCAATTGTGTCCCACGTAAATGCGTCAGCCACTACTCGATCGATTCGTCCCTTCAAGACGAAATCATCCGCGATTTCGCTATTGGTTCCTGCGTAATGCAACGCCTGATTCGGTCGATTCCTGAACTGATTGCCCGAGGACTGAGAGAACACTAACTCGCTGGCGTGCAGGGCGTCTGCCAGGCACACCGTCAGTATCAATGTGAGAATCAAATGTGTAAGCTTCATTTTCATACTCCCCCGCCTGCCCAGTTTCCTGCGGTTGAAATCTGCATCAGAAACTGTATTTCTCAACCGCAAACAGGTACTGTTTTCATGAACTCAACGTGACAGGATGGCGTGCCTCCCGTCAATGGGCCTTTTGTCACGATCTCGTAGACGATCGTCACAGGTGCAGAATGATGCGGGAAAGACAATTGGCGGAACTCCTGGAGGGAACAACTGACGCTGCTTTTACGGTGGACCTTCAAGGCGAGATTCGCACTTGGAATAAGGCCGCCGAGAATCTCTTTGGTTATCCCGCCTCAAAAGCGATCGGGCAGGCGTGCGCGACGGTAGTGAAAGGTCGCATAGACAGTGCCACGCTGGTGTGCTGCCAGGACTGTGATTTGCTCGAATGCGTTCGGACAGGTCGAAATGTTTCCAACTTTGATTTGGAAGTTCGCACTCGCGCGCGGCAGCGTCTGTGGGTCAACGTTTCTTTGATCGTGACCGGCGATGACCACACGGAGCGCCGTCTGATCGTTCATATGATGCGCGACATTCGGAGGCGGAAGAAGGCCGAGCAACTCACGAATCAGATGTTTCGGATAGCAAAGAGCCTCGTTAGCACTGCCGAGCAAACCGGCGAGTTGCCTCCTGTCGTGCCGCTGACTTCGCAGGAGAGGAAGATTCTCGGTCTGCTGGTTGCCGGCAAAGTAACGAAGGAGGTGGCTGAGGAGCTTCAGATCAGCATGAGTACGCTCCGCAACCATCTATCTCACATCAATCAAAAGCTCCACACGAGGAATCGTACCGAGGCGGTGATGAAGGCTCTGAAGAGGGGAATTATTTGAATCCCTAACTCCATGCCAGTCGCAGTCTGCTCAATCCGCGAAAACTGAGGTTGGCTCGCCATGCCGGCGCGTCGTCTAACATCGTCACACTCGACGAGCGCCTGAGCAACGTCGTGAACGCGATCTCGGCCTCAGAGTAAGCGAGGGCCTGACCGATGCAGAAATGCGTGCCGTGCCCGAACGTTGATATGGAGTTCTTCTCGAAAAAGAAAGTCGACGAGTGCCCGCCTGGAAGTGAGTGGCTTCCGGAACTGGCTCGCATTGATGTAATGAGCGCTCCAGTCCAGGAAATGATTCGAGAGCTGGTCCAGCGCCGAGCTGCTGTAACTCGACGCTCGCCATTTACGAAACGTTCGTTGATGAGAACTACCAACTCGATTCGAGGATGAAGAATGTGCTAAGTAAGTATGTTCGCTACTTTAATGGTGTAATCAAATCGCCAGCCAGCAGTTTTTGCGGGACTTGTTTGAGTTTGTATTTTGATGCTGAGGGAACAAGATCAAAAATCCAGATCATGTCGTAACAATCTTCGGGCCAACTCGGCGGTGCAATCTTTGTGTCGCCGAGGATGTGAGATGCTATCTCCGGGATGTATTCGCGTTGCCAGCAAATGAGTACGACTCCCTTACACAAGACGACTTCGTCGATCATGCTTTCGACATCATAGCGAGGAAAATTGGAGTTGACTCTGACTGCGAGTCTTTGAGCCAACGGAGAGATCGTTTCGAGTGGTCGCCGGCTACCTTTACGCAGTAACGGTTTTGATGCGTACAAGAACTGCGGTTTGGCGAGAGAAGGATGTTGAAAGCGGCCATTCGTGGGGGCCAGAAGATTTGCTAGGGCGCCGGCTCTTTGCCAGCCGCGAACCGCCAGTGACTCTTTACTGCGTTGGCCTTTTGCTGTCACGCCGTAAGGCTCAGAATCTTTGGCCGGCTTCTCCGCGTGGCGGATCAGTATGATCTTAGTCGCACGTTGACGCCGGGTGCGGAGCTTTTTGTGGGTGCTCATGCCAGGAATTATTAACTAAGCGGAGTGATTATCGTCAATTTGAGTTGGAAGGAATGGGTTGGGGCAAGCTGGAAGGAATGGTTGGGTTATGCAAAACGGGCGACGCCTGTCGCCCGTTTCGAGATCATGGTGCCCGCTAGTAGATTCGAACTACTGACCCCTCGCGTGTGAAGCGAGTGCTCTACCGCTGAGCCAAGCGGGCAGCCTTATAAAATGGCCCTTTCATTGAGGTGGAACCAAATTTACCCCTATTCTTACCCCTCAGTCAATGTAGATAGACTCATGTAGATAGGCTCATGTAGGTAGGCTCTATGCCGTGCAGAAGG
>JBKPNH010000023.1:0-19990 GCA_046732535.1 Acidobacteriota bacterium
TCCCTGGGCCAAGAACAGGGCTTGCTTGTAAAGAGTGTTGTGCTCGTCGATGTCCTCCGATAAGGGCGTGTGCTCGAGGTAAGTGACGAGATGGCGCAAGGTGACGAGGGAATCGGGATCCTTGCCGACGAGACGATTGTAACGTTCCAGGTTGATGCGAAATTGGCCCAACTCTTCCACGTAAAAACTCAACTGAAAACCGGTATTGAGCTCCGCTGGTGCGACGTCTGCCGTTTCGTCAGCCATCGCCGGATCGTTTTCGTCGACTACCTCTTTAGGCGCGTTCGACGAATGGGTCTGAGGCGCACTCAGCAGGGTCGTTGCTCGCTGTTGCATGTCCGCTCTGAGCGACTCGAAGACGATGTATCTGAAAGCGGCTGCTATGGAGGTTTCGATCCGTTGATTGACTTTGCTAAACCATGAGGTCGGAATGAACGGAGAGTCGAACCTGTTGGCATTCATCCGGGTCATGCCGCTCAGCAGCCGTCGTTCGCCACTCTCCAACAACTGCGCGCGACGGCTGAGCCAGTTCCCGTCGCCGATCCTGGCGCCTGAGTCTTTGAACTCGCTACGGTAGGTCTCGATCTTTTTCAGATCGTTCCGCTCCTCCATCAAAAATCCGTGGAGCTCGTCCTCCTGGCGCGACAAGGAGCTGTAAGTGAGGGCCAGTCCGCCACAGCCGATCACAAGGATCAGGATCGACAACACCTGCGCCGCCAAAACCATGCGATTGCGAGAGAGCGCAATGCGGCGAATGGGCTGGGCCAACGAAGATTCGCTGAAGATCTTTTGCTTGAAAAGGTCAGCCAGGAAAACAGGCTTTCTTTGGACCTCTTCGGTCGTGACTGCTGGAATCGTCTCAGGGGCCGCAGTCAGTTCGTTGATCGATTGCAACTGAAGCAGATCGTTTGTCTGAACGCCTGACTCGCCGCAGAAATAGACGCCGCGAAAGATGTACGACTCGTGATAAGCGCTCTGTTTGAAGAGACAGTCGAGGTACACGCGCAATGCGTCGCGCATCGACTGCATCGTGGGCGGCAAAAGAAACAGATTGTCCGCGTCTTCAATCTCCTCGCGCTCCGCATACATCTCGAACTGGAGCCACATCAGGTGCTTGTGAATGCTCTCGAACGCCTGCGCCACCAGCTCCGGCCGGTACGCTGTCTCGATCGTAGACGGATTGGACCAGCCGAACATCTGCCGGTGTAGGTTTTCCGGAAGCTGTTTGCAGAAGCTCGCGAAGCCCGTGATTTCGTCGCACTTGGTGATGAGAATGTAGACGGGCAATCGCATGCCGAGAATCTTTTGCGCTTGCCAGAGTTTTTTATAGAGGCAGTTGGCCTTTTGCTCGAGCTCAAAGGTCCGCTGGTGGTCCAGCTCGCCGACGGTTAGTAGATCGGTGCAGGGAATCGTCAACACGAGGCCGTCGAGCGGGCGCTGCGGGCGGTGCTTTTGCAATAACCGGAGGATCGAGTTCCAGCCGCGATGATTGGCAGTGCCGTCGCTGCGCAAGACGAAATCGCCGGCTACGTCCATGACGACTCCGTCGTCGAAGAAGTACCAGTTCAGGCGGCGGCCGCTGCGATCGATCAGTTCCTTTACTGATTCGTTAAGTCCGTTGCTCTCGAGCAGCGAGGTTTTCCCCGACTTCGATTCGCCGGCCAACAAGTACCACGGCGCGCGATAGCGATAGTCGCGGCCGGTGACGTAGCTTTTGAGTATGCGAAGGGCGCGGCGGAAAGACGTGCGGAGCTCGACGTCCGAAGCGTATTGGAGAAACTCGGTACCCGAAGGTTCCTTCTTGTCAGGCTCGGCCTTCGCGCTCGGCTCGGCGGCGAACGAAATCTTGCGCGACCGGCGAATCACCAGGTAGAGAAAAATCGCCGTGCCTGCCAGCAGCAGGAAAATCGCGATCAGTATCAGTAACACGGTGGGGAACGACATTGTTACATTTGCAACGATCATTTGGTTGGGGGCGGTAGCGAATCCAGCCGTTTCTCTATCTCGACGATTTCGTTATTGACGCGTTCGAGTCGAGACGTCAGGTTCAGCCAGATTCCGTGTGACGCGGCCACGTAGGTCAAAAACACGATACCCAGCACCGCGAGCCACACGCGTGGATTTGTAAGTTTCTTTCTCTTCTCTTTTCTAACGTTTTGAACGTAGCTGTCAGGGAAGGCCACCTTCGATTCGTTCAGCAGGTCCGCCGGTTTGTTGAAAATGAAGTCGAACAGATCGCGGCGATAGCGTCGCAGTTTGCCGTGATCGTTCAGTCCGTGATACTTGCCTCGAAAACCGAGTGACAACGCGCTGAGATATACAGCCGCAAGACTCTTGTTTGCCGGATCGCGATGCCGTAACAGGCGGTCCAACTTCTCAAACACCTTCTCGCCGGCAATGTGAGACTGGAAGAGCGCCGACTCCAGCAAGTTCGAGGTCCATGCTCGCCGGCCTTCCCAGTTGAGATGAATGAAAATGTCGTCCGCGAAAGCTGCCATGACGTATTGTGCTTCGAGGTAGTTATCGGTCGGTTTTCCGGCGGCGCGAAGGATCTGAATTCCGTTACGGCGGAAGAGTGCGATCATGTTTTGCCAAACGAGCTGGGTCAGGCTCGTTAGTTCGTCGCTCGGTTCGGTGGTTGAATCAAGCGAATCGAGCGAACCGCGAACGGCAAGCGACGTGATCTTTTCGCTCCCCGAGAGAGTTTCGAGCAGAGGATCGAGGGGCGGAAGTTTCGCGGTGTTTCCGTTCGCGCCATTGCCCGCGAGCGATACGGCCGGCGCAGGTTCCGCGGGCGACATGCCACCGCTGGTCTGGATCATTTCCTTGAGGCGAATGACCTCGGTGTAGAAATCGCGAAACTGCGCGAGCAGGAACGATTCATTTTGTTGCATCGCTGTCATCGCTTTTTATCGTTCGCTTCTTATCGTTCAATAGAGACAGATCTGGACTGTGCCGCGAGCGCAGTCGCAGCCGTTTTAAAACTTCAGCTTTCTCGGGTTGAGCTAACGCGGATCCGAAAGTAGCAGGCGGTGTGCCGCCTGACTTCGGTGCTAGTTATCCATTACGTACAAAACGATCTCGCAGGGCCTGGGGCCTTTGCTATTGACGATTTGCAACAGTTTCTCGGGCTCGACGAAGTTTTCATCAGCCATTAGTGAGAAAAGCGCCACTCCTTTCGCCGTAACCACGTCGCCGACTCGCTCGGCGTGTGTCCGGACGGCGCCGGTTATTCGGTTTGCTCGTAATAACTCCATCCTGCCCTGTGATCCGATCAAACAACTCTTCCCCCACTCGATTACCTCGTCGTCCGTCATTCCGCGTTCGCCCTTGATTCCGATCGCCAGTGTCTTCTTCATCCACTTGCCCTCGAAAGGAAGCTCGTACGCGCCCTGGTGATACTTGAACTGGAACGATCTGTAAGTGACCGGAATACCCTGGTCCATTGCACGATCGATGAATTCCAGAACGGGGTGGAACGTTGAGTAGAGGTCGTTATGGTTGTACGGGCTGAAAGCGGGCGGGACCATGTCCAATCCCAGTACCGATAGTTGGCCCGCCATGCCACACAACGCGATATAGACCATGTACGGATGAGCGCTGCCGGTCTGAAGCACTGCTTCAAAGCGCGGCAAGGCGCCGACGAGACTGAACATGAGCGTCCGGATCTCGTTCTCACTGCCAAAACGGCTCTTTCCGCCCGAGCTCCTCGCATCATCAGCCAGATACATCGCACGCTTGCGGACTCTCTGCGCGATGTCGGTACACATTTCGCCCAGATTCAGAGCGGCCAGCGAAGAATGATCGCCGTCATGTGCTTTGACCGGAACTGCCAGGACCGGCGGAATGAACTTCTCGTCGAGTGCGAATGAAGAGTCGCGATAGATGATGCGCGCGATAGGGAAGCTGACGTAATCGGCCGGCAGCTTGTCGCCAACGCGCAGGCTGAGCCGCGGCTTCAGCCGATGAATCGTCCGCGCCGATGCCGAGGAGACGTGGTCTACGACCGGATCGCCTTTGAACGATTCGTAACGGAGCATTTCGCTGTTTGCGCTTCCGTTTAACCGTGCGGACACGGCGAGCTGGACCAGCACGCCCTGCGTTCCGATAGACTCGCCCTGAGAACTGAGATCGATTTCAAGCACGTCATCGCGCCCTGACGCGTGTAGTCCATGCACCACGACGAGTCCGTCCGGCATGACCGCCTCGAGCTCGAGTACGCGCAGCTTGCCCGCGGGCAAGCCGACGTTGTCATGCTTGAAACGGCGAACTCCCCAAGAGAAGGGCGCGATCAGCGAAGTGCCGTATTGGACCAACGCCTCGTGTCGTGCCGCCAGTTGTTGGAAGTGCTGTGGGGTTAACAGCAGGCCTTCATGCCATTGAATCGCGTCGGGTATTTCGTAGGCATTCATAGGATTTAAATCCTTAGCTCACTTTGCGGGAGCACAAGGTTTCGCGGGCTCTTTGAAGGATTGGACGCAAAGGTTGTCTTCGCCAAGGGTGATCAGAATCCCTCCCTTGCGCGGATCGACAGGCGCGCGGTGCGCTCCTGCGTTGAAGTAGTTGGCGAAGATGACGCCGCCGACGGTTTCATACTTCACGGTTAGTCGATCCACTTTTACCTCTTGCCCGGGAACCCACTCCCATCGCCCCGCGTACAGTCCCGTCTCCTTCGGGTAATCGAGTTGGACCTGGCCGCGTTTTTCAAACCACTCGCTGGCCGACATCTTCATCAGTTCCTGCAACAGCTTCTTGTCTGAAACCAGGACCAGATCGACGGCGACCGGGTTATTGTTGTTGGCCTTTGGGGAGACATGAACTTTAACGTCGAGCTTGCTCTCGCCTGAGGTGCCGGGGATTTTCCTGGGCACTTTGACTTTCGGACATGCGGTTAAGAATAGCAGGGCAACGATTCCGCACACCGAAAGCAGAAGCGACCGCCTTAACGAGTGCTGGTTTAGCATGGCTCGTTCGAGACCTCACACACATCACTTACGAGAGCTTCTAAGGAAGCTGGTTTAACGCCGCGGTTGAACGAGACGGTTCCGGTTCTTGGTTACTGGTCCAAGATGGCGATTGATGTAGAGAACGGACCGGTGACGAATCTGTCTCGTCGCTTAACCGTGCTTACAGGGAATTACTACGGTTTAGGCCGTCAGCTTGCGCTGACGAGTCTGTAGAGGAGCGGAGTTTACTCCCGCGGAGTGCGGGGTGCATCCAGCTATTCGCGGAGTCTACGCTGGCGATTTACGGCTGTCAACATGTTTTTGCAATGTTTCTTGCACCAAATTGCAACGTTTCTTCTGGCAAAAAGCTTCCCGTAGGGGTCCTCACTCTATAACGCGATAACGCTCGCCAAATTCCACCATCGAAATTTTAAAGTGCCTCAGTTGGTGTAACCAGCGACCGAAATCGGCGGGGGAATGTCTGTTTCATCTCGCCATTGCGCGCAAAAGGGTTGATTTTCATGAGGCACGGTCATTGCTCCTCGCGCTCGCAACTGGTGCCGAGTCCTTCGGCGCCGATCAGCGAGGAGTAGCAGACCCATGAAGTCTACCCAGATCAATGACCCCGTCCATAACCCCTTTCACAATCGTTTTCACGTGCCGGTGCATTCACGACTCGACGAGATGCAGGCTTACACGCACATGGTGTGGCTGAACGACGCGCCGCCGTCAGCTCGGAATGCAGACAACAACCAGCACGCGCGTCGTTGGGGACGCGCGCTTGCCGGCGCGTTTGCGCTGGTGCTGGTTGTCGTCGTTTCCGCGTTAGTGTCTAACGCCTTTGGAAATTAGCGCGTCTGGAAACTAGCTCGAGTTATTTCAGATCCGAGGCGCGCCGCTTCTCGATCGACGTGCGCAACTCCTCCGGAGTCGCGACTCGGCCGTGCACTCCGTATATCTTTTCCACCTCGAGTCCTAACTGCTGCAATCTCTCAGCAAAACTTACTGTCGCGTCCTGTGCGATCGGAATCGTTCCGTTCGGAGCTGCGTTTAGGAGATCCGCCTGGAAGAGGATCTTCTCCTTCGGCAAGTACGCCACCAGGATCTCGTTCGCATGCGGGTTCGGTCCGACGTCATAAATCTCTACGATGTGCTTGTCGTCCTGAAACACCCGTTTCTTGTTTGCGATAGTCTCGATCGTCAGCGTTTTCTGCTGGCTTAGCTTTGGCAGCAGTGAAGATTGAGTGGCCGAGGCTTTTTCGAGGAACGTTTTCGTGTTGGTTGTCGTGACGATCGTCGCGCCTTCGGCGACGTACTCGCGAAAACCGCCAGCGTGATCCGAGTGATGATGCGTCAGTACCAGGTACTTTACGGGCTTGTTCGGCACGGTCTCCTTGATCTTCTGGAGCGCCTGGACGGAGTTGTTGTTGTAAAGGATCTGTTCCGGGGCTTCGAACACCAGGATGTGATCGTTGAAAGCGACGAACAGAACGTTGTGTGTGCCTCCAGCAAGACCTTGCAGCAGGTAAACGTCGTCGGCGACTTTGCTGACTGCCGGTGGCGGCGGCGTTGCCGGTGGCGCGGCGAGTTTTTCGAAATCCGTTGGACCGGCAAATATGCTTTCCGCCGGTTTCGTGTTGATCTGCAGATCCGTGTATTCGACTTCCTGGATAACGCCGCCTGAATTGTACAAGGTGCGGGCGCTTGGCAGTTTCAACTTGCCGAGTGTGCGATAGCCCGAATAGCTTTGCGCGATCTCCGAGTCGCCGGTGACGGGATCGGCGTAGAGATAACCGTACCTGGTGAGCAAGTTGGTCTGGGCATCAAACGACAGCGCCAATTGTTGATTGTCAGGACGAATGACGCTGATCACTTTATGTCGCTTGCCGTTGACGTCTTCCTCGCCCAGCCAGCGAAGAGTTGGGGCGCGGTCCAAAGCTTCGAGCAGAACGAAGGGCGGCAGTCGTCGAATCTGGCCGCGGAAGTTGTTGACGGATGGATTGACGATTGGCGTGGCTGTCTTGGACCACATGTCGTAGTTCTGGCCTTCAGTGCCTTTGACGACGGTTTTGGTCCAGTTGTTGAAGCCCGCATTGGCGGTCTTCAGTTCGTCGAAGACAAACCCGCGTTCGGTGTCGACGATGAGCGTTTCTTCGGACGTGCCGGCGGCGAATGGTGGTTCTGCTGTCGGGCTTTGATAACGCGCGAAGACCTTGCCTTTCTCTTTCAAGGTGAAATCTTTTATTGAGCGGAGTGCTTCCAGTCCGCCGTGCGCTTCGATCGCGTCGTCGAGGACGCGGCGTGCTTGTTGATATGAGCGTTGGGAGGCGTTGAGTCCGGCGCCGTCTTTGCCGATGTCGTCCATGGCGCCATCGTGTTTCGCGCCGTTCTGTTTCTGTGTCTGTGCGAAGGTTGTCGCTGATGTCGCAAGAACGACGGCGGCGACGAAGACGAGTAGTCTGTGATTCATAGTGGTGCTCCTCTAATTCAGTCTCTCGTACAAAATCCGGCAGGCGTTCCAATTTTTGGAACAAGGTGGTGGCTAAGTTGTTTGCGGGAATACTTAAAAACCAGCCCAAAGGTTCAGTGAGTTTTGTTAAGCAAAAAGTTGTAGATGGTCCAATATTTCCGAGGGTGGTTTTGTGGGATTTGTAAATCTGTGTTCTTGCTCAATCGATCCACGCTACGCGGCGCGTTTGTGATCGTCGGGGCTTTTTTCGCCGCGCTCTTTGGCGTCGGGGAGGCCGGCTTGGGCGGCCGCGTGCTCGATTTCGGAGTTGATTTCGCCGCCGATGAGGATGGCCGCGCCGGTGAGGTAGAGCCAGAGCATTAAAATAATAACCGCGCCAAGCGAGCCGTAGGTCGTGCTGTAGGAGTCGAAGAAGTGGAGGTAAGCCTTAAAACCAAAGGAGACCACCAACCACAACACCACGCCGATTAACGATCCCGGCGTCAGCCACTTCCAGTCCTGATCCTTCAACGACGGTGCGAAGTAATAAATCAACGCGAACGACAACACCATGAACGCAAAAACAATCGGCCACTGGAGCACCTTCCACGCGATCGTGAAGAACCCGCCGAGTTGATAATGCACCGCTAAAGTGTCGGCAACCTTACCGCCAAGAAGCACCAGCAACAGTGCCGTAATCACCAAAACGGAAAGAGAAGTCGTTAACACGACCGCCACCAAACGCCGCTTCCACCACGGACGCGTCTCCTTCACATCGTACGCAACATTCAACGCCTCCGTAATCGCACCCATTCCGTTCGAGGCCGCCCACAACGTCGCTAAAAGACCAAACGAGAGTTTTCCCGCGCCACTCGAGCCGGTAATCTCGCCCATCGTGGTATCGACGAGCTGAAACGCCGATCCCGGCATAACCTGACTCAAGTAATTGAACAACGCCGTACGCAGCCCGTCGCCAGACTCCAACATCAACCCCAACGACGCCGTTAAAAAGATAAGCAGTGGAAAAAGTGCTAACAGAAAGTAATAGGCGAGCTGCGCCGCGCGCCCAAACACATCATCATCGTTAGCCTCTGTCCAAACGCGTTTCGCAAGCACGCCCCAACTCAATCCGCCAAGTTTCCATAAAGAAGACGCTTTCATGATTGACGCTCGCAGGAGCAAAGGTAATGCCATGGCAACTCCGTCGCGAATCGGACAAACGCGCGTGAAAGATCTGTGTTACACAATCGGCAACATAACTATCACTCAACTTCGAACTTTAGTCACTCCGCTTCGCGGCATTGCGCTTGCCGTATACAGTGACGGGTGACAAAGAGGTCTTTAGACGGCTGAGAAACAAACAGAACGCTAATCTGTTGTACTGAATCAGGGCGAACACTCGCACCAGCCGGCCAAGAACATCAAAGTCGCAGTTGTGGATTTGCTCCCGCGCAAGTCGTGTGTGGTGCGGCACTGTCGGATTGTCGGAATTTGCAAATGGAGGTAAACCCATGACTACTCGACCAGATCTCGTTTGCTTCTCTCATCTTCGCTGGGACTTTGTTTATCAACGGCCGCAACACCTGCTGTCGCGCTGCGCCAGGGATCGGCGTGTCTTCTTTGTAGAAGAACCCATCTTCGGAAACAGCTCGATGCGCCTCGACGTGCGCCAGACAGACTCAGGTGTGTACGTCGTCGTACCGAACTTGCCCGAAGGTTTACGAAGCGACATCGCGATTACGGCCGTGTTGAAAGAGATGACCTACCGGCTTTTCCTGGAAAACGCGATCAACGATTACGTCTTTTGGTATTACACGCCGATGGCGCTTCGTTTCACCAGCCACTTCAGTCCCATCGCTTCGATTTACGACTGCATGGACGAGCTGTCGGCTTTTAAAGGCGCGGATTCGAATTTACCGGCCGTCGAAAGGGAACTGTTCCGGCGAGTGGATCTCGTCTTCACTGGCGGCCAGAGTTTGTACGAAGCCAAACGGAATCAACATCGCGCTGTCTACGCGTTTCCCAGCAGCATCGACGCCGCGCATTTCGGCAAAGCGAGGAATCACACAGTCGAACCAGACGATCAGGCAGACATTCCGCATCCGCGCCTCGGTTTCTTCGGCGTGATCGACGAACGGTTCGATCGGGAACTGCTCGACCAGATCGCGTCCAAACGGCCCGACTGGCAGTTCGTCATGATCGGTCCCATTGTGAAGATCGATCCCGAGTCGCTGCCGAAACACCCGAACATTCACTACCTCGGAGGAAAGAAATACAACGAGCTACCGGCGTATCTCGCGGGTTGGGACATCGCCTTGCTGCTCTTCGCACGCAACGAGTCCACACGTTTCATCAGCCCGACGAAGACCCCGGAATACTTAGCTGCCGGAAAGCCGGTAATTTCGACGTCGATTCAAGACGTTGTGCGGCCGTATGGCGAGCTCAAGCTCGTCGAGATTGCCGATACTCCGGACGATTTCATCGCTGCCGCGGAAAAGATTCTGTCGCGATCAGTTGACGACGAGTGGCTCGCAAGAGTCGATGCGTTTGTAGCGAATCTCTCCTGGGACAAGACCTGGGGACAGATGTCGAACCTGATAGAGAAAGTGGTCGAAAGAAAGCGTCCCCCCAAGTCAGCCAAAGTACCGCTGGGCGCATTTGGACAGCAAACAGGCGCTGCGGCAAATCCGTAAAAAGACTCACGCATTCAACAAGGAGGGTTCAATTCATGTTTGATTATTTGATTGTAGGAGCCGGTTTCGCCGGCAGTGTACTTGCCGAACGGCTCGCCGCCGGTTCGGACAAAAAAGTTCTTATTTGCGACAAGCGTTCGCACATCGGCGGCAACGCTTACGATCATTACAACGAAGCTGGAATTCTGGTCCATAAGTATGGCCCGCACATTTTCCATACCAACTCACGAGAAGTTTTTGAGTATCTTTCACGGTTTACGGAGTGGCGGCCTTATCAACATCGCGTGAGGGCCAGCGTGGACGGCCAGATCGTTCCGATTCCCATCAATCTCGACACCATCAATAGTCTTTACGGTTTGAATTTGACGTCGTTTGAAGTGGAAGAGTTTTTTAAGAAGGTTGCCGAACCGGTTGAAAGAATACGGACATCGGAAGACGTCGTTGTTAGCAAGGTGGGAAGAGAGCTATACGAGAAGTTTTTTCGCAACTACACGCGCAAGCAATGGGGACTCGATCCGTCAGAGCTCGACGCCAGCGTGACCTCGCGTGTGCCGACGCGCACCAATCGCGACGATCGCTATTTCACCGATACTTACCAGGCGATGCCGCTGCATGGCTTCACACGGCTGTTCGAGAACATGCTCGACCATCCCAACATCAAGATCATGCTGAACTGCGATTATCGCGAGATCGAGAAAGACATACCGTTTACCGAGATGATCTACACCGGACCGGTCGACTCTTACTTCGATTACTGTTACGGCAAGTTGCCGTACCGCTCGCTGGAGTTCAAGCACGAGACGCATGACACGGCGGTGTATCAGTCGGCGCCCGTTGTCAATTATCCGAACGAGCAGCTTTACACGCGCGTGACGGAGTTTAAATATCTGACGGGACAGGAGCACGCGAAGACGAGCATCGTGTTCGAGTTTCCGAAGTCGCAGGGCGATGCGTATTATCCGGTGCCGCGGAAGGAGAATGCCGAGCTATACGCGAAGTACAAAGCGCTGGCAGACAGAACGCCGAAGGTGAACTTTGTCGGACGGTTGGCGACGTACAAGTACTACAACATGGACCAGATCGTGGCCCAGGCATTGACGACGTACGGCAAGATCGCGGGCATGAAGAGAGTAGAAGCTGTCGTGCATCAGGGCAATGGCAATGGCAACGGTCATAGCCGGCGTACTCATGAATATCCGATCATCATCAACAAGGAAATCGTGCATGGCGGAGGCATGAGGTAAAAACGAATGAAAAGAACGAACACGGGGGGAAGTCATGTATCTCAGGGATCGGGGCATCTACTGCCTGCCGAATGGACGTGAACTGGTTGTGATTCGGAATGGTGAAAATGGAAATACTTCGTATAGACTTTGCTGCACAACCTCCAGTAACGCGAACGAGTACGAAGTAAGCGGTGATGGACGTTTATTCTGCGAAGGGAGACTTACCGCCTGGGACATTTCCAATTTGTCTGATACCGGGCGCACACTTGATTCGTTAACGGCATGCTTTTGAGCAAAAAAGAGATTTCCCGCTCCGAATATCCCCGTCCCCAATTTGTTCGCAGCCTTTGGTTCAACCTCAACGGCGAGTGGGAGTTTGCCTTCGACGACGCTGAAGAGGGCGTGGCTCAGAGCTGGTTCGACGGCCGCAGGTTGCCGTTGCGAATCAACGTTCCTTTCGCTTACCAGGCGCCGCTATCAGGTATCAACGACAAGTCGATTCACGAAGTCGTTTGGTACGCGCGCTCGTTCGAACTGCCCGAGGAGTTTTACAAGCGAGATCTTTTATTAAACTTCGGCGCCGTGGATTATGAGTGTACGATCTGGGTGAACGGCCATGAAGTTGGACATCACCGCGGTGGCCACGTCCCGTTCCAGTTCGACATCGCTCCGTACGTCAAATCCGGCGAGAACCGATTGACTCTACGAGTCGAGGATCGACAAGATCCGGAGCAGCCTCGCGGCAAGCAGTCCTTCACCGGTTTGCCCGAAGGCATCGACTACTACTGCACGACCGGAATCTGGCAGACAGTCTGGCTCGAGCCGGTCCCGTCGATGCGCATCGAAGAGTTGCGCATCATCACTCACGCAAAGCGAAACCTGATCGAGTTGTTTGTCTTTCTGCACGCGCCTTCGGCTGCGTGGCGCGTCGAAGTCGAGGTATTGGAAGACGGCAAGCGCGTGGCGATCAGCGAGGATCAGACCGCGGTTGCTACCGGCCGGCTCGCAATCACGATCCCTTACGCAAAACTGTGGTCGCCTGAATCGCCGCATCTCTACGACCTTCAGGTGAGATTGTACGAAGGCGACAAGTTGCTTGATGAAGTCGGTTCCTATGTCGGACTGCGCGGCATTGAACTGCGCGATGGCAAGTTTCTGCTGAACGGTAAACCCACTTACCTGAAGATGGTGCTCGACCAAGGTTTCTGGCCTGACGGTTTACTGACTGCGCCATCCGACGAAGCGCTGCAAGCGGACATCGGTTGGATCAAGATGTTTGGCTTCAACGGCGTCAGGAAGCACCAGAAGATCGAAGACCCGCGCTGGATCTATTGGTGTGATCGTCTTGGACTACTCGTTTGGGAAGAGATGCCCAATGCGCGAGGTTGGTCTTCAAAAGCGGAAGAGCTGTTGTCGGCGGAGTGGCAGGACGCGGTGCGCCGCGACTACAACCATCCGTGCATCGTCGCTTGGGTACCGGTCAACGAGAGCATGGGCTTTCCCGGATTGAGCCAGGAGCACGCTGGACAATACGCCTTCATCGAGCGCATGGTGCGCGTCACGCGACGGCTCGACTCGACTCGTCCCGTGATCGACAACGACGGTTGGGAGCACACCGACATCACCGACATCTGCGCGATCCACGACTACACGCCGACGGCGGAGAAGTTGTCGCTACGATACAAGGAGATGTTTAGTGGCGGGGATCTGCCGCCCAAAGTTTGGGTTGACAAGCCACTGTTCGCGCGCGGTTCGAGATACCGCGGTCAGCCGATCGTGCTGTCAGAAGTCGGCGGCTTCCTGACGATCCCGCAGGACATACCGCCAGAGAAGCGCGACCTGCTCTATCGCTTTTACGATTCTTTCAAGACGCGGGAAGAGCTGCAGGAGAAGTATCAGGATCTGATGCGCGGGATCGCGTCGTTGAAATTCCTCGCCGGCTTTTGCTACACGCAGCTAACGGACATCGAGCAGGAGATCAACGGTCTGCTTACGTACGATCGACAGCCAAAGATCTCGCCTGAAGCAATTGCTGCGATTCACTCCGAGTTGTTCCGCGAACGCTCATAACGCGCCCTTCAACTGTAAGCTTCTCGTACAAGATTCCCAGCGAATTCTCCGATATAACGCGCTTGCGACCGCGTGGCGCGCGAATTGAGTGCGTATTTCATTGCATACGTCTGAATTCGAGAAGGAGATTGCTATGTCACAATCGACATCAAATACGACAACCAATCACAACGAGATTCGACGATGGGTTACGGAGCGCGGTGGACATCCGGCGCGAGTGAAGGGGACTGAGAAGGGTAAAAGCTCGGGTGTGCTGCGCATCGATTATCCCGGATACTCCGGTGAGGATCGACTCGAGGAGATCTCGTGGGAAGAGTTCTTCGACGGCTTCGAAAAAAACGAGCTGGCATTTCTTTATCAGGATAAGACCAGCGACGGTGAGCTCAGCCGCTTTTCAAAACTGATCGATCGCAACGCCGACAAAGAGCACTAACGCGGCGTGCTTCGAGTCGAGATCAATTACAAGGAGGGCTTATGGAAAGCAGAGCAAAACTCTTCGGTCACGCGATTCACCCGATACTGATCGTGTACCCGCTGGGTTTATTATCGACAGCCGTAATCTTCGACATCATTTATCTGATTACTGCTGATACGAGGTGGACGACGGTTTCGTACTGGATGATCGCTGCGGGCGTCATCGGTGGTTTGTTGGCGGCAGTGTTCGGGTTGATCGACTATCTGAATATTCCCAACGGTACCAGGGCGAAGAGCATCGGCTTGTTGCACGGGCTGACGAATCTCTTCGTTATGATTCTGTTCGCAGCCAGTCTGTACCTTCGCAGCGGTTTGACGGAAGTGCCGTCGACGGTGGCGCTGGCGTTGTCGTTTATCGGCGTTGGCGCGGCGTTGCTGGGCGGTTGGCTTGGCGGCGAATTGGTTGAACGGCTCGGCGTCGGTGTTGCTGAGAACGCAAACCTGAACGCGCCGAACTCGCTGACGCAACCGGATCGCAATGAACTCCGGGTGGATAAGTCTGTTCGACATGCCACGAGGTGAATCTGTGAACCTGAAAAAACTTGAAGACCAGGTCGTCGTGATAACAGGCGCGTCGAGTGGCATCGGACTGGCCACCGCGCGCATGGCGGCGAAGCGCGGCGCGAAACTCGTGCTCGTAGCGCGCGCCGAGCCGGCGCTACAACAACTAACCGAAGAATTAAAAGCCTCCGGCACTGACGCGATCTACGTTAAAGCTGACGTGGGAGTCGAGACCGAGGTGCGCGACGTTCGCAACGCCGCCTTGAACCACTTCGGGGGATTCGACACGTGGGTCAATAACGCGGCCGTCTCGATCTACGGCAAGATCACCGACGTGTCGCTCGAAGATCAGCGCCGCATGTTCGATACAAACTACTGGGGCGTGGTCTACGGATCGATCGTGGCCGCTGATCATTTATCGAACAAGGGTGGGGCGATCGTCAACATCGGCAGCACGCTTTCCGATCGTGCTGTGCCGATACAGGGGATCTATTCCGCATCCAAGCACGCCATCAAGGGATTTACCGACGCGCTGCGCATGGAGTTGGAGCACGACAAGTTGCCGGTGTCGGTCACGTTAATTAAACCCGCGGCGATCAATACGCCGTACACGAAACACGCCAAGAACTATTTGCCGACAGAACCCGACGTTCCAGCGCCGGTTTACGCGCCGTCCATCGTCGCGGAAGCGATTCTGTATGCGGCGGAGAACCCGGTCCGTGATCTCTTTGTCGGCGG
This sequence comes from Acidobacteriota bacterium, assembly GCA_046732535.1. Taxonomy (GTDB): domain Bacteria; phylum Acidobacteriota; class Blastocatellia; order Pyrinomonadales; family Pyrinomonadaceae; genus PSRF01. The sequence continues at coordinate 15,098 of JBKPNH010000023.1, forward strand.
CGGCGCGAAGGCTTTATCAATGGCCGGCTACTACGCGCCCAACCTGACAGACAAGTTCATGGAATGGCGGATGGTAGACGCGCAACAATCAGACGAGCCGTCTTTGTTGCAACACAGCGGGCTTGATGGTCCGTCCGGTGAACTGAAGGAGACCGGCGATTACGAAGGTCACGTGGCGAAGACGAGTCTTTATACTAAGGCCCGGTTACATCCTCGCCTCGCCGTCGGATCGTTTGCGTTTCTGGCGACAGCTCTCGGATATGCGCTGTGGCGCCGAACGTCGACGGATGCAGGCATAACTCAGAAGGGACTCTGATGCGTCATCCAATCGACGTCGATCGTCTCGCCGCGCGACACCGTCCAGCCGGACAGCCGGTCATGCACCAAACGTGGGGCAAACTGCTCTTCATGCATTGGCGTATCGACGAAAGCCTTTTACGGCCGCACGTGCCGGACTGGCTGGAGATCGACCTCTACGGCGGGTCGGCGTGGATCGCGATCGTGCCGTTTACGATGTGGGACGTGCGCGCTTTGCCGCCGTACGTTCCACCCGTTCCCGGCCTGAACGCGATGCACGAGCTGAACGTTCGCACTTATGTTCATTACAACGGTGAGCCGGGGGTTTGGTTCTTCTCGCTTGACACCAACAGCAGCGCAGCCGTTTTCGGCGCCCGCACGGTTTACCACTTGCCGTATTACAACGCGGAGATCAAGCTCACCGAACGCGGTAACAGGATTCATTACCGGCTCGATCGTATAGACGATCCGCCGGCAGCATTTGACGCAACCTGGAACATCGGCGATCCGCTGCCGCAATCTCAACCCGGCTCCAAAGAATTTTTCCTTACCGAACGCTACATGCTCTACGCCGAGCACGACGATGAATTCTATCGCGCGCGCATCTATCACGAACCCTGGCCGCTGCAAGAGGCGGAACTGACGAAATGGGGATCGTCGATGCTCGAAGCGATCAATCTGGTGCAGCCGAAAAGCGAACCCATCGTTCACTACGCCGAAGAGCTCGACGTCGAGATCTGGTTTCTGGAGAAAGTTAATAAATAGTAAAATCGTTCTGTTCCTTTCCGTACTAAGTAAGGTAGACGACTGTGAGTTTAATCCATATGTGTTTACCTATCTGGCACGCTGGTTGAAAGCTAAAGCGTCAAGGTAGAACAAGGGGTCAACAAGGGGTACAAACTCATGAAGGTAGAAAGCATTCGCTCGCTGTCTGGACCGAATGTTTTTAGTTATCGCCCGGTGCTCGTCATGCGCCTGGATCTTGGCGATTTGTTCGAGCGGGAGAGTTGTGAGTTTGAGGGCTTCAACCAGCGTCTCCTCGCGCTTCTTCCCAATTTAAAGAGTCATCATTGCGGCCTCGGCCGGCCGGGTGGGTTTGTGACCCGGCTCGAAGGAGGTACTTACTTCGGTCACATCGTCGAGCACGTTGCGCTCGAGTTGACTGATCTCTGCGGCGTCGGAGCATCACACGGGAAGACGCGTCATGATAAAGGTCGCGTCTACAATGTCGCGATTGAATACAAAGCTGAACGCGCAGCTACTTACCTTGTTCAGGAAGCGGTCAAACTCGTCGAGGCGCTGCTTCACCAAGGTACTTTCGATCTGACACCCGTTCTGGAGCACGCGAATCAACTCATCGCCGATTGGGAACCGGGCCCGACGACGCGCGCGATTATCGACGCAGCCGAGCGTCGCGGCATTCCGTGGAGACGCGACGGCACCGGCAACCGAGTGCAACTCGGATACGGAAAACATCTGCGTTACGTGCAGGCGGCGATGACGGAAAACACCTGCGCGATCGCGGTCGAGCTTGCGCAGGACAAGGACGAAACGAAAGAGCGCTTGCGACGCAGCGGCGTTCCCGTTCCGAACGGCATCGTCGTCTATTCACTCGACAAAGCAAACGAAGCTGCTGAGACTTTGAAGAAACCGGTGGTCGTGAAGCCGCTGACCGGTCATCAGGGATACGGTGTTTCACTCGAAGTCTCGACCCCGGAAGAAATGAGAGTCGCGTTTGAAGCGGCGCGTGAGTTTTCTCCGGCAGTGCTCGTCGAGGAGATGTTTCCCGGACGCAACTATCGCGTGGTCGTGATTGCCGGAAAGGTGGTGGCTGCGAGCGAGCGTTTGCCGTCGACCGTCGCCGGCGACGGCGTCAATTCGATCCGCGAATTGATCGCGATCGAGAACCGGAACCCATTGCGCGGCGATGGTCACGAAAGGCCGTTGACGAAGATCAAGATTGACGCCGACGTAGTAGCTCATTTGGCCCACCTGGGAATGTCACTCGACACTGTTCCGGCAGCCGGCGAAGAAGTCACGCTGTCAAACAGAACGAACCTGTCCACCGGCGCGACGGCTTGCGACGTGACGGACAGTGTTCACCCGTCCATTGCACGGATGTGTGAACGAGTTGCACGTCTCATCGGCCTGGACGTCTCCGGCGTTGATCTCGTAATTCCCGACATTTCTACTCCGATCACAAGCGGCGGAGTGATCGAAGTAAACGCGTCGCCGGGCTTGCGGATGCACCACTTTCCATCCGCGGGTCAGTCGCGCGACGTTGGCCAGGCGCTCGTCGATTCACTCTATCCCGCCGGCGCGCCGAGCCGGATTCCCATCATCTCGATCACGGGAACAAATGGGAAAACAACTGTGACGCGCATGATCGGGCACGTGCTCGCCAACACCGGCGTGTGCGTTGGTATGACGACGACTGACGGCATCTACGTCGGCGACGAGCGCGTCGTTGAAGGAGATACGACTGGACCACAGTCGGCGGGAGTCGTGCTGTCGGATCCGGCGGTCGACGTGGCGGTGTTGGAAACGGCACGCGGCGGAATTGTTCGCAGAGGTTTGGGTTACGACTGGAGCGACATCGGCGTCATGACGAACATCGGCGACGACCACATCGGCCAGGACGGTATTAAATCGATCGAAGACGTGGTCTTCATCAAGTCGCTGGTAGCAGAGCGTGTTCGCGAAGGCGGGACTCTGATTCTCAACGCCGATAACCCGCACCTCGTCAAACTCGCGAAGTCAGAACGCGTCAGCAAAGTTCCGAAGAAGATAGTCTATTTCGCATTGAACGAGCATAACGGCGTCGTACGAGAGCATCTGCGCGCGGGCGGCACAGCTTATTTTGCAAACGGACGAGCGCTGATCGAAGCGAACGGCGAGCACCAGCGACTGCTGGCCGAACTGTCGATGCTGCCGGTGGTGATGAATGGCGCCGCGGATTTTCAAGTGTCGAATCTACTTGCGGCAGTGGCAGCGTGCCGGGCGTGCGGCGTATCGCAAGAGGAGTTGTTGCAGGGGTTGGTCGGGTTTTCGAGTTATGCCAACAATCCCGGACGCGCAAATCTATACCGTTTGAACGGCGGGCACGTCATGGTCGACTATGGTCACAACTCGGATGCGTTTGACGCGATCTGCCGCATGGCGTCGAACTGGAAGGACAGACGTGTGACGGGAGTCATCGGCGTGCCGGGCGATCGTGACGACACGGTGATCACGCACGCTGCGCAGGTGGCGGCGAAGGGATTCAACAAAGTGATCGTCAAAGAGGACCACGATCTGCGTGGTCGCGAACCGGGCGCTGTTGCCAATCTACTTTGCAATACCGTGCGCGCAGTGTCGCCCGCGACTGACTGTGAAGTTGTTTTGGATGAGTCGGAAGCGCTTCGCCGGGCGATCGATCAGAGGGTGAAGGGCGAAGTCATCGTCGTGTTCTACGAGAAGTTGCAGCCGATTCAGCGGCTGTTGGAGGAGTTTGCGGCGCAACCTGTTCCCACCTTGCCGCCGTTGCCAGTTGAGGCGCCACATAACAAAGCGCTTCCAAGATTCAAACGCGCGTTCCCGACACGCTCGGCAGTTTTGAGACCGCGCAGAACAATCCCCGTTTCTCCTCCCGCTTAATACTTTGTCCTTTGTCCTATGGAAAAAGCAGATCGCACTCTCATCATCATTGGCGGAAAAGAAGATCGTTCGAACAATAAGGTTATTCTCGGCGAGGTCGCGCGGAGAGTCGGTACAGGCAAGCTGGTCGTGTCGACGGTGGCGATGGAGAATAACCCGGAACAACTCTTCCACGAATACGAGCGCGCCTTTCGCCAACTCGGCGTGAAGCATGTGTACAACCTCGAAATCGCAAACCGCGGAGACGCGACGCCTGAGAGCAAGTTGCGCATTCTCGACGATGCAGCAGGTGTCTTTTTTACCGGCGGCGACCAGATAAGGATTACGAGTCAGATCGGCGACACGCCCATCTTTAGTCGCATTCGCGAAATTTATGAAAACGGTGGAGTTATCGCGGGCACCAGCGCGGGCGCGGCAGTGATGAGTCATACCATGATGGTTGAAGGCGGCGACGAAGAGTCGCACGTCATCGGTGGTTCAACGAGGATGGCGCCCGGTTTAGGTTTAATCGACGGAGTGATTATCGATCAGCACTTCATGGAGCGCGGAAGACTCGGAAGGCTTGTCGGTGCAGTTGCCCAGAACCCGGCGAACCTGGGAATCGGCATTGATGAACAGACAGCCATCGTCGTCGAAAGAGATAGAGGTTTTTACGTGCTTGGCTCGGGGGCGGTTTACGTCATCGACGGATCGTTCGTGACTTACTCGACTGTCGCGGAGGAGGGGCGACACAAAACGCCGTCCGTCTATGACCTTCGCATCCACGTACTCAGCCAGGGCGATCGTTTCGATTTGCCGGAGCGCCGGCCGTACCAAATGACAGGCCGCGCGGCCGAGAAGCTTCCCGAGAAAGAGGAAGACCACGCGACGGCAACACGCTAAATCCTTTTAACCACAAAAGGCACAAAAGCAAAAGACAGGAGAGAACAGAAAGATCTTTGTTCCCTCACTGTCTATTAC
>JBKPNH010000024.1:0-40842 GCA_046732535.1 Acidobacteriota bacterium
CCGGCGAACTCAAGGACGATCAGCCGGTAAAACTAAATGCCGGACAGGCGTTCACGCTCACTACGAGAAAGATCGTTGGGGATGCGTCTCAAGTTTCAACCAACTATCCGGATCTTCCCCGCGTCGTTAAGCCAACGTCTCGCCTGCTGCTCGACGATGGCGCACTCTCGCTGATCGTCGAAAGCACCACCGACACAGACGTGATTTGCCGCGTGATCGACGGCGGCCTGCTGGGCGAACGCAAAGGCATCAACCTGCCCGGCGTTGAATTGCCCATCGACTCGCTAACCGAAAAGGACAAAATCGATCTGCGCTGGGCCGTGGAGCAGAAAGCCGAGTACATCGCGCTATCGTTCGTCCGCCGCGCGCAGGATTGCGAGATCGCGAAGCAGTTGATTGCCGAGGCCGGCGGACGCGCGCCACTGGTCGCCAAGATCGAAAAGGCGGAAGCGATCGATCATCTCGACGAGATCATCGAGGCCGCGGACGGAGTCATGGTCGCGCGCGGCGACCTCGGCGTCGAGACGAGCGTGGAGCTCGTCCCGGTCTATCAAAAGCGAATCATCGAGCGCTCGATCAAAGCCGGCAAGATGGTGATCACGGCAACGCAGATGTTGCAGTCGATGGTCTCAAACCCGCGGCCGACGCGAGCGGAAGCGTCGGACGTGGCGAACGCCGTTTGGGACGGCACTGACTGCGTGATGCTGTCGAACGAGACCGCAACCGGAGACCATCCCGTCGCGGCTGTGGCAACGATGGAGCGCATCATCGAGTCAGCGGAGTCGGGCATAAAGTCGGAGATTTTCAATCCGACCGGCAAGCAATCGGGACGCGTCAGTCGCGCGTTGTGCGAAGCCGCGGCATTCGCGGCGGATGAGATGGGAACGACGGTGACGGCAGTCTACACCGCGTCAGGATTGATGGCGCGCAGGCTGTCGGCGATACGTCACGATCAGCGCATCGTTGCGTTGACGCACGTTCCGGAAGTGCAGGCGGCGCTGTCGTTGATCTGGGCCGTGGACCCGTTGCTGGTTCGAAAAGCTGAGTCGACCGAAGAGATGTTGAAGATTGGCGAGCAAAAGCTGCTCGACGAAGGCATCGTGCAAAGAGGCGACGTGATTGTCGTGATGGCTGGACGATTGTCCGGTTTGGGACTTTCCAGCTCGGTGAGTATTTCGACCGTAGGCGGCGCGCTTGGTCCGACGCGCTCGTGACTACATGACCAGTTAGTCGGCGCCGATCATCTCGCCGACGCCTTTTCCTTCCTTCTGTTCCTCGGCCATCTGCGCGGGCGTCTTCTGCGGATCGCGCCAGTTGTCGAGAATTCCCACCTGGTGGACGCACTGTAACGTGCAAGTCGGCGCGCACCATTTCTCGGTGTTGTACTCCCGATCGAAATCTTCCATCGTGTACTGTTCGAGCGGAATGCCCGGGTAGCCGCGTTGTTGCGAGCACCAGTGGACCAGCCCTTCTTCGCAAACATACAGATAGCGAGCGCCGGCGCGGCAGCGCCAGTTGTATGGTTTGCCTTCCGCGATGCTGTCCTGGAACCAATTCAAGCGGGCGTGATCTTTGTTTCCGAGTTTCTTGACCTGCTGGAAGATGTCTTTCTCTTTTGCCGAGAGCGGCTTCAACGTTCCGTCGCTGTCGTGAATCACGCCGACGGTCGTCGAGAACCCGAGCTCGACTGCGCGTTTCGCAACGGTCAAAGCGTCGTCCGGGTTTTTGATCCCGCCGCCGATTACGGAATTTATGTTGACGTGGAAATCCGCGTACTCCGAGAGGTAGCGCAGCTTCTTGTCGAGCACACGCAGGCTCTTGCGCGAGACTTCGTCGGGCTCGACGTTGTCGATGCTGATTTGCAGATACTCGAGCCCTGAGTGGTTGAGCCGTTTGATTCGATCCGGCGTGAAGTAGTAGCCGTTCGAGATCAGGCCGGCGATCATGCCGCGCAGGCGAATGTGTTGGATTATCTGATCGAGCTCGGGATGCATCATCGGCTCGCCGCCGGAGATGGTGACGATCGACGTGCCGAGTTTCGCCAGTTTATCGAGCCGCGACTTGACGACGTCGAGATTGATCGGTTTGGAGTTGTGATCGTATTCGTTGCAATAGCCGCAGGCTAGATTGCAACGGCGCATCGGGATCAGGTGCGCAAGAACAGGGTGGCGGCTTGAAAGCAATGCGCGGGAAATAAAGCTCGCCTCACGCACTTTCAGTTTTAGGAACTTGGTTTTTCTCATCTAGTCTGCAATAGATTCGACGCGAAGAATATGCGACGAAGGCGGTCCAACGCAACCGCGGCAAAAACACGCATAAAGCGAAAGGGCTCTGTTTTGTTGACAGAGCCCTTCAGGCTTTCGTGTTGTTTGGTTCTTTTAGCTCTTGACGATCTTCACGCTTGAATCGTACTTGATATCGAAGTCGCCGGGATTGATGCGCGGGTTCTTCTCCAGATCAGTCAGGCGCATCGTCGTCGAATCGTCGTTTTTCTCGACGATCTTGCTCTGTACCGGCATTCCTCCACCGTCGATCCAAACCTCAGCGTATTTGTAGCTCGCCTTACCTTTTGGCACCAGGGTCAAATGGATCGTGCTGACGCCGCCCCACAAAGTCTCTTCACGTACGTCCTTCACCGGCTGGAAGCGCGCTTCGAGCTGCGCCTTCGACATGCTCATCATGGACAACAAGCTGTTGGCGTTGTTGTCGCCGTTGCCCATTCTGGTGGAATCGCCGGTCATGACGGTCCGCAAGGTAGGACGGTAAATTGTGTAGCGATTATTGTTGACCGCCAGCGATTCCTTGCGCGGGCTGGTCCAGTCGATCCTCACCGCGGCTTGACGTCCGCCGGTGGGCATATAAATAACGACGCCTCTGTATTTATCTTCAACGCCGAGCTGCGAGTTGTACTTCACGACATTGATACCGGCCCGCAGCGACTTCAAAGTCTGACGATTCTTCTCCATCCGGCTGAGGACGGAACTCACCAGGCCCGCTCCCTGCCCGTTTGCCGTCGGCGAAACGACCGCAAACGCGGAAACTATCAAAGCTATCATCAGGCCTGAGCAAAACAATCTCTTCATAAGTGCTCCTTAATGAATCTCCTCTCCCTCGGGCTCGCAAAAAACCTCGCAATTATAGGGAAAGGCTATCTTATGTCAACCTCAAAGCTGCGGGTCCTGCCGTCTGCACCGACCACCTTCCGGACCGCAACCACCTCAAAATTCGTGCGTCCGGTCAGGTCCTTGACGCGCTGTTCGATTTGAGGTCTATCTGCTTCATTAACAATGACTTCAGGTCCCAAAACCACTGTTTGGGCAACTGCGCTTTGATGCCCGATATTTAGTGCTCGTTCGCCACTCGAGAACCAAGTTTTTGGTGTCAAAAATATGAAAATCAGGATGACGACGCACAGAAGATCCCATTGCCAGGTGTTTCTTGGGTAATTCCAGAAGAAGATCTTCTTCAGTGTGGTCGTCAGGCCTCGCACCGTCTTCCAGCTTGCAAGTAAGCAGCCACGCGAGTCGCGGCTGGCGGGTCGGTCGAAATTCTATCAAAATCCGTGTTTCCTCGGGAACTATAAAAACAACACTTACTCCAGGGAACGCGGATTAGAGGCGAACAGAGGGCGAAGGTTCGACGATGTGGCCGTCACGCATCTGCACGATGCGGCGGCACATTGCCGCAGCTTCAGGGTTGTGAGTGATCATGATGATGGTTTGATTAAACCGGTAATTCAACTCCTGGAACATGTTGAGAACGAGCGCCGAATTCTCCGAATCGAGATTTCCCGTCGGCTCGTCAGCCAGCACGATTGCCGGACGCGTCACCACGGCCCGCGCCAGCGCGACTCGCTGCTGCTCACCGCCGGATAACTCCAGCGGTTTGTGGTGCAGTTTGTCTTCGAGACCCAACAGCCGAAGCACGTCGCGCCGGCGTTGCGGATCCCCGCCGCCGCCGTTGCCATGAATTCGCTCCGCCAGTCGGAGATTTCCTTCAGCCGTCAACGTCGGAAACAGGTTGAAACGTTGAAACACAAACCCGATCTTCTTGCGCCTCACAGCCGTGCGTTTTGCGTCCGAAGCAGCCGTGATGTCCTCGCCGTCGATGACAATCCGGCCCTCAGTGGGAGTCAACAAGCCACCAAGTAAATGCAGCATCGTCGACTTGCCGCAACCGGACGGCCCCATAATCGCGACAAACTCGCCCTCCTGCACTTCCAGCGAGACGCCGCGCAACGCGGGCACGTCCATCTTTCCGATCTTGTAGACCTTTACCAGGTTTTCAGCTTGTAGAATCGTTCTCATTCGAAATGACTTAGTCTTATATCATCTGCCGCGGGAATGTTCATTTGTTCGCGGTAACTTTCTTGTTCACGGCGTCGAGATCAACTTCCGGCAGGTCCCACTTGTTCTCCAGCACAAACGCTTTCGGCGGGTATTCGCGGTTCAATTCGACCGAGCTCGCGTCCTGGTAAATGATGTTCAACTTGTACTGGTCCTGTGGGCGAGTAATCTCAATCCGGCTCGGCAACGAAGCTGTTCTGCTGCTCCCAACCACTCTCTCATTGGAATAGGACACGTCAGTAACCAGCGATCCTTTGTCGTCGTACGATTGGACGCGAGCAAGCCGAATTCCAGAGACTCTATCAAACCAGAAACGTCTCACGATCCGCGCTTCAGCGGGCGTCGGCGCCGAGAACTCTTCCAGCAAATAGTAAGGACGCATCACGCGCGCTCCCTTTTTCGCCTGGCGCCGCGTGTCCGGCTCTTCCTGAAAAAAGTCGCTCTGCACGTAGATCAAGTTCGGGTCGATGGGCCGAATCATGAACGCGTCGGTCAAATGCTGTGGACGCAGATTCGAAAGCGCGCTGACCGTCTGCTTCTCCGTCTTCTTTTCGTTATTTTTATTGTTGGACGAAGCTGAATCATTGGTGTCGAGCTTCGGATAGACGGCGCTGTTCGTTCCCTTCACGAAGCGCTTGTACTTCTCGTCGCCCTTCAAAACCGCGACTCTGAAATGCTCGCCATCTGACGACATCTGCGCGATGTCGACGAAAGTGAACTGAATGATCAGCAATATCTTCCCCGGCCGCTGAAGCGTGATGTCGCCATCGACCAGTCGATATTGATCCGCGATACCCGAGGTCGCAAACGACGTGTCTTCAAACTGAATGTCGACCTTGCCGTGAATCGACTGTACGGTCGAGAGCCGGTTCACCTCCTGCATCAGTCGATCCCTGCTTGCTTCGGACACCGGCGTGAGCAGTTGAGGAACTTCGATCTTCTTCTTGGCACCGAAAAGACCGCAACCTGAGGTCAGCAACAAAACAAAAACGAGGAAGACCGTGGGGAGCAAGCGTGTGTGAGCGATTCTGTGTGCGTTCAGATATTTGAGCATTACTCTTAAGCCGCAAATCATACGTCAAACGCTTGAAAATCGCGAAACAGGGATGATTAATCAAGCTCCAGCGGCCGCTTGCCGAAACGCGCCCGCAAGCGGTTGATTGAGTTCTTGATAGCCGGCCTGTGTAACAACTTCTGTTCCAACCGCTGCTTGCCCGGAAAGTCGACGAGCATGACGCCCAACAAGATGGTCAGCAAGCCCTGACCGGGAACACCGGGCAGCGAGAGAATGATTCCGATCACTATCAGCAGCCAGCCCAGGAGATTCTTGCCGATGAGGGCCAGGATTCTGACCACCGGCGGGCGTCCGGCCCAGAATTTTGAATGATGATTGTGGCGAAAATAGTTGGCGGGAAGCTTGACCAGGATCAGCGAAACGATGCCGAGACTGACGGAGAAAGTCACGAGGAAGATGGCGATTCCGATCAGTACGCTGAGCCACGTCAGCCCTGCGATCGCGTCGGCTATCAAATCAAACATGGTTTAGGCGATCTCATCCCGGGCTTTCAGCAGCGACTGGAAAACTTCGCGAACAATTCCGTTGGCGACGTCGCCGAGGTGGAACTCTGGGTTTTCGGCAACTTCCCAGAATTCGTCGAGGCCGCGAGCGCCCGCGCGTTCGAGCGCGAGTAGTTGAACCAGCAAGTCGAGGATGTCCGCGGCTTTTACCAACCGGGCCTCAAGGCTGTCGCGTCGTTCGTAATCGTCGTAAAGGGCCGTGTACAAGTCGTTTTTCAGTTCGCTGACGACGTCGGTGAAGGCGCGAGTTTCCGCTTGTTTTCTTGCTTCGGCGCCGAAGTAAGCGGTCGCGATGCGCGGCATGTCGCCGACGCGAACCTCGGCCCAATCGTGAAGCAACGCCATGCGCAACACCTTTTCGACGTTCAGCGGCACACCTTGCGCGAGCAAATTATCGGCCAGCAACATCGCGGCCACGGCCACGCCAAACGAATGGGCTGCCACCGATTCCGTTCCGTTTGGCAGCCCGCGCAGAGTCCAGCCTGTGCGATCGAGTCGCTTGAGTCGCTGCAATTCGATTAGCGTTGCGAGCATGAACGAGGTTCTTACATTTCCTTTCTATGGGCGCAGCGGTGTTGGCAGTCGCGGCAGCAGGTGTGTTGCGACGATGCGCCACGTTGAAACCTGACAACGAATGCGCAACCCCGGAGTGTCAGTCTCGAACGACTCGTTTCCTGCCAGTACATCCGCCTTGAAGATTCCTTCACCACAACGAACACCCGCAGCGTCGTAGAATGTAACCACTCCGGAAACGAACGCATAGGAAGTAGCGCTGGTGTTTCTGATGACGATGCGAACGTTCGTGATCGGATCGTCAAAAGCACCGTTCAGCTCCGTAGTACGCAACGTCGCTTCCAACACCGCCACGCCGTCGAGGTCATGGGCCACCGCCTTCTCACCTAACGCCACGCGTGTTTCCTCCGGTACACGCGTCTGCTCCTGCTGCGCGTTAATGGACAAAGCGGCCAATAAAACCGTTAATGCGGTGGCGAGTCGTATACAGAGTTTCATCTCCGTCTCCTTCTTCAATCGCGAATCATAGCGTACATGAGCTGGTCGATCGTCTTACCATCCTTCGTCACACTCTTCTTCAAACGTCCTTCAAACGTGTATCCCGCCTTTTCCAAAACTCTCGCGGAGGCAGCATTCCAATCGAACACGTGCGCGTACAGCCGGCACAGATCGTACGTGGAAAACGCATGTTCAGTCACGGCAATCAACGCCTGCGTGGCGATACCGCGCCCCCAAAACTCCTCGCCGAGCCAGTACCCGATCTCCGCCGAACGATACGCGACGTCATGCTGGATCGTGAAACCGATCCCGCCGACCGCCTCTTCGCCGACAGTGATCGCGAAATGAGTTTCCGGCTTGAGCCCGACGACGCTGTCGAGCCAGTTTCGCGCATCGGCGTGCGTGTAGGGATGGGGAAACCGGTCACGCAGATTGATCCAGACGTTTCGATTATTCGCGTGACGCACGATCGCATCTCGATCGCGCCATTCCCAGCTACGCACCGTGCATGATGTTAACTTGAACTCCACGTTCCTAGAATTCTAATCGCGGCAGGACTGCCGAGCCACGAGGCATGATAAACCCATCGCTCGCCCGCGCGTTCTCTAATCCTTCCTCGATCGTACGCGCCGGGACCATCCGCATCAGCTTTACGTGATCGTCCGGCAGTTGCGACACCAAACAGACGCGAAACCGTTCCGCTTTTGTCAACAACGCCCACGCCGTTTGACCGTTGACTTCGTAACCGTTCCGCAGACGCTTTTCAAGCATCCGCGAATCGCTCACGTCGAACCACTTCAGGAAATCGTCACGGCCCAGGCCATTACTGCACTCGGCCAGCAGAACGATCGTGCCCCCATCCTTGCAGGCATGCGCCGCCATGTCGAGCGCCTTGTGCGCCTGGATCAGGTTGATGTCGTGCGGAAAGCCGCCACAGCTAACAATCACCACGTCGCGCTTCGCCCCGATCGGAAACGAATGATGCTGCAAGTAATACTCGCAACCGGCGCGATGGGCCAGCCGCCAATCGCCGCAGAAGACGTTCACGATCCGCTTCGCTTCGTCGACGATGGTGTTGACGCCGAACGTGGGCGCGACGAGTTTCGCGATGCGTTCACATTCCTCATGAACAGCGTTTCCATCGAGAAGTCCCGGGCCGACACCTGCTTTGCGGCCGCCGCGCTCGAAGTCGAGCGCCAGCATGTGCGTCGCCTGGATCGTTTGCGCCGACGCGAGCCCCGGACAAAGCGACTTGCGCCCGCCGGTAAACCCGGCGAAGTAATGAAAGTTGATGCCGCCAATCACAATCACGCGCGAAAACGCCGGCAACGCTGAACTGACTTCCACCGGCATACCGCTTTCGGTCGTACCAACGGAGACAAGTCTGGACGTGTCTGTCGCATCGTGGTCCAGGGTGCGAATGCGTTGCACGATGAACGGCGTCAGCAGTTCACGCTTCTCTTCTTCCGTCACGCGTCGATGGATGCCCGTCGCGAAGATCACCGCCATATTGGCCGGCGAGACGCCTGCCTGGACCAGTCTGCGCACCAGCAGATTCACTACGTGCGCGCTGCCTGTCGCGCGCGTCGCATCAGACACGACAATCAACACGGAATCGTCACTGCCGGCGACTTCGTCAAGTGGAAGTGAAGCGATTGGAGAATCAAAAGCGGCGCTTATCTGTACGTCGGTCAACGGCGGTGGCGCAGTGTGCTCGTCCGAAATCAGCGAGAACCGATCGTCATCTGCTACAAACCTGATTGAGGTGCGTCCGTAGCCAAGATCGAATTGCCGGGTCATAGCGCGTCGTCGGTCATTCAAAAACCAAAGTCAACCAAAGCCCTCTCGATAACGTGCAGCGATGCGAAGTCGGATTCATCGGTGCGCGCTTCGCCCAGCCACTTCCGCAACTGCCGCGCCTCTTGTAACGAACCTATACGGCAAGCGCCCGTCAACGCGAGCGTGACCAGCGCGTCCGGCGCACCGTGCGTCACGAGCGCCGCTTGCAACGCGGCCTGTTCTCGCAGGTCCAGCGTTAAAAGGAGACTCAGTTCCATATTTTTGGTGCCAGGCTCAATCCCGCTCGGAGCGAAAACATGCCGTTCCGGCGTGACAAAAGTGAAACGTCTCATCTTCGAAGTCGGGAGTTTCCATCTGAATCGTGAGGTGATCGACGCCGAAACGATCGTGCAGCTTCGTCCGCAGTTCGCGCAACAAGTCAGGCTGCGAAATGCTGTGCGCGTGAATTACGTGCGCGCTCAATGCGTCGCGCCCGGAAGTAATCGTCCAAACGTGCAGATCGTGTACGTCGGCCACGCCGTCCGTATCGAGGATCGCATCTTCAACCGCGGCCAGATTGATGTGCGCGGGCGTGCCTTCCAACAGCACGTTCGTCGATTCGCGTATCAGCCTGATCGAGCTCCAGATGATCAGCAGACTAATCAAGACGCTGAAGACTGCATCCGCCTCGTACCAACCGAAGAGCGACATGCAAGCGCCCGCCATAATCGCGGCGACGGAACCCAGCGCGTCGCCCATTACGTGCATCCAGGCACCGCGAATATTCAGATCGATCTCGTGACGCCCGTGCAGTATCCAGGCGCAGATCAGGTTGACGGCCAGACCACCCGCCGCAACACCCATCATTGGACCACTGCGAACGACCGGCGGATCGAGCCATCGTTCATAGGCGCCGTAAAAGATCATCAACGAGATCACCACCAACGCTACGCCGTTGACGAGCGCGGCAATGATCTCGAGCCGGTAGTAACCGAAAGTTTTTTTGGAAGTTGCGGGACGAGAGCCGAACCAAACCGCCGTCAGCGCCAGAACCAGTGCCGCGACGTCCGTGAACATATGGCCCGCGTCGGCGAGCAAAGCCAGCGAGCCAGTCCACCACGCGCCGACGAGTTCGGCGATCATGTATGCCGCGGTGAGAATTAAGACCCCACCCAATCGTCGCCAATTGCTGGACGACCGATGGTCATGGTGGTGGCTGGTACTCATAATCCGTGTTTCTGAGGGACCCACAGATTACACAGATATAACTAAACTACAAAGCAGTCAAACTAAATGCCGCGTTGAACTCGCGATAGAGCTCGTTGTACTCCCGGAAAGCGACTTCCATTATGCGTTGCAGCTCGTCTACGTCGGCAGCGTTCACCACCAGGTTGACGTTACTGAGAAAGGCGGCATGCGCATCCATCGTGCGCATTGAAGGCGAGATCAGGACGAAAAATACCCGCCGGCGTTGCGGCGGCCGCAGCACGTTGATCTCGCGGATGACGAAAGCCGAGCCTTGTTCCGCCGGATCGAATTGCGGGTCGAGCACGACGACGTCCATCTTGTTGGACCGCATCGTTTCGATCGCCTGTCGCGTGTCTTCGGCAACATAAACTTGATAGCCGCTCTCGGTTAGCCGTTGAGCGACCGTCTCGCGACACGTTTCAGCCGTACACACCAACGCTTTCCGCTGATCCCACGCCGGTCTCGCACCTGGCTTTTCCGGAGCATGCGTTGCGCCCTTCGATAGAAGCTCCAGCAACGCTCGCACGGCGTCTTCCGGAATGACCTCGGCGGCTTCCGCCTGGCTGGTCTTCGCCGCAGGTTCGTAAGCGCGCGCTGTGTTTGGTTCAAAACGTGGATGGTCCGTCGCAGGCGAGCCACCGACTGCCAACGCGCCGTGTTCGGACGCCGGGCTGGCAACTCCCGAACTGACCGTGTTGTTACATTTCGGGCAACGAACGTTGAAAGGACGCGCCGGCGACTTTTCTTCGTCAACCTGCAAACGGGTTCCGCATTTCTGGCAAACAATGATCATGATGTTCGTTAACGAAGGCGCGCGCGTGCGTGGGTCACTCGATCATGCCCAGCATCGAACCGGAGTCGGAGAACGTGCTCGCCGGAATGGCGTCACCGTCACGGCGAATGAAATCTTCAGCCGCCGTCATGCCTTTAAGCGAGAGCAACAGGTTGTTTTGATTCGTCGCGAAGGCAAGGCCGTCTTCAAGCGACACGACGTTGCTTTCGATCAGTCCCTTGATGACGGTGTCGAAGTCCTGCATGCCGTCGAGCTTCCCATCGCGCATCGCGTCGAGGAGCGACTTGCCTTCAACCTCGCCGACTTCGATGTACTCGCGCGTGCGCGGGCTCGATCGCAGTATCTCGACTGCCGCGATTCGTCCGCTGCCGTCCGCTTTCGGAATCAGCCGTTGCGAAACGATGTAGCGGAAGGTTTGCGCCAGCCGCGTCCTGATCACCTGCTCCTCGTTCTTGGGATACAGACCGATGATTCGGTCGACAGTCTTGGAAGCGTCGATCGTGTGCAGGGTGGAGAGCACGAGGTGGCCGGTTTCAGCGGCCTCCAACGCGATCTCGGTGGTTTCGAAGTCGCGCATCTCGCCGATCAGGATTACCTTGGGCGCCTGGCGCAGGGTCGCGCGCAGCGCGGACGGAAAGTCGCGCGTGTCGTGCCCGACCTCGCGCTGGTTGATCGTCGAGCTCTTGTGATTGTGCAGATACTCGATCGGATCTTCGATCGTCACGACGTGATACTGCTTCTTCTCGTTGATGATGTCGATGATCGCTGCCTGCGTGGAGCTTTTGCCTGAACCGGTCGGACCGGTGATCAGGACGAGGCCGTTACGCAACTCGGCGATCTCAACCAAATGCGATGGCAGTCCCAGCGCTTTGATCGAGGGAATGTCGGTGGGGATGACGCGCATCACGATCGAGTAGACGCCGCGCTGCTGGAAGATATTCACGCGAAACCGGGCGCGCGAAGGGAGCGAATAACTGAGATCGGCAGTTCCGGTGCGGGCCAGTCGTTCAGCGGCGTCGGGGTTTCCCTGGATCAGGGTCAGGGCGATGATCTCGGTCTGATAAGGGGAGAGCTTCTGCATGCCGAGTGGCTGCACGGGCGTCAGTTTGCCGTTGATCTCCACCTGCGGCGGCTGACCGACCGAGAAGTTCAGATCGCTGATCTTGTCGGAGACCAGCAGCATTCGCTCGATTATGGGCGGTAAGTCGAAGAAGCTCATCTATGGTCCGGAATCTGTGTTTTGGATATCGCTGCTAGAGGTAGGTGGTCAACGAGCCCTTTGGGGGGCACTCACAACCGCGACGATTCTCGCGCATAACGATGACAAACGCAAGCAAATTATGTTTGACGCATGGACAAATTGTCGCTCAAGGTCCGGAAACGAGCAGAGATGTCCGTCGGACCCCCGTCCAGGAGGGCGCTGATGACGGCGACTGAGTCGGCGCCGGCGTCGATTACCGCAGCCGCGTTTGCCGGCGTTATCCCGCCGATCGCCACCAAAGGAATGTCGCCGACCGCATCGCGAACGGCCTTGAGACCGTCGAGACCGACCTCGGGATCCGGGTTCGTTTTGGTAGAGGTTTGAAAGATGGGACCTATGGCGATGTAGTTAACCGGCAAGATCGCAGCCCCCCGCGCCTGGGCGATGTTATGTGTTGAGTATCCGATGATGGCGTCGTCGCCGAGGAGATTACGGGCCGTTTCCGGAGGTAGATCCTCCTGGCCGAGATGCACCCCGGCCGCGTTAACGGCGAGCGCCACGTCGACGCGATCGTTGATGATGAGCGTCAGTCCGTTTCTCGCCGCTGCTCTGGCCTGGTTGTAAAAGTCCAACGCCGGCAGCTTTTTCTCGCGCAACTGCACGAGCGTCGCGCCGCCTTCCGCGAGCAATTCAACCTGGTCGGCGTGTGAAAGACCCGAGATCTGTGTATCTGTTATTGGATAGACGAGCGGGAGACGAAAACTACTTCTCATCTTCTTTCTTTTTGGGACGCAGATTGGCAGGGAGGATTCGCTTACGCAATCTGATTGTTTCCGGCGTGACTTCGACCAGCTCGTCGCCGGCGATGAACTCCAGCGCCTGTTCCAGCGACAACTCCTTCGGCGGCACGAGGCGCATCGCTTCGTCGGCAGTCGAGGCGCGCATGTTGGTCAGTTTCTTTTCCTTGATGGCGTTCACGTCGAGATCCACGGCCCGCGCGTTCTCGCCGACGATCATACCTTCGTAGACGCGAGTTCCGGGACGAACGAAGAGCGTGCCGCGTTCCTGGAGGTTGAACAGCGCGTACGTCGTCGTCTCGCCCATGCGATCGGCGACGAGCGAACCGGTCGCGCGGCCGCGCATCGAACCTTGCCACTCGCCCCAGCGCAGAAACATCGTGTTCAAGAGACCGGTCCCCTTCGTCTCTGTCAGAAACTCATTGCGAAAGCCGATCAACCCGCGCGACGGAGCTTCAAACTCTAGACGCACGCGGCCCGTGCCGTGATTGACCATCTTCGTCATCTGACCTTTGCGGCGGCCCAGCGCTTCCGTGATCACGCCGATGAACTCGTCGGGACAATCGACAACCACCGCTTCGATCGGCTCGAGCAGCTTGCCTTCGACTTGCCGCGTGATCGCTTCCGGTTTTGAAACCTGTAATTCGTAACCCTCGCGACGCATCATCTCGATCAAGATCGCCAACTGCAACTCGCCGCGTCCTGACACCTTGAACTGATCCGGCGACTCAGTCTCTTCGACCCGGATCGCAACGTTGCCGAGAATCTCTTTGTCGAGACGTTCCTTGAGCTGCCGCGACGTGACGTACTTTCCTTCGCGTCCGGCGAAAGGCGAGTTGTTGACGCCGAAGATCATTGCGATCGTCGGTTCGTCGACGGCGATCGCGGGCAGCGGCTGGGGATTGTCGACGGACGTGATGGTGTCGCCGATGTTGATGTTCTCGATACCGGCGAGCGCCACGATCTCGCCGCAGCCGGCGCGATCAACCGATTCGCGTTTGAGCCCTTCGAAGACATACAACTGCGACACCTTCGTCTTGTGTACCGATCGATCGGGTTTGACGACCGCGATCTGATCGCCCACCTTGATCTCACCCGAGAAGATGCGTCCGATCGCGAGCCGGCCGACGTAGTCGTTGTAATCGAGATTGGCGACCAGCAGTTGCAGCGCATCGGTTCGCAGTTCCTTAGGCTCCGGCAACGACTCGACGATCTGCTCGAAGAGCGGTTGCAGATCGCGCGACTCGTCTTCCAGTTTGCGTTTCGCAGTGCCTTCGCGCGAGACGGCGTAGAGAATGGGAAACTCGATCTGCTCGTCAGTCGCGTCCAGATCGAGAAAGAGCTCGTAGATTTCGTCGACGACTTCAGCGGGGCGCGCGTCGCCGCGATCGATCTTGTTGACGACGGCGATCGCCGGCAGTCTCGCTTCGAGCGCCTTGCGCAATACGAAACGCGTCTGCGGCAGACAACCTTCGGCGGCGTCGACCAGGAGCATCACGCCGTCGACCATCTTCAGGACTCGTTCGACCTCTCCGCCGAAGTCAGCGTGGCCGGGAGTGTCGACGATGTTGATCTTCACGTCGCGGTAACGCACGGCGGTGTTCTTCGCCATGATCGTGATACCGCGCTCGCGCTCGAGATCCATCGAGTCCATCACTCGGTCGCGGACCTGTTCGTTCTCGCGGAAGGTCCCGGATTGGCGGAGCATCGCGTCGACGAGCGTTGTCTTGCCGTGATCGACGTGGGCGATGATGGCGATGTTTCGGATGTTTGTTCGCTGCATCTGTGGTTCTGTTCACAGATTACATCATTGAAATTGACCTGTCTGCCTGAGGGCTTCGAAAAGGACGATTCCCACGGCGGTGGCGAGGTTCAGACTGCGGATGTTCGGGTTGGGCATGGGGATCTTGAGGCAGTTTTGCCAGTTCGCGCGGAGGAGCTCTTCGGGCAGGCCGCGAGTTTCGCGGCCGAAGACGAGGCAATCGTCTGGTTGAAACTGCCAGTCGGTGTAGAGGCGATCTGCTTTCGTGGTCAAGTAGATGAACCTGGAGTCGGGAAGTGATGCGTAAAGCGCATCGAGATTGCGATGGCGCGTGAGTTTCACTTCGGGCCAGTAGTCGAGACCGGCGCGACGCAGTGCACGATCGTCCATGCGGAAGCCAGTGACGCCGACAATGTGAAGCGGAACGTTAGTCGCGGCACACAGGCGAGCGATGTTGCCGGTGTTGGGTGGGATCTCAGGTTCGACTAAGGCAACGTTGATCATGGAACACTGATAACACGAATAGAACAAAAAGAAACGACGAGCTTCGCTTGAAGGTCTCGTCGTTTCTTTTGCAAGGCCCCGTGGGCCTCAGATGTTTTTGTGCGCCGGTGGAAGGTTGTTGCTGTAACCTGTTGGTTCGAGTTATCTCTTCTTTGCGGCTTTCTTGGTTCCGCCCTTCTTCGCGGCCTTCTTGGTTCCGCCTTTCTTCCCGCCTGCTTTCTTTCCACCTTTTTTAGTTGCCATAGCTTCTATGTGCTCCTTCTTTCGAGTTTGGTTTTTTGTTTCTTCATGACCACAAGATACTGTGCTCTCTTCTCTCTTGTGGGCTAGAGTAAACGGCGCACAACATCTTGCTATATAAACGCAAATACAACGGATGTCAATAACTTATTACTGCGGCCTGAAATATTTTTCGACTACGCTCGCGCCATTTTTTGGATCGTTGGAAGGCCTCGACGCGTCATCACGCGCGCACGCTCGACGTCGATCTTACGATCGAGATGCGCTGCGCAACGCGACGAACGGGAACGATGAGTTGATCGAGTTGAGTGTGATGTTTGCGATCGGGTTGCCGGACGCTTTGACGAGGTGGTCCAACTCTTAGTTACGGAAGAGAGGCGTGAAGATCCATTGACTGTGTTGCTCGATGCCGTAGAACGTAAGTACCGACGCTCGCTCGCTGCGACTCGCAACGCCGACGAATGGACCACTCGAATCTTCATTCGCGGCGTTTGCTGAAGGCCGTGGGCGCTCACCGCCGAGATTCGTGATAGGGACGATAGGCGGCACCGCAAACTGTTGTAACTGCACCATTTGCGGATCGCGCGGCTGCGGAAGAACATTACCCGCGTAGAACATTACCGACTGCTGAAAGTCGATCAGCGCTTCACCACGCGGACGAATGAAACGCCACTCGCCTTCGATCGTCAACGGATCTCGAGCGGCTGAGGGACGAAGTATTTGCAGCTTCTTTGTTCCACCCTGAATGGGTACGCCTTCGAGCAATTGTTCAATCGAGGAAGGCAACGCAGCATCGCCTCGTTGTTGCAATACGCCGCTGCGATAACGATAGTACATGCGGATCGCATCGGCGATCTGTTCACCGCGAAAGATAGCTTCCTTCTCTCGCTCACGCTCTGCTTGCTGCTGCACGCTGGGGGCGATCGCCATCGCAAAGGTAACCAGGACGGTCATGAGCGCGAGCAGCGCCACGAGTGTGTATCCGGCTTCCGAACGCCTCTCAGCAGCCAAACCTGCGTGTGAAGCCGGCGCTGAGTCCATCGACGCCGACCCGCATATATTGTGGTTGGACCATGAGCTAAGGTTCGTCATCTTCAGCATCAACTCGCGGCGTCGGACGTGATAAAGGAGAGCCGGCACCCTTGTCGCCTTCGACCATCGTCAGCTTGTGTTGGATCTTCAACGTGGCATCCATCAGCACCAACTCTTTATCCGAAATGCTGGTGACGCGGAACCGGTTGCCGAGCAGGTCGCCGCGTTGGACGCCGACGATGCTCTTATTCGCTTTGTCCTGAACGAGCGCGGTGTCCCCGACGCGGGTTATCGGACTGATGATGCCGACGTATGTATATTGCGGAAGCGGCGGCGCGGCGATACTCAAGGTGACTACGTTTGAGTGGAGTCGATTGTCTTGAGTGCGAACCATGATCTGGCGCGCGCCCGGAGCAGCGATCAACGCCGCCGGCACCGTGGTCGATAGTTGTTGCGGACTGATGAAGGTGGTCGGGAGTTCTCTTCCATCTACATAGATGCGCGAGTCGCCGGTGAACTTGTCTCCCGCAACCTCTAGTTTAAAGTCACCCGTACGCGCATAGGCATTCGCCGGAGATACCGAAGCGAGCAGCATGTCCGGTGGAGGGGGAGTTGGCTGTTCTTCAATCTTCGGAGTCGGCTTCTCGATAACCGGTGGCACGTAGTAAGCAAAGATGTTGCGCTTCGCTTCCGGCGCGTTGTAGGAAGAGGGCACAAATTCAACTTCGCGAATCGTCGTAAGATCGAGCACGGCAGCCGTCGTTGCGTCGTTGCCGCGTTGGTTGTTGGCTGGCCTGGTGCCGCCGGCGCGTTGCGGGCTCGCGCCCGGAGTCGCGGTAGGCTTCGCTGTCGCACGCGGACTAGTGCTGCTGCCGAAGCCGAAGAACGTCCACCACAAAAAGAGGATCGCCACCAGCCCCAAAGAGGCCGCGATGATCAGCTTCTTCTTTTCGCCTGGTTTGTTTAGTTCCACTACGGGCATCGGTTAAACCTGATTCACTGGCGCTGTGGCGCCGGCGTGACTGGCGCTGTGGCCGCCGGCGTGACTGGCGCCTCGCGCTGAAAATAAGTTGCCAAACTCAGTTGCAAACTGACCAGTGAGCCGCGCGTGCCGGAGCCGGCAGCCGCAGTGGCCGCAGGCGCCGAATCGTCGTCCGAAGCAGCAGGCCCGGGCGCCGTCGACACAGGCGCGTTTTGATCGCGCGCACGCTGCAACTCCACCTCGTTGATGACGACAAACTGCTTGCTTCTTTCGACGTCTCGAATGAAGCGCCGTACATTCTCGTACTGACCTTCAACGGTCACCATCACGGCCACGCCGGGATAGAAACTCTGCCACTTGGTAGTCGTGGTCCTGCCGGTGGTCGACTTGGTTCCTTCAGGGTCGAGCGCGGTGTACGTCGGGCCGGCGGTATTTCGAACTCCATTCTTGATGATGAGCTGATTGAGCTCTTCGTAGAGTTCCATCCGTCCCTGGTCGGGGCGCAGGAGATGCTCAGTCTCAAACTTCGCCAGGCTGTCGGTAATTCGGTGAACACTCGTCGTCGTACTCTGGTCGGTAGTGACAACACCCTGGAGCGTGGTCAGGTTCGTTTGCAGTTGTTTCTTATCCTGCGCCAGCGACGCAACGCGCGAACGAGCAGGCACGAGAAAATAGAGATAACTCAACAGCACGAGCAACAGAATCAAACAGCTACCGCCGAGCGCGGCAACCTCTGCAACGCCAAACATCTTGCCGCGCCGTGAGCTAATAAACTGATCGACACGTTCCTTGTATCTAGACCCGCGAACGTTCGCCGAGTCAGGCCTGGCTTGTGCGCTCATCTCGGCTCCTCATTTGAATTCTGCGGGTTCTTCGCTTCAGCTACTCTTTCCGAGGCATATCCCGGACGTGACTGATAAAGGACGTCGAACTCGTATTCCGTTCCCTGTTCGCCGCGACCCTTCTGAAGGTTTTGCGATCGCAACACGAGCTGGAAGATTCCTTCCTGGTGCATATCCGCAATCATCTCGCTGATTGTCGACGGACTGTTTGCAAAAAGCGCCAGATCGAGTGCGGCGACTGTTTGATCGCCCTGCGTTGTCACGTCGCGCACGGCGATGCGTGAAACTTTGACGTTGTTGGGAAGCGACGATTCGAGGTCGGCGAGCAGCCTGGACCAAGAGAACCGCTTGCGATCGATCAGCTCGTGCGCAGCCGGCACGGCTTGTTGCTGTTCCCAGGTTAGATTGTCTTTAACGGCCTGTGCTCGCTGTAGCAGCGCTTGTTCCTGCTGCTTCAAGGCGTTGATCTCGACCTGCGCAACGTCTCCCTGCTTTCTGGCGACCGTTGTCAGGCGCACGACGATGATCAGGCCGACCACTGAAATCAGCAGCACAATGGTGGCCAGCGCCCACGGCAGGACGCGGTTACTGAACGGTTTTGACGCTAGATTGAGGCTGCTATTCACCAGGACTTCCTCTCGATTTGCCGGGGCTGGCCGACAGTCCAGAAGCATACACGGCCAAATCAGGCACCGCAAACCCGGTACACGCCTTAGCCACGGAATAGTTGCGAAACCACGGCGTAATACGGATAATTGGCAAACCCTATTTAACTCGACTTACTCAGGTAACCGCCGATGGAAGTACAAGAGTTAGACAAACAGACCCCTGAGTCGTGTTGCGATGACGTAAAGACCGGCACCGTCGAACGCGTTGCTGTGGCCAATCTGCCTACCGAATGGGGCGACTTTCAGATTGCGGCTTACCGCTCGCTGACTACCCACGAAGAGTACGTCGTCCTCTTTAAAGGAGAGATGCGCCGCGACGTGCCGACGCTCGTCAGAATCCATTCTCAATGTTTGACTGGGGATGTTTTTGGGTCGACGAAGTGTGACTGCGGCAGGCAGCTTCACCGCACGATGCAGATGATCGAGCAGGAGGGCCGCGGCGCTGTTGTGTACCAGCAGCAGGAGGGTCGTGGCATCGGCATCGTCAATAAGATTCGGGCGTACGCGTTGCAGGATCAGGGAGCGGATACGGTCGAGGCGAATGAGCAGCTTGGGTTGGCTGTCGACCTGCGGGATTACCGGCAGTGTGCGGAGATACTTTTCGATCTCGGGTTGTGCCAGGTGAGAGTAATCTCGAACAACCCGCTCAAACTGCGCGCGCTCGAGGAAGCGGGTTTAAAGATCGTGGAGCGAGTGTCGATTGAAGTCGATGCGACTGAGGACGCCGCCGGTTACCTGCGCACGAAGAAAGAGAAACTCGGCCACCTGCTGACACTCAAACGTTAGAATTTCGAAGTTCTTGTTAAGACTTGTTGCGTAGCTCTTTGATCGTGTTCCGCAGCTTATCCGCGTTGGCAGCCTTCGGCTCAAGTTTCAAGAACGTTTCGAGTTCGTCCGCGGCTTGCTGGTGCTTACCGGTCTGCCAGTACAACCCACCCAGATAGTAGTGCGCCTGACTGGCCTTCGCACCGCCGATCGTGATCGCCTTCAACAGCTCGGCTTCCGCTTCAGGATAGTTCTTGACGTAGATGAGCGTGATACCGAAATAGAGGTGCGCCGTATAAGCGCGATCGTTCTTCTTCACAGCATCCCGAAGCTGCTTCTCAGCCTCCGCAAACTTCTTCTGCTGCAACAACACGATTCCATAATTCAAACCCGGCTCAGGCGCTTCCGGCGAGATTCGCAGCACCTTCACGAGCGCTTCCGCAGCCTTATCGAGCTCGCCCTTGCGCAGATACTGGACACCGAGCTCGTTAAGCGCCAAACCGAAGTTGGGATAAAGCGCGACCGCACGCTTCAAGTCGTCGATCGCCTTCTCGGTTTCTCCACGGTGCGCAGACGCCAAACCTTTTTCATATAACTCAACGGCCGGCTTCGGAACGCTCGCGAGCGCAGCATTCAGCACGCCGGGCTTCATCTGCGCATCTTCCTGCTTCGGCCGCAGATAAACCTGCACTGTATACGGTTTCGAGATCGGACCGATGGTCGTGTTTGATCGGCGGTCCGTCAACGTCGGATCTATGTAGAGCGTCTCACGAGCGGTTTCGAAGTAATCGCCTCCTTCGACGACGACCGTGTAGCTGCCTGCTCGAAGGGATGCAAACGTAAAGTTTCCGTTTCCATCCGCCAGCACGCTCAATTCCCCCTGGCCGCTGCTCTCCAGCTTGATCTTGAGCCGCGTATCGGCTCGTTGCCCGGAAGGAAAGATGAGTCGCCCGCTGATCGAATGACGTCCGCCCGTGCCTGTTGTGTCAACACCTGCTCCTGACTGCGCCTGGGCAACGACAGCGAACGAAAGCAACAATATTAGAAGGACGGGATAGCGATAGGAGAGTCGAAGGTTGATCTGATTCTGCGCCATCTCGATAACTCCGTTAACCAGCAGTTGCCGAGTACGTTTGTAGAGAAAGGTTTGAGTGGACGGCTGAAGGTTACCACAAAACAAGAAGGGAGGCGTAGTTCTTACGCCTCCCTTTTCAAACTCCCACGCTTCGAAAAGCGTGGTCGAAAAAACCAGTGTGGTTAGAACTGGAACTTCACGCCGAGACGAACTGCCGACGGGAACTGGAAGATCGATCCAGTGCCCCAGAACGGATTCGGAACCGGCGGAATACCCGGCGAGCCGCTAGTGAGCAGGAAGGTCTCATCTTGCTTGATAGCGCGCTGGCTGTTGAAAACGTTGAACCAATCCACCTGCAGCCGGAGCTGTTTACCTTCACCGACCGAGATCGGATAGTAGGCGCCGAGATCCAGATTGAAGGTGGTGGGCGTGCGATTGCTGCCCGTTATCGGATTGATCGCCGTGCCGCGCGGGTGGCAAACACGGCCGAGTGGCGAATTGAGCGGCGGCGCACCCAGATCCTGGCAGAAGCCTTCGTTGTCAAGGTAGACAGGGTGCGGAATCAAAGCGTTGAACGGAACGCCCGACTGCGCGCGGAACGAAGCGCTCGTCATCAGTTTGAATGGCCACTGGTAGCTGCCATCAAACTTGAATTGATGCGGACGATCGTTCGGCAGGCGGCCGTACATGCCCTCAAGCAAACTGACGAGGTCGAACAACGAAGTGATGTTCGGGTCAGACTGGCCGTTGTCGTTACGGAACAAGCCTTCGTAGTTACCGATTAGGCTCGAGAAGACGTACGAAGCGATGAACTGATAGTTGTTCGAGAAACGCTTCGTAGCGGTGAACTCGAGTGCTCGGTAGTAACGGCGAGCTGGACCAAAGCACTGGGCTGCAATTCCCTGAATTTCATCACCTCTGCAGGCCAGGTCTTCAGTCGTTTCGAAGTTGCCGGTGCCGCGACGGCCCGGGTTGAACAAGAAGTAGTGACCACCGTCGTCAAACGAACCGTCTTCAATGACTTCGTCCTGAGCACGGTAGATACCACGGAAGCCGAAGGTAAGGTCACGCCATCTGCTCGGACCCCACTCGAGGCCGGCAGTCCACTCGTTAACTGTTTGCGGCTTGAGACCTGGATCGATCGGGGTCGCGTCGCCGCCGAGGTTGCCGAAGTTGCCAAAACAACCGTCCTCGGGATGAACAGGCGTGCAGGCTGCCCCAGGACGGCCGTTCACGCGGTTGATGTTCAAATTGAAATCGTTCTGAACCTGGCTACCGCCGGCACGAACGTTGATATCCAGCGGAATCGGCGTTTCGAGGAAACGGGCATAGTTAGCAAACAACTTACCGCGACCTTCGCCGGTGAAATCCCAGGTGAACCCAAGACGCGGCTGCGTGTTGCTGACGAAGTCGTTCAGGTTCAGGTAGGTATCGCCGCCAAGCGAGTAAGCCTGCTGGAAGTCCCAGCGCAGTCCGATGTTGACCTGGAGGTTGCGAGTGGCTTTCCAGTCGTCCTGGAAGTAGAAGCTTTCGGTTCGCGTGGTGGTGAAATCACCTTGGGTATTGAGACTGAAGTCACGTGCACGAACGACGTCGAGCAGCAGGAACGGATTGGTTGGATTGATCGAAACGTCACCAGTTTCGGCAGTCGTAACACCAGCCGGAGCCTGGCCGGCTGCGATCAGCAAATTGACGTTCGCGGTGCGCGAAGCACTCGGACAACGGATTGTCGTCGTGGAGATGCGAGCGCAAACGGCGAAACGGTTCTCGATGCGGTAGGCACCCGGAGGATTCTCCGCGGTGAAATTAAATTGTCCACCAGTTGAGACCGTGTCGATCTTGTACTTGTTCTCGTTGAACTCCCCACCGTACTTGAACGTGTGGCTCCGCCAAACGTTCTGGAGGCGGGCCCCGAATTCGATACGGTCACGATCCTGGAACGACTTCAGACCGAAACCCTGACGAACAAAGTTGCGTTGCACGGTACCGCCAGTGCCTTCGACGAAGGCGAGACGCACGTTGGGTACGATGATGGGATTTCCATCCTCATCAGGACCGACGTCGGACTGCGAGAAAACCGTGGTTTCCGTTACCGGAAGCACAGCGCCATTGCGGAGGATGGCGAAACGATCGGTAATGAGCGTTTCGTCGAGCTCCGGAATGGTGTTCGCGCGCTGAAAGTGCAATCCGGCGAAGAACTCACCGATAAAGTTCGGGCTGAAGGTCGAGTTCAAACGGAAGGCGTAATTCGAACCGCCCGTTTGCGTCTCGCCACGGAAGCTCGCCAGGTTGGCGCCAAAGCCCGAGAACCCAAACAAGTGACCTTCCTGCTTCGTGTAATCGCCGAAGGTGGAGAAGGTGAAGTTGTGATTCTGATTGATGGCCCAAGTCAGTTTGCCCGCGTAGAACGGCGTGGTGACTTTGTTTTCGACGTCCTGGAGGAACGTCTGGGTCAGGAAGAAATTCTTCCGGTACTGTGGATTGAACGCCCCAAAGAACCAGAGTTTGTCTTTGACGATCGGACCGCCGATGTCGAAACCAGCGTCAACTTCGGAGTAGCCGTTCGCCGCAGCGCCCGTAAAAGGAATCGCGTCGGACTTCACTTCGCGGACGAAGCTCTTGGCTACGAAATAGGCAAACGCGTCACCATGAAACTCGTTGGTGCCGCTCTTGGTGATGACGTTGAACACGCCGCCGGTGGTTTTACCAATGTCAGCGCCGTATGCGCCGGTTTTGATCTCGAGCTCCTGCACAAACTCGAACGGCAGGTTTGCACCTGAACCGCCGAATGCGGGGTCCGTAACGGTGACGCCGTCGAGAATGTAATTGTTCTCGGGACCGGACGAACCAGCGACCGAGGGATCGCGCTCGCGACCAGATGAGTCTCGGAGACCCGAACGAGTCACAGTCGGAGCGATCGTGTAGAGCGACTGGATTGTGCGCTGCGTTGGGAAATTCGAGAACTGCTCGGTTGAAATGTTGGTTCCGGTAGTGTTTTGTGTGACGTCAATGGCTGCTCCCGATCCGGCGGTAACAGTCACCGTTTCAGCCGCGCCCTGCGGGCGAAGCTGAATGTTCATGTTTGACGTCTTCGAAAGACTGACAGTCACGTTCGCCTGCTCAAATGCGGCGAAGCCCTTCTCGGCCGCTACTGTAACGGTGTAAATGCCGGGCTCAATATTGACGATACGAAACAAACCTTCGTCATTGGATGTGGCGCTTGTCGTCCGACCACCTTGACGGGTAGCAGTTACCATAACGCCTGGCACCGCCGCACCGGTTGAGTCGGTCACAACGCCCTCAATTGAACCTGTCGTCGTCGTCTGACCGAACGCACTACCAGCAAACAGTGCGAAGCAGATCAGAAGAGCCGACAGGCTTATAAACTTAAGGACAATCTTCATTTTTTGCTTTCCTTTCTTGAACTAAACAAGGTGCCGCCCCCTCCTGTGTTGAATTACCCTTTTTGTATTTGGCAGCACCGCAAGATACCGCGGACGAGGGGGATCGTCCGGGGCGGTTTTGGCAATTGCCATGCCCACGTGCCTTGCGACGGGGTTTCTTCAAGTATTCCCTCTAGAGTGGGCGTTCTACAGGCCGCAATTGCTGAGGAAGATCCAAAAAAATGGGAAAATCCAGATTTTTCAACCACTTGCGTCCTACCCTGCACACTGCTCAAAAGCCGTGTTTCTTTTCCTTTATTTCTATTCAGATAAGTTGCCTTCGCATTGATTTGCGGTTATTAAGAACCTGACATGCCGGAACGCATTTATCGCGATCCAGTTCACAACATCATTCGCCTGCAAACTGACAACGATGAAGGCGAGTTGATGATGCGCTTGATTGATACAGGCGAGTTTCAACGTCTGCGTCGCATCAAGCAACTCGGTCTTGGTCTATACACTTATCAAGGCGCCGAGCATTCTCGCTTCACGCACTCGCTCGGTGCGTTCCATCTGATGACGCGCGTTCTCGATCGTCTCTCTGAACGACACACAATCGATCCCGCCGATCGAATGGCGGCACGCGCCGCGGCGCTGCTTCACGACGTGGGCCATGGTTCGTTCTCGCACGTAATGGAGAAAGTTTTGAACTTTCATCACGAGCACTGGACCGTCGAAGTGATCTTGAGCGACCGCTCCGAGATCGGCGAACTGCTGCGATCGCACTCGCCCGATCTTCCGGACAAGGTGGCGTCGATCATTGAAGGAAAGTTTCGGCCGTCGGCATTGGCCCAACTCGTTTCGTCCCAGCTCGACGTCGATCGAATGGATTATCTATTGCGCGATTCACTGATGACCGGCGCCAAGTATGGGATCTATGATCTCGAGTGGATCATCAACGCGCTGGCAATCGACGAAGCAGCCGATCGGATTTACGTCGAAGCGCGTGGCGTCTATGCGGTTGAGGAGTACTTGCAGGCGCGTTACTACATGTTTCGGCAGGTCTATTTTCATCGTACCTTGCGATCCGCCGAGGCAGTGTTGCGTTCGATAATTCGTCGCGCGTTGCAACTGTTCGACGAAGGCAAGGAAGTTTGGCACGCGGGCGGCACGGCGTTCGAGAAGATCCTGCGTCGTGAGTCGTTGCTGATCACCGAGCACTTGCAGATCGACGACTCCGATTTCGTCTTTCACGTTAAGCAGTGGCAAAACTCGAGCGACCACATCCTGAGCGACCTCAGTCGCCGCTTCATCGCGCGCCGGCTCTTCAAAGCGATCGATCTCGACATGCCGCTGGATCAGCGCGCTGCATTTCTCTCCACCGCACGGCAGACAGTCGAACGCGCAGGGTTCGATCCCGAGTACTACTTCATCGAAGATCGCGCGAGCGATGTGCCTTACTACAACTACTACGCCGCCGAAAAGGCAGAGCCCAAGACGCACATCTACGTCGAGAGTGGATATGCTTCGCCGCGCATCAGAGAGATCAGCGAAGTCAGCAACGTAGCGCGCGGGCTGCAATACCCTTACGAACTTCATCGAGTCTGTTTTCCTGCCGAAGTGAAGAAAGAGGTGTACGAGCTTTATCATGGTGGTGGCCTCAAAACAGAAACCGCGACGTCGAGTGATTAGTCTTACGTGGCGTTTGTTTTTCACAGCGGGAATGTTGGCGCTGTTCTTCTCCAATGCGCGCGCGTACGATGCGCGCGCTCAGAATTCTACGGTGAGCGTACTGGATTTCGGCGCGACGCCGTTCGGGCGAAGGATCTCAGAGCAATTTCGCAGCCGCTTGCGATCAAAACAATTTACTGTCGCCGATGCCGACATGACCCGCGCAGCAGCTACAGGTGGTGCGTACTCCGGCTCATTAAATCTCTCGGTGAGCGAAGCACGCGACCTGGGCGCGGTGCTGGGAACTGAGTTTTACGTCCTCGGCGACGCGCAAACGCTGCGTCGTTCGTCATCCGCGAAACCGGCGTATTACGAATCGTATTGTTCGATCTTCGTGGTCAGCTCACGTACCGGACGGCTCGTCATGTGGACGCGTCCGAGTGTTGACGGAGACGAGTCAGCGGACACGGAAGAGGGCTTGTCAGAACTTTTGGACGGCGAAATTTCTTATCACATCGTAATCGCTATCCGGCGGACACGCGAAGACGAACGCACTCAAAGAAGTGTTATCGTGACGGCGGCCGAACCATTGATCGAAGAAGCGCCCGATGATGAGAAAGCCGCGGAGGCTCAGGGCGTCCGAGTGCCGCGTCCATACAGGCGTTTGCGTCCGGCGTATCCCGAGACCGCCGCTCAAGCCGACGCCGAAGCTATCGTTGACGTGCTTGTCAACGTGGGCGCGGATGGTGAAGTAGGTGAAGTACAGATCGCTCGCTGGGCCGGCTACGGCCTCGACGAATCGACGGTCGCTACCGTTCGGCAAATGCATTTCTTCCCGGCAATGAAGAACGGTAATCCGATCCCCATGCGCGTCCTGCTGCGCTACAACTTTCGTAAGCCACCGAGGTAGTAAATGGGAAGGCGCTTTTACATTCTCATCGTTCTTTCGATCCTGCTCATCTGTGTTGCGGAACTTACGCCACAGACCTGGGCGGATGACTCTTCAGTCGTCTCGACCGCCACACCGGAAGGACGTCTCACCGTCTTTGACGACGTCTGGGAAACGATCCAGGAACGCTACTATGACCCGACCCTCAACGGGATCAACTGGCAGGACAAGCGCACCGCGTTCCGCCCAGCGGCCGCGAAAGCAAACAGCACTTACGAGTTTTATGAACTGCTGCGCCAGATGATCGGCTCGCTGAAGGACGCGCACACTCGAGTCTACGCTCCCGATGAGAAGTTTGACTGGTGGAACCCTCGCTACGTGACGGTGGGACTAACAATTCGCGAGATCGAAGGCGTACCAACCGTGGTTTACGTCGAGCCAAACACCGAAGCCGATCGAACGGGCATCCGCCCGGGAGACGCGATCGCCAGTATTGACGGCGTGCCCATCGCACACGCGATCGCGAACCGTTTGGGAAACTCAGGCTCAAGCACCAACGGCCACGCGCGCTTCCGCGCGATCGCGACTCTCTT
Organism: Acidobacteriota bacterium; assembly: GCA_046732535.1. Lineage (GTDB taxonomy): Bacteria > Acidobacteriota > Blastocatellia > Pyrinomonadales > Pyrinomonadaceae > PSRF01. The sequence goes on from JBKPNH010000024.1 coordinate 27,160, forward strand.
TGAAGGTCCCGCCGGTACCTCAGTGAAAGTCGGCTGGACCAACCGCGACCGCAAGCTGAAGTCGGCAGTGCTTCAACGTTATTGGACTCAACGCCACCTCGGTTTCACTAATCAACGGAAAGGCAAGGTTGCGATCCTCCGTCTCGACGCGTTCACGCAGAGCGTCGCCTGGGAGTTTTCGAAAGCGCTGCCGAACGTGCTCGACGGCGCGGAAGCGATCGTGCTCGACCTGCGCAGCAACGGCGGTGGCGATGCGGAAGCGATGGCCGACATCGCCTCGCTTTTCCTGGACGACGGAATTAATCTCGGTAAATTTGCCGATCGCTTCGGCGCGTCGTTCGAACTGCAAACGTATTCAAAGCGACTCTGGCGCGTGCCGCAGTTGATCCGCATCAAGCTGCCGCTCGTAGTTCTCACCAGTGAAAGCACGTCGAGTGCGGCGGAGATCATGGTCGCGGCGTTGCAGGTGCAACATCGCGCGCGCGTGATCGGTTCCGTTACGTGCGGTTGCGTCCTGGCGATCCGCAACCGGCATCCGCTGCCGGACGGAGGATTGCTGGATGTCAGCGAGTTTGACTATCGCACGGCCGGCGGCGTGCGGCTCGAAGGCCTGGGTATCAAGCCCGACGAAACAGTGCCGCTCACGCGACACGATATCTACTCACGCCGCGACACCGTGCTCGAAGTCGCCAAAAGTGTTTTGAACAGGTGATCGAGTTGATGCTCTATCTTTCACAGGTCTTACACAGGCCGATACGCGATCTTGAAGGGCTGAGGGTCGCTACTGTGAAGGACATCATCGTGCGTCTCGGCGACGACGAGCATCCGCCCGTGACGGGGCTCGTCGCCCGCTATCGCCGCCGCGATTTCTTCCTGTCGCGCTGGCGCATTACCGAGCTTAACGAGAATGGAGTGCGGCTCAATTCGGATATTCTCGATCTGCGTCCCTTCGTCCGGCGCGAGAGCGAAGTTTTACTGGCGCGCGACGTTCTCGACAAACAACTAATCGACGTTGACGGCAAGCGAGTGGTGCGAGTCAACGACGTGCAGATCATTCAGGCCGCCGGAGATTGGCGCGTCACCGGCGCCGACGTGAGTCTTCAGGCGTTGTGGAGACGACTCGCGCCCGCCGGATTCGCCGGCACGAGAAAACCGGTCGAAGTGCTTGATTGGGCCGATGTCGGCTATCTCGCAACTGACGCCGCAACCGTGCAGTTGAAGTCGTCGAGCGACAAACTCGCGCGACTGCACCCGGTCGAGATCGCGCGGCTTGCGGAGGCGCTTTCGTACCATCACGGATCGGAAGTCGTCGAATCGCTCGACGACGAGACGGCGGCTGAGACACTCGAAGAGATGCCGGCCGAGCGGCAGGCCAAAATACTCGGCGACATGGACCAGGAGCGCGCCGCCGACATTCTCGAGTGGATGTCGCCCGACGAGGCCGCCGACGTGCTCGGCGACTTGCCGGAAGAGAAAGCGGAAGAACTGCTCGGCTTGATGGAGCACGAAGAGCAGGCTGACGTCGCCGAGCTGCTGCCGTATGCAGACGACACCGCCGGCGGCTTGATGACGACGGAGTTCGTCACGCTGCCGCGCGCGCTCACGGTCGGCGAAGCGCTTGCGCGGCTGCGCGAGATGGCGGAAACGCCAAACATGATCTATTACCTCTACGTAGTAGAGGCTGAGGGCTCGTGGAAGTTGTGCGGCGTGATCGCGTTGCGCAGTTTGATTCTGGCGGAGCCGTCGATGCCGTTGGAAGAAGTCATGCGCACCGAGTTTCAACGAGCCGACGCGAGCGAGCCGGCGAGAGAGGTGGCGCAGAGAATTGCTGAGTACAATCTCCTTGCGCTTCCCGTGATCGATGAATCAGGAGATATACTCGGAATCATTACCGTAGACGACGCGATGGAAATCCTGCTGCCAAAGGACTGGCGGCAACGTCTACCTCGATTATTCGGATGATGAGCGACGGAGAACCTCCAAGTGGCAGAACAGCGAGCAGCAGTTCGAGCTGCCGGACGTCGTCTGATGCAGCGTGGAGCGCATGGTGTGCGCCGCACCGTCGCGCGCCGCAGACGCCTGCTCGCTTATATCGCTATCCTCGGCCCCGGAATGATCACAGCCAACGCCGGCAATGACGCTGGTGGTATCGCTACCTTCGCCTCCGTCGGCGCAGAGTTTGGTTACAAACTCCTCTGGCTCCTTATCCCCATCACCATCGCACTCGGAATCGTGCAGGAGATGTGCGCCCGCATGGGCGCCGTCACCGGTAAAGGACTTTCCGACCTGATCCGCGAGCGTTTCGGCATACGTTGGACCGCTCTGATAATGCTCGCGCTTTTAGTAGCCAACGCCGGCGTAACGGTTTCGGAGTTCGTCGGCATCGCCGCGGCAACCGAGCTCTTCGGCATCTCTCGTTTTGTGACCGTGCCGCTGGCTGCAATCGTGATCTGGTGGCTGATCGTCAAGGGTTCGTACAAGAAAGTCGAACGCGCTTTCCTGCTGATGTCGCTGGTGTTTCTCGGTTACATCGTCTCGGCTTTTCTGTCGCGGCCCGATTGGGGCGCCGTTGCCGTAGGCCTTGTCAAACCGACGTTCCACCTGGAACATGCGTTCCTGTTCACTTTCGTCGCTGTGATCGGCACGACGATCTCGCCGTATATGCAGGTCTACGTTCAGTCGTCCGTCGTCGAAAAAGGCGTGACGATCGAAGACTACGCGCAAACAAAGATCGACGTTTGGGTCGGGACGATCTTCGCGATCCTCATCGTGTTCTTCATCGTCGTCTCGACGGCGGCGACGCTGCACAAGTCAGGTATTCAAATCACCACCGCGGCAGACGCCGCGCACGCGCTGCGGCCGCTCGCCGGGCGTTACGCGCAAACGCTCTTTGGTCTGGGTCTGTTCGGCGCATCGATGCTGGCGGCCGGAGTGTTGCCGCTGGCAACCGCCTACTCGATCAGCGAGGCGCTGGGATTCGAAAAAGGTGTGTCGCGAAGCTTTCGCGAAGCGCCGATCTTTCTCGGCACGTTTACTTTCCTCGTGGCCGTGGGCGCGCTCATTGCGATCATTCCTAATCTGCCGCTGATTCGCGTCCTGCTCGTGACGCAGGTGATCAACGGACTGCTCCTGCCCATCGTGCTCTTCGCCGTTCTGCGGTTGGTAAATAACCGCGAACTGATGGGTGCCCATGTTAATGGAACGCTCCACAACATCGCTGCCTGGTTGACGGCCATCATCGTCACCGCATTATCGCTGGCTTTTATAATAATAGCGGTGATAAAAGAATAGCCGGTTCTGCCTGAGGAAACGCGCCGTGTCTCGTCCCCGATCCACCAACAAGCTCATTCTGTTTCTGGTCGCGTTAGCGGCCGCGCTACTCGTCGTATCTATCTTTTGGTCGCTCCAGGCCGACGTCAAGATCCTCCTCGAACAGCGCATGGACGAAAATCCGGCGGCTTCGGCCGATACGATCATCAGTGTGATCAAACTGATCCTGCTGGGGATCGTCGGCTATCTGCTGGTACGCGCGCTTAACTTCGTTTTCTTCGGACTCGCGTTTCGGCTCAAACGCATCGATGCGCCGACCCTGATCCGCAACATCTTCACGATCGTCGCATTCACAATCTTCTTCCTGATCGCGTTCACGTTCCTCTTTCCGAAAGTAAACCTCGGCGCGCTGTTCACAACTTCCGCGATCTTCGGCGTCATTCTCGGTCTCGCCCTGCAAGATACGCTCGGGAACTTCTTCGCCGGCATCTCGTTGCAGGCCGACCGCCCGTTCCAGGTCGGCGACGTGATCACCGTCGGAGCGCAGCGGCACACCGGCGTCGTCGAAGAGATCAGTTGGCGCGCGATCAAGATTCGCACGTTCGCCAACCACGTGGTCCTGATCGCCAACAGCAACGCCGCCAAAGAACCAATCGAGGTCTGCCCGCGCGACAATCTGAACGCCCGGCTCGTCTACTTCAACACGCTCTACACCGACTCGCCTGCGAAAACGATTCACGTCGTCCGAGAGGCGGTGCGTGAGGCTGACAACGTCTCCGACAAGGTGACTCCGATTGTCCGCATCCGAAACCTCGGCGACAACGGGGTCGAATACGAAGTGAAGTACTGGCTCAAGGATTACGCCAAGTACAACGACACCGACGCGCTGGTCCGGCAGCGCATCTGGTACGCGTTCCGCCGCGCGAATCTGAACTTTGCCTACCCGACGCAAACGTTATATATCGAGCGTCCCAGCAAGGTCGCGATGCGCGACGGCGGCGCGATTGCGGAAAGGCTGTCGGCGGTGGATCTCTTCGCGCCTTTGTCAGGCGATGAGACCGCTTTGCTGGCGCAAGCGGCCGTGCGGCACGTCTTCGCGCCCGGTGAGACGGTGATTCGGGCGGGCGAGCCTGGATCCTCGATGTTCGTCGTTCACAATGGCCGCGTCCAGGTGCAGGTCAATGAAAACGGGCGTTCGCGGAGTATCGCGACCCTCAACGAAGGCGACTTTTTCGGCGAGATGGCTTTGTTTACAGGCGAGCCGCGGACTGCAAACGTCGTCGCCGTCGAGGAGACGGAAGTGCTGGAAATCGGGCACGCGGCCATGAAACGGGTGTTTGACGCCAATCCGGATCTCGTCGAATCACTCAGCTTTATCATGGCCGAACGCCGTCAGGGCCTCGCCTCGCAGGCCGATCCCTCGGTCGCCACCTCCCACACCTCCGCCGGAATCCTGTCCTCTATTAAGCGCTTCTTCGGCCTTTAATTCGTGTTCCGCTTGGTTTCCCGAAGTTGAAGTTTCCCAGCTTCAGCCGAAACACGGACGAGACTTGACAAGAGCGCACTCAATCTTTATTATGCTGCCACGCTCATACTGAGCAGGGAACAAGAACAAGGCTTATATATTTAAGGAGGAAGAGAGAAGTCATGACTATCGTTCGGTATGACCCGTTTCGTGATCTGCGTACGTTGCAGGAAGAGGTAAACCGCCTGTTCTCCACCAACCTGACCCGTGCTTTCGGTGACGAAGGCATCGGCCGCGGGGCCTGGGCGCCCAGCGTCGACATTTACGAGAACAAGGACCAGATCGTCCTTGAAGCTGAATTGCCCGGCATGAAGCAGGAGGACTTTGACCTCTCGGTTGAAAACAACGTCATTACCCTTCGCGGCGAGCGTAAGTTTGAGAAGACTGACGAGGGCGACAACTATCATCGAGTCGAGCGCTCTTACGGTGCGTTCACTCGTTCGTTCACGTTGCCTCAAACCGTTTCCGCTGAAGGCGCAGTTGCTGAATACAATAACGGCGTGTTGCGCGTGACGTTGCCGAAGCGTGAGGAGACGAAAGCGCGACGCATCCAGGTGAGTGGAACCGGAAGCGGCGCTACGCAGAAGACAATCGACACTACGGCTGAGTCCAGCAAGGCAAAGGAAGCGTCTGGCGGGCGCTAACCTTTGACAGAACGGATAATCCACGAGCGGGCTCGTCGCAGTTTGGGCTGCGAACTACGAGCCCGTTCGACTCTTTTAACCACGGATTTAAGCAATGCGTTTAGATAAGTTCACATTACGGGCGCAGGAAGCAATTCAAGCGGCGATTGAGCTGGCTGAGAGGAACAACCATCAGCAGGTTGAGCCGGAGCACTTGCTCGTCGCGATGCTCGAGCAGGAAGAAGGCATTGTGCGCCCGCTCCTCGGCAAACTCGGCGCGAACGTCGCCGTCATACTCAACGACACGCAAGCTGCCGTCGCGCGTTTCCCGCGAGTGCAGGGCGGACAACAGTATTTCGGCACCCGCACGACCGCAGTTTTCACCGAAGCACAGAAGCAGGCAGACAAGCTACAAGACGAGTTCATTTCAACTGAGCCACTGCTGCTGGCGATCGTCGAAGACAAAGACGGCGAGGCCGGCAAGATCCTGCGGCAACACGGCGTCAACAAAGAAGATCTGCTCAAAGTGGTCGAACAGATGCGCGGCGGTTCGCGCATCACCGATCAAAACGCCGAACAGAACTACCAGGCGCTTTCGAAGTACGCGCGTGATCTGACGGAGCTTGCGCGCAAAGGAAAACTCGATCCCGTTATCGGCCGTGACGACGAGATTCGCCGGACCATCCAGGTGCTCTCGCGCCGGACCAAGAACAATCCGGTGCTGATCGGAGAACCTGGCGTCGGCAAGACTGCGATCGTCGAAGGCCTGGCCCAACGTATCGTTTCCGGCGACGTACCTGAAACACTGCGCAACAAGCGTTTGGTCGGACTCGATCTCGGCTCGATGCTGGCCGGCGCGAAGTATCGCGGCGAGTTTGAAGATCGTCTCAAAGCCGTGCTGAAAGAGATCGAGAACGCCAAGGGACAGATCATTCTCTTTATCGACGAGTTGCACACATTGGTCGGCGCAGGCGCTGCCGAAGGCGCGATCGACGCGTCGAACATGCTGAAGCCCGCGCTCGCTCGCGGCGAGCTCCGCTGCGTCGGCGCGACGACTCTCAACGAATACAAGAAACATATCGAAAAAGACGCGGCACTCGAACGTCGTTTCCAGCAGGTCTACGTCGGCGAGCCGACGGTTGAAGACACGATCGCGATCCTGCGTGGCTTGAAAGAGCGTTACGAAGTCCATCACGGCGTTCGCATCAAAGATTCCGCGATCGTAGCGGCGGCTACGTTGTCGAACCGCTACATCACCGATCGATTTCTTCCCGACAAAGCAATCGACTTGATCGACGAAGCCGCCTCGCGGCTGCGCATCGAGATCGACTCGCTGCCACAGGACATCGATGAACTCGAACGCGAGATCATTCAGCTCGAGATCGAACGGCAGGCGCTCCAGCGTGAAGAGGACGAAAAGTCGAAGTTACGCCTGAATGAGATCGAACAGCGCATCGCCGATCTGCGAGAGAAGTCGTCAGGCATGAAGGCGAAGTGGCAATCCGAGAAAGAATCCATCGACCACATGCGCACCTCGAAAGCGGAGCTCGAGCAACTCAAGCTGCAACTCGATCAGGCGCGCAACGCCGGAGACCTCGCGCGCGCTTCCGAAATTCAGTACGGCAGGATTCCCGAGTTGGAGCGCAAGCTGAAGGCGGAACAAGACAAGCTCGCGGCATTCCAGCAGGACGGCGTGATGTTGAAAGAAGAGGTCGACGAAGAGGACGTCGCCGAAGTCGTCGCCAAATGGACCGGAATTCCCGTCTCGCGCATGCTCGAAGGCGAGATGCAGAAACTGGTGACGATGGAAGAGCGTCTTGGTCTGCGTGTGATCGGCCAGGAAGAAGCGCTGACTGCCGTGGCCAACGCGGTCCGTCGCGCTCGTGCCGGTTTGCAGGACCCGAATCGCCCGATCGGTTCGTTTATCTTTCTTGGCCCAACGGGCGTCGGCAAAACTGAAACAGCGCGCGCACTCGCGGAGTTCCTGTTCGACGACGAACGCGCGATGGTGCGGCTCGACATGTCCGAGTACATGGAGAAGCACGCAGTGGCGCGCATGATCGGAGCGCCGCCGGGATACGTCGGCTACGAGGAAGGCGGACAGCTCACGGAAGCCGTGCGACGCCGTCCGTATTCAGTCATTCTGTTTGACGAGATCGAAAAAGCGCATTCGGACGTCTTCAACGTTCTGCTCCAGATTCTCGACGACGGACGCCTGACGGATTCGAAGGGCCGGACAGTCGACTTCAAAAACACGGTGCTGATCATGACGTCGAACCTCGGTTCGCGCGAGATTCAGGCCGCGGAAGGTGACGAGAAACAAGTCCGCGAAGCGGTGCTTCAGGAGCTGCGTCTGCACTTCAAACCGGAGTTTCTGAACCGCATCGACGACGTCGTGATCTTTCACCAGCTTTCGCAGGAACAGATCGGCAAGATCATTGACGTGCAACTCGAGCGTCTGCGCGCGATGTTGGCCGAGCGAAACCTGACGCTGGTGCTGGAGCCGTCGGCGAGGGAACTGCTCATGCGTGAAGGTTACGATCCGAGTTACGGCGCGCGTCCGTTGAAACGGGCGATCCAGTCGTACATTCAGAATCCGCTCGCGGTAAAACTCCTGCAGGGCGAGATACTGCCGGGTCAAACCATCCGCTTGTCCGCTAACGGCGACACGATGGAATTCAAGACTGATCAAGCCTTCGCCACGGCGTAAGGCAAACTAAATCGGAGAATTGATTGATGTCACAACAGTGGAACCCTTTACAGGATTTGATGCTCCTGCAAGATCGAATGAACAGACTCTTTGAAGACGCGACCCAACGGCGCGCGCAGAACGAGGGCGGCGGCGCGGAGTTTGAACGCGCGGACTTTACGCCTCCGGCTGATATTTATGAAACGCAGTCGGGCTTCGTGATCGCGATGGACTTGCCCGGAATTCATCGGGACGGCCTCGAGATCGATATCGACGAGAACCGGTTGGTTGTAAAAGGAACACGGGCCGTCGAGGAACCGACGCATCGCAGCGAAAGGCCGCGCGGAAAGTTTTTGCGGACTTTCAGCATTCCCGGATCGATCGATCAGGGCGGCATCGGCGCTGAATACAAAGACGGCGTGTTGCACATTCGCCTGCCGAAACGGCAGGAGCAGAAGGCGCAGAAGATCGCTGTCAAGGTTTCATAACGAGAACAAGGGGAAGTTTTCATCATGGCGAAAGAGGCTGGCGCGGATGCGCGCGAAGACGAATTGAGAATTACTGACAAACGTCGCATTTATCTCGATCCGGAAGGATCCGAACAGGTAAACGAGGAGGAGGCTGAACGGCCGAACCTCAAGCCGAGTTACGTTGAGGAGCTCGAAGCACGGACGCAGGCGGCTGAAAGACAGGCGCAGGACGTTCAGGCGCGGTTCGATCAATTGCGCCAGCAATTGCAGCGCGAGACTGACGAAACGCGCCAGCGTTTGAATCGTTCCGCCGATGAACGCGCCGCGACGGCGAACGCACAGTTCATTACTGACTTCCTGCCTGTGCTGGACGATCTGAACCGCGCTATCGAAGCCGTTTCCGCAGACGCGCCAAAAGACGCGGTGTTGGAAGGCATACGCCGCATCGCCACGAACGTGCAAAACGCGCTCACGAACGCCGGCGTCGAGCCGATCACTTCCGTTGGCGAGCTGTTCGATCCGGAGTTGCACGAAGCGGTCGACACCGTCGATGCTGAGAGCGATATGGACGGAAAGGTGATTAGTGAATATAGTCGCGGGTTCCGAATGGGTGAAAGGCTAATTCGTCCGGCGCGCGTAAGAGTCGCGCGCGGGTCTGGTAACACAGATCAAACCAATTTAAGGAGACAAGAGAGTGCCGGCTAAAGAATTGAAGTTCAGAGAAGAAGCACGCAACGCGATGCTTCAAGGTGTTGATGTGCTCGCGAATGCGGTGCGCGTTACGCTCGGGCCAAAAGGACGCAACGTGGTCCTCGGCAAGAGGTTTGGTTCCCCCGTGATCACCAAGGACGGCGTGACGGTCGCCAAAGAGATTGAACTTCGAGACAAGTATCAGAACATGGGCGCGCAGATGGTCCGTGAAGTCGCCGTCAAGACAAACGACAAAGCGGGCGACGGCACGACGACCGCGACAGTGCTCGCGCAGGCCATCTTCCGCGAAGGCGTGAAGAACGTCGCCGCGGGCGCAAACCCGATGTCGTTGCAGCGCGGGATTCAGTTGGCTACGGATCAAGTCGTCGCCGAGTTGGAGCGGATGTCGAAGAAGGTCAAAGGCAAGGAAGAGTTGACGAACGTTGCGACCGTTTCCGCCAACAACGACCGCCACATCGGCGAGCTCATTTCCGCCGCGATGGAGCAAGTCGGCAAAGACGGCGTCGTCACTGTCGAAGAATCCAAAACGTTACAGACCGAGCTCGATATCGTCGAAGGCATGCAATTCGATCGCGGCTACCTGTCGCCTTACTTCGCGACCAATCCCGATCGCATGGAAGCGATTCTGGAAGATCCGGCAATTCTTCTCTACGAGAAAAAGATATCCGCGATGCGCGATCTGTTACCAATTCTCGAACAGACCGCTGGATCGGGACGCGCGCTGCTAATCATCGCCGAAGACGTTGACGGCGATGCGCTCGCAACGCTCGTCGTCAATCGGCTCCGCGGAACGATCAAAGTCTGCGCAGTGAAAGCTCCGGCCTTCGGCGATCGACGCAAAGCGATTCTCGAAGACCTTGCCGTCCTGACTGGCGGAAAAGTGATCACCGAAGATCTCGGTATTAAACTGGAGAACGTCACCATCGCGGATCTCGGCACAGCCAAACGCGTGATCGTCGACAAAGAAACTACGACGATCGTGGAAGGCGGCGGCGACGCGAAAGCGATCCAGGGCCGCGTCTCGACTCTGCGTAACCAGATCGAAGAAACGACGTCAGACTACGACCGCGAGAAACTCCAGGAGCGACTGGCAAAACTCGCCGGCGGCGTGGCGGTCGTGAAAGTCGGCGCACCGACGGAAACCGCGATGAAAGAGATCAAGATGCGCGTCGAAGACGCGCTCAACGCGACGAAAGCCGCGGCGCAGGAAGGCATCGTGGTCGGCGGCGGCGTGGCGCTCTTGCGCGCCGCGAGAGTGCTGGACAATCACAACAGTGATGATCCGGACGTGCGTACGGGAGTGAACATTGTGCGCCGCGCGCTTCAGGAGCCAATCCGGCGCATCGCCGAGAACGCCGGCATAGAAGGCGCGGTTGTAATCGGCGAAATCGAACGACTGAAAGGAAATAAAGGATACAACGCCGTCACTGGCGAGTTTGAAGATCTTGCCGCGGCTGGAATCATCGATCCGACGAAGGTGGTCCGCACGGCTTTACAGAACGCCGCGTCCATCGCCGGGCTGCTTTTGACCACCGACGCCGCCGTAACGGACATGCCCGAACCGAGGAAAGCTGCGCCGCCAAGCCCGGGAGGTGACGACTACGATTATTAAAGTAAATGACCGGTAAAAATTCGTAGTTAAAATCCGTGGTTACGGCAGGCGAATTGCAGGAATCGCCTCGCCGGTAATAGTTATTGCATTGAAACGCAACGGCGCTTATCCTGACGACATCCAACTCTCCGCGGTTGGACGTTGCAGCCGCTGTTTGAAAGTAGAGAGTTTACCGTCGCATCGGTCAAATTGATCGATCGATGGGCTAAAGAATTATGGTTGACTTAGGATCATACAAGGATAAATTTGGCGACAGCGGTCAGCGTATTCTTGAACACGCGCTGAACGAGTCGCGCCGTCGCGACCAAAACTTCGTATCGGTCGAACACATACTTCAGGCTTTGACGGTTGAAGAGCCTGATATGTTCAACTCCGCCATGCGCGAGTTGTCGCTCGATCCGGTGGTGGTCAAAATGGCCATCGAGAAACGTCTCAGCAGCAGCCGGCAGCAACACGTTGGCAAAGGCTTTCGCATCGGTCCAGATACGACCGACCTGTTCAAGCGCGCCATGGAGCGCGCGCGTACGCAGGGACGCAAGGTCATCGAAGCCACCGACATTTTTGAAGCGCTGAGCAATTCGGACAGTCTGTTCGTAGACGTACTGCGGACCATGGGCGCCAGCCCCGATGCTGTAGCAGAAAACGTGCGTGCACAGGTCCAAAAACGAGAGCAGGAAGAAGAGCTCAACCGTAAGAAGTTCGAGCTTCCGCCTTACCTGAAGCATTTCGGAGTTTCACTCAACCGCCTTGCGCGGGCCGACAAGATCCCGCCTACCATCGGCCGGGAAAAAGAGATTCAACAAATCATCGAGATCCTCTGCCACCGCGAGAGGGCCAACTCACCGATGTTGGTGGGTGAACCTGGGGTCGGCAAAACGGCGGTTATCGAAGGTCTCGCACGCTTGATCGAACTGGAACCGGACAAGGTTCCGGCCCGCTTGCGCGGCTCGCACATTGTGCAGTTGCAGATGGGGGGCATCGTCGCCGGCACCATGCTGCGCGGCATGTTCGAAGAGCGAATCAAAGGCATCATCGACGAAGTCAAAGAGCGTGACAACCTGATTCTCTTCATCGACGAAGCGCACACGATCATCGGCGCCGGCGCGGCGCTGGGAACGTCGTCAGACGCGGCCAACATGTTCAAGTCCGCATTGGCCCGTGGCGAGATGCGAATCATCGGCGCAACCACGATTTCCGAATACAAGGAATACATCGCAGACGACGAGGCGCTGGCGCGACGCTTCCGCATGGTGAAGGTCGTCGAGCCTTCGATCACCGAGACGCGCGAAATTCTCCTTGGTCTTCGTCCGCGTCTGGAGAAGAACTATTCCGTCAAGATTTCGGACGCCGCCATCAACACGGCGCTCGAAATGGCGCCGAAGTACATCCGCAACCTGCACCTGCCAGACAAGGCTATCGGCTGGCTCGACACTGCCGCCGTCAAGGTGGAGATCAACGAGCCGCAAAAGATGGTGGTGCAGCCCGAACACATCATCGAGGTCATCTCGCAGGAGTCGCGTATTCCGCGCGACATGATCTTCCGCGACACCAGCGATCGCTTCGCCATGACCGAAGCGATGTTGGGACGTCGTGTTATCGGTCAAAAAGAAGCCATCAGGGCAGTCGCTCAACGGCTGCGGCTGAACAAGGGCCCGCTGAAGGAGTCGCACTACAAGCCTGACGGCGTGCTGCTCTTCCTTGGCCCAACCGGCGTCGGCAAGACTGAGTTGGCTAAGGCTGTTGCCGAGTTCATGTTTGGCGACGAAGAGAAGATGGTTCGCATCGACATGTCCGAGTACAGCGATGGGACCGTCAGCATCGAAAAACTGATCGGCATGCCGCGCGGCATCGTCGGGTCCGAGCGAGGTGGAATACTCACCGAGCAATTGCGTGAGAACCCTTACACGGTGTTGCTGCTGGATGAAGTCGAAAAAGCTTCGCCGTACCTGATGAACCTGTTCCTGCAGGCATTCGATGAAGGCTGGCTGACTGACGGACGCGGCAAGAAAGTCTATCTGTCAGACGCGATCATCATCATGACGTCGAACCTCGGTTCGGAGAGTTTCAAACGGTTCGAGAAACCGCTCGGCTTCGGCACGAAGACCGCTTCGGATTTCCGCGCCGTCAAGAATGAAGTGATGAAGGCGTCGGAGCAGCGCTTCTCGCCGGAGTTCCGCAACCGCATCGACGAGATCGTCGTCTTCTCGCCGCTGACGATGGATGAAGTGCGGCAGATCGCGAGGTTGTATCTCGAGAAGCTGCGCCGGCAGATGGAACGCCAGGGCAAGCAGGTTGAAGTTACCGAAGCCGCAGTAAATCTGCTGACCGAGAACGGTTACAACACGGCTTACGGCGCGCGCTTCCTGAAACGGCACATCGACGAGAAAGTGAAACTGCCGATCACCGGCATGTGGAAGACGTCGTCTCGGTTCCGCGTCGACGTCGAGAATGGCGAAGTGGTGGTCAAGCCGGACGGTGGGCCAAAGCCCGAGTTCAACTAATAGTGCGAACAGTTATCCTCCTGTTAGTTTGCCTCGCCGCCTCCACTGGTATTGCAAGGGCGCAAAACACTGCGCCCTCTGTAGACGACAAATCCAAACAGGTTATTGATCGCGCCATCGAGGTACTCGGTGGCGCGAAGTATTTGAACGTTCGCACGGTGATCGGCAAGGGGTTCTTCACGCCGTTTGCCGACGGCCTGCCACAGCTTCCTACGCGCTTTCTCGATTACATCGTGTATCCCGATCGCGAGCGCACGGAGTTCACTAGTCTCGGGATCAAGT
>JBKPNH010000025.1:0-7734 GCA_046732535.1 Acidobacteriota bacterium
GGCACGGAATTGAAGATTCACGCGCTCGGTTAGCCGCGTATTCTTCAGCAGCGACGCATTCACATTCTGAAACCCCGGCCCTTCCAGAATATTTCTGCCCGCATTGCCAAACGTTCCCAGCGCCGGAAAAGCAAAAGCCGCGGTGTTGAACCATCGTTCCGGCGTGCGATTTGAAATGTCCGGATTCCCCACGACGTTCGGGCGATCGTTCGCGCCGAAGCCAAGGATCGAACGGCCGGTGCCGCTGTTGTCCAACTCTGAAACAAGCGCGACGGTGAATGGCCGGCCCGACTGCACCGTCACGATCCCATGAGTTTCCCAGCCTGTTAAGACCGTCGAGACCCAACCGTCGTCCGCCAGGTATTGGCGTCCCTTGCCGAACGGCAGCGCGTACGAGTAACTGACCGACAGGCGCTGACGAACGTCGAAATTCGAACGCCCGCGCTCGGCGGCGACGTTGTAACTGTTCTGCGGGAAGTTCGGATCGCCGGCGCTGCTGAAGAAGTTGGACGCGTCGTCGATCGACTTCGACCAGGTGTACGACGCCAGCGACGTCAAGCCATGGAAGAGTCGTTGCTGAAGACGGACCTGAAGCGCGTTGTAATTCGAGTTGCCGCGCGACTCGAGCAGGTCGATGTCGTCGAAACGGGGATCGGGTCGCGGAACAAACGGCAGTCCCGGCGGCAGTAGCTGCGGCTGCGGTTGGTTGATGTCGCGCGCAGTTAAGAGTTTGGTGCCTTTCGAGCCGACGTACGCGACTTCGAGAAGGGTCTTGCTTCCGAGTTCCTGTTCGATGTTGAAGTTCCAGTGCTGCATGTAACCGGTGCGCAAATCGGGCTGGATCGCCAGTGCCGAGTCGGGCAGCGGGAACGGGAAGAACGACGGAAACGGATCACTCAACGTCAACGGCAGACCCGGCAGCGAGAAGAAGATGTTGTTGTCGAAGAACGGCGAGTTGAAGTAGAGCGACTCAGCCGGCGCGAGCGGCGATTGATCGTAGTAAACGCCATAACCGCCGCGCAGCACGGTGGTGTCGCGAACGGTCCAGGCGAACCCGACTCGCGGCGCGAAGTTGTTCTTATCGGCCGCGAAACCGCTGCGCGGTACACCGTTGGTGCCGACTGCCACGATTTGGCGCGTCGCGAGGTCGAACACAGTCGCGCGATCGGCAGCATCTACCGGCGGCGAGTTGAACTCGTAACGCAGACCGGCGTTGAGGGTGAATCGCGGCGTCACGCGCCAACTGTCGTTGACAAAGAAGTTGTAACTCTCAGTGCGGATCTGCTGCGGGTTATCGACGTGCGCGACGCTGGTCAGCAACGGAAAACCGAGCAACATGTCGGCGAGCGCGTTTCCCGTCAGTTGAAAGAACGGCGAGAACTGCAACCGGCCGCGCGATTCGATGTCGCGGAACGCGTTCTGCTGCGTGAAGCGCAGGTCGGCGCCGAATTTGAACATGTGATTGCCGTGCACGTAGCTGGCATTATTCAAGACCTGGTAGACATTGGTGACGCTGTTCTGCGGATTATTGCCTTCGTCACCGATCGGCGAAAAACCCGTAATCGTGATGAAACTGAGACCGAGGTCACGCTCGCGCGGGGAGACAGTCGGCAGGCCGACTTCGGAGTTCAGCACGCTTGCCTCTTGCGTCACCGACGCGGCGACTCGACTGAACGCCAGGCGCGTTTCGTTGACGAGCTTCGGCGTCAGCACGAGCGTCAGTGCCGCCATCGCGTTCTGGCTGCGGCGCTTCACGGAGTCACCGAAACCGGGAACGGCGGCGAACGACGGGCCGGTGAACGGTTCGAACAGATCGCGATCGCCAAAACTGTAACGAAACGCGAGATCCGCTTTGTCAGTCAGATGATGATCGACCCGCGCGTCGAAACTATCGTTGTCGTCGCGTTGCGTTGGCGAAGAGACGAAGTTTTGAAACGGCACGTTACGGTTTGGTAGCGGATACAACGCAGCAATCGCTCTGCCGACCGGATGGATGAAGAAATCGGGAATCGCGCCGCCGGTGAAGGGCTGGCCGGTGAACGGGTTCGTCGGCACGCCGAACACGCTGTGCGAAAAGTTTCCGACGCGTTCTTCCGCTGTGGGGACGTTCGTTAGACGAGTGATCCCTTCGCGTGCGCGAGTACCTTCGTAATCGGCGAAGAAAAACGTGCGGTTATGGACGATCGGGCCGCCGATCGCGCCGCCAAACTGGTTGCGCAGGTATTTTGGTTTCGGCTCGCCGGCGGGCGCGAAGAAGTTGCGTGCGTCCAACGCCGCGTTGCGGTGAAACTCGAATAGGGAGCCGTGAAAGTCGTTTGTTCCCGAGTTGAGGATGACGTTCACTTGCGCGCCGGGATTGCGACCGAACGAAGCGTCGTAAGTGCTGGTCAGCATTTCGAATTCGCGAATCGCATCGATTGATGGACGCACGCCGAAAGTATTCAGTTTCGGATCGATGTTGTAGACGCCGTCGAGCAGGAAGTTGTTTGCGTCTTCGCGTGCGCCGTTGACGCTGAATGCGAAGTCGCCGCGCACTGAACCGGCTGAGCCCTGGGCCGGCGGAACGGCGCCGGGTACGAGCAGGCTCAGTTCGTAGAAGTTGCGGCCGTCGAGCGGCAGACCGGTGATCTGTCGATTTTCAACTACGGTGCCGAGCGAGGCTGAGTCTTGTTTCAGATTAGCTTCGTATGTCGAATCGACAACATACCCATCATCAGTGCGCACGTCTAAGATCACGTCACGCCGCAGAACTTCATTGACGAGCAGTTGGAATCGCGCCTCGAAGCGGGCAAAGTTTTTCGCCTCGACGTTGAGTGTGTACGAGCCGGGAGGCAGCGACGAGATCGCGTACTCGCCCTCGCCGCCGCTGTCGACGGTGCGTGCTTCGCCAGTGGCGACATTGGTTAACGTGACGATCGCACCCGGTATGAGAGCGCCTCGGATGTCGACGATTGTTCCACGCACGGAGGCGCGATGTGTTTGCGCCGCGGCCGGCAAAGCGAACAACAACGACAGGACGAGCAGGACGAGGATACGAAAAGTTGGCTTCAAGATTTAGTGCTCCCGTTCGAAATTTTGCAGGCCCACCGAGTGAATTCGCAGACCTTAGCAAATCGCTTTCCATTTTGCTAATTGTCTATTCAATTCGCAGACTGACTGCTAGAATGCGTGCAATCAAGGATATAGACATTACGGAAAAGCTCTTTTTCGAGTTTCATATTCGGAGGTTTTGATGCTCTGGATCCTTTTTGCTCTCGGCGCCGCGCTGTCGTGGGGACTGTATGGTCCTGCGTTACACCGCGGCCAGGTCGAGCTTGGCGGCAATCCGATGCGCGCCTTGTTATGTGTGGGCGTCGCTTACTTTCTCATCGGCGTGCTGGTGCCCCTCATCACGCTTTCGTCGCAGGGCCAACTGAACGGTTTCACGATGAAGGGATCGATTGGCGCCGGTCTGGGGGGCGCGTTGGGCGCGATCGGCGCTGTCTGCATCATCTTCGCTTTTCGGTCGGGCGGTTTACCGACGTACGTGATGCCGCTCGTGTTCGCGGGCGCACCGCTGGTCAACGTGCTCTACTCGATGTGGCTGCATCCCCCCAAAACTTCACCAAATCCGTTGCTCTATTTAGGTTTTATTTTGGCCGCGTTAGGTGGTGGTTTGGTTTTGTATTTCAAACCACAGTCGTAATAACGCAGAAACACGGATAAGGAGTTTGCATGAAAAAAATCGGGGTGTTGTTCTGTTTATTGTTCGTTGCAAACATAGCGATCGCTCAATCCAATGCCGCGAGCTGGCCGCAGTGGCGCGGGCCGAATCGCGACGGCATTTCAAAAGAAACAGGACTGCTGAAACAGTGGCCCGCGGAAGGTCCGCCGCTGGTCTGGAAAGCAACCGGCGCGGGAAGTGGTTTCTCGTCGTTCTCGATCGCGAATGGCCGCTTGTTCACGATGGGACTGCGCGGCGATCGCGAGTTTGTCATCGCGTTTGACGTGGCGACCGGGAAAGAAGCATGGGCCACGCCGCATGGCAGTGCCTTTCACAACGACCGCGGCAATGGTCCGCGCGGCACGCCGACTGTCGACGGCGATCGAATTTACGCGCTCGGCGGGAATGGCGATCTATCCGCACTGGAGACGCGCACCGGGAAGATCGTTTGGACCAAGAACGTCCTGCGCGAGTTTGGCGGACGCAATATCACGTGGGGCATTAGCGAGTCGCCGCTGGTGATTGGGAACAAGCTGCTCGTGAATCCCGGTGGGCCGAACGCGTCGATCGTTGCGCTGAACAAGACTGATGGATCGGTTATCTGGAAGAGTCAGAGTGACGAGGCGGGCTATTCGTCGGCGATTCCGATGGAGGTAAATGGCGGCACGCAGGTCGTCTTCTTCACTGGTTCACGCGCCGTGGGTTTGGATCTGAAGGATGGACGGTTGTTGTGGGAGTATGCACGGCCGTCGAACCGAACCGCGAATGCGGCGACGCCGATTGCGCGTGGCAACCGTGTGTTCATCTCGTCTGATTACGGGACTGGAGGCGGCGTCGTCGAGATCAAGCCTGACGGTACAGCGCAGGAGATCTGGTTTACGAAAGACATGCGCAATCATCACAGCAGTTCGGTACTCGTCGGCGATCACTTGTATGGCTTCTCGAGCTCGATTCTGACGGCGATGAAGTTTGATACGGGCGAGGTTGCGTGGCGCGATCGCAGCGTCGGCAAAGGATCGCTCGTCTACGCCGATGGACGTCTGTACTGCTTCAGCGAGAGAGGCGTCGTGGGATTAGTGGAAGCAACTCCGACAGGTTATGCCGAGAAAGGTCGCTTCAAGATCGAGGCAGGAAGCGTGGAGACGTGGACGCATCCAGTCGTCGCCGGCGGGCGCCTGTACCTGCGCGACCAGGACACGATCTACGCTTACGACGTGCGGCAGAAGTAGCTATTGTTTCACGTAATCACGGGCCTCGCGGAGCTCGGGAAGATCCGCGTCAGCTTGTTTCCACTGATCGAGAAATTTGGTGTAGGTCGCGACGGCCGTAGTTTTGTCACCGCTTTGGGCTGCGGCGCGAGCAAGACCGAGTAGTGAACGAGCGCGATTTGGTTGGCGGAGGAGTGCCGTCTGAAACTTCTCCGCCGCTTCCTTCGGCTGTCCCGCGCGCAACAGAATCTCACCAAACAACTCATGTGAAGGCTTGATGAGCGACGGTGGGCCGGAGGGCGCGCCCCTCTCCTCTTCCGCCGTCGTTGCTTTCCTCATCAACTCAATCGCTGCCACATAATCCTGCTTCGTTGCAGCGTTGAGCGCTTCGATTTCAAGTTTGTTAACCGGCCCCATCGAGCCGAGATCCTCGGCTGAGCCAATCATCGCCAAACTACGGATAAAGATCGGCAAATTCTGGCTGGCCATTGAATATCGCACGGTTGTGCCATGGCTGCCGCCGTGACTTCCATTCGTTCCTGCTGGTTCAGTGTTGGTTTTGTTTTCAGGAAATAGATCCTTAGCCAGCTTCCAGCGCTCGGTCTCGACAATAAACGCCGCCGCCATGTTCGCCCAGTTGTTCTCGTAATAGCCCGGGCGCAGTTTGTTGTCGTACGTTGACTCCGACATCACCTTCTTCATCAACGCCAGCAACTCTTCCGCCTTCTGATAACGGCCCTGCTGGAGATACGAGTAGAGCAGCCAATGCAGACTGTGATAATCGCGGACGTTTACCGACAGGTTCTTCCGCTTCATCCATGCATCTGACGATTGCCATGCCGCTTCATTCGACGCAGCCGCCTCGGGCCACATGCCGAGTTGCAGAAAGATGTGCGACGGCATGTGTTGCGCATGGTGCGCTGACGGAGCGATGCTCGCGTATCGCCGCGCGGCGGGAAGCGCGAGGATGGCGTGCTCCGGATCGTCGAACGCGTGAATGATGTAATGCGCCGCGCCGGGATGACTCGGGTTCTTCTGGTAAACCTCAAGCGCGATTGCGCCGGCGCGCGCCTGCAACCGATAGCTCTTGTCTTCAGACCTGACGAGCCCTAGCAATGAAAGGGAATAGAAAGCGGCGGCGTCAAGGTCTTCAGGATAGCTGCGGTAGATCTTTTCCATCGCCGCGGAGTAGGCAGTGTCCCGGGCGCGTTTGTCGCCCTCGCCATACAGGACTTTGACGGCGTTCAAGTACGCTCGCTCACGTTCAGTCAACTTCGGCGTGTCTTTGAACTTAGCGATTACGAGGCGTGCGACGGCGATGTCCTGCTCGGACCAGAGCGGATGATTGTAAGTCATCGCTTCGCCCCAGTAGCCCATCATGAAGTCCGGATCGACTTTGGTCGATTCGCGAAACGCCTCCAACGCCTCTTCGTACCAGAACGAGTGAAGCGCAGCGAGCCCGCGCAGGAAATGCGCCTGGGCCTGCGGCGAGCCGGAAGTCGAAAACTCCACTCGCCCGAGTTGCGACTCCTGCGCGTTAACCAGAACACCGATCAAAACAATCAAAATTGCTGCGCGCAACATAATTAACTCCAATCACTTCCCAATCGCGTACAAGTGTCCTGAGGTGCGAATGAAGATCCGCCCGTCAGAGATCGCCGGCGAACTGAGAACGTAGTCGTTCAACGGATTTTCTGCCAGCACCTTGAACTCCGGACCGGCTTGAATCACAGTCGTCAGCCCTTCTTCGCTGGTAACGTAAATCTTGCCGTCGGCAAGCACGGGCGAACCGCTGTAAGTCGCGGGCTTAATGCGCTGCTGACCGTAGATTTCCGCGCCGGTCTTCGCGTCCAGACACCACACGACGCCGTTATCTTTTACGATGTAGAAATACTTTCCGTCTGTGACAGGCGTCGGCACGTCGGGACCGTTGGGAGTCGACCAGAGAAGGTGCGACGTCGTGATGTCGCCGCGGCCGCCGGCTTTCAGCGCCAGCAACGGTTTGTTTCGCGTCGGCGCGTAGATGATGTCGTTGAAAATGATCGGCGATGCGACGATGCGATAGGTCCTGCTGTTCTCGGGATTGAGACCATTCGCACGCCACAGTTCCTTACCGGTAGCGAGGTCATGACCGGTAGCACAGTCGCCGCCGGTGATCACAATCTCTATTGACTTCCCTAAACGCAGCAGGGCCGGTGTCGTGTAGGAGTCAGGCGACTCGAGGATCGCGTTCGTTGGCCGATCGACTTTCCAAACAGTCTTGCCGGTCTTCTTATCGACGCGCATCACGTACGACGGATCATCGGTCTTCATTCCGTGGAGCACCTGGATGTAAAGCGAGTCTTCGAACAGCAGCGGCGACGATGCGTAGCCCCAGTTCAAGCCAAATTCGCCATACTCTTTTTGAATGTCACGCGACCAGAGTTCCTTACCGGCGAAGTCGAAAGCTTTCAGGACACCGGTGCCGGTCATGACGTAAACGGCGCGGCCGTCGGTCACCGGCGACGGTGACGACATGTTGTGTTTGCGCATTTTGTGGTCGCCGCCGCCCAGCGGTTTCTTCCACAGCACTTCGCCCTTGCCCTTTTCGATGGCCCACAGGAAGAGGTTGCCGCTGTCGGCGACGTTGAGAAAGATGTGGTTACGCCAGATGATGGGCGTCGAGCCGCTCAGGCCCGGCAACGCGACTTTCCAAACGACGTTCTCCTCCGTGGTCCATTTAACAGGCAGGTTCTTTTCGTTGCTCACGCCGTTGAGCGCGGGCCCGCGCCACGGCGGCCAGTGGTGTGCAGGCGGGTGGTGGTCGTTCTTGGTCTAGGCGCC
>JBKPNH010000026.1:0-40467 GCA_046732535.1 Acidobacteriota bacterium
ACGTTGATCTTTTCGGACGCGAGTCTCTGTTGGAGTTCGACTGGAGTGATATCATCGAGCGTGAAGGTCACGATGCCGCAACGCTGCCGGCCGAGATCTTGAATCTCAACCCCATCCAATTCACGTAATCGAGAGCGTAGCTGTTCCGCAAGTGAGTGTATGCGTTGCCACGTCACTTCAATGCCCCAACTCAACGCATAATCGAGAGCAACGCCAAGCCCGACTTTACCAGCGTAATACATCTCCCAGTTCTCAAACCGTCGCGCATCAGAACGAACCTCGTAAGAATCCTTGTCGATCCAATTTGCGGCGTGCAGATCCAAAAATGGCGGTTCTAACTGTTCGATCAGATCGCGGCGCACATACAACAACCCCGTCCCTCGCGGACCGCGAAGATACTTGCGTCCCGTAGTTGAGAGAATGTCGCAGCCGATCTCCGAGACGTCGATCGGCATCTGGCCTACCGATTGACACGCGTCCAGCAGATAAAGCACGCCGGCCTCGCGAGCAACAGCCCCAATCTCCTGCGCCGGATTAACAAGCCCTCCCTGCGTCGGCACATGACTGATACTGATCAGCTTTACTCGCTCGTCGATCATCTCACGCAAAGCGCCGACGGACGTTGCTCCATACTCATCATCCGGAATCACTTCGACGACTGCGCCGGTGCGACGGGCCACTTGCAGGTAGGCGATATAGTTACTGGCGTACTCCGACTTCGCCGTGAGTATGCGATCGCCGGAACGAAACGGAATCGAATAGAACGCCATGTCCCATGCCCGCGTGGCGTTCTCGATGAAAGCGATCTCATCAGGCGCGCAGTTGATCAGCCGCGCCGCCGCATCGTAAACGTGCTCAACAGCAGCGAACTCCCGCTCCTTCGCTTCATAACCGCCGATCGCCGCCTCGAGTTTCAGATGATTAACGACTACATCCAACACAGGCTGCGGCATCAACGCCGCGCCCGCATTGTTGAAGTGCAGCACATTCTCACAACCCGGCGTTTCACGACGCGCACGAGCAAGATCGAATTCGACTTCCATCAATCAACTACGATTCAGCCGCCGGCGGCATGCGAGAGTGTTTGATGTGCCGCCAAACCCACCATCCGACGAGGAGAAGACCAATGATACCGATCACAAAGTCGAAACGATGAAACCACGTCTTCAAGGTCTCGTCTTTGTCCCACTGCTCGCCAAGCTTTTGACCGGCGTAAGCGAGCCCAATACACCACGGCAGCGATCCGGCAAACGTGTAGATGCAAAAGCGAGTGAGATTCATCCGCGCCACGCCCGCCGGAAACGCGATGAACGTGCGAATCGCCGGCAGCAAACGCGCAGTGAAAACAATCAACTCGCCGTACTTCGCGAACCACCGATCAGCAATGTCCAAATCGTGCCGCGACAGCAAAATGTAACGTCCATACTTCTCGATAAACGGTCGCCCGCCATACATTCCGGCCCAGTACGCCACCAACGATCCCAGCACACACCCGACAGCGCCGGCAATGCCGACCAACCACAAATTCATCTCGCCTCGCGACACCAGATAGCCTGCGAAAGGCATGATGATCTCCGACGGCAATGGTATGCACGCCGACTCGATCGCCATCAACAGAACGACTCCCGAGTAACCGAGCGTCGAGATCGTAGCTACGATAAAGCTCGACAGTATCCCAATTATTTTTGCAACCATCTATTTGTAATTTTCGGAATTCGAATTTACTGAACGGTCCAACCATGCTGGCCGATCAACGGTACAAACGCGCAACCGCCGTGATCTTCTTCCCTGCAACCCTGTTCAGTCTTGATTACGCGTATCAACCGTTGACTCTCGCGCGACTCGCCCACGGGTACAACCAACCGGCCGCCAACCTTGAGTTGGGTTATCAGCGGCTCGGGTATCGTTGGCCCACCTGCCGCGACGAGTATGCCGTCGTAAGGAGCGTTTGCGGCCCAACCAAGCGTGCCGTCGAAACATTTAACCGTCGCGTTGTAGATCCCTAACTGGCGAATGCGCGCCTGCGCCTCGCGCGCGAGATCGGCAATACGCTCGATCGCATAAACCTGGGCGGCGATCTGCGCCAACACGGCGGTTTGATAACCTGAGCCGGCGCCAATCTCGAGCACGCGACTGTTGGGACCGAGCTCCAGCAGCTCAGTCATACGAGCGACGATGAAAGGTTGGGAGATAGTTTGATTAGCGCTGATGGGTAGAGCGTGATCGCCGTAAGCGCGGCTCTGCAAAGCTTCGGGAACAAAGAAGTGGCGCGGCACGTGGCGGAGCGCTTCGAGGACTCGCGCGTCACGAATGCCGTAATGATCGCGCAAACGCGCAATCATACGTTCGCGGGGAATGGAATACTCCAGGAGTGAAGCCGGACGATGTTTGTTGGCTGCCTGCACCGGGAGAATTTTAACTTGCTTTAGCTCTTCTGGAGTAGTTCAGAATCTTTGAGATAGTTCCAGGTCTCGATCGCAGTCAACGCTCGATGGTCGGTCATGTCGCTGCGCAACGGCGTCACCGACACGAAACCCGACTTCACGGCGTGATAGTCAGTGCCCTCGACCGAATTATCGTTGAAGTATTCCTCGCCGATCCAGAAGTAAGGCTTGCCTCGGGGATCGATGTGCTCGGTGATCACGGGCCGCGCGTTCTTGATTCCCTGCCGCGTAACCTTCACGCCTTTGATCTCTCCCGGCGGCAAATTGATGTTGAGGAGCGTGCCTTCGGGCAGTCCTTCTTCCAACACCTTTCGCGCAGCGACAACGGCGAACGCCGCCGCCTCAGTAAAGTCGAAGTTGTCGCGCGCCACCAGACTCAACGCGACGCCAGGTATGCCGAGAATCGTTGCTTCCAATGCGCCCGCTACGGTACCGGAGTAAGTCGCGTCGTCGCCGAGGTTGCCGCCGTGATTGATACCGGAGACGCAGATATCGGGACGTTCCTGTTCGGAAAGAATCTTGTTTAGCGCGAGCGTGATGCAGTCAGTCGGAGTGCCGTCGATTGCCCAGTGACGGCTATCAAGTTGCCGGATTCGCAACGGGCGCGCAAGAGTCAAACTGTGCGACGCTCCGCTCATCTCCGAAGCAGGCGCGACGACGTAGACGTCACCCAGCACCTTCAGAGCTTCCTCGAGTTTGATAAGCCCGTCGGAGTGGATGCCGTCGTCGTTTGTAATCAAGATTCGCGTCATGACTCTGGTATCCGTGTTAGTAGAACACGGATTTTAAGACAACTCGGGTGTAGACGACTGGTGAGACTGGCGTGTGCAGGGGAGCGGACTTAGTCGCGCGGGATGCGCATTCGGCCCTTCTTCTTGTTTCGTTTGCGCGCCAGGGCTGATTTCAATTTGGCCTTCTGACCGGGCGGGATAAAGAATGCATGCTTCTTCGCATCCTTGATGATCTCCTCGGTCATCACTTTGCGCTTGAAGCGGCGCAGCGCGCTCTCAATCGATTCACCCTGATTAACTGTAACTATTGCCATTCGTTCTCGGCTTTTCCTTTCATCAAATCGGACGGATATTTAACCACAAACCGGCAGAAACACAAAAAGGCAAGAACCAATTTGCGGCTTGATCCCTGCCTTTTGTGTCCTCCTGTAATTCTTCTAACTAAACCAGGACCGCCTCAGCCTCGGCGGGTTCCTCTTTCTTGCGACTCAGGCCCTTGATCTGGACCGGTTTGTCAGCTTCCTTGGTGTTCAACTGCTGCTTCAACACCATTTCCTGATAAAGCTTGCGCATCATAACTGCTTCCTCATGCGCCGTCTTCGGGCCTTCCATCTCCGGCTTGTGCGGCCGGGTCAGGTCGACTTCGTTCAGGATCAGGCTGTGAGATTTGTCGGCCAGGTGAACGTCCTTGCCACCGGCGAAGATCTCGTGACGGCCGTGCTCCTGATACCACTTCGCGACGGTCGCGTTCTGGTGCATGTTCTCGATGATGTTTCTCCAACCGATACCCGTGTTGTAGGCGCAGAATGAAATCTCGCCTTCCTGGGTGCCGTACGGAATGATGCACATCTCGGTGCGGCGGAAGTCGTAGTTGAAGAGATCCTGGAACCACATGCCCGCGATGAACAGGAAGTTCCAACGATCCGAACGGCGCTTCTCGATGTCCTGCGTTTTGCGATCGCCGGTGACCTTGCCGTAATCCTTGCCGGTCAAGCCAAACGACTTGTCGAATTTCTTGAAGAGCTCGTAAAGCGTGAACTGCGATGGCGAGTTGTACGGGTTGTAGTGCTTCAAGAGCGCCAGACCCATCATGATGTTCGACATCCACTTGCCGCGCGCGGCGTCGGTGATCTTCTGCATATCTTTGACGAGACCCGGAATGTTCAGGAACTCCGGCACCGGCCGCATCTCTCTGTTTTCCTTGTCGATCATCACCGCAGTGCCGACGCCGCAATTCGGGTGGCAGCCGCAGGAAACCTGACCCCACTCGGCGTTCGGTCCGTGAACGAGGTCAGCAAAGTCGGCAAACGCTCCCATCAACGACAGCGGGAACCAATCGCGCGTCGGTTCGGTAATGCCGACCTGGTTCTTCACGTCGTGCGCCAGGTGCGAGAGCGTGTAGCGCTGTTGCAGACGGCGCTGCTCGGTGATCTCCTCGTCGCGTCCGGTGAAAGAAACCGGCTGGAACGAAAGGAACGCGATCTTCTTCGGATTATCGAGCGCGAAACGAATGATGGAACCGACCTGATCGTTGTTGATGCCGTTGACTAAAGTGGTGACGAGCACGATCTCGACGCCTGCTTCGTGCAGGTTGTTGATGGCGCGCATCTTCACGTCAAAGAGGTTGCCGACCTGGCGGTGACTGTTGGCGTCGTTGCCGATTCCGTCAAACTGAAGGTAGACGTAACGCAGACCTGCTTCAGCGGCCTGCCGGCAGAACTCTTTGCTCTTGGCGAACTCGATTCCGTTCGTCGCCGCCTGCACGCTGTTGTAACCAACCTTGCGCGAGTACTTGATCGCTTCGATGAAGTGCGGCGAGATCGACGGTTCACCACCGGAGAACTGCACCGACATCTGGCGCCGCGGTTTGATCGTGATCGCGTTGTCGAGAATCTCTTTGATCTCTTCCATGCTCAGCTCGTGGACGAAACCGACCTGGTTCGCGTCCATGAAGCACGGATCGCACATCATGTTGCAGCGATTGGTAAGGTCGACGGTCAAAACCGCGCCGCGACCGTACTTGACGGTGCTGGAACCATGATTGTGCAGCTTCTCGTCGTTGTGGGCGTCGATGTCGCGCCCTGGGAACATCTTTTCGATGTGGGTAAGAAACTTGGAATCGATGGCCATCATGTCTTCGAAATGGCCGTGGATCGGGCAATCCTTGAGCATCCAGATTTCGCCGTCGCGTTCGATAATCTGAGCTTTGATCTCGCCGACCTTCTCATTAATAAGAACGCTGACGTCTTTCTTTCCCGTCACGATGGCTTCGCGCGCCTCGATGACGCAGTTGGGACACAGTGAATCGGTGGTTCGCGGCCATCCGAGAGTTGGCTTGCTCTTCTGCCACGATTTGAGCAAGGGTTTGTCCGACCATTTTGGAGTGAAAGAAGGATTGGGCTTGTACTTATTTACTGACTGAATCGCGTTAAAAAGACCTCCCGCAATAAAAGTCAATCCGCGTTCTGCATGCTTAATCGGTCGCATCGGCTCTCCGTCTCTGAATTTTGATCTCGGGGCATTCTGAGGCCCGAAAATCCATGGCAATGGCTGTGCCTTAACGGCTTTCTAAAGTTAAGTCTAATTATTTATTGATTTAGGCGAGCTTAGCTCGGTGGAAACGCGAGCCGAGGATGTGTCTTCGTGCTACAACAGGTGGCGGCCACGAGGCCGTGTAGCATTTTGGCCGCGGAACTCAGTAGATTCCCGGAAGGACGCGCGCGGTCTTCAATTTATAGGTTTGATACTCCGGAAACACCCCTTCCAGGACCGTTTCTTCATTTTTCATTCGCTGAAGTTGCAGGAAACAATGGGCGAGATATATGAGGACGCTGTAAAAGGAGAAAAATTGGAAGAGGACGCCCAGCGATGCGACGGCTTCAAACACATACAAAGGGTGTCGTACGAGTCGATATGGTCCCGAAGTAACCAACCTTCTTGCCTCGGCCATAACACTAAATGACCGGCCCAGGTGGGCCAGCGCAAAGACCGAAAGAGCAGTTCCCACCAGACTTAGCAAGCTGGCAATTACTGTTTGCATTAAAGAAAGATTTGCGCGCGGAAAGAAGGTCACCAGGGCCATCGAGAAAGTACCGGCTACGGCTAAAACCCTGGGTAGTATTCCTTTAGCCTTCTTGATTGGCTCCAGTCTGATAATGAATAAGATCGAAAGAAGGCCCAAAAACAGGATGGTCGAGGATCGAGACACCGCTTCAGCAAAGAACTTCCACGACGCTCCAGCATCACCTGATGCCTGGCCGCTAACGATAACCGCATAATTCTCATTGAACTTCTGCACTAAGACAATCAGAAAGAATGTTGATGGCACAATTCGGGTGACCAGGTCCAACAGCTTGACTCCAACAGGCACTAGTTTCTGAGACTCGTTCGCGATGCTCTGGTGATCGACCATATCGGAAGGTCCTCTTTAACGTAGAGATTCTATTTTCCGGGGGAAGGAGAGATGAGTTGTGATAGGTAGCCGCGTGGCACCGGTTGGTCAATTCCGTATTTCTCGGGTGTTTTCCCTTCGGGCAAGTAAAGTGTGTGGAAGAGCTTGTCGAGTATGGAGAGTTGCGCGGCGTAGTTCATGTCGTAAGCTTCCCGTTGATTCGCGTGATGCCAATGATGATATTCGGGCGACGCGACCACCCACTTCAAACGGCCGAATTTGATCCTTATATTCGAATGAAGCAAGTACGAGTGCCAGGCGTAAATTAATGCGTGAGCCGCGATCACCGGGTCGGAAAAGCCCAGGGCGAGTAGCGGTAGAAGAGAAGCGCCCTTTGTCACGATCTGATCGAACGGATGGACGCGCGCCGCAGCCAGCCAGTCCATTTCCTCGATCGAGTGATGAAGGGCATGAAACTTCCAAAGAAACGGTACGGCGTGGAACAGACGGTGCGCCGCATAGAACAAGAGGTCAGCGGTAACAACAGCTTCGATAAGCTGAATGAACAAGGGTTGAGAAGCAACGGCGGCGCGTAATCGCTCCGGCACCACCTGGGCGAAAATACCGCCCGCCACGAGTAATACAAGCATGATGCCGACCGTGATGAGCGCGCCATTCACGAAAGTGTAGACCAGGTCCAGTCTCCACTTCGCGCGCAAGATTCTCTGCTCTTTACGGAGAGCGAATAGGCGCTCAAGAGGCACGAAAACGGCTGCGACGAGCAGAAACTGCCAAACATTAAATAACTTCATCCGTGTTTCCTATGAGTGCTGTATTAGCTGATGTTATGGACATAGCAGGAACACGGATTTAACAAATCTCTTAGCGGTCTTTTCCCATGGCGGAAGCCATCGCGGCGACGATCTGATCGGTGACTCGTTTCTTGTACAGCTCCGCCAGCTTGCCGGGAGACAGGTCGAAGTCGACGGGCGACTCCTGGATTCGCTTGATGATAGTGCCTTCGGAGAAACCTGCTTCGACGAGCCGAATCACGCCGTCGTTATCCAATACGGGAGTCTTCTCGAGTCTCGGCGTCGCACCGGTCCCGCCGTTCTCACTCTCAGGCTTGATGATGCGGATTGTTGCCGATCCGCTGACGTTCCCTTCGTTCGCGTTGCCACCGCCGCCGCGAGTGTCACTCTTGGATTGCGAACTGCCACCCGAGCCGAAGATGTTTGTGCTCGAACTCTGTGAGTCGCCGCCGTTCGGCGACTTCCGATTCGCGCCTTTGTTGAAGAACGCTTCATCCGATACCCACTCGTCTTCACTGATGACGAACGTCGCATCCTGAGACGACAGCATGGCGAGGATGATGTTTTCGCTCACGCCGTGGCGTTTGAGCTGGATCAGTTGTTCCGGCTCGAGTTTGAAAGCGCTGGGCCGATTGTGAATGATGGCGATAACTGTTTTGTCTTTGAATCCCGCCTTGACGAGTTTAACCACGGATTCATTAGTAAGCGGGCCTTGCGACGTTTGCTGACATTGAACAGCAATCACGAAAAGTGAAACGCACAGGCAAGTGGCGGTAAGTATTCGTTTCATTTTGTGGGTGTCGAGGGTTTTCTCGTCCGGGCAGTTGTTCGCTTGTAGCGATAACTGATCTGCTTGACGTAGTTGCGCGTCTCGCGATACGGCGGGACGCGATTGCCAAACTTCGCAACGGCGCCTTCGCCGGCGTTGTAGCTGGCGAGCACGAGATCGACCCGGTTGTTAAAACGGTTCAAGAGCTCGCGCAAGTAGCGAGTGCCGCCGGAAATGTTTTGCGCCGGATCGTGTGGACGTCGCACGCCGAAGCGGGCCGCTGTTCCCGGCATGAGTTGCATCAAGCCGCGCGCACCTTTCGGCGACAGGGCATGTGCATTGAAGTGCGACTCCTGTTCCATCACGAGAAAGATCAAGTACGGATCGACGTTGTACTTGCTTCCGCTCACGCGGATAAGCCGGTCGAGTCCTGGTCTGCCGGTACTCCAACCCCGTTCCTTCTTACCGTTCTTTGCGACTGTTTCGGGCGCTTCGAGCTCGATGCGATCGATGCGGCTGCGATCGATAAACATCGACATACCGCCGCGCTTGTACCAGGCGCCAGCGGGCGATTCGCTTGCGCTGTCAGCTTCGACGCGCGCGCCGCCTTTGAGATAAATCCAAACCGGCTGATCGTAGTTTCCGTTTTTCGGCGCACTGTCGGCGACGGCTTCGGGAGTGACTTCGAAGTGATCGTCGTCGTTCGTGCTCTTCGACGGTTCAAGTGCGGGCTCGGGCGTGGTGCGTTCGATCTTTTTGACTTTGCTCTTGGGAAGCAGATTACTCATGCTTCCTTGCCGATACCAAATACCTTGTGGCGTTTCTGAAGCTTCATCTACCAAAAGGTATGAGCCATCCGCGAGTTTCAGTCTTATCTCTTCACGGCTCTGGGCGAATCCGTGATATGAGCAGACCAAAATCAAAATCCCGATTAGAAATAATCTCATAGCTCCAATGGATCAGCAGCTTGCTGAGTTGGCGTCTGGTTAGCAAACGAGTGCGAGGCGCCGAAATAGTTACGCCATGCGATGTCGACGATGTGCGGCGTCAGTTCGAGACTGTGTTTCTCAAACTGGCAAATGTCGGTGGCGCGGTCGAGTATGTCACGCGGTTCACAACCCTTCATCTGCCGGCGCTCGGCTCGATACTTCGCCAGGATGTGGTCCAGGATCGGTTGATCGATCCTAATGCCGCGCTTGCCTGCCTGGTATCTGAAAATATCGCTGTAGGCGCCGGCCGTGGGCGGCTCGACGCGCGCGCGATATCCCATGCGTCGGAGGAACGCCTGGTCCGCGAGATCATTCTCGTCGAGGTTCGTCGAAAACACGACGAGCTGCTCGAACGGAACTTCAATCTTCTTTCCAGTGTGCAGCGCGAGATAGTCAACCCGCCGCTCCAGCGGAACAATCCAGCGATTCAGCAGGTCCTGCGGCGCCACACGTTGCCGTCCGAAGTCGTCGATCACCAGCGTGCCGCCGTTTGACTTCATCTGAAACGGCGCTTCGTAAAACTTGGCGTCACTCCAAGTCAGGTCCGCGTTCTCCAGCGTCAACTCGCCGCCGACCACGACCAGCGGGCGCTTGATCAACACCCAGCGGCGATCGAAATCGATCGGCGTCTCGTCAGCCGGCA
The DNA here is from genome assembly GCA_046732535.1 of Acidobacteriota bacterium. Taxonomy (GTDB): domain Bacteria; phylum Acidobacteriota; class Blastocatellia; order Pyrinomonadales; family Pyrinomonadaceae; genus PSRF01. The sequence continues at coordinate 9,780 of JBKPNH010000026.1, forward strand.
TTGCTTCGTGGCAATGACCGTCGAAGACGCGGATGATCTGTCCGTCGATTTCGACCGCGTATGGAATCCAGATTCCGCCGGCGAGCGCATTGTTGATGCGTTCGGCAACGGCTGTCTTACCGGTTCCGGGTAAGCCGGTGAGAAACAGCGAGCGCCGTGAGTTGATGACGCAACCGAGTGTCTGTAACAACGACTCCGGCAGCACCAGGTCGTGAAACGCCTGACGCACTGTGTCGATCGATGCCGTGTTCGACGGGATCGACTGCAACTTCATCATGTGCGAATAATCGCGTAACGAAACGGGTGCTGGTCCAACGTAACCGCAAATCGACAACAGACGCGTGAGACGGTCCCAACCGTGGTCCAACATCGCATAACGCGTCGAACCAATCGCCGACTGCATCTTTACTTCGATCAGCTTCTCGCGGTAGAGCTTCTGAAGCAGATCTTCAGTCAGCGTGCGCGGAAGGTTGATACGTTCGGCCACGGCGGTCGTCGTCGGCTCGGGCAACATCGCCACGTGCTTCAGTGTGAGATCGCAAAGGAAGCCTTCCGAGATGCCGGTATCCGCGATCTCCTCGGGAAGTGGCGGTCCCATGCTTTCGACTTCCGCCCGCGTCAGAATTGTCGTATGCGACATCGTGAGACTCTCTTTCTCTTTACAACTGATGGTAATTTCATCTTTTCTCGGCGAGAATCGCTCTCCATTTACTTCCCGTTACTTCCCACTCGTAACCAGCATAGTGCCGTTTGAAGCGATCGCCAGCGCGGCGCGAGCGGCTTCGGCATCCGCCGGGCGGCCCACGAGGGTATACAGACCGGCGAGACGGCGTAGCGCAATCGTATTGTTCGGCTCGAGCTGACGCGCGGCTTCGTAATAACGAATCGCGTCGTCCTCACGACCAAATCGTTCGAGCATCTTGGCGGTGTTGAGATTGCCCGTCACCTGACCATTGGCGCGCGCGAACGCTTTGTAAGCTTCGTCGATCTTTCCGAGACGGCAATACGCCAGGCCCAGGTTGTTGAGAATTCGTTCGTCTGTTGGAGCCAGTTTCGCGGCGCGCTTTAGACGGTCAATCGCCGCGCGATAATTGCCGTTTTGATACAGCGCGAAGCCGAGGTTGTTCAGCGTCTCGGCGTCCTCTTCAAGTTTCACCGCACGTTCAAACGACTGCTTGGCGCGTTCGCCCAAACCCTTCTTGTCGAAGGCAACGCCGAGAAGGTTGTGGGCTTCGGTCAGTTTCGGATCGAGTGAAGCGGCAGTCGAAAGTTCGGAGATGGCTTCGTTGTAGGCGCCGCTGAGCAGGAATTCGCGTCCCGCTTCAAGATGCTCGCGTGCCGAGCTGGCGGAAGTGACGTGTTTCAAGGTGCGCGCATCTTCAATGCGCGTGACAGCGACGCTCTCAAAACGCTCGGCGTCTTTCTCCGTCATGCGCTCGATCTTGTTTTCGTCGTTGCCGCCGCGGCCGAACAAGCGACCGACCAATTTGAACGGCGCCGTCACTACTTTGAGGACCTTGTTGCCACCCTTTTTCCTCGGCTGTTCCTCCGCGGCGCCTGCCTCTGAACCTGAATCTTCCAGAACGATCGCGTCCGGATCACCTTCACGTTGGATCGTGGATGCGCTCCACATCGCGGTCGCGGCGATTGTCAGTACGAGTGCGATTAGAACGGCTATGATTCTGCGTTTGCTCATTTGCTACTCCTCTACATCTGACATCTATTCCATTTGTGCTAGCACGTCCATGAGGTTGAGGGCAGCAGGGCCAAGGAGCGCGATGAAAAGCGTGGGAAACAGGAAACACGCGAGGGGAAACAGCAATTTGACTGCCGCCTTTTGCGCTTCCTGTTCGGCTCGCTGGCGGCGTTTTGTGCGCAGTCCATCTGAGAAAACGCGGAGTCCCTTGGCGATCGAAGTACCAAACTTGTCGGTCTGGATCAGCATGGCGACGAGACTGCGCAAGTCGTCGACGCCCGTGCGGTCGGCGAGATTGCGCAACGCCTCGTCACGCTCGCGGCCAACGCGGATCTCCAGGTTTGCCAACTCAAACTCGATCGCGATCGCGCTATGTACGTCTCTCAACTCCGTCGCGACTTTCATCATCGCCGCGTTGAGTCCCAGACCTGCTTCAACCGAAACAACCATCAGGTCGAGTGCGTCCGCCAATCCCCAACGCAACTCGCGTTGGCGGTTCTTCGTCACGCGTGACAGAAAGTAACGAGGCAGGAAAAAGCCGGCGACAAAAGCGACGATGATGTAGATCAGGGCGTTGCCGAGCGGCTTCCCTAGTAAAGCGCAGCCAGCCGCGACGATTAGCGGGAACCCGGCCATCGAACTCAACTGAATCGCGCGATAGATGATCGGCGCTTCAGGCGAGCGAAACCCCGCATGCATCAGTTGCTTTTGCAGTTTGCGTGCTTCAGATGCCGATGGCGGCAACATCCTGTTCAGTGGTGAAGCGATCTTCTGCGCGATATCCGTCGCCGGCGAGTCGTCGGGGATGACGGCAGTCGATGCGTTCTGAACGCCGCCGTCTTTAGCCGCGAGCCGGCGCAGTCTTTCGGTAGAGGCGCTCTGCGGCTTATACAACAGCCAGTAGACACCCAACATTCCGAGCGAGATGCAGACGAAAGTGGAGATGGCGATTATTAGTAGCATGGTCGTCGTGGTCTTGGACTTAGGTCTTGGCCAATTAGATCCTGATGTTCAATATCTTCCGAACAATCAACATCCCCGTGATTTGCAAGAACAGCGCTGCGGCGATCAGGTAATGACCGCGCGGATCTTTCCACAACACGCTCATGTAATCGGGATTCATTACCGTGACTGCCAGCGCCACAAAAATCGGCAACCCGCAGAGCAGCCACGCAGACATTCGTGAACTGGTCGTCAAGGTCTTCAAATCGCCCATAATGCGGAAGCGTTCGCGAATCGTGTAAGCAACTTTTTCGAGAATCTCGGCAAGGTTACCACCCGTCTCACGTTGAATCAGGATCGCTGTCACGCACATCTTCAGATCCAGTATCGGCATTCGCTGCGTCAGGTTGTCGAGCGCCAGTTTCACTGACAAACCGAGATTCTGCTCCTCATAAGCTTTGCGAAACTCGGTCGCAATCGGATCGGGCATTTCGAGTGAAACCATGTGCAGCGCTTCCGAGAACGCGTGTCCGGCACTGAGCGCGCGGCTGATCAAATCCAGCGCATCCGGAAGCTGTTCGAGAAACGCGTCAAACCGCTTCTTGCGTTTCCACCAGACGTGCAGGAACGGGATGGATCCGCAACCGACTCCGGCGAGGATCATCAACGGAATGAAAACCGTCAGCATCGACGCCGCGAGTCCACCAAGCATACCGGCCATGCCCGAAAACATTATGAGGCGTGATGGCGTGATGTGCAGATCGGCCTGGTCCAACATGCGCTTCAAGTGCAGCGCAGCCTGGATGCTGATCAGCGTGCGGTTGACCCACGGGATCTCGCTCATCAACTCGTTGCGAGCGAGCACTACATCCACGTCTTCAGTATGCGCGGAATGCAGCAACGCTTCCGATAGCCGTTTTTGCAGGCGCGCGCGCTTCTTGTCCGTGCTGTGTGTCGCCAGGACATAGGCTCCCAGCACCAGGAAGAGAGCAAACACGAATACGAGAAACGATATGACCATTACATCTCCTCGAAGAAGACGCGCGGCAACTGCAAGCCGCATGCTTTCAGTTTTTCGGCAAACCGCGGGCGAATTCCCGTCGGCTTGAAGCGTCCAATCACCATGCCTTCCTTGTCGACACCCGTGCGCTCGTACATGAAAATCTCCTGCATGGTGATCGTCTCACCTTCCATACCCGTGATTTCGGAGATGGACATTACGCGACGAGAGCCGTCAGACAATCGGGCGGCCTGCACGACGAGGTTGATCGCCGAAGCCACCTGCTGTCGCATAGCACGATCCGAAAGACGCATGCCGGTCATCTGGATCATCGTCTCGAGACGGGCCAGCGCATCGCGTGGGGTGTTTGCGTGAACCGTCGTTAAACTTCCATCGTGGCCGGTGTTCATGGCCTGAAGCATGTCGATCGCTTCGCCGCCGCGGACCTCGCCGATCACGATGCGATCGGGACGCATACGAAGCGCGTTGCGGACCAGGTCTCTCTGCGTAACTTCACCGCGGCCTTCGATGTTTGGCGGTCGCGTCTCAAGCCGCACGACGTGTGGCTGTTGCAGTTGAAGTTCAGCGGAGTCTTCGATCGTGACGATGCGCTCGTTTTCAGGGATGAAAGCGGAAAGAGCGTTTAGCAGCGTCGTTTTACCGGAGCCGGTTCCGCCCGAGATCAGGATGTTGAGACGAGCGTGCACGACCATCTGAAGCATGTCGGCAATGTCTTTCGTCAGCGCCTGCTTCTCGATCAGCATCTGCATGCGTAGCGGGTCGGCGCCAAAACGACGAATTGACAGCACCGGGCCATCGATCGATAGCGGCGGAATGATCGCGTTGACGCGCGATCCATCCTGCAAGCGAGCGTCGACCATCGGGGACGATTCGTCGATACGCCGGCCGACTGACGACACGATGCGCTCAATCACGCGCATCAGGTGTTCGTCGTCTTTGAACCGCACGGTGGTCGCTTCGATCCGGCCACGCCGCTCGATGTAGATCGTGTCGTGTGAATTCACCAGGATGTCGGAGATGGTCGGGTCCTTCAGCAACGGCTCGAGTGGTCCCAGACCGAACAGTTCGTGCTGGACGTCGTTGACGAGTCGCTCGCGTTCGGAAACCGACAACGGCACGGCTTCCTGGGCCAGAACGCTTTCCGCCAAACGAGAAACTTCGGCGTGGACCTGATCGGGTGTCAGGGCAGAGAGCTTCGTCAGGTCCATCCGGTTGATCAGCGTGCGGTGCAGGCGCGCTTTCATCTCCTGGAACGAGTGCTGGCCCGTACCGTCTGAACCCCCGGGAGTGTTTTGATTACCGATTAATCTTTCACGTAGTGCCATGATGTTTTCCGAGTGCGGCCGTCAGCGGCTGCATCTAAACCTTTTCCATTGAGGTTTGCAGTTTCAACTGTTTTTGCGGCGGCTGCTTTTTGAGTAACGAGCCCAGAAAGCCGCGACGCTGATTTGTTACTTCGATTGGCGCGACACCTAACGATATCTGCTCGGCTATGCGGCGAATTTCCGTCGCGATTCTTGAAGTGGGTTCCGCCTGGACCAACGGCGTGCCCAGATTGATTGAGTTAACAGCGGTTTGATAATCGCTCGGCACGAATCCCACGCACGGTTCTCCCAAAAACTTCTCCACCTGCCGGAGATCGAGATCTATCTGTTTGCTCCAGCGATTCACGACGATGCGCACTTTCTGGCGCGGATATCCGAGTCGATCGAAGATCTCGAGGGCGCGCTGGGTGCTACGAATCGCCGGAATGTCCAACGTCAGGACCAGGATGATCTCGTCAGACTGGTCGAGCGCGGCCAGCGTGATCGAGTCGAATGTGTGCTGTGGATCGAGGACGACGTAGTCGAAATGCTCGCGCAGTTTTTGCAGCACTTCGAAAATGTGTTGCGGTTCGATCTCGTCGGCCGAGTCCGCTTCGCGCGGAGCGGCGAGCAACCATAGGTTCGTGGAGTGCGGCGTCACCAGGCTGTTGATGAGCGTTTCGTCGAGGCGCTGCCGTTTTTCGACCATGTCGGCGATGGAGTACTTCACGTCCAGTCCGAGGAAGAGCGGCAAGTCGCCGGCCTGCAGATTGAGATCTACGAGCACGGTCTTCGAGTTCGTCGCGGCAGCGAGATTCGTGGCCATAAATGAAGTGCCGCAGCCGCCCTTGCTTGAAAAAACCGCGACCATACGGCCTTTCTTCTTGGGTGCTTCGACTGATTTAATGGTGAATTCCGAAACGCGATCCAGAACGGTGCGCAGCTCGTCGGCAATGATCGGTAAGCGCAGAAACTCGCGCGCGCCGGCGCGCAGACCGCTCAGGATCAGATCGGGCGAAGCGTTCTGAGCCGCGGAGATGATCGCCGTGTTCGGGCATTCAGCCTTCAACCGCTCGATGAATCGCACGGCGTTGTCTGAGTTTGGACCAAGGGCGATGATGGCGGCGGTCGGCTTCAACCGGACAATCTCTTCGTAAAGCTGATCGGCGTCATTACCACCGGCGAGGAGTTGCACGCGCGATTCGGCAGTCAGGGCCCGGCGAATGTCTTTAAAGTTTTCCAGGCCGGTGCTCAGCACTACTACTGAAATTGGTTCGGTCATCTGTTCCTCTTATCTATCCATTCGACCCACTGCCGGCGACGTAATTGAAATTACTGACAGAGTGCCGGGGGATTTGCGGCGGGACATCGCAAAACTAAGAACGCCGATGTCACTCGGGCGCGATGCGCGACAGGCAGGCTTACTTAGGGAGCCGCCCGGCAATGGGTTCGAAACTTGAGATTGTCAACTTTGGGGCGTCACGACTGACGTCCTTAGTACTCTGATCTAGTCAACCCCTTACATGTCTGCCGGAATAAACCCCACGCTCTCACCCGTGAGTGTGGTTGAATAGGCCGGCATCGTAATGGTGGTGCCTAGTAGCGGAAGGACAAACTGAAACTGGTAATTAGTAATGCTGACAGTTACCGTTCCAGTGTTTAATCCAAAACCGGAATAGTTAACCGACACGTTCGTGGTAGTCAGGTTCGGGACCATGGCCGTGGTCCCTCCGGCCGGATTGCCGTACACGGTTACGTTTTTTACGGCCGCTGAATCAGCAGCGGAGTGGAGAGCAGCATATCGCGCTCCACGCCTTGCAGCGTCAGCAAGAGCATTGTGTACCCAGATGGCCCGACCAAATTCGATTACCGCAAACATTGCCACCAAAAACACGCTAAGCGCGAGGGCAAATTCAACCAGCGTTGCGCCACGTTCACTCGATCGATCTTGTTTCCGTTTTCGCATGATTGTCACCTTCCTAGATCGGCGGAGGTTGCGTTAGCAGATAACGCATTGTGACGCTGGGCTGCACTGCGACATTTGTGGAGAGAGCAGTAATTCCAGTGAGCGCACCCAGGTTGAAGATCGACTGATGCTGATAATTAATGATCTTCACAGTCACTCTCTCCGGTAACACTGGCGTTCCACCTTCCCGCTCGATCAGGACGTTTGACGGCGCCAGATTAGGTAATAAGGGTGATCCACTGCCCGCTGGGTTGCCGAATACGACGATGTTCTTGGCGGCATTATCCCCGATGGTCCCAACCACACTCGTAGTCAAGTATCGAGTGCCGCCCCTGGCGGCCTTGGCCAACGTCGTATATTCGTAAAAGTACCGTCCGAATTCGGCAGTCGCAGCAAACAACACCAGGAAGATGGGCAAAACGATTGCCGCTTCGACCAACTGGATGCCCCGCTCATCTCTACGAAGACGTTGCAGGTCGAACAATCGCCTCCAACGACGTCTGTTTCGGATTCTTCGTATTCTCGTGTGCATGACTTCACCTACTTGTAGAGAACTGGAACGGCCAGGTTGTCGTTTACGGCACCGGCGCCTGGGTCGTAGCTGCTGTTGCCTGCAAACGCGGTATCCGTTATGTACTCGGCTACGAGTTCACCACCGTTTCCGCCTCCTACAGATGTTTGCAAAAAGAAAACGCCGAATCGCGTTACGGTCACCGTGTTTCGCCCACCCGACGGCGGCGCTACGGCGATTGGTATGAATACGATGCGGCGATCCTCAACACCGGTGTGGCTTGGCGCTTGGACGACAAGTCGATCACGATACTGCAGGTAAGTAATGTTTTCTGCGATGTTCGTATCCGGTGGTGAAAGTGCCGGATCCATTCCGGCGGCGTAGACGTCGAAGCGACTATTGATGCCCTGACGAATTGCGCCCGCCGTGACACCCGGTTTCGTCTCGATCTCAGTGCCTACCGAAACGCACCAGTTAACGCCGTTCGCCATACCCTCGCGGTCGCCACTACCACCAGACTCGATCGGAGCCAGCAGTTGGTAGTTCCCTGGCGAGATGGCATCGCCTCCCTCCAGCCGGAATGTGTAGGTTCTTCCCTCGGTGATTGGATCACTCGGGTAGTCAAGCACGAACGCCGGCAACCATGGACAAATGACATTAAGCGGAACCGAGTAACCGGCGGTGGCCGTCGCTGTCAGATTCTGGCTGCTGCCTAGTACAAAAGCCGCAAACGAAGTGGGAACCGGCGAAGGATTCGTAGTGACTCGTACGAAACGAATGTTTGTCGGCGCCAAAGTGGCCGAGGCTTCACTTATGTATGTACCATTGAGATTGACTGAAAAAAGAACGTTGGCGCGGGGGAAGCTCACGCCAGTCTTGTTGAAGTCATATTTGTTCATCGCGGCGACTGCGCGATTGGCAGCTTCTGTAATACCCGGAGCGCCGCCGTTTAGTCCCGATACGGCAGCCAGGGCTGCCGCATCGGCTGCGTTCTGAAGTTCTCCTTTGGAGAGATAGAACCTGCTGATATCTATCCCTAAACCGACCGCCAGCAGAACGGCCAACATCGCGATTGCGGATGTCGCCAGAATTGAACCTCTCTCACGTTTGCTACTTCCCGCTTGTTTGTTTGACCTGTTCTTCATTGTTTCCCCCTTTGCCGCGAACGAAGATCTATTTCCGCAAACAATTACCAGGGTCGTACTGATTCCGGATTGAAGTCGACGCGGAACGCTTTCGCTACCGGTAGATCGCTATTCAAGTTGCGCGTACTGCTGAGTGATCCGGAGGTGCTGGTTTGCGACTTAGTCTCGGTCGCCTTGGTTTTCTGTTCTTCAGCTTTGGCGGGAGCAGCCGGAGTCGAAACTGGCGTTGAAGCCGGAGTCTCACCGTTCTGTCCCGAAACCTTGTAACCGGTCTGGCCGGAGATGCCTTCGCCCTTCGGTTCAACGCCCAACGGCGAGTTGCCCTTCAGACCATCGATGCCACGCATGTTCGGCAGGTCGTCGGTGTTGACCGGCTTCACGAGGTGCGCCGTCACGAAGAACATCAGTTCGGTTTCTTTCTTCTCAAAAGACTTCGACTTGAAGAGAGCGCCGATCACGGGAATGTCGCTGACGATCGGAATGCGCGACAACGTTTTGGTTTCTGAGTTGTCGAGCAGGCCGGCGAGCGCGAACGACTGACCATCGCGCAGTTCAACACCAGTCTTCGCACGGCGAGTGCGCAACGCGGGAACTACGAAGCCGTTGAAACGAACGCCGTTCGAGAAGTCGATTGTGGAGACTTCCGGTTCGAGCTCGAGACGGATGTGGTCTTCGTCGACGATCGTCGGTTTGAAGTTGAGTCGTACGCCATATTCTTTCCACATGATGGTGACGCCGCTGCCGTTTTGGCCCATCTGAAGGACCGGGACCGGAAACTCACCACCGGCGAGGAAGCTCGCCTGTTGACCATTCATCGCGACCATGTTCGGTTCGGCCAACTCGCGGAAGGCGCCTTCCTGCCGCATCAATCGCAGCATCGCGCCCATGTTGATCTGACGATTGAAAATGAAGAGGTTCAGCGCCGGTTGGATAATCGTATCGATAACCGACCCGAGCGGGCTGGTTTCCACGCCACTCAAACTGGTTGGACCACCGCCACTGTTCCAATAACCATGCGTGCCGCCCGGAGGTTGCGCTAAGAACGACGTGCCGTAGTCGCGCAGCTTGGTGCGATTCACTTCCGCGACGCGGACTTGAAGTTGAATCTGGGTCGAATCCGTAACCGGCGAAGTCAGCATGTTGACCACTTTGAAATTCGCGGCTTCGATGACGCTCTGTACCTGGGCGGCGGTCTTGTCATTCGCTACGCTGCCAGAGATCACGACCGAACCATTGGCCTGGCTCAAGCGGATGTCGTCCTTGGGAAACAACGCGCGAATCTGTGAATCGATCAGCGACAGGTTGGCTCGGACGTATACGTCAAATATCAAAAACTGACCGCCGGTCTGTTCCCACGCGATGAAGTTGACCTGACCGAACGCTTTACCGTTCACGAGCACCTGGTCTGGCGTGACGAGCACGGCTTCGGCAATTTCGGGATTCGACACTGAAAAGCGTCCAACCGGGCGATCGAAATTGATCACGCGCGACTGTCCCACGAGAACGTTTACAGGGATCGCCTCTTTGTTCTGACCGAATGACGCCTTATAGGAAGTTTCCTGGGCGTGGGAGACGGAGTAGCTGAAGATAGTAATCAACGACGCCAGCAGTAAACTCACTCGGCGCGGCATTGGGGAACGGCTCTGCATGATCTTATGCTCCTTTTGTTTCTAGCGATCGTCGGTGCGATCCACTTCAAGAGTTACCCGGCGCTTTGATCGCGCCGGGGACGAATTCTGATCTGACACTGAATTAAGGAAACTCGACACTCCGCCTCTTGCCGCCTTCGATCATTTCGACTTGCGTGCGCGGTGTCGGTTGAGGAGCTGGGGCTGCTGCTGGTTTCGAAACTGGAGCGCGGTGGACCGGCTTCGCTTCGGTTTTGGGCTGTTCACTCTTTAGTGAACCTGGCTCTGGAATCGGCTTGGCGATGTCACCGCCTAACAGGTTCCGCTTGTTGACGCCCGTAGTCTTCTCGTCGCCCTGGTCGATCTGGCTCCGCATCACGAGCTGGAGTTTGCCTTCACTCGAGGCGAGTGCGAGTTTCTCGGCCTGCTCGGGAGTGACCTGGAGCGTGACGGCCTTGACGCTGGTAGCTTCACGCTCGTTCTCTGGTTTGTCGATGTTCTGACCGCTCGCCAAAACCTTGATGTTCTGCAACACGATCTTCGAAATCGGGTCCTGCCTGGCAATACCTTCGGGATCGATCGTTACGACGACGTCAACGAGCGTACCCGGCTGGATGAATCCGGAGATGCCGGCCGCATCGTCAACCTTCACGGTCATGGCGCGATAGCCTTCAGGAATGATCGCGGCGAGGCCGGCCGCGGTTCCTTCCGCTGCCAGTCGTGATTCCGTGATCGGTTCGCGCGCGGCGATGTTAAGCACCGCGACGCGGCCCGCCAGCTTTTCAGCGGAGTCGAAGGCGCCGTCAGGGGTGGACTCCTTGGGAAACTGGACCACCATGATCTGCTCAGCGAGGATCTTGCTTCCGATCGGAATCGCCACCTTCGCCACGGCAACCTTGTGCAGGTCCTTCGTGATGGCCTGAGCACTCGATAAGTATTTGCTGACGGACACGGCAGCGAGCACTCCGAAAATCAGGGCCCCTACCAACACTATGAAGAAACGTTTGTTTCGCATGGATTCGACTCTCCGTTCTCGCTAGGTCCAGGCCTAGTTAGTTGCCGCTGTTAAGCGTGAAATATCGCGGTTGCGATAATGGCGCCGATGGTGATCGCCGCACCATATGGAATGGTGAGACGACGATCAGCAGGGACACTGAATTTGGGCATTTGCCATCCCGGCAGTAGGCCAACCAGGATCTGCAACACTCGATACATGGTCATCCCGAAAACGCCCGAACGGACTGTGGTAACCAACGCGAGTAGACCACCCGTCAGCACCACCACCACGAAAGTTGGAAGAACTAGTTGTGCGCCGATCACGGATCCGATGGCGGCGAAGAGTTTGACGTCGCCGGCGCCCATCGCTCCGAAGATGTGCAGGATGAACATCAGGATAAATGCCAGAACGCAACCACCAAGACTGTTTAGGCCACCCTGCCACCCGCCCAAAACCAGGTTGATGGTCAGGCCGGCGATCAGAGTGGCAAGTACGAATGGATTAGGAATGCGGCGATATCGCACGTCGTGGTAAATGATCAGAACGGCGAGCGGAACCAGGAAAATCTGGAATACTGTTGCGGTTGAGCTAAGCATTTCGGCTAAACGTGCTTTGCGGGAATTTCAACGTAAAGGTAGCGGCGCACCTGTGTAGTCAAGCTTCACAAGGCGCGCCACCCGATGGCAGTCAGGGGACCAAAGTTCAATTGATGAAACGTGCCAATGCTTCGATCTTGCCCCGATAGTCGTTCCGCGTAACTTGGAACGAAAAGACTTAAAGGCGTGAGCCTATAGCCGGCAGCAGAACGTACATGTCGCCGCCGGCGTGTTTCATCCCAGGTTACGGAGTGGTGGCGCCGCCGTTGATCGTGCCAGCAAGACTGTTGATCTTGTTGCCGATGCTGCTGCCCAGCAGGGTGAAAGCGGCGACGCAAGCCAACGCGACGAGCGCTGCGGCCACTGCGTATTCCGAAAGTTCAAGACCCGTTTCATCACGCAAAAATCTCTTAATCATTTTGTTGCTCCTTATTGGTGTTCGATTAGGCGTTACTGCTGCGAATGAGCTGACAAGGGAATGCGGCCTTGGGAAGGGTACTTACCGGCTTGTGTGATAGGCACAGTAAGAGGAACCGGCTTGACCGTGCGGCGGCCAAAACCATTGATTCCACTCAACACGGCACTCGATAACGTCAACAGCAGTAGTAATACCTCGTTATCCCGTATCCCCGCGGTCTTGATGCTGACAAGCATTGCCAGCGCCAGGAAGGGAGAAAGGATTACGAGCATTACAACTAATGTCAGATTTCTTGTGGTGTTGGCCTTCATAAAGTTTGTCTGCTCGCCAGTTGATGCGACGCATAATTGCTTCGCGACGACGATGACATTTACAACCGGTGTGCCAGTGGGCCAGGCTTGAATTCGTGAGGTTTTTGCATCGGTTTGTAGCCTGCGGTTGACAACTTCACGTGGTCCTAGAGGCTTACACTACGCGTCTAATGAATTGAAATTTGTATTTTTACTGGGGATTTGTGGTTGTCGCCCGCAGTTGACAAGAGTCAACCGCGGATGACGAACCCTAGGCGCGGTACTGCATGCCGGGCTCGGTGTCTTCCTGAAGGAAGTCGCCGATGTCGATCGCGAGGCGTTTGAGCTTTTTGTAGAGGGTCTGGCGCGAGCCGAGGCCGAGCGCTTCACTGGCCTTAGCTACATTGCAATCGTGACGCTTGAGCGTCTCGGTTATCACTCGGCGTTCGTAGTTGTCGAGGAGATCTTCGAGCCGCTCGGCGGGAGGCTGGTTACCCGCGCTTCCCTGCGGAAAGATCCTGGCGCTGATGTTCTGCGGCTGAATGTAGCCATCGTCCTCCGCATAGAGGACCAGCCGCTCCATCTCTGCTGCCAGCTCGCGGACGTTACCGGGCCACGAATACGTTTCGAGAATCTGAATCGCCTCGGCAGTGATTCCAGATATTGGACGTTCGTTCTTGCGGGCGTAGTAGCTGACGAAGTGCGAGATCAGCGCTGAGATGTCTTCCGGGCGCTCGCGCAACGGCGGGATCTGAACTGTCAGCGTGGCAATTCTGTAGAAAAGGTCTTCCCGGAACAGCTTTTCGGTTACGAGCTTCTCGAGATCTTTGTGGGTAGCCGCAATCACGCGCACGTTCACCTTGCGCGGCGCACGCTCCCCCAGCGTGTGGATCTCACCTTCCTGAAGAAACCGCAAAAGCTTCGGCTGTAGCGACAGCGGGAGATCGCCAATCTCGTCGAGAAACAACGTGCCGTTTTCGGCGGAACGGATCAATCCCGCCTGGTCCGACATCGCGCCCGTAAACGTCCCGCGCCGATGTCCAAACAACATGCTCTCGATCAGTTCCGCGGGAACAGCGGAACAGTTGAAAGGAATAAACTCGCTTTCGGAACGACGGCTGAGCCGATGAATCGCGCGCGCCACCAGTTCCTTGCCCGTGCCTGATTCGCCGGTTACTAGGATCGTCGAGTTCGAATCTTTGATTCGCTCGATGTTGCGGGCCACTTCAGACATCGCCCGGCTGCTGAAGACCATACCCGGCAACGAGCTCGCCGGCGAGATCGTCGTCGCCGGCCGGCTTACGTTTTCGCCGGGAATTGCGAAAGATTTATGCGAATGGGCCAGGTGCGCTACGTCGCTTAGCGCATTCAATTCTTTCGCCTGCTGCGCTGACAGCGGTCTGACACAACGGCCATACAGCGCCGCGCCTTCGCGCGTGCTCGACGGCAACGCAAGCAGCAGGCAGATGGCATGATCGCCTTCCATTGCAGCCTGCGGTCGTCCCTGACTCGAGAAGATCTCCGTTACCACAGCCTCCGCAGCCGCGATCTCCTGTTCCTCGAGGCCTTCGGCCCAACGCAGGCTTGGCTTGCTGTCAGTCGATGTGGCCCAAATCGATAAGCCGTAGGTGGGCGCTGTAGCCTCCACCATCAGGCTCATCTTGATCATGACCTCGTAAAGCAGGTCTGGACCACCGCTGGCGGCCTCGCACACGGCGCGAACGATGGAACTAATCGGTAATTGGAACGAATCCGAGTCGGATGTTGGAACGTCCGGCACTGAGACCGAGAAGTCAGACATCGACACCCTTCCTTGGTTACTCTTTGAACTCTGGGGCTATTTCGATGAGGGTTACTGCAATCTGAGCCGGGGCAGCCGTGCGGGTTGCCATGTCCACACGCCTATGAGTCTAGTTGCCAACCTCCGGGGCTGTCAACAACTTTAAACCTCTTCATCTACACGGTTTTGGCTGAAACAGCGGTTTGGATTTTCGTTCGCCTCACGTTCGCCAAAATGCACGTTTAAGCGCTCTTAGTTCAAGTAAATGTTGAACTTACGGGGTTAAAGCATTGAAGAGAAATATCTTTACACCCTTAAGCACGGGTGCTACAGTCCGGCCTGTTGCCGCTAAGTTGTTGAGCCGCAACAGATTGACAAACTGCAAACTACATTTAGTTGGGGCAGTGACGCTCACCTGACCCGCTATCTTGTGGATAAACTCTCAAGTTGAGTTAAGCAGCCTCTTAAATGAAGAGACGAGTTTCCAAAATTACCATCCGACGAAAGATGGCATCCCGGCGAGTCGGGTTGCAGCGCCGGCGGTTGTTAGCCAGGCGGCTGAACACAAATTAAAAAAATATTGAATTGGGTGAGGGGCAAGGAGGAATTGTGAGCAAGGTCGCAAATACTTACTGGGTTGACGAGCGCATCCGATCGCAGCGCGTGCTGCCGCGCTCCAGTGGTTCTCTGGCTTCTATGCAACAGATCTCGATGGAGATCATCGGAACGCGCACCGACGTGCGTCGCCGGGGAGGTTTAGTTCCCTCATGGGTGGTCTTTGGAATGATTTTGCTGGCCACTTTCGCCGTCTGCGTGACGGTTAACATGCGCACTCACGCGAAATTTCAGGTGGCGGCACAGCAGTTTTCATCGATGCAGACTGACGTCGAAGCACTACGCACTCTTAACCAATCGTTAAAAGCCGACGTAGAACGGCTGCGCAACGATCCTCGGGCCATCGAGTCGGCCGCACGCGAGCGGCTGAACATGGTTCGCGCTAATGAATACGTAGTTCCTGTTGACTAATGCGAACCAAGATCTGTTCGAGATTTAAGGAGAAATCGAGATCCATGCCTGCCAACGCCTGCCTTTCAGTTTTCCCCTGCTCGACATCCACGTAACCGGGTACCCTGCCGTGAAGGCGCGGCTGTGACTGCCATCGCAGCCGCGCCCCTTCTCTTAAAGAGATATATGCCGAAGGCTGCAACTGCCAGCGTGTAGATCTGCACACCCGCCAGCAAGGCAAAGTTCTGAGTGAACATCGGCGACAGATACAGCAACAGGAGAAAGCACCGGTAAACAAAAGGCAGTGAATCCGGGCCGTTTGCCGAACTGTATAACTCGGCGGTAAGGAGAAGAGCAGCCAACACCAGAATCGTACTATCGTAAATTCCCATGTAGATGTTCAGCACGGGAGTCCAGGTTATGGTTATTGCCCATAAAAGCCGCCATTCCGATTCCTTCCTCAGTTTCCACCATTTAGACACCAGGAACGGGATGACCAGCAGCACGAGGACCGCGGTGACGGCCCACCTGACATTTGTCTGGTGGGGCAGTAAAAGCCGCATAAATGCGTTGATGTCCACGTATTTCCACGAGCGCAGACCTGCTTCAGTGCTCGTCGCGGCAGTGCTGTAAAAAAGGAGACGGTTAAGAAAATTGAGGCATCCCGGAACGCCGACCAGGGCCCACGAGATCAAGCCCAACACGAGATTACCGGCCGCAAGTCCAGCTATCGTTAGCCATCGTCCAGTGACCAGAAGCATCGGTACGACGAGGATGATTAAGGTCGGTTTGTAGGCGCAGAGTGCAAGCATGACGCCGCTCCAGAACCGGCTGCCGCTGTCCCAGGCGATGGCAACGGCAAGACAAAAGAAGCCAACCGCTGAAGTTTGCCCACCGGCCAGGCATTCGATCATAAACGGCCAGAATGAAAGTGCGACCAAGAGCGCCGTCAACCGGATCTCCTGAGGCAGCGAGGGGAGCGCCCGCCAAAGGATCGAGAATCCGGCAATATATAAGGATAGCGAAATGAGTAACCAGATCAGGTACGCCCACGCGTATGGCAGTCGCGACAGGAAGATAAAAGGAATGACGAAGAATGGAGCATTGGCATAAGTCAGCTCCTCGTTGGCCGGCGCGTCCGGAAAGTTTTCCTTGTACAAGCGGCGATGTAAAGGAACGTCGTAGATGCTGGCGCGACCGTAATTGTTGAAGATCTGTCCGGCGACGTAAAAAGCGCCGAAGTCGGCGCCAAGAAACGGCCCGAATACTGTCTTGCCGCGCTTTGCTGTGGCAAACGAAACGGTCAGGACTACAACAAAAATCGCCAGCACCAAAATGGCGATCCTGCGGATGTAACGCTGATTGAGACGCCGCTCGATAAATCGTCTCACAAGTCATCCCTTTCCATGGTTGAGGTGCCTTTAACTTTTGCACCCTTTGTTGAAAGTTACTAATATCACGACGCTAACTAATTTCGGACGCATTTGAGAGGTAGAATGCCGGAAACAAAGGAAAGCCCGTCGCCCGTTGAGATCGAGAAGGAGCGGTGGGAAAACGAAACGCTCAACCCCGGACTCGCGAAACATCCCGAACGAAAGAAGAGTTTTCAAACAGTTTCGTTGGACGAGGTCGATCGGCTCTACACTCCGGCTGACGTGGAGCACGTCGACTTCAATCGCGATATTTCCTTCCCCGGGGAGTTTCCCTACACGCGCGGCATTCATCCGACCGGTTATCGCGGCAAGCTCTGGACGATGCGCCAGTTCGCCGGCTTCAGCACACCGGAAGAGACTAACGCGCGTTTCAAGTACCTGCTCGAACAAGGTCAGACTGGACTGTCCGTAGCCTACGATCTTCCGACCCTGATGGGATACGACGCCGACTCGCCGCTCTCGGAAGGCGAAGTCGGAAAATGCGGCGTCGCCGTCTCGTCGCTTGCAGACATGGAAGTACTGTTCGACGGTATCCCGCTCGAAAACGTCACCGTGTCTCAGACGATCAACGCGCCCGCGTCCGTACTGCTGGCCATGTATCTGGTCGTCGCCGAGAAACAGGGCGCGAACTGGAACAAGATCTCCGGCACTTTACAGAATGACATACTCAAGGAGTACATCGCCCAGAAGGAATGGATCTATCCGATCAAGCCGGCGATGAAACTGGTCGTCGACACCTTCGAGTTCTGCACGGACCACGTACCGCGCTATAACCCGATCTCCGTCAGCGGCTATCACATCCGCGAAGCAGGCGCGACGGCAGCACAGGAGTTGGCGTTCACCTTGCGCGATGGTATTGAGTATGTCGCGTGGGGCGTCGACGCGGGCCTGGATATAGACCGCTTCGTTCCGCGCATCTCCTTCTTCTTTAACGCGCACAACGACTTCTTCGAAGAGATTGCGAAGTATCGCGCGGCCCGCCGCATCTGGGCCCGCGAGATGAAGGATCGTTTCGGCAGTTCACACGAGCGAACGTTGCAGCTTCGGTTTCATACTCAAACCGCCGGAGTCTCGTTGACGGTCCAACAGCCTCTGAACAATATCGTTCGCGTAGCCATTCAAGCGTTGGCGGGCGTGCTCGGCGGCACGCAGAGTCTGCACACAGATGCATACGACGAAGCACTGGCTTTACCCACCGATCGCGCCGCACTCATCGCCCTCCGCACGCAACAGATCATCGCGGAAGAAACGGGCGTGGTGAACACCGTCGATCCATTGGGCGGCTCTTATTATCTCGAAGCACTCACGCAAAAGATGGAAGACCAGGCGCTCGAGTATTTCCGCAAGATCGACGCAATGGGCGGAATGGTAGCCGCGATCGAAAAAGGCTTCCCGCAACGCGAGATCCAGGACTCAGCGTACCAATATCAAAAAGCCGTTGAGCGCGGTGAGCAAGTGATCGTCGGCGTCAATAAGTATGGAATGACTGACGAACCATCGGGAGTTCCGATCCTGGTGATCGATGAATCTGTCCGCACGCATCAAGTCGAACGACTCGAACAGACGCGCGCGCAACGTGACGCCGGCGCAGCCGCCAACGCCCTCGATCGTCTCAAGACAGCAGCGAAGAACCACGAGAACACCATGCCCGCGACTATCGAAGCAGTACGCGCCTACGCCACGCTGGGTGAGATCTGTTCGGCTTTGCGCGACGTCTACGGCATCTACGAAGAGCCCGCGTTTTAAGGTAACTTGAAACGATTACTTATGGCCGTCGGAGGACATTCGTCCCACAGTGTAAACCTCCCAGACGGGTGTGGTAGTACCAGGAGTCAACCCAATGCACGCGTAGTCCAAGGTCATCCAGCCATGCGTGCGTGTACAGTTCGAACAGATCCACCTTCTCCTCCGGAATCCGTAACCTATGCCACCCCGGTCGCAGATTTCCGCCGGCGACAAACTTACCTGGGTTCGCCGTCATAATCTGCCGCGCGATGTCGGCTAACGGCATGTTCTGCGGGAACCCGTCGTGGAACTCGTCCGCGATCTCCGAGGCCGTAGCGTCCAGAAACGAGTGCGCCCAGTGTATCGTCACGTCAAGACGCTCGCGCCCGATCAGCCTCTGCAGTCTTCGGGTCGTGAAGGCTCGTGGGAGTGAGCCCCCGCTCTGACGGCTCGCAGCGGTCTGAACAATGCCGATCGCGTCCGGCGTTGACATCCTCGGCCCGTAAGGGCGGGGGACCATCATGTGCTCGTTCAACTGTTGCAGGTTAACAAGGTCGGGCGTGAACGCGGTCGTCCGCCCGGCCTTGATGTCGAAGAGGACGGGGAGGTCGATGAGCGGCGCGCGGCCGAAACTCTGCGACAGCACCTCGAGATTCGAGTTAACGAAGTCCGTTTGCAAGTTCGAGCTGTAACCGAAGTCCGGCTGTTGTCTCGGCTCCAGGTATCCCGTGGCGTCGATCCGTACCACCGACCGAACGCTCATCCTCGCCCTGTAGTGTGAGGAGGTGGTATGGAAATAGTCGTAGACCGCGCTCCTCGAGTCCGAAGGAGCGAAGGGCGTGTGCCGCAGTTCGTAAAGGTACAGGTTGTTGGACGACAGCAGCTCCATCATTGTGTCGATGAACTGCGGAATCCGATATTCCCATGTGCGGTCGAGCCTGCGCTGCCTTTCGTAACGCTTGCCGCGAAACATCCTGGTGATCGGGTGAGCGCCCTCACACGTTGTCCCATCCGAAGTCGGAAGGTTGTAATAGGGGACACCATCGATCTGGTAGGTGGGCGGAGTCGGGTCAGTCGACCTGGCCGGTGGGGACACATACGGTTGGTTCAACAGCCACTCCCCGCGGCCGCGCTGACTGACACCGCTGCTATAAAGCCCGAACGCCTCGGTCAGAATGTCAATCGCCAACCCCGGAGATGCTGTCAGGATCGCGAACGGCGGGTTGCCTCCCCGACGCGGTACGAAAGTCATGAACTCGTCGACATGCCCGACGTCCAGCCAGGAGGTGTCTAGCGTCACCGCCGCTTCGTGGCGCGCGGGCTCGCTTTGCCACAGGATCTGTCGAAGCGTCTCACCCATCGGGCGGTCGCGATCCCAGCCGACCACCATCTTCCGCCGTTGGGCCGGTCCCGCCGGCGGTGATACCTCGATGTTCCCCCCGTAATTCAGACTGTTCAGCGCGGCGTTCACCTGCTCCCACAATCGGTCTGCGGTCGCAAACGTGACAAGAGCCTCGCGCCTCGCGCCCGGCGTCGTGGTTGTGCTGGGCGCGTATGATGCCGATTGACCATAGGCATACGGCGCGGCTCCACTCGCGGCCTGCCGCACGGGCGGACCCGGACGCTCAATCGTTACCCGAAAACTCAAGACACCGTCCATATTCACGACCCGACGCTGGACCAATTCGAACTGCCGCACGGTCCGATCGAACGCCGCGAAGTGCGGATTGCTCGCTGCGGATTGCCCTCGGTGTGTCCGCTCGTGGCGTATCCTCTCGATCAGCGCCGGTATCCCGCGGATGACGAGGTCGCGCAAGCTCAACGGCGCGTGCTCCTCCGCAGTCCGTTCCTGACTCAAACGCTCCAGGATGAACTCCAGGTCGCTCTTGATCGATAGTATTTGGCCGAGCTGGAGGAAGGCGATGTAGCCGTCATGCATTCCGACCCGCTCCTGGCGCGGCCGCCCGCCCGGGGCCGGCGACTCGAACGTGAACTCGGTCGAGTAGAGATCCCTGTACAATGCCAGGTCCTGTGAAGGGAAATACTGGTTGACGAACTCCTCGAGGTTGGGGTTGAGTACCTCGATGCTCTCGAAGGATGTGTTCACGGTCATGCCCGACGCCAACCGTGGCAGGTGAATCACGAACGGAACCACCGTCCTTCCCTTCCTTACGAAGGAGAACTGGAACTGGTCCTGCAACCACACATCGCCATAGTTCAGTGCGACAGGAACCTTCACCAGTGGGACGCCCGCCGCCCGGGCAAATGTCTCTGCTTCCAGCAACGTGGGAGTGTTGAATTCGGGTACCTCTGCGATGAATAGTTTCACCGGGGGTGCGGTATCGGCGCTTAGTTCCATTGGCAGTATGAGGATGCTGGTGCTGTCAACCACTGTGACTCGCCCGCTGGCCTCGACTGCCAGCGTGAGAGGAATCTCGTTGGAGGCTGCGCCGGGACCGAAGCCTACTCGGCTCACCTCGACGAACAACTCCGAGCGGTCACCACGGAACGTGCTCACTATCACCTGCTGAGATTCCCCGGCTCGGGTAGGCGGCAACCATGACCGCGACGAGTCGTACACACGTAGGGCCGACTCGAATGAGGCAGGGTAGCGCAGCAGCACGCGCACAGGCGGCGTGGCTGCGGCTACCCGGCGAAGTATGACAAGCGGGATCAGTTCGTTGTCGGCCCTCGTCTTGATAGAGGGCTCCCAGTCAAGGTGAACATTGGCGGTGGGCCGGGAGGCGGCGGAGAGCGTAGGCAATCTGCGGTCATCCCGGTCCAAATTCGGTATGGCCGTGACGCCGCGAGAGCGGAGGGCGTACTCACGCGGCGACAAGCTGATTCTGCCGTCCCCGTCATAGTCGGCATGGATCTCAAAATCCGGCATGATGCGTACCCTGGACGGCGTCTGTTGCGACGGCCCGTACTACTTTACTCACGTGGTAGGAGATTGATGTTCCGGTCCGTCATTACGTCCCTGATATTGGGCACTTCCTCCAGGTTCTGGAGCACGACCAACGACGTGGGCAGCACTACATCCCAAGGCTCGGCGTGCTCAGGGTACGGCCTCTCTTCACCAGGCCGCCCAAGGCCCTCGGTCACTTCCTGAATGATCGGCAGGTACATGTCGCCACCGCGCACGGGCGGTTCGCCACCCAGCCACGGCAGGCCGTTCTGGCAGAAGTAGGCCATCGCCTTCTCGAAACCGGGCCTCACCGGGACCTGCACTCGTGCGGCTCCGGCCTTGAGGAAGGCCTCGAAGTCGGGGTCGGGATCGCTCATGTGCAGCGCGGGAACCCAGTGGCTGTGCCGCCCCCAGAAATAGGGGTAGAGGACGTACATCATGTTGTTCCACTCGAGCGCGTTCTCCAGGAAGCGAATAACCGAGCCGTGCTGGCACGCCTCCTCCAACTCGATGGTCGGCTCAGCCTCGTCGGCGTCGAGGTAAGAGTCGAAGTCGAGGCTCGCATCGTTCCTGAGCATCAGGATGCACAGCTTCTTCAACTCGTCACGCTCGATGCGCCGGTTCAGAAGAGGGTTCTGCCCCTGCACAAGGTCCATGTCGCGCGCTTCGCGCGTCCTGACCCGATCCTCATACGCGGCCAACTGGTTCTGGTATGCCTGTATGATGGCCTCGAAGACGGGTAGTTGCCACTTCGCCACACCCTGAACGGTGAGTCCGCAAAAGACATCCACGCCGACGGCGAAACTCTGGATATTGTGCGCAGAGACGAGGACTGAAAGTTCTCGCTCGTAGCTGCCAGGCAGAAGGAGATAGCCGGCGGGATCTATCCGCTGGGTGTCCGGAGGGATGAACTGGAACATGCGCTCGATGCCGCCGACTCCAACCGTCAGCCTCAGGCCGGTCCTGTCCGGGACGCCGTCGAACAGGTAGTTAATGCGCGCACCTTCGACTACGTATCCCTCGGGAATAGATAACGTAGTGGCGCGGCTGAAGTTGTTTGTTGTGTTCCCCTCCTGCTTATCGGTAAACGATCTAATTATTCTCCTGGCCGGTGGCGTAGGAACGCTCGTCACCTGATACTCCGCGAGGTACCGCCCGTAGTTGTATTCACTAATGTCCGTCGGTCGGAGCGGCCCGTCGGGCCCGCGCGGAGGCTCCGGCTTACGCAACTCGTCGTTCGGATTCGGGTGCCTGAGCTTCGCGTAGATGTAGAAGGCAGCCGGCTCCGGCACAATGAACTCGTACATCATGCGTTTGCCGTAATTGAAGATCTGCGCGTCGTAGACGCGATTGAGCCAACGATAGACTCCGCGTATGTGGGAACCGTCGGGACGGCGGTTATCCAACTGATGGGTGTTCGTCTCTTCGGTCTCCTGCCTGAGCCTAACGACGCGCTCCGCCGTCACCTTTTCGCGCACCTTCTCCGAAGTCCTCTCGGTGATCTCGCGTGAGAAGGTCGCGGCCCGGCGCTGCACATCCTCGACCGAACGTGCGAAGCTCACGCTTGCGTTAGCTGAGAAGCTGACGGACGGGCCGTACGAGCCACTCACCTGAAGGCCGGCGTCGAACTTGAAGTCTTCCTTCACAGTGTTCTCCGCCTCGGTCTGCATCTCGTTGCGTTCGGTGCTTTGCAGGTCACGCTCCCGTTCGTTCTCTTGTTCGGTGCGCGTCGTCGTCATTTCCTCACGGATCGTCAAGGAACGATGCACACGGTCCTTGTGCTCTCCCGCCAGGACATTTTCGACATGGGCGATCTCGATCAACTGGTAGGCCTTCAATTTCTGCCTGACCAGCAGCAAGTCGCCGACGCCGGCCTGATACATGCATCGTGTCAGCGGGGTGCGTCGCAGCGTCTTCTCCGCCATCGCCCCGAACGATTGCTCGAGCTCGACACGCGTCCGGGAAATCGATTCTTGGAGAATCGGAAGAAGTTGCAAAGGACTCACCTTGTCCTTCGTTACGCCATGCTCTTCGAGCACCGCAAGCGTGCCTGGGGAAATCTGGTCAAGGAACTTTTGATCGATGATGAAGTCTCGGTCGTATCGCGACGGGCTGGCCTGAAAGAAGATCAGTTGTCCTTCACCGCCTTCCGCCTTAATGGGTTGTAGGGTCTCTTGCGGGGGCTGATAGCGATACTTTTCGTCCGAGCCCAGTCTTGTCAACTCCTTGTGCGCCGTCTCCAGCGCCTCAAGGCGCTTTAACTTCGCTTCCATGCTCGTAGCTGCCGGCGACGCCGCTTTCTGCTGGGACGCATTCGCCGCGCTTTTCGGCGCGGTCACGTATTCGGGAATTACTACCGTGCTGGTGCTCAAGTAGTCCTGAAGTTTTACCTCGGCGTGTGCCGACGTCTCTCCCTTAAGGATCCTGAGCGCTGCGTCGGTGGCCTTGATAATGGACGTTACGTCCGTAGCCGGTGACGAACCGGCGGCGACGCTGGCGACAAGGTAATCAGAAGCGTCATCCGACAGCGTTCTCAACACCTCCGTATCCAGTTGGGCGCTTCTAAGCTCTTCGGCCTGCAACGCGGACATAGTAACCATCGCGTTCCGGCGCGCCCACGCGTCCAACGCGTTCAAGGCGCCGGCCGAATTGGGCGATATGGGAGTCGAGTGTTTGGCCAGGTAACTGCGAGCAATCACAGCCTGATCCTGATTTTGGTCGGCGGCGACTTTCAGGGCCGATAACAGCCCTGTTTGCGCCGTCGGTGAGGCGCCGATTAGAACCTTACGCGACCCGGTCGCCTTTCCACCGTCTGCCGATCTAATGGCGATAAATCGGAATACGCTCTCTGATACGGTTTCGCTGGCCATGATGTGAAAACCCCCTTCTGAGATCTTGAGAACTCTTTAAAATGACCGGGAAATTAAGTGAAAGGTTTAGGTAAGGCTGAGAATATTTTTACGAGTGCCTAAATAACTCCGAATTCATGGAGTGTATTCCCGTTTTTTGGATCGCTCCAACTCTTTTAAGTCCCTAGATTTACAGAAAATGGCCGAATTTCGGACTTTTGAGGAACTCGCCCCTCAAGGCATGTAGGTTGCGATGAATGATTCTGAAACACCCATGACGGGAAGCTGAAGGCAAGCTTCCTCGCTGAACTCGCCGTTTCTACAGGAGACAACCCATGAAGACTAGCTATTTGGAAAGATGGCTTTTTTCGGCCTTCCTGGCGCTGTTGCTGATCGGGTTAACCGGCACCGCGTCTAGCGTTTTTGCACAGACTTCCAACTCGGGTACGGTCACGGGGGTGGTAAAAGATGAAAAAGGAGGCCTGGTTCCCGGAGCGAACGTAACGCTTACCAACCTCGGAACCAATGCCGAACGAACAGTGGTCACGAGCTCTGATGGCGTTTATGAAATCAGCCAACTCGTGCCCGGCAACTACCGGCTGGCAGTTGAAGCCAAAGGTTTTTCAAAGTACGTTCAAGAACCTGTCGTGGTCAACGTACTACAGCGCACGACCGTCAACCCAGATTTGAAGGTCGGCGGCATCGGCGAAACAGTCACGGTCACAGGTGAAAGCGCCCCGCTCGTCGAGACGACCAAAACCGACGTCAGCGGAGTTATCGACCAGCGTCGCCTGGAGAACCTGCCAGTGAATGGCCGCTCCTTCGCATCGTTGGCGATCCTGATTCCGGGCGCAACGTTGCAGCCGTCCTTTGACCCAACCAAAGCTCGAGTCGGCACGTTTTCGGTCGGCGGTTCGACGGGTCGCAATCTCAACGTCACGATCGACGGCGGCGACAACAAAGACAACACCGTCGGCGGCATTCTTCAGAATTTCTCGATGGAAGGAATTCAGGAGTTTGCTCTCTCGACTCAACGTTTCTCGGCAGCCAACGGCCGCTCGGGCGGTGCGTTGTTGTCAGTGGTTTCGAAGAGCGGTTCCAACGATTATCACGGTTCCGTCTTCGGCTTCTTCCGCGACGATAGCCTCAACGCGAACGCGCCGAAGCTTTTGTCTGAAGCCAATCCGGATCTCTTCCCGGATCCGGCAGACGCTGTGAAGCCGCCCTTTAGCCGCCAACAATTCGGCGGTTCATTTGGTGGTCCAATCAAGAAAGACAAAGCCTTCTTCTTCGGCACCGTCGAGCGCACGCGGGAACGAGGAAACTCCATCGTCGCCGGCGTCGATCAGGAGAAGATCGGTTTTCTCGAACCGTTTGGTTACGAGGCAGTGCAGTTTCTGCCGCAGCCGTTCAACGATTGGCAGTACACGATCAAGGGCGACTTCACTTTGTCGCCGAAGCATCAGTTGGTGGTCAGGTTCGCCGGCCAGAACAACGACGCGTTGAACGATCAAGCCGGCTTCCTGCTCGTTCGCACTGACCTTTCAGGCGGTAACGAGAGCTTGAACACGCTTTACAACTTCCTGACCTCGTTGTCCTCTACTTTGAGTAGCACAACGGTCAACCAGTTCACGTATCAGTATCAGACTTTCGACAACCGCATTAACGCAACCAGCGATTTGGACCTGCTCGTGTTCCCGGACGGTCTTGCAGTAGGCCGCAACGGAAACGTGCCCCAACAGACAATTCAGAAGAAGCACCAGTTCCGCGACGATTTAACGTGGAACCGCGGTAATCACGGCTTCAAGTTCGGCGGCGACTTCACGTACGTACCGACACTTGGCGGTCTTTTCGCTTTCAACTCGGCGCCGGAGTATGACTTCCTCTTCAACGCCGATGACATCGCTCTCAACCCCGGTCAGTTCCCGCAAGGCTTCCGCACCACGCAGGTGCTGCCTGGACCGATCACGTGCAAGGTGCTACTCGACGAAGACACTTGCACACTCGCGGATATCGAGGGCAACGGTGTAGTTGGCGCAGTAGTCCTTTCCGGGGGCGACCCGAGCTTCAACCTGCGTGAAGGCGCGAAGCAGTTCGCGTTGTATGCCCAGGATGACTGGAAGATCACTCCCCGGTTCACACTCAATCTCGGACTTCGTTATGACGTCGACTTCGGTTTCGTGGACAATGCCCACGCCGCGGAAAACCGCACGTTCCAGGCGTTGAAGATCATCGGCAGCCCGTTCGCTCGGAAGGTCGTTGAAGACGATACGAACAACATCAGTCCGCGACTCGGCTTTGCCTGGGACTTCCGCGGCAATGGCCGTTCAGTCCTGCGAGGCGGATACGGTGTCTACTTCGATCAATCGTTCCTGAACGTGCCGCTCTTCGCAGTGCAGCAGGCCAACCCGGAGATCTACGCCACGTTCCTGAACGACGCTCCGAACTTGAGCATCGATTCACCTGCGCCGTCCGTTCCTCGTCCGCTGAACAATCCGCTGTCAGGCACTCGCGGCAGGATGCTCGACCCTGATTTCGAATCGCCGTACACGCAGCAGTGGAACCTCGGGTACGCGCAAGAGATCGGCAGCGACATGGCTATCGAGTTCGACTACGTTCACATCCTGGGACTGCACGAGTTCACGGGTCTGGACATCAATCCGCGTATTGGTCCACTCATCAACGCGCAACGCAGCGACGGGAACCCGGGGCGCATTCTGACGCCACAGTTCGCCGCGCACGCAGCGGAATTGTTGGCTACCTTCGGCACGGCTACACCGTTTGGACGCATCACGGTGGCCCAATCGGATAGCCGCTCGCGTTATGACGCATTTACCGCGGCGTTCAAGAAGAGGTACTCGAATAAGTATCAACTGAACGCTCACTACACACTGGCGAAATCTCAGGCATGGTTCGGCGCGACCGCGGACTTCGGTCTCCAGCCGCAGAACCTGTTTGTGAAGTTCGACCCGATCAACTTCGGTCCGACTAACGAAGACGAACGACACCGGTTCGTGATCTCCGGCATCTTCGACTTGCCGTGGAAGTTCCAGGTCGCACCGATCTATCAGGTCGCGTCGGCTCGTCCCTACAGTGTGTTCCCGTCATGTCTCTGCGACATCAACAAAGACGGCGTGAACAACGATCGCGATTCGGTGAATCCCGGAAAAGACGATCAGCACAAGCTGCCGCTCAACAGCAAGCGCGGCGATATGTTTTCACAGTTGAACGTGCGCGTTTCGAAGTTCTTCAAGTGGGGCGAGAAATACCAGCTCGGCCTCTTCTTCGAGGCGTTCAATGTCTTCAACACTGGAAACTTCGGGAACCAATTCCAGAATACGACGGATGAGCCTGACTTCGGCAAGCCGGTCAACTTCTTCGGCGCAACCGGTTTTTCGGAACCGCTGGGAATTCCGTTCCAGGCGCAGTTAGGTGTTCGGTTTAGCTTCTAATTGGTAAAATCCGTGTTCCCTTGGTTGGTCAGGGGAACACGGATTTTCACTATCATGCGTCGCGTTGCAGTATCTTTGTTGTTAGTCTGCGTCTGTTCTTTGATCGCATTTGCGCAAAACGCGAACGTGCTGCAAGGCAAGGTAATCGCACCTTCAGGGAACCCGCCGACCAATCCGGTGCGCGTGAAGCTCACATTCAGCGGCCGGCATATTCACGAAACGTTTTCAGATCTCAGCGGCCGCTTTTCGTTTCCCGGACTCGCGCGCGGTGTTTATCAACTCACCGCCGACGGCGATGGGATAAGTTTCGAGACCACTTCCGTCAGCGCGGAGGTCTCCGCCTTTGGCTCCGCGCCGCAAACGTTCACTCAGGACATTCATCTTCGGCCGATCCCGCAAAAGCCTGTAGCGCAACCCGGAGTTGTAAATGCGTTCTCTCAAGCTGTGCCGGAAGCAGCAAAGCAAGCTTACTCAGCGGGGGTCAAGTTCGTGGAGGAAGGTAAGACCGACGCTGCGATCGAGAACATGCGCCGGGCCATCCAGATCTTCCCCGACTACTTCGACGCTCACCTGCAACTGGGCAACATCTATCTCAAACAGGACAAGCTCAACGAAGCGATAGCCGAACTCGATCTGGCGCGGCAGGTCAATCCAAACGACGAGCGCGCCTACCAGTCATTTGGCTTGCTGCTGATGAAGCAGAACAACTTCACGATGGCTGTTGCGATCTTCGCTGAGGCGAGCAGACTGAACCCGACCAATCCGATAAATGCCGCCATGCGCGCGACCGCGCTGATTCATCAGGCGGCAGCGGCGAACGAATCGGCAGATAGACTGTTTTTACTCGGCCGCGCAGAAACAGCTCTCGCGCAAGCGGCGACTCTGAGTGAAAATAAGGTGAAGCCGGATACGATGACGATGGCGCTGTTCTATGAGCTCAAGGGTGAGCCCGAACGCGCCGCCGCGGAACTCGAGTCTTATTTGAAAAAGAACCCGCAGTTAAAAAACGCGCCGGCGATACAGAGTGAAATCAAGCGATTGCGGGAGAAGAGTAAGACGCAGCCCTAACGGTCGTCTTTGTTGAGAAACCCCGCGATTCGCTGTTGGCAGTCTTCGGTCAGTCTGGCGATGACATTTACATCGGCGCCCGTTTCGAGCGCATCGGCAAACGTAAGACCATCGACCTGGTAGAGCAGCCCTTTAGTTAGAGCAACCGCGGTACTGCTTACCTCGGTAAACCTGCGCAGATATTGACTCACATCCGCGTCAAACGACTCATCAGTGAAAACCTGGTTGACGAGTCCGATCTCTTTTGCGCGTGCAGCGTCGATCTCTTCGCCGCGGGTGAGTAATTCGAACGCGCGCTTCTCTGATACGTTGCGGCGCAAGATGGCCAGCACCATCGCCGGCACGAACCCGATCTTCACTTCAGGATAACCAAAGCGCGCCGACTCAGAGGCCAACACCAGATCGCATGCACTCGCGAGCCCGCAACCGCCGGCGAGTGCGCGTCCTTTTACCGCAGCAATGACGGGAACACGAATTTGACGGATCTTCAGAAAAAGATCGAGCAACGATCGGGCGTCTTCTGCGTTATCACTGACTGAGGCTTGCGCGATTTTCTGTAGAGCTGATAAATCGGCACCGGAACAAAAATCCTTACCGGCCCCGGAGACCACAATTACTCGCACATTCTCGTCGGCGGATGCCTGGTCGAGACTTCGCTTGATCTCCGCAATCAAGGCCTCGTTCAGCGCGTTTCTCTTTTCCGGCCGGTTGAGAGTAATGCTGGCGACAGAATTTTCAACTGCGTAAAGAATCATGGGATAAGGTCGTCGGGGACTTCGATCTCCATTCGCAGTAGCGCCGTGGAAAACGTCTTTCCCTGCGCGTCCGTCATCAACGACAACGTACCGCCGCCGCCCAGACTTTCATGCAACAGAAAATTGAGCGCGCCCAGGTTCGGCAACTCAAATCTCTCTACGTCGCCGTGGCAGATACCTTTGAAGTGTTGCTTCACACGCTCCGCTGTCACTTCGCGGACCAGTACCGGATAGATATCGTCGCTAAGAGCAATGAGTCCGATGTTTGCGGTGTCGCCCTTGTCGCCTGATCGAGCATGGGCCAGTTTTACAAGTTGTACTTTCACGCGTCGAGCACCTCGACTGATGGTGTGATCTCGTTCTTCGGAATCAAGGCGGGCCAATAGGCCACGATCTCCTCTACTTTCGGCCGGCCGCCGGCAAAACCCGTTACCGCCGGTGGACCAGTCAGAATCAAAGGAGCGAGCTCCTTCGTGAAGCGCTCGATCGCGCCGCGATCCTGGCCGCGCACACCGACCCGCAGTTGTACTTCTGCTGCATCAGCCGCAGCTTTCCCAGCGAGCGGACCATGAGTGGCGCTGACGCCCACGAATTCCGTCAGTATCTGATCGAACTTAAGGCCCAATCGATCAAGCCGCGCGCGGAGAATGCGATCGGCCGCTTGCGCCTTGTCGTACGCGTCGGGCCACGAATAAACCAGCGTACCGACGGCTTTGAATCCGGCTGAATAACTGATCGAGACCTTTAGAAATTCCGTCGCCGGCCGCCCTTCAATACCATAGCAGCGCACTCGGTCACGTCCCTCGTATTCGAGATGGATTGTAGTGAAGTCTGCGACGCAGTCCGGCGTGATGTACTCCCGTGGATCGCCCATCTCATAAACAAGCTGTTCCTTGATTCCCGGAATGACGACCCAACCACCGGTTCGTTCATGCTTGGTGATGACGAAAGTTCCGTCGGCCGAGGCTTCGGCGATCGGAAAACCAACGTCCGCGAGATTGGGAATGCTGCGCCACTCGAACTGGCAGTTGCCGCCCGAAGCCTGCGCGCCGCATTCGATGATGTGTCCGGCGATGGTGCCGGCGGCGAGACGGTTCCAGTCATCGGCGGCCCAGCCAAACTCGTGAATCATCGGCGCGAGCGTGAGACCCGTGTCAGTGGCGCGGCCAGTGATAACGATCT
Organism: Acidobacteriota bacterium; assembly: GCA_046732535.1. GTDB lineage: Bacteria > Acidobacteriota > Blastocatellia > Pyrinomonadales > Pyrinomonadaceae > PSRF01. The sequence goes on from JBKPNH010000026.1 coordinate 40,451, forward strand.
GCGCTCCGGTGTTGAGA
>JBKPNH010000027.1:0-16695 GCA_046732535.1 Acidobacteriota bacterium
CTATTTCTTCTTGGTGGCCTTCTTGGCTTTCTTGGAGCTTTTCTTCGACGGAGTCTTCTGTTTTGACGGCGTGGTGCCAATGTTGGTTTCACCAACCGGCGAGTCGTCTTCTCCTTTGCGGGCGGCGTGAATACTCGCAACCCTCGTGTTGAATGCGTTCTTAAGTGCGTCCAACTCGGCTTGGGTGTATTTCAAAGACGCCGGAACGTTAATCGTTATCCGCTTTTGAGCCATTTCTTTTTCTCCTTTAGTAGAACCGATAAGATTGAAGATGCCGTTAAGGCTCCTCCTCAAGACGCCAGGGATAGTCGACGCAGGACTGCTTCGAATCGAGCATCTCCTCGGAGCGAATCAAACAAAGGGTTCACGTTCAGATAAATCACCAGCAGATCGAGATCGTCGCAGGCTGTGTCGAGCCATTTGAAGGCCAGGTCCTTTTCATCCAAACCGATATAAATAGCCGCATATCTCATGGGTGAAACATACTTCTGCGACTCTGACTCTTGTAGCTCTCGTAAAACCTTGCGCGCCAAATCTGCTCTTCCCGATTTGGCATAGGCGTAGCCGAGCCAAGCCTTGACCATGGAATGGCCCTTTGAGATCTCCAGGGCCCGTTGATAACTCACGATCGCCTCCTCGTACTGACCATTCACTGTGTATGCCCAGGCGAGGTAATAATGTGCCGGAAAGAAGTTTGGAAAGAGGTCAGTCATCTTTCGGAAGTAAGTGATGGCGAGATCATTCTGACGGCCGTAGTAATAGACCAATCCGACTGAGATATTGATCATCGGAGAAAGCGGATCCAATTCCTTCGCAATCTTGAATTTCTCCATAGCCTGGTCGAATTGTCCGCGCGCCAGTAACAGATCCCCATACCAGTGATATGCCGTTGCATAACTTGGCTTCAGACTGATGGCATGCTGGAACTCCTCTTCGGCATGCACCCAATCTCTTTCGTAATGCGCTTTGATGAACCCTAACGTAGCGTGAGCTTCGCCAAGCGTGTTATCCAATTGCAGGGCGCGCTCGGCCGCAGCCTTCGCTCTGATGTACGACTCACGCGGCTGGAACCAGCCATTGATGACATACGTATCCGCGAGGCCGGCATAGCCCAGGGCATAATCTGGATCGATCTCAATGGCCTGCGCGAAACAAATGATCGCTTGCTTCTGGTCGTCATTTGTTCTCTTGTTCCAGTACCATTTTCCTTTGACGTACAACTCGTGTGCAGCAGGATTTACCGGCCGGTTCTTGGCTGCCATTTGATTGGGTTCGCCCTTCTTTATCCGCCGCAGCTTCTCGGAGATCTTCTGAGTTATCTCCTCTCCCACCGAAAACGTGTCCGATCGCTTGAGTTTGTAATGATCGCCCCATACGTGACTGCCGTCACGAGCGTCAACCAGTTCAACCGCGACTTCAATCTCGTCGGCGACCGCCTTGACAGTGCCACTTACGAATGCTTTGACGTTCAGATCCGTGCCGATTGCACGAGGATCAATCTTCTGATTTTTGTACCGCGCGACTGAGTTTCGAGAGATGACCTTCAATGCAGTCAATTGAGATAGATTCGAGATTAACGAATCGGATAGTCCCTCGCCGATGTAATCGAGCTTTTCGTCCTGGCTTTCATTGACGAACGGCAGCACGGCGATTGAATCGATCGGTTCTGCTGCCGGCTGTACGGGCCGATAAGTCAAGACGCCGATGAACACCGCGATCAGAATCATGCCAACGCCTAAATACACCAACGTGACTGCCCGTCTACTCTTGTGGTGAGACCAATTTGACGAGCTCCCGTTTTTCGCGACCACGCTCGGAGGTCTGACGTGGCTGTGACTTATGATTCTTCTATAGAGAGCGTCGAGACTTGAACCCAGCACGCGATGCCGCCTGGACGTCCGACTCGGATCGGGATCCAACTGCTGAACGTCCTCGAGAAACTCACGAACCGATTGATAGCGATCTGCGATAGACCTTGATAGAGCTTTGAGGATGATTCGATCGATCTCAGACGTCGCTTCCGGGTTGTAACTCGACGGCGCGGCCGGAGGAACGGAGCTGACGACCTGCGCGAAAATCTCTACTACGCTCGGCGCCGCAAATGCTGGGTGCTTCGCGATGCACTCGTACAAGACCGCGCCCACCGAGAAAACATCGCTTCGAGCATCAACTGGCGCACCCGTGGCCTGTTCCGGTGAAACATATAAAGGCGTGCCGAGCACGACACCTGTAAGTGTTTGTGTCGGCAGATCCCTAGCGTCTCCTTCGGTCTCGCTCGCCTCATCCAGCAACGACTTCGCGAGTCCGAAGTCCAGCACCTTCACCACACCTCGGTCGCTGATTGAAATGTTCGAAGGTTTTATATCGCGATGAATGATCCCGTGAGCGTGTGCTTCCTCGAGTGCCTCCAGAACTTTCTTGATAATCTCTATGCTTCGCTCGATCGGTAACGTCCCGGCTTTCAAAAGCTCGGCAAGCGTTTGACCACGTACGAGCTCCATCACGATGAAGGGACGTTCGTCTTCCGTCTTCCCGTAATCGTAAATGGCGGCGATATTTGAATGGTTGAGCTTTGACGCGGCTTGCGCCTCTCGAAGGAATCTCGAATGAAACATCGGCCGGTTTCGTTCGAGACTCAGGAACTTGATGGCCACTTGGCGGCGAAGAACAGTGTCCTCGGCGAGGTAGACGATCCCCATGCCACCTTCACCTAACTTGTCCAGCAGGCGGTAATGAGAGAACGTTTGACCAATAGCTAACTCAGAGCTGCCCATTTCACGACAGGAATGACTGGAAGTTTTCCCAGGACCTGAGAGGGACGTGTTGCTCCGAACCGATCGAGGCAAGGACGAAGTCTGGGTCGCTCTTGCCTGTGGTTCATAAGCCCGGCCGGGTCTGGTTAAAGACCTGCGTATATTACCTTCGGTTGTGCTGGAAAGACAGATCATTTTGCTCCAGCTCATCAGTTTTTTGACGAATCGTTTTTGGTAAATCGATGCGGCCGGTAAAAGCCGTCCAGACTGCTCGTGCTCGATTCCCACAGTATCTGGTCAATACTCGAGAGTTCGTCCGCATGCGCCTCGTCCGTCTGCGTCTCAATGGCACTATCAGTGCCGCCATGAATCAGGGACGGACGCCTGAAATCTCCGATCCATGTATGCCGCCAAACAATCAGCGGCAGATCGTGCACTCGTTTCCAATCTTCGACCCGATTGTTCACCCAGCCGATCAGCTTCCAAAATATCGGATTAACCAGGCTGGAATATGTATCACCCAGATAGTTGTATTCAGGGTGGTCCCACTGTTTCCCGATAGGATGGACAATCGCAGTTGTTGGGCGGTATCCGACCGGAGACGACGCTGCCCATCTAACGAGCACATTTCGATAGATGGCAAACTCGATGTCTGAGCCGAGTTGTCCGAGAGTCACACTTCTCAAGTAATTCGGACGGCAGATGTCCTGTTCCCACGGCGCCAGGCACTGTTCGTAATATTCCAGGGTCTTGAATTCCTCCAATCCTGAACCCGGAAACTTTGGTATCGGATACTCGGGGTCAGACGGACCAGGCAGACGCTGCCAACCCTGCAAGACTCTCGATCCGCCGGGAGCAGTTCCCAGTAACAGGTCATTAAACACCGCGGTCATTTCATGCAACATGAAGAGGAAGTCTTCACCTGAACCATTGTCCCGGTTTGGGTAATTATGTGAATCAACCGCCGGCCGCGGAGGAACCCATAACGGATTAATATCGGAAACAGCTTGTTGTTCACTCGCAGTCAGATGCGGCCAACCCTGGCGTACGCGCTGCCAAAGGTACTGCTGGAAGCGCTGACTTCGATGGCCCAAGATCTTGATTACCTGATCTGGCAACTCGCTGGTCAACTGTAATCTCCGATCTTTGTTAGCAGAACGGACTCACAGTATTGCTAAGACCGTGCCAGACGCGCGTCGCAAGTTGTCGTGTGCGAGTTACTCGATTTAGCGGGGAGATCAGCGTGTGTGAGGCATATCGCCACTGAGGGGTTACTATCAAAACTGATTGTGCTCCAGAGAAGCGAGAGTCGAAGCATTGTCGCTAGGTTCGGAGTTAACGTAGACTTTGCTGGCATTTCGCTGGCTGCTCTCATATGAATCCAAGATTAATCATCGTCGCAGGCCCTCGACACGGGACCATCTTTGACTTGAGCGACACTGAAATCTCAATCGGTCGCGAAGCCAGCAATCAAGTTTGTCTGGTCGATCCTTCGGTATCGCGCCGTCATTCGACGATCCATCGCGACGGCGAGCGGTTCAAGATAGTAGATCTCGGAAGCTTTAATGGGACCTTTGTCAATGGAGTTCCTATTTCAGAATCTTCTCTGGAGCACGGCGACCAGGTCGCAATCGGCGACGTACTGTTATTGTTCCTGCAGTACGACACGCACGATAAAACCGGATCCAACTCTGTCCAATACGACGAGGACAGTTTACGGTCTCGCACGACCATCGAGTTGCGAAGACACGATGCGTTCTACTTGCAGGAGGACAAGGTCCTTGCGGCCCTGCCGCCCACGGCGGGCGTCGCTCGTGACTTAAGCACGCTGCTGAAGATCAGCACTGTGCTGAACTCGACCAAGGGTCTGGAGACCATCCAACGCCGTTTACTGGAGTTGATTCTCGAAATAGTGCCGGCGGAGCGCGGTGCCATTCTGCTTTGTGATGAGTCGTCTGAAGATCTTGCGCTGTCGAGCTCTTTGAGTAAGTCGTCACGCAGGGACGAACTCATTCGCGTCAGTCGAACCATCACGAAGCAATCGTTAAGCAACCGCAGCGCTATCTTGAGCAATGAAATCGGCCGCGAGGGATCGACGACTGATGCATCCGAGAGTCTCATCGCAGAGGAAGTCACCGCGCTTCTTTGTGTGCCGCTGATACTCTTTGAAAAGCCGCTCGGACTTATCTATTTGGACAGTCGAGATGCCACCACTACTTTCGACGAGCATCATTTACAACTTCTGACGGCGGTGGCCAACATGGCGGCAGTCGCGCTCGAGGGGGCTCAGCGGGTAGAACAACTCGCGAGTGAAAAGAACCGAATAAACCGAGAGCTCAACCTGAAGCACGACATGATCGGCGAGAGCCGTCCAATGCGAGAGCTCTACCAAATGATCGCCAAGGTCGCGCCGACTGATTCCACCGTTTTAATCCTGGGAGAAAGCGGCACGGGCAAGGAGCTCGCAGCCAGGGCCATCCATTCGAACAGCCCGCGCGCAGAAAAACCCTTCATCGCCATCAACTGTGCGACGTTGACCGAACAGCTTTTAGAAAGTGAACTCTTTGGTCACGAAAAGGGAGCTTTTACCGGCGCCATAGCTCTGAAAAAGGGAAAACTGGAGATTGCCGACGGCGGCACCGTATTTCTCGACGAGGTCGGCGAACTGGCAGCAAACATTCAGGCGAAACTGTTGCGAGTCTTGCAGGAGCGTCAGTTTGAGCGCCTTGGCGGCACGCGGCCGATAAAAGTCGATATCCGCATCATCGCAGCGACAAACAGGAACCTTCCGGAGACTGTGAAGGCTGGAAGTTTTCGTCAAGACCTCTACTACAGGCTCAACATTATTACTTTGACGTTAACGCCGTTGCGTGAGCGCCGAGAGGATATTCCGTTGCTCGCCAGTTTTTTTGCGAGTGAATGCAGCAAACGCTCGAAGAAAAAGCCGATGAGGGTTTCGCCTGAAGCGCGCGCCTGCCTGGTCAATTACGACTGGCCCGGAAATGTTCGCGAACTGGAAAACGCGATCGAGCGAGCGATCGTGCTCGGTGTTGCCGAAGTGATCATGCCGGCGGATCTTCCTGAAGCAATACTCGAGACCGTCAACATCACCGAAGCACCCATGGCGAAGTTCTACGACGTATTACGCGAAACAAAACGGCAACTCATCCTGAATACCATTGAACAGGCAAATGGAAATCTCGCTGAGGCCGCCAAGACGCTCGGCATCCATCCCAACAATCTGCATCGGCTGATCAGAAACCTGCACCTGAAGCCGCTCATCACAAAATAGCTCGACAAGGACGGGAGCCAGCCTGTGCAAACCGCGGAAGAGTATTTGAAAGATCTCCAAAATCAGCGGAAGTCTCTAATCAGGATCACGTCGCTCGTCTGCTTGCCGCGCGAGATGGCGAGTTGTTTATTGTCGCGCGAAACGTCGAACCAGAAAATTCGGTCAGTATTGAAGTCGGTCAACTGTTTCGGCGCGCTACCGTCCACGGGTACGGACCAAATGTTAGAGACTCCGTCGATTATGCCTCTGTAGACGAGAGCGCGGCCATCTGGCAGCCAGCGCAGGAGGGGGCTGTTGAAGCTGTGTGGAAAGCCGATCAACTTGACTGGTTCGCCGCCGGCGAAGGGAATGATGGCGACCCCGCCGGCATTCGGCTGATCCCCAACGTACAAACAGGCGATCAAGCTGCCGTCCGGTGAGACGGTCGGCATCAATGTCAGTTTATCGGTTAGCCTCACGGGCTCGCCTCCGTCAATTGAAACCTTCCAGAGGTTTTGTGTGCCAGAGCGCCGGGAAACGAAAACCACCCAACGACTGTCGGGCGAAGATTGGGGCGCCTCATCCGCTGGACCATCGGTGAGTTGCTTGGGATTGCCGCCGTCCGCGTCCATGCGCCAGATGCTCCTTGAGCTACCTGTTCGTGAGGACTCGAAGACAATGTAGCGGCCGTCGAGCGTGGCCGAAGGGTGGGTGTTAGAGCGCGCATGGGCCGTCAATTGCTGCTGATTTCTTCCGTCCTGGTCCATAGTAAAGATGTCATCGAGGCCGGCCCCTCGTGAGGCGTAAACTATTTTTCCGCTCGGCATCCAGGACAATCCCTGGAACCCGTCATACTTGCCCGAAGAGATCTGCCTGGCGCGGCTCGCCTCTGTCGGCGGCACAATCCAGACGTTGGCAGTGATCTCAGTCTGGACTGTAACCAGCGTGCTTGAGTCGGCCGTCAAACTCAGCCGATTGTAGTTATTCAAATCGTTGGTGATCTTGCGCACCTCACCACTTGGGTAAGAGATGTTCCAGATCTGGACCGCGGAGGCTCCTTCGTCGAGCGCTACTAAGAGGAGGCCGCTTCCATCAGCGAGCCAGGCGACCGGTCCGTTGCCTGGGCCCCATGTCTGAGAAGTGAGCTGCCTTTCCGCTCCGTCTTCGACCTGCGTGGCGAATACCGTCAATGCCGTCTTACCGCTGGCTGGATCATAAGTATTAACACCCGCCGCGATCAGTTTCCCGTCGGGGGACCATGACGGCTGGCCGCCGCTGAAGTTGTTGGGCAACTTCCGCACCTTGAGCTGCCTTTCACCCGTTCCGTCGGCGTTCGCTACGACTAACGCGCTCTCGCCTTGTAACATATCGCGAATAAACGTCAGTTGCGTTCCATCCGGCGACAGTGAGACGGTCGAGGAGACATTTTCGATCACCTTGCGCGAAGCGCCGCCGAGGGCCGGCACCTGGTAGAGCGCGCCCCCAGAGCTGTTAGGCTCGAGCCGCGAGAAATATAGGTAGTCACCGTCTTTTGAGAAGGTAATCCCAATAAAGTTCTGTGTTGATGGCGCGACGATCTGCGTGTCGCTCGTGGTCGCAACCTGCCGCAGCCAGAGGCTCTGCTGCCCCGCGTCACTCTTCACGTGCGCGACGTATTTTCCATCGGGCGAGATGGCAGCCTGCGACGCCGTGCCCGAAGTCGTAAGCCGTTGAAGCTTCGGTGACGCGATAGACTTCTTCGCGCCGGCGAATTTGTAAAGCCCGATTCCTATCGCGGCAATCACCAAAACGAGCACACCGCCGACGATTCCAGCCGCGACCCGATGCTGTTTAATTCCGCTGACTATGTACTCGGCGCTCGATAGTTGAGTAGAAGTGGTGGCAGATGGAAGACGGGTTGATGCGGCAGCCGCACCTGAAAAATTAGAATCACTGATTGGAGGACTACTGGAACCTGCACTCGATGGTGGACCTGTCGGGTCTATTCCGGCGCCCGACTGTAACTCGCGCCGCACCTCTTTCAACTCAATCAACACGTCCCTGATCGTCTGATATCTCTCATCTGGATCTTTTGCGAGACACCGGCGCACAACCCGTTGCAGATCGTACGGCACGTCGGGATTAAAGTTTGTAATCGGCGGCGGTTGCTCGCGGATGATTTTGTTGAGTGATTCGATCGGATCCTTACCCTCAAACGGCTTGCGGTGACTAATCACTTCGTAAATGATGCAGCCGAAAGAAAAAATATCGGACCGATGATCGATTTCGTTTACTTTGCCTTGTGCCTGTTCGGGCGACATGTAGCCGACTGTACCCAGCACTGAACCCGGCATGGAGTGTGGCTGCATTACTGCAGTGGCAAGTTGACTCAAACCCTCTGTTAGTGGAGAGGTCTGCTGTGGCTCAATCAACTTCGCGAGTCCAAAGTCGAGAATCTTCACATGCCCGTCGCGTGTCACCATAATGTTATCAGGCTTCAAATCCCGGTGAACAATTCCAGCCGCGTGGGCTTTGGCCAATCCATCAGCTACGTGCTGCAAGTGGCGCAAGAGCTTTGCGAGATCAGTTTGTCTTTCTTGAATTAACTCGCGCAGTGTCAGGCCATCGACGAATTCCATCGCAATAAAGTGCGTGCCGGCGCTTTCGCCGATCTCGTAAATATGTGCGATGTTCGGATGGTTGAGAGCCGCCGCCGCTGTTGCTTCCTGTTTGAATCTACGTATCCGATCTTGATTGGTGACAACGTCGGCGGGCAAAACCTTTAAAGCAACTTTGCGATGAAGCTCAGTATCCTCGGCCAGGTACACCTCGCCCATTCCGCCTGCGCCAAGCTTGGAGCGGACTTCGTAGCGACCGAGTTTTGTCCCGTCGTCAATCGTCATTTTCGGTCACGAGACGCTTGGAATATACACGCCGTAGTTTCGGCGAACAGTTGAGCAAAGGCAATGGTGGTATGGGAGTAAACTTCGCCGGTCTGGTGTGAGTGGTAACGGTCGGAGTGTCCGAGTAACTGCGCGATCGCAAGCTGCACCGAGTCAAGCGCAAAAGTGATTTACGCTCTCGCTAGTTTTCGAATCCATTGAGTAAAGCCGGGGGCACGGCCCACCATTATCACCAACGAAAGTACAAGAAGGAAGATGTTGAAGGGAAGCCTGCTAGCTTCATTATGAGTGGCATGAGTGTAAATCGCACCGAGCATCACAATGGCAAACAAAGTCGCTCCGCAGACGGCCACACGAGGTATCACGAGAAGCACCGCTGACGCGACTTCAGCCAGCCCAACTACTATCCGAAACCAATCGGGGTAACCCCACCGGTGAAAATCCCGAACCCAAAAGACATTCCCCGTAAGTTTTAGCAAACCCGAACGCACGCACACGAGCACTAACATCAAAGTTAGGATCCAAAGCACAATCTCTTTTGCGATACGCGTCTTGGTCATGAGTCTTGCTTTTGCTGATAGGAGCCAAATCTTACTCTCAGTATTACCTCCGACTCAAGCTTTTCTCGGGCGAGTAAGGTTGCAATTCCTAATCTGTGTTGTAAGGTTCGCTGCTAAAGGTGTCGAGAGATTTTTAGAGCATTAGATTAAAGGCTCCCCGATGGACAAACATGAACCCGAATCTGGTCTGAGTTTTGAGCGCGTCGTGTTCTTTAGCGACCCCGTCTTCGCGATTGTGATCACGTTGCTCGTGCTCGAACTCAAAGTCCCGCACATCGAAGAACACACCGATTCGGCGTTGCGCCATGCATTATTCAATCTCTTGCCACGCGTCGCCGGAATTCGATCGGCGCATTGCACGCCGCTCACTCGCGTTCCCATCGCGTGCGCACTCGCAATCGCGCTCTCGTTTATCAGCATCTTTTTGGCGCCAATCAGTTTCGCCATCATTCCGCTGCTCGCGCGCGTTCTCGATCCGACGTCGAAGAAGAGTAAGATAGGGCAAACAGCGGCGAATGAAGAGGCCGCTGCTTAGCGCAGGAGTATTACTCGCGACTTTCCGCAGGTACCCCGACTCCCTCGCCTTAGTGTCATAGGTTAGACACTATCCGGAGGTACATCTCAATGGTTGATAATAAGAAACAGCGAGTGCTCCATGTAGCGAACGACGACGGCCATCTCCTGACGGCGCTGTTGACTCGTGACGGCCATGAGGTGACCGAGGCCGACGGCACGTCCCAAGCTCTCAACCTCACCGCGCTTGAGGAGTTCGACTGCATCGTCATCGAACGTCCCTCGCCGAGGGAGGGGGTGCTCCGCGAGAGCGAGAAGCGCTTCCGCGCAACGTTCGAGCAGGCGGCAGTTGGCGTCGCCCACAGCTCCCTCGAGGGTCGTCTCCTGCTGATGAACCAGAAGCTGTGCGACATCGTGGGCTACTCGCCGGAGGAGATAGTTACCAAGACTTACCAGGAGGTCACACACCCGGACGACCTCGAAGCTGAGCTGGAGTACGCGCGCCGCTTGCTTGCGGGCGAGATCGAGTCGTGCTCGTACGAGAAACGCTACATCAGAAAGGACGGCGCCCCGATTTGGGTCAACCTGACGGCCTCGGTCGTGCGGGACGAGGAGACCGGCGAGCCGTCCTGCTTCGTCGCCATCATCGAAGACATCAGCGTGCGCAAGGCGGCCGAGGAGGCGCTGCGCGAGAGCGAGGAGTTCAACCGACGCATCGTCGAGAGCAGTAGCGACTGCATCAAAATTCTGGACCTCGAAGGGAGGCTGCTCTACATCAGTGAGCGTGGGCAGAAGCTGCTCGGGATCGAAGACGCGAGCCTTTACATCAACGGTTCGTGGATCGAACTCTGGCCGGGCGAAGGCCAGCAAAGTGCGCGCGCGGCGATTGAGCAGGCGAAGGCAAGTGGCTTCGGAGTGTTCCAGGCCTACGGGCCTACGCCTCAGGGAGAGGCCAAGTGGTGGGACACAGTGATCACGCCGGTTAGTGACGCGCAGGGACAAGTCGCGCGGCTCCTGGCGATCTCCCGCGACATCACCGAGCGCAAGCAGGCCGAAGAGTCGCTGAAGAGCGCGCTCGAAGAAGTCCGGCTGCTGAAAGACCGGCTCCAGGAGGAGAACGTCTACCTGCGCGAAGAGGCAAAGCTGGAGCGCCACTTCGGCGAGATCGTCGGCCGCAGCGACGTGGTCAGGCGCGTCCTGCGCAAGATCGAGCAGGTGGCCCCGACTGACGCCACCGTTCTCGTGACGGGCGAGACGGGAACGGGCAAGGAACTGGTTGCGCGCGCCATTCACAGGGAAAGCCCACGGCGCGACCGCCCGCTGGTCAAGGTCAATTGTGCGGCGCTCCCGCCAACCTTAATCGAGAGCGAGCTGTTCGGCCACGAGAAGGGCTCCTTTACCGGCGCCGTCGGCCGGAAGGTCGGTCGATTCGAACTGGCCGATGGCGGCACCCTCTTTCTCGACGAGATTGGCGAACTACCAATGGAGGTTCAGCCGAAGCTGCTGCGCGTTCTTCAGGACGGCGAGTTCGAGCGCCTTGGCAGCACCCAGAGTATTAGGGCGGACGTACGAGTCATTGCTGCGACGAACCGCGATCTGTCGCAGGATGTGCAAGCGCGGCGGTTCCGTGCGGACCTCTTCTACCGTTTGAACGTGTACCCGATCACCGTGCCGCCGCTGCGCCAGCGCCGGGAGGACATCCCGCTCCTGGTCGAACACTTCGTGCGAGTCTTATCGAAAAAGATGGGGAAGGAGATAACCTCCGTTGCGCCGTCCGCGCTCGAGGTGCTGTGCAACTACCACTGGCCTGGCAACGTGAGGGAACTGGCGAACGTTATTGAGCGAGCTGTCATTACAACCACGGGCACTGTCCTGCAAATCGCGAACACTACGGAGACGTTGTCCGCCGCGGCGCCGCGCACGCTGAGTAAGACTCTCGAAGAGGTAGAGCGAGAGTACATCATCGGTGTGCACGAAGCCACGGGCTGGAGGATCGAAGGGCCGGAGGGATCTGCCAAAATCCTGGGGCTCCACCCAAGCACGCTGCGCGCGCGCATGCAAAAGCTGGGAATTCAGATCCGCAGGCCCGGTCCCCATGCTCGCGGCGAACAGGCAGCAGTTTCCCTGGGATGAAAGAGCCGCATGAGTTTCTTGAACGCCAGGCGTATCCGGATCGTTGGCGCTTTATTCCTTACGGTTCTCAGTGTGCCGTCGCTCTGCGGCCAGTCGTCCAGGTCTGATCCCTGGCTCGACTTCCCCTCATACGACCAAACGCTTGTGTGGTATCTGCGCCGAGGCGCAGATGCCAAAGAGAGCAAGCGACGCCTCGCGCAGGACTCCGCGTCTGTTGACACTTTCAGGCGGCTCGTCGCCGCTGAACGGCGCGATGATGCGTTGGTCCAATTGAAACGAATAATCGAAGCACCCGATGTCGCGCAGACGATCGCCGCACTTCATGCCCTTAGCGAAACGATGTTTACGTTTCAGCATGATCAAACGCGCTCGTACACCGAGACGATTCGCCAAACGATCGCATCCGCGCGCGCTCGCATCGCACAGCTATCACGTGAAGATGCTGCGCGGCTTGCGCGGGAGTTGCTGTTCATCGATCAGTGGTTGGAGGGGCGGCAAGCCAGCCAGAAATGGCCCGAGCGGCTGACGCAGTTCGTCCGAGATTACGAGGGCACCGACGCCGCACTACTCACGCAGGTTGACCTACTCACGTCGGATTCTCGGCAGATGCTGAAACAGATCAGCGATCTGGATCAATTCGCCAGGGAGCATCCCGGTACTAACGCAGCAGCGAAGGCACTCTTCCAGGAAGGCTTCCAACTCCACGTCAATGTCCCGATCACGGGCATCGAGCCACGCGGCTCGGATCCAACCGAGCGTCTCTTGCGCGTAGCGGCCATCATTAAGGAGTTGGAGAGCGGCAATTACCCGCGGAGCGAATGGGTGGAAAAGGCGCCTGAGTTATTAATCGGCTTCTTCGTGTCAGAGACGCCTCCACCGCGATATTCACCTGCGAACCTTGATAGGGCAATCGAGACATACGCTGACTTCGTACGAACGCATCTGCAAATGCCGAACGCATTGCTATCGCTTGATAACAGTCTCGGCTACGTTATCGCCAGCAAGATGGGCAATTTGTTCCAGTTGAAGGGCGACCGGGTCGGAGGAATCGAACGATTCCTCGACGATCTTGAAAAGACCGCGTCAGATCCGGCTTCGGTGCAACTGTTCCGCGCGAAGTACTACGCGCATCAGTCGTCTGCCGGCCCTGAGGCGAATCGAGCATCGATGGCAGCCAAAGCAGGGACGGCATTGACGACGCTGGTGTCGGCGAATCGCGGTGATGCATCTCGGCACGCGCTCGCGTTCGCGGCGGCGTTTGATTACTACCGACGTGATTACGCGCGTGCACTGCCCGAGTATCAGAAATTTGTCTTGCGGTATCCGTCGAGTTCATGGGCGCCGATCGCTGCGCTTCGCATCGGTGAGTGCTATGAACAGATGAAGGATTGGCCGAAAGCTACTGCTGCTTACAAGCGCGCCGCCATCTCCTTCCCCAATGACGCGTACGCCCGCGTGCTCGGCAGAGCATTTGCTTCGCGCACGCTCGATGCGCAAGGCCGATTCGACGATTCTCTGTATGCCATCAAGATTGCACTGGATAGTTGGGACGCAGACTATGGATTCGAGTATTCGATCCGTTCGGCTCAGGCGCCGCTGTCGGGCGTGATCACCGGACCGGTTGTTGACACGCTACGCGTCACTCGCGACGATCTGGCGGCGCGGGTAGCCACTCTCGATCACGATCTCCATCAATCCGGCGGCCGATTGCTGGCGCGCGGACGCTGGCAGCTCGATCAGAACCAATTCAGTGAAGCGATTAACACGCTGACTACGTTTCTCAAGCAGGAACCCGGATCGCCAGCGCTGACTGAGGCGCGGTCACTACTCCATCGCGCGCAACTCGAGTCAGCCCTCGATCTGGCTGCCGTGGAAGGTGCGCATTACGACCCGGCGAAAGCTTTAGCTGCTTTGAACGCAATCACTAAGGAGCCGTTTGATTCTTTCGTCGCAACTGCTGCACTCGCAGAGGCTGCGCTGAAGCTGACACAAGGACAATCAAGCGAAGCCGAAGCATTAATGGGGAAGACACTGGACTTGTGGGTAACAACTCAGCGTGATCGTACGCGGCAACCGCCCGTATCGAGTATCGACGCTGACGTCGCGGAGATTCGGCAAGTAGTGTTTCGGCCGCTCGGCGATTTGCCGATCTACGGTGGCAGCGGTTGGAATGCCTTCAACTTTCCGGCGGCGCTGCCTCGCTTCGTCGTGGTCCGCGCCGACGTCCAAGTGAAGAGTTCGGATGGCCAGGTTAGTCGGCCCACCGTGTATCAGCGATTCCCGGATCTTGATCACGTGCTGTTACTCAAGTCTGATGAGCTATCGCTCCTGGCGCGGCTGATGCCGACGATTGGCGGAACGAAGCGCCGCGAGTGGATCCACGTCATGGAAACGCCGAATCAGCCAGTCGGCGATTCGATGCAAATCCTTTCGCTGTTCGGGCGGTTCTTCGAGGCGAGACCTGGCCACTGGGGCGGCTGGGAACTCGAGACATATCCGCAGGTGACGCAAATCGAATTTGTCAATGCGGAGCGGACCAAAGCGAATGCCAACGTCACGATCGGTTATTCAGGCGCCACGGTCGTGCTTGAGAAGGTCGACGGTAAATGGCGTGCGGTTCGGCTAACAAACCAGTGGATCACGTAAGGACGCGCGTCGTCGCCTGCTAACTCCGCCGACTTCACCGAAATCAACTCTCGCACTGATTGAAGTTGTATTTATTCGAACTGAGCGCCGCTTACTTTGATCGAGGCGTCGGCCCTCTGAGTAGAGTCATACATACGAAGTGCCTGTGCTTTCTTGATTGCACACCGGGACAATAAATCTAATATGGCTCGACGTTCTTCCGTGAGGTGCTTCCAACCTCTGCGCATGCCAGGCGAGAGAAACGTCGCTATCCCTCGGCCATTTTAGAAGTAAGACGACAACGATCTTAGTCCTCTTAACCTATTCATACTTTAGGTGAAATGCATTTTGCAGTAATCGATTGCTTCCTTAGTTGTCAATAAGCGCGTCGTATTGTCGGCGCGGATGTAGAGGTGCTCAAATGCGCTCTCTTTGACGAAAAACGGCTTGGGAGACGCTTTCGCTTGCACTCGCGCCACGTCTCTGCCGCTTAGTTGGTGAATGCTAATCGTGAGCAGCGCTGAAACATCTTTTCCGAAGTTATTCAGCAATAGCCCAATTAGAAAGTTTCTAAACGCGTCCTGTTTGTCTGGTTTGCTGAAGAGTTTGTAATCGGCATCGAGCCCGACGATGTTGCGCTCATCGTCGACGCCAACCAGTAGATTGCCTCCATCCGTATTGAGAAAAGCCGCGACAGTTTTGACCACGATTTGCTCCATTGCGGGGTTAGCTTTGCTCTGTTTGAAATCCCAGCGAGCGGAGGATTTGAATTCGAGTGTGTTGCTTTCGCCTTTCGCGATCAGGGCGGCGAGCTCCTGGTCGCCCGGCTTAGGCGCAAACTCACGATAGGCGTCCAGCGTGGCGTCTTTCACGGATTGGTCGACGAGCGGAAACGTTGAAAGAATGTGAGTGAACTCTTCTTGGGTCAGGCCGTAGAGATGCGCAACCATTCCATCGAGTTCGGCTCGCAGCTTTGCGCGTTCGATCGGATCGGTCACGCCGTCTTTGTGACTCTTCAAGCCAACTTCTTTCGCCAGATCGTCGAACTCTGAAGTCGTGCAAATCAGACGTGCGGCGCGATCGACTATTTCTGAAAAACCAGCGTCTCCCTCGGAGATTCGCGGTACTGGAAGCTGATAGATGTAGAACATGTTCAGATTAGCCGAAACCATCTGGCGAATGTAATAGTCAAGAGTCAGACTATTGAGGAGAGCTTGCACCGCAAGGATTTCCTGATTTGTGAAATCCCGATGAGTTTCTAAGTCACGGTCCACAACGAGGATTGAGTTACCGCAAAAGGTCTCCTTCGGAATTGGGCCGACAATTAATGTTCGGCTATCCGTCGTTCGCCCGATGGCGCGAATTCCAAATCGATATTTTTGATAACCAAGTATCTGGCCGTTGTCCGTCGTTCCTCTGCCAATTAAAGCTTTTCGTGCATCTTTTTCGTTGATCCAGAATTGAAGAGCGTCCTCCCATTGATGTGTGAACTGATGAATCATTTTGCCTTCGTAGAGCGGCAATCTTGTATCTGTCTCAGTCGTCTTGAACAAATAACTATCGTTCGTCATGTCGAACTCTCGGGTTAATCGAAGATGCCATCGGTTTGAAACCGTTTCACGCATCAATGGATGTTTCAACATCCTTTCTGTGATGTTCACATCCAATGGGCCCTTGAACTCCATAACGGATAATGAATCCGGTGAAACACGCCGAATCAGTTCGACAGAGATTTCAATAGAATCCTCGCCGGGGAACCCCTGAAGCTCGCTCGCATCCAATCTCATGAATGCCGCCGGAAACGATGTTGTAAACCCGCCTTTTTCAAAGGACAACACGAGGAATTTGTAACTGCGATGTACTCCCTCAAAGATTTCTTTCCGGTTCTCGAAGCAGAATAATCCCGTGACCTCCGTCTTTGTAAAAAGCATTTCACGAAGCTGCTTGGCCCCCAGGTC
>JBKPNH010000028.1:0-6767 GCA_046732535.1 Acidobacteriota bacterium
CTCCAGCCCCTCGCGGCCGAGTATCCGATCATCGGGACCTTGCTCGAGTACCGTACGGTGCAGAAGGCGTTGACCAGTTACGGCGAAAACATGATCGAGATGATCAATCCCGTGACCCACCGTCTCCACGCCGACTTCCGCCAGATCGGCGCGCCGACGGGCCGGTTTGCCTGCACGAACCCGAATATCCAGCAGGTGCCGCATGCGGTTGAGTACCGGCGTTGTTTCAGCGGGCATCCGGACGGGCGGAAGTTGATCATCGCCGACTATTCGCAGATCGAGTTGCGCATACTGGCGGAGTTTTCGGGCGACCGAGGGTTTATCGATGCGTTCAACTCCGGCGCCGATCTGCATAGAGTCACGGCGTCGCAAGTCTTCAATGCTTCGCTGGATCAAGTCACGAAAGAGCAGCGCGATTTTGCGAAGCGCCTCAACTTCGGCGTGGTCTACGGAATCGGCGCGCAGCGTTTTGCGTTGATGACGGGTTTGAGTGTTTCGGATGCGGAGAACGTCTTGCGCCGTTACTTCACAACGTATCGACAGCTCGACAACTACCTGCGCGACGCGGCGAACCGCGCGGTAAGCGACCGGCAGGCGCGTACGGCCTCGGGACGTTTGGTGCGCTTTCGTTACGACGAAAACGATCGGCAGCAGATCTCGATGACACAGCGCAACGGCAAGAACACGCCGATCCAGGGCACGAGTGCCGACATTCTCAAACGCGCGCTACGCTTGATGAAAGAAGAGCTACGCGGCACGAGCGGGCAGATCGTGAACATCATTCACGACGAGATCGTCGTCGAAGCCAACGCCGGCGAAGCTGAGGAGGTCGCGCAGAAAGTCGAACGAGTGATGTGCGCGGCTGGCGAGGAGTATTTGAAGACCGTTCCGGTGAAGGTCGAAACTGAGATTGCGGACGAATGGGTCAAGTAATAGCCACAAAAAGGCACAAAAAACACAAACAGGCTACGTTTCTTTCTGTGTCTTTTGTGCCTTTTTGTGGCTCCAAAGAAAGTAGATAGGGATGCCTGTAAAAACCAATAGGTATCCTATTCCGGACGTGGATGGCGCAAGGATCGCGAGGTCGATGATAAACAGTCCCGCCAGCACGATGTAAATCCACGGCACGAGCGGATAGCCGACCGTTCGATACGGCCGTTCGATCTCCGGCGCCTTCCGTCGCATCACGATCACGGCCCCAACCATCAACGCATAAAAAACCAAGTCAGCCGAGACGATGTACTCCAGCAGTTGCGTGTAAACGTTGCCGAACATGTACATGCCGTTGTGCCGATCGATCGTCACCGTCCGGGGCAGCACCAGCAGCGAAGCCCAGATCCCCTGCGCCACCAACGCAACCGCCGGCACGTGATGCGCATTGACGCTATCGACTCGTTTGAAAAACAGCCCATCCCGCGCCATCGCGTAATAAACGCGAGCGCCCGCCAGAATCAGACCGTTATTACATCCGAACGTCGAGATCATGATCGCCAGCGCCATCAGGATCGTCCCGCTGGGACCGAGCACCGCCTGCATGACCGCCGTCGCGACGCGGTTCTGCGGCGCGGTTTGAATCCCCGCCAGCGGCAAGGTAACGACGTACGCCAGGTTCGCCAGCAAATACAAAGTGACGACGATCCCGCACCCGAGCAACAGCGCCCGCGGCAGGTTTTTTCCCGGATCCCGGACTTCCCCGGCTGTGAACGTCACGTTGTTCCAGGCCGATTGCGCAAACAACGGTCCGACCATCGCTCGTCCGAGCATCATCACCAGCGCCAGCACCACCAATCCATGCGTCGACGGCTCGAACCAAACCTGCGCCGCCGTCGGCCGCCAGCCGTTCTCCCACGACGCCCACCACGAAGACGTATATGCCGCGCTCGCGCCGTTCCAACCAAGCAACAGACCCACGACGATCAACCCGACCAGCGCGGCGGTCTTGGTGAACGTAAACGTGTTCTGAATCACCTTGCCGGCTTGCAGCCCCCGCGTGTTGACGACCGTCAGAAACAGGATCATGAGGATCGCGACGAGTTGTTGGGTCGATAAACTGATCGCGTAGCCGTTGAACGAGAGCTGTCCGATCGTAAATGGCTTGACGACGACAATCTCCGGGATCAGAAATCGTTCGGCGGAGATCCAGTCGACGAGCACGCCGCTGAAGTTCGCGAAAGCCACGGCCACGGCCGCGATCGTTCCGGTTTGAATGATGAGAAACAGTCCCCAGCCAAAGAGGAAACCGGTTGCCGGCCCATAAGCCTCGCGGAGAAACACGTACTGCCCGCCCGCGCGCGGCCACATCGCCGCCAGTTCGGCGCAACACAGCGCGCCGGTGATCGTCAGCACGCCTGCCAGCGCCCATGCCGCCAACAACCACCCTGGTGAGCCGACCAGCCGCGACGATTCGGCCGACGTGATGAAGATTCCCGATCCGATCATCGACCCCACGACGATCATCGTGGCGTCAAGCAGGCTGAGACCGCGGATCAGTCTTGGGGGATTTGTCGGCACCACACCGATATATATGATTGCTTGACACTTGTCGATAGCGTCACCTAGTCTTTCGCAACCATATGAAGAATGAATTAATTAACTTAATTACCCACAAACAGGCCCATGTCGGTGTGATTGGGCTCGGTTACGTCGGCCTCCCGCTGCTGTCCGAATTCGCTTCCAAAGGCTTCCAGGCGACCGGCTTCGAAGTCGACGAAAACAAGGCCAAACAGATCAATGCCGGCCATTCGTACATCGGCGACGTGCCGGCGACGAAACTCAATGATCTCGTGAAATCGCAGCGTTTACGCGCGACCACGGACTTCGATCACCTCCGCGAATGCGACGCGATCATCATCTGCGTCCCGACGCCGCTGCGAAAGACAAAAGAACCGGACGTCTCCTACATCCTTGCCGCCGCCGAAGAGATCAAGAAACGCTTGCGCCGCGGCCAGTTGATCATTCTCGAATCCACGACTTACCCGGGAACAACCGACGAAGTGCTGTTGCCGATGTTTGAAGAGACGGGATTGAAACTCGACGTCGATTTCCTGCTGGCGTTCTCGCCCGAGCGCGTCGATCCCGGTAATCCGCAGTTCATGACGCACAACATTCCGAAGGTCGTCGGCGGCGTGACCGAAGACTCGACGATTGTTTCCGCGCATCTTTATTCGCAGATCGTTAACGACGTTCACTCCGTGACCTCGGCTAGAGTGGCGGAAACGGCAAAGCTTTTGGAAAACACGTTTCGCGCCGTCAACATCGGCATGGCGAACGAGATGGCGCGCCTTTGTTATGCGCTGAACATCGACACCTGGGAAGTGATTCGCGCCGCCGCGACCAAGCCGTTCGGCTTCATGGCTTTCTATCCCGGACCGGGAATCGGCGGACACTGCATCCCACTCGATCCGCACTATCTCTCATGGAAAGCGCGGCAGCACGGTTTCGACTCGCGTTTCATCAGCCTTGCGGAAGAGGTCAACTCGCGCATGCCTGAGCACGTCGTCCAGTTGGTTTCGGACGGGCTAAACGACGAACGCAAACCGATGAAAGGCTCCAACGTGCTGCTCCTCGGCGTCGCCTATAAGCGCGACGTCGACGACGTGCGCGAGAGCCCGGCGCTTTCGATCATCGACCGGCTGCGTGCGAAGGGCGCTGAGGTGCGCTATCACGATCCGTTCGTGAAAGAGATTCGTTTCGACGACGCGCACACCGAAGGCGGCGGGGAGCCGTTGTCGTCGGTGCCGCTTACCGACGAAGAGTTAAAATCAATCGACTGCGTGATCATCGTTACCGACCACAGCGAGATCGACTACAAGCGCGTTTGCGCGCTGGCGCCGCTGATTGTCGATACGCGCAATGCTTTAAATGGGGATATTCGACGTGACAGTCAGGCGCGAATTATTCGATTGTAATCCGTGTTAAAAATATTGAATGTCGTCGGTGCGCGGCCCAACTTCATGAAGGTGGCGCCTATCGTGGCCGCGATGAAGGCGCGTCCTGAAAAGTTTCAGCCGCTCGTGGTCCACACCGGACAACACTACGACGCGGACATGTCTGATTCGTTCTTCCGCGACCTCAACCTGCCGCAACCAGACACGCATCTCGAAGT
Organism: Acidobacteriota bacterium; assembly: GCA_046732535.1. Lineage (GTDB taxonomy): Bacteria > Acidobacteriota > Blastocatellia > Pyrinomonadales > Pyrinomonadaceae > PSRF01. Next base: position 4,106 of record JBKPNH010000028.1, read on the forward strand.
GGGCTCCGGTTCACACGCAGTGCAGACTGCGCTGGTGATGCAACGTTTCGAGCCGGTCGTGTTGCGCGAGAAGCCCGACTGGGTGCTTGTAGTCGGCGACGTCAACTCGACGATAGCGTGCGCGCTGGTTTGCGTGAAGCTGGGCGTTAGGGTGGCCCACGTCGAGGCAGGTCTGCGCAGCCGCGATCGCACGATGCCGGAGGAGATCAATCGACTACTGACGGACCAGATCGCGGATCTGTTGTTCACGCCGTCGCACGATGCCGATGCGAATTTGCGCGCGGAGGGAATTCCGGAGGAGCGAATACGGTTCGTCGGTAACGTGATGATCGACTCGTTGCAGCAAAACCTGGAACGAGCGCGGCAGTCATCAGTAAGAAATAAGCTGAACGTCGATGGGGTCGAGTACGCGGTGATGACGTTGCACCGTCCGTCGAACGTCGACTTTCCGGAAACGTTCGCGCGCATCCTCGACGCGCTCGACTCGATCACGCAAACGTTGCCCGTCGTCTTTCCCGTGCATCCGCGCACGCGGAAAACTATCGCCGAGCTGGGTCTCGGCGAAAGAGTCGCAGCGATGAAGAATTTGCGCGTGATCGATCCGCTCGGCTATCTCGATTTTCTGAACCTCTACAGCGGTTCCCGGTTGGTGTTGACCGACTCCGGCGGCATTCAGGAAGAGACGACTGCGCTCGGCATTCCGTGTTTGACTCTGCGCGAGAATACCGAGCGGCCGATCACGGTCGAGTTGGGCACAAATGTCGTCGTCGGCACCGATACGGAAAAGATCGTCAACGCCGCCGCGGCCGCGCTGAATGGGGCAGGGCAGAAGATCGCGCGGCAACCGCCGCTGTGGGACGGCCACACCTCTGAACGCATCCTCGACGTTCTCGAAGAAGTCTCGCCGTAGATGAGCACGCTGCGGAAAATCAAAAAGGCGGTTCGAGGAGAAGTAAAGCTAACGACAGCCGCGCTCGAAGCGCTGCGCCGTTCTCGCATTGCTTTGCAGGAACGGTTCGGCAGCAGAGACCCCCATCCGTTAAATCTGTGTTCAGGAATCGCTCGTCAACCCAGATTCCTTTTCCCCGTCACAGATACTCACGTAGACGTAAACAACGAGCCGATCGAATGGAATCGTGATCCACGCTCAGGTTATCTCTGGCCGCTCGATTACCACCGCGACATCAAGGTGATGCGTTCCGATGGTTCGGACATTCGCGTCGTGTGGGAACTGAACCGTCTCGCTCATTTCATCACCCTGGGCCAGGCTTACGCGCGCACAAAAGACGAACGATACGCTACAGCGTTCATGGACCAGCTACGAAGCTGGAACGAACAGAACCCCTACAACCGTGGTCCAAACTGGCAGTGCGCCATGGAAGTTGCCTTGCGCGCGATCAATCTGATTGCCGCGCGTGAGATGTTTCGTGAGTCGCCGCAACTCGACACCCGGTTCTTATTGCAGCTCTTTCAACAACACGGCGTCTACATACGCCGTAACCTCGAATTCTCTTACATTGCCACCAGCAATCACTATCTTTCCGACGTCGCGGGATTACTGTGGATCGGCGTGATGGTTCCCGAGCTGCGCGATGCTGAGAGTTGGCGCGAGTTCGGGCTCAAGGAATTGCTACGCGAAATGGACAAGCAAGTCCTGCCTGACGGAGCAGATTTTGAATCGTCGACTGGTTACCACCGCTTTGTCACCGAACTGTTTCTCTATTCGTTTGTCTTGTGCCGTGACAACGGAATCGAGATCGACAAGAAATACTGGTCGAGGCTGCACGCGATGCTCTTGTACATTCGCGGTTACCTGCGGCCTGACGGATTCGCTCCCTTGATTGGCGACACAGATGGCGGACAATTTCTTCCGCTTCAGCGGCGACGTGCTGACGACCACCGTTATCTTCTGGAACTCGGCGCCGACGTATTCAACGATCCGGCTTTGCGCGAGCCGGAGCCCGGCTCGAAAGCGTTTCCGCATGCCGGCATTTACATCATGCGACACGACGATCTGTACTTGTGTTTCAACGCCAGCGGCGCGGGCATCAACGGCCGCGGCTCGCACGGACACAACGACGCGCTCAGTATCGAAGTCTGCGCCGGCGACTGCGCGTTCATCGTCGATCCCGGGACCGGTATCTATACCGGCGACCTGCAAAAGCGCCACGATTTCCGTTCGACGGCTTATCATTCAACCGTGAAGATCGACGGCGTCGAACAGAACACGACGCATCGTGACATGCCGTTTGTGATTGGCGACGAAGCAAAGCCTCGCGTGCTGTTCTGGGAAGCTGACAAGATCGTAGCCGAGCACTACGGCTATCGACGTCTCAAACAGCCGATCACCCATCGTCGCACTGTTAAGTTCGAGGACCGGTCCTGGTTAATTGAAGATGAGTTCATTGGTGAGGACACGGATCACGAGTACGAAATTCGATTTCATTTTGCGCCGGGCCTGAAAATAAATTCACATGGATCCGCGGTGGAGGCTCGTTGCGGCGCGTTGCGATTACGAGTCGAATCCCTGAATGGCTGCCAGCCGTTGTTGGAGAGTCAACCTGTCTCGCGAGATTATGGCCAAATGATTGATGCGATTTCTGCCTGCTGGCGGTTTTCGGGTCGGCCGGGCAAGCTGAGTTGGAGACTGAGTCTTTAGATG
>JBKPNH010000029.1:0-62470 GCA_046732535.1 Acidobacteriota bacterium
TCTGAGATGAAGGCGCTCTGGGCCGCGGATTTGGCCGGACGCCGGATTCACGAAGAAACCCTTGCTCTTTTCACGCAACACGGCCAGGTCGAGATCGGCGAACAGACGATTTACGAGGGCGTCCGGCGATTGCCGCAGGCCCACTGTTTGACTCTCTTCGCAGATGGCCGCCTGCAAAAGCGCCGCTACTGGGACATCGACCCGCGAGTGCAGATCGACGGTTGGAAGGAGGAGCGTTACGCGGAGGAGTTTCGCGAGCGATTCACAAACTCCGTTAACCTTCGCCTCCGCGCCGACGTTCCCGTCGGCTCCAGTCTTTCTGGCGGGCTCGACTCCAGCACGGTCGTGAGCGTCATCAACCGGCTCCTGCCGGAAAACGCGGTGCAAAAGACTTTCTCCGCCCGCTTCGAAGATCCATCACGAGATGAAGGCAAGTGGATGGATCTCGTCACCCGGAGCAATCGAGTCGAACGGCACGACGTATGGCCCACCGCCGAACGCTTCTTCGAAGAGCTGAGCGACCTGTTCTGGCACCAGGAGGAGCCTTTCACGTCGACCAGTGTGTACGCGCAATGGAGCGTGATGCGACTCGCCAAACAGAACGGCGTCACGGTGCTGCTGGATGGTCAGGGCGCGGACGAGATGCTGGCCGGCTATCACTCGTACTTCAACGAAATGACTGACGACCTGATCAATTCGTTTGACCTTCGTGGCTACCTCAAGTGGCGGCGTGACTGTCTCGCCATGCATGGGATTGTTACCGGCAACTTCCGCAGAGTACTAAGCCAGAAAACTCCGGAGCCCATGAAGCGTTTGCTCAAGAAAGGAATGCAGCGGGCGGTTGAGCCGGCGCAGCCTGTCTATCCGCGCGAATTCGCGAAAGTATCGAGTCTGCGGAAGCTGCTTTGGTGGAACACGACCAGACAGGGATTGGTAGAATTACTGAGATACGCGGACCGAAACAGCATGGCCCACAGCAGGGAAGTCAGGCTTCCTTTTCTCGATCACAACCTGGTCGAGTTTGTGTTCAAGCTGCCGACGCCGCTGCTGGTGAAAGACGCGTGGACGAAATGGATCCTGCGGGAAGCGTTCCGCGGTATCGTGCCGGATGAGATTAGCAATCGGGTCGACAAGTTGGGCTACATGCCGCCGCAGCAGAAGTGGTTGGGAGGGTTGGTCTGGGAAGACGTGATGATGGGCCAACTCGCGCCCCAGTGTTAAATCGCCAAGTATAGAAATTTATGGTTACCGCTACGAGAATCACAGAGGGCGTTGTTCGCCGGTTCAAGCGAGCCAGGCGAAAACTTGTCCGCCTCAACGAGGCGAAGATACTGGAAGCGCTTCAGAGCCTGGGCGCTTTCAAGACTGACTTGCTGCTCGTTCACAGTTCGCTGTCCGCTTGTGGATCGATCGACGGTGGACCGGCGACCGTGATCAGCGCGCTGCGATCCTGGATCACCGACCGCGCCGCGCTGGCGCTGCCGACGCACACCTGGAGCTATCCTGATGCGAGCGGCGTCGCGCCTGTTTACGATTACAAGTCGACTCCCAGCGTCGTCGGAACGATCACGAACTATTACTGGCGGCAGCCGGGCATCGTACGGAGTCAGCATCCGAGTCACTCGATCGCCTGCAGCGGTCCGGACGCGGAAGAGCTTTGCCGCGATCACGAGTTGTGTGAAACGCCGTGCGGGCCGGGCACGCCGTATCTGCGAATCGCCGAAGGGAATTCGAGTGTGTTGATGTTTGGCGCGACGATGGATGCGTATACGCTTTATCACACCGCGGAAGATGCCGCGGAGGTGCCATACTTGTACATGCCGGAACAGTTTACGCTGAGCACGCGTGGCGCGGGCGGCGAAGTGAGAGCGATTAAGATGTGGCGGCAGGACATGGGCGTCGCTCGCCGGTTTGCGGCTACCGCTGATTGGTTGGCCGAGCAGGGCTTGCTAGTCAGGCGTAAACTTGGTCTCGGCGAGTTGCTGTTTATTCCCGACGCACGAGCGTTGCACGAGACGATGGTGAAGACGATGCGGCGCGATCCGCTATTCCTGGTCCACGATAGCCACAAAAAGGCACAAAAGGTACAAGAGGCACATGGCTAATATCAAAAAAATAGTGCGGAAGTCGGCGAAGCTCGCCGTGAAAAGTGCGATTCGTACGTTGCCGCAACTGCCCGGCCGTCCCGGCCGGCTCACCGGCACACTCGCCAAAGAGGGCGGCCTGCCCGTACGCGACACGCGTTTCCGGCCCTGGCCCAGCTATCCCTCGTCGTCGATGTTGGAATGGACCACGCAGATCGCGCCCAGGTTTTTGCAGATCTTTCTGACAGGCGTCGAGGGCCTGCCGCAACCGCTTTCGACTCGCTTCTCCGAAGAATGGGCCCGCTACACCGGCGCGCGTTACGCGCTGCTGCTGCCCCACGGCACCGACGCCCTGCGCGTCGCCATTTCCGCGGCCATCGATCACGACGGCATCGAGTACGGCGGCGAGATCATCGTTCCCAATCTTTCGTTCATTGCGAGCGCCACCACGGTCCTGGACCGGCAGTTTGGCGTCGCGCTGGTCGACGTCGATCCCGAGACTTACCTGCTCGATCCGAAACGAGTCGAAGAAGCCATCATCCCCGGCAAGACACGCGCGATCATGGCCGTTCACCTGTTCGGGCAAACGGCAGACATGACGGCGCTGCGCGATATCGCCAAGCGACATTCGCTCGTGTTGCTGGAAGACGCAGCACAGGCGCACGGCGCGATCCACGAGCTCGGCCGCGCGGGTTCGATCGGCGATGCGGCGGGATTCAGTTTTCAATCGTCGAAGAACCTGTCAGGCGGCGAAGGCGGCGCGTTTACCACGAACGATGCGCAGATCTTCGAACGTGCATATTCGTTCCACAACGTCGGCCGCGCACGCCGCGGCGGACAGCGTTGGGGCCACCATTCGCTCGGGTTCAACATGCGCGCCAGCGAGTATGTCGCAGCGATACTGCTGCACCGCTTGCAGAAACTCGAAGCGCAGCAGCAGCGCCGCGCGGCAAACTTTCAGAAGCTGCGCGAGTATCTCGGCGACGTTTCGTGCCTGGCGCCGCTCGGCATAGAAAAAGGCGTGCAGCGCCACGGCGTTCACATGTTCGTGATGCGCTACGACGCGGAGGAATGCGGCGGCCTGGGTATCGAGGATTTCATCAGCGCGGTGCAGGCGGAAGGACTTCCGCTCAATCGCGGTTACACGGCGACGATGGCCCAACAGCCGGCTCTACAGCTCATCCAGGAAAAACATCCGTCGTACCTTCGGCTGATGCCCACGCCGGTTGCCGACGAAGCAGTCAAGAACATGCTGTTCCTGGCCCACGATATCTTTCTCGGCAGCGAGTCGGACATGGGCGAGGTGGCGGCGGCGTTCGCTAAAGTCCAGGCGAGATATAACGCGAAGGGCGTCAAACGTAAGGTCGAAGCGCCTGTGGCTGTTGCACCTGCGCCGGTTGCAAGCGTCGGCGTCAGCCAGGCAGCAACAGCAACCGCAAAGTCGATCCGATTTGGTGTGATCGGGCTCGGAACGATGGGCCAGGAGCATGCGCGAGTCATCAAATCCAATCCGCTGTTAAAACTCGCCGCAGCTACTGACGCCCAGGCGAGCGCTCGCAAAGTCGCTGCCGATCTCGGTTGCAAGTGGTTTGATAGTGCCGAAGAAATGATTCGCAGTGGCGACGTCGACGGCGTCGTTATTGCTACGCCGCACTGGCAGCACGCGGAGATCGCTGTCGCTGCTTTGAAGGCCGGTCTGCACGTGCTGTGCGAGAAACCGCTGTCAGTGACCGTTGCCCAGGCTGACGAGGTGTTGAAGGCGGCCGAGCAGAGTCGCGGCATGTTTGTCGTCGTACACCAGAAACGGTTCGAGCCTGCGTATCTGTACGTCAAGCAGTTGCTGGACAGCGGCGAGTTGGGTTCACTTTATCGCGCGTCGATGATCGAGTCCGCATGGCGTTCGGAGGCTTACTACCAATCGAGCCCATGGCGCGGGACGTGGCGCGGCGAAGGCGGCGGCGTTCTTTTGAACCAGGCGCCGCACATTCTCGATCGCTACGCGTGGCTGTGTGGCATGCCGGAAACAGTTACCGCGCGCTGCGACACGAACCTGCACGCGATCGAGGTTGAAGACACGGCGAGCGCGATTCTGTATCACGCTAATGGCGCTCATGGTTACATTCACATCAGCACGATCGAAGCGCCGGCGATCTCGCGCATGGTCTTGTGTTGCGACCGCGGACGAGTGACGGTTGAAAACGGAAAAGTGCAGGTAGCAAAATTGCGCGACTCGATTCGCGAGCGCACTGCCAATGACGCGCAACTGATGGGCGCGCTTCAAAGCGAAACGCGCACCCTGAATCTTCCGACCGATGGCGACGTGCTCGGCGTGTTTTATGACGACTTCGTGGCCGCAGCGCATGGAACCGGAAGTTTGACTTGTCCGGGCTATGAAGGACGAAACGCGGTCGAGCTTGCGAACGCGATGTTGTTGAGCTCCGCGCAAGGGTCGTCGGTGAGTTTGCCTTTGGATCGGCGGCAGTATGAGGAGTTCATGGAGAAGATGCTGGGGCGAGAGCTTCAGGCTGTTTAGTAACACGGATTTTAAGAAATAATGTGCGGCATCGCAGGTTTAGCAGGAGTAGGCGATCGCGAAGAGGCCCAGTTTCGCGTTCGCCGGATGATGTCGACTCTGGCCCGCCGCGGCCCGGATGGTGAAGGGGTCGAAGTTTGGGATGGTGCAGTTCTCGGTCACCGGCGCTTATCAATTTTTGACTTGAGCAGCGCCGGACGCCAGCCGATGTTGTCTCCCGATTCGTCCACCGGCATCGTTTTCAACGGCGCGATCTATAACTTCCGTGAACTGCGCTCCGAGTTAGAAGCCCGCAACTACAAGTTCAAAAGTCACACCGACACCGAAGTCCTGGTGCATGGATACGACGCCTGGGGACTCGATCGCCTTCTCGAGAAGATTCGCGGCATGTTTGCGTTCGCACTCTGGGACGATCGCAAGCGCACGTTGTTTCTGGTCCGCGATCGTCTTGGCGTCAAACCGCTGCTTTACGCGTGCCGGGAGGGACAGATCGCGTTCGCGTCGACGGCTCGTGCTCTGCGCGCCGGCGGCTTTGTCGACGAGATCGACGATCGGGCCATAGCTGATTATCTCGAGTTTGGTTATGTGACTGACGATCGCTCGATCTATCGCGGCGCGAAAAAGGTTCGGGCGGCGACTGTCGTCGAATGGTCTAATGGTCGAGTTCAGACACGCGAGTACTGGCGGCCGCCAGTTCCATCCGACAAACAGCCATCGTTCGCCGAAGCGGTCGAAGAGACGGAACGGCTGTTTCTTCGCGCCGTCGACAGACGCTTGTATGCAGATGTGCCGGTCGGGTCTTTGTTGAGTGGCGGAATCGATTCGAGTCTCGTTTGCTGGGCCATTGCTGAGCTCGGCGGCGACGTGACGGCTTTCACAGTCGGCACGCCTGGCGATCCGGCGGATGAGACGGCAGACGCGCTTCAGACTGCTAAGCATTTGGGTATTCGTCACCAGGTGCTCGAGTTGGCCGGCGATACAGGGTCGAACCTCGACGAGCTTGTTTCCGCTTACGGGGAACCGTTCGCGTGCGCTTCGGCGCTCGGTATGTTGCGCGTGTCGATGGCCGTTCGCGATTCGGCGACTGTGCTTTTGACTGGTGATGGTGGAGACGATGTGTTTCTCGGTTATCCCGAGCATCGCCACTTGTGGTTGGCCCAAAAGCTTGCGCGTTCGTTGCCCGGGTTTGTTGCTAATGGGTGGCGTTCGAACCGGGACAAGGTTCCGCAAGTCGGGTCGCTGAAGCGTCTCCGTTCGTTTTTAAATTATTCGACTGGTGGGCTGGGTGCGGTTGCTTGCGCTCATGATGGTTTGCCGTCGTACGAGCGATACGGAATGCTGGGCGAGCGATTACGCGGGGCTTCGGTTTCGCAGAGAGATATCGAGTGGTCGGCGGAGTCGGGCCGCAATGTGTTGGCGGAGTTTCTGGAATACGACCGCGCCGGAAGGTTTGTCGGGGAGTACATGACGAAGGTCGATGGGGCGACGATGTTTCACTCGCTCGAGGCGCGGGCGCCATTTCTGGATCAGGACTTGTGGGAGTTTGCGTCGGGGTTGTCGTTTGAAACGCGGCTGCACGGTGGAAATCTGAAGGCTGTGTTGCGCGAGTTGGCGCGGCGGAAGATGGGTGACCGGGTGGCGAGTGGGCGGAAACGCGGGTTCACGATCCCGGTCGGGCGCTGGCTTGTCGGGCGTTGGCGAAACGCGCTCACCGAATCGTTGCAAACGTCTGTGTTAGAACGCGAAGGATGGATAAACGCTCGCGCTGCTCTCGACCGGTTACAGCTTGCGGTAGACGAGGGCTCGGCGCCCAATCAGCTCTGGTACATTTTCGTGCTTGAATCGTGGCTGCGGCACGAACAAGAAGAACACGGATTAGCAGAATCACAAGCGAAGCTGGAAATGAGTACTTTTTAAGATTTTCTTTCATTTGTGGCTGGTGAAGGTGTCCGTCATTGTCACCAGCCGTTCTTTTGATATAAGCTCTGCAACGACTTAACCCCAGAGTCAGTTACGAACGCCCGCGAGGGAAATTGCCCTTTTCTTGCGAGAGGCTTTTCGGGGAATCAAATATGAGTGTCCAGGCCACCAAGCATTATTGGCGAGCCTTTGCCATTATCTCTGCCATCCTTTTCACCTATGCCGCGGTATTGGTGAAACTCTCCTCTAATTGGTGGTCAGACGAGAACTACTCTCACGGCCTCCTGGTCCCAGTAATAATCGCCTACATCCTTTGGCTGCAACGGGATAAGCTCGCTGCCGAACCCAAAAGCGCTGCCCCGCTACTCGGCGGACTGACAGTCGCCGTAGCGCTGTTTGCGCTGTGGATCGGTGTCGCCGGCGCGGAGTTGTTCAGCCAGCGGATGTCGTTAGTCCTGCTGATCGCCGGCACGGTGATCTATTTCTGGGGCTGGCGACTGCTGCGATTAGTCTGGGTGCCGCTGGCGCTGTTGGTCCTGGCCATCCCCATTCCGGCAATTATCTTCAACAAGATCGCGTTCCCATTACAGTTGTTCGCCTCGCGCTGCGCGGTTTGGTCCATGAGCCTGTGGGGCATCCCGGTGCTGCGCCAGGGGAACGTCATCGAGCTGAAACCACTAAACTCGTTCGACACCAGAAAGCTCGAGGTCGTAGAGGCGTGTAGCGGAATCCGTTCGCTTATGACTCTCGTCACTCTCGCCGTAGTGTTCGCTTATTTTACGCATCCCCGCTCAGATGACCCGACCGGAAAGAGCGGGAAGTTTGGCTGGCTGCGCAGTTACGGCTTCTGGCGGTCAACAATCCTTGTGGTTTCCGCGGTTCCGATAGCGATTTTGACAAACGCGTCTCGCGTCAGCGGCACCGGTATCCTGTCGCACTATTACGGAACGCAGGTTGCTGACGGATTTTTCCACTCGTTTTCAGGTTGGGCCATTTACATCGTCGCCTTCCTGCTCCTGTTTGGTGTCGGCTGGATTCTGGATCGCTTCAAACCATCGCCGCCACCACCAACACCAAACGATACTCCCAGAGTGGAAGAAAAGGTCCCGCGCGATCCACCGAGCGGCGTCGCAAGGGCAGCCACCATCGTTCCAGCAGAGGGAACAGAATGAGCAAGTCTTCAGTGCGGTTTGCGTTCTTACTCATCGCGATCGTAGCGGTCGGCATTGTGGTCAACGCCTGGGCGTATCTCGGCGAAGCGCATGTGGACCGTAAAGAGTTGAAAAACTTCCCGGAACAGATCGGCGAGTGGAGGCAAGGCAGACCGGACCAGATTTTGGACGATGCGACGCTCGCAGTGCTGCGCGCCAGCGATTATTTGCTGCGCGACTATCGCCGCGCGGACGGTCAGACCGCCAACTTCTACGTCGGCTATTACGCGAGCCAGCGTGAAGGCGCTTCGTACCACAGCCCTCTAAACTGTTTGCCAGGCTCCGGTTGGACGTTGAGCCAGCCGGGCAAAGCGATGATTCCGGTACCGGACGGTTCGTCCTTCGCCGCTAACAAGTATGTAATAGAAAACGGCGACTATCGAAGCTTGATGATCTATTGGTACCAGGGTCGCGGGCGCACGGTTGCGAGTGAGTATTGGGGAAAGATTTACACCGTGATCGATAGCGTTCGTCTGCGGCGTTCCGACGGCGCGATGGTGCGAGTGACTGTGCCACTCGGAAGTTCGGAAGAGGCCGCCCTGAAGGCGGCGGTGGATCTGTCGAGCAAGACGGCCGCGGCGCTGGGAGATTTTGTACCAAATTGACGGAACCCGATTGGGATTGATTATTTAGCAGTTATGTAATCGCCGGCTCACCTTTGGCAATTGCCCGTCGAAACGTGAGCCCGCAAAAACTCGGATTCACTGCCGGTTAACGCAGTGAACTACGGAGCAAATACGGATGAAAAACGAGTGCTATGCTGCCCCATTTTATAAACCGCTTCTTTGCCTGCTTTTGGCCGCGACAGTCTCCTTCAGTGGCTGCACCAACAAGGAACAAGCCAAGGCCGCGCACCTGGAACGCGGCGAAGCCTATTTGAAAGAACTGAAGTACCAGGAGGCGTCGCTTGAGTTTCGCAACGCTTTGCAGATCGACGACAAGTCGGGGCCGGCCTATTGGGGCCTCGCCCGCGCTTACGAAGGACTGCAACGTCTTCCCGAAATGGTCACGGCGCTGCAGAAGACGATCGAGAACGACAAGACGCATCTCGACGCTAAGGTCAAGCTAGGCAATTACTACTTCGTGTACAGCAAGGGCCATCCGGAGATGGCGAAGGAAGCCGAACGCCTTGCCCGCGAAACTCTCGAGCGCGATCCGAGCCACATCGAAGGTCACATCCTGCTGGGCAGTATTCTGTATGCCAACGGCGAGAAGGACCAGGCGCTCGCCGAGTTGAACAAGGCCATCGAGTTGAATCCGAACCGCATCGAGTCGTACCTGAGTCTCGCTCGTTTCCACATCGCCAACAAAGATCCACAGAACGCGGAAGCCACGTACAAGAAGGCCATTTCGATCGACAACAACTCCCCCCTGGCCCACAGCGAGTACGGAAGATTTCTCGTGCAGAACAATCGTTCGGCGGAAGCGGAAGCGGAGTTGCTGAAAGCGGTCCAGGTTGGTCCATCAGACCGCAACGCGCACTTCGTGCTGGCAAGTTACTACCTCGTCAACAAGCAGTACGACAAAGCCGAAGCTGAGTTCAAGAACCTCGCCGGGCTCGACCCTGATAGACCGGAAAGCCAGGTGGTACTAGCTGATTACTATTTCTCCGTTAATCGCATGGACGATGCGATCAAGATCTACAAGGATGTGCTGACCAAATCGCCCGACTACACGCAGGGCCGTTATCGGCTCGGCGAGATGCTGTTGATGCGCGGCGATACTCAAGGCGCCACCGAGCAGATCGAAGAAGTGCTGAAGAAAGATAAGCACGACCGTGAAGCGCTTTTGCTGCGCGCACGTACCCGCGCGCAGGGCGGACAGCCCGACGGCCTGAAAGCGGCGATTGAAGATCTCAAAGACGTCCTGAAACAGGAACCCAACTCCCGCAAAGGCTTGTATGCCATGGCCCAGGCAAACTTCGGTTTGGGACTGATCGATCAGGCGCGCGCGTTCGCCGGCGAGTTGGAGAAGAACTATCCCGACTATCTGCCGGCCAAGTTGATGCAAATGCAATTGACGATGTACGGCGCTGATGCCAACGGTCTGAAAAACGGCGTTGCGCTGGCGACCGATCTGCTCAATCGCATCAGCAAGACGGCGCCCGATCGCGAATACTCAGCGCAGGCGCTCGGCGAGATTGCCGAAAGGACTTACCTCGCGCGCGGCGCGGCCCAGTTGCAACTGAAGAACCTGCCGGGCGCGCGGCAAGACTTCGACGCAGCCCGACAGATTGCTCCGGGTGATCCGAACGTCTACAACAACCTGGCGCTCGTTGCCGTGGAAGAAGGCAAGTTCGACGAAGCACTCGCGTCGTTCGATAACGCGTTGAGAGTCGATGCCAGCAACTTCACCGCATTGAACGGTCTGCTCACGCTCTACGCCAGAAACAAAGAGATCGATAAGGCCCATGCCAGGCTGGACCAAATGCTGGCATCCAATCCGAACAGCGCGACGCTTCATTACTTCAAAGGTCAGGCGCACGGCGTTCAGGGTAACGCCTCGGCGGCCGAAGCCGAGTTCCGCAAATCACTCGAGCTCGATCCCAATTACATCGCCTCTTACTCGGCGCTCGGTGCGCTCTTTACCAACTTGAAACAGGAAGATCGCGCTATCGCCGAGTACAAGCGAATCCTGGCGATCCGGCCCGACAACCCGACGGTCTACACGCTGATCGGGATGCTCGAAGACGCTCGAAAGAATTACGACGCCGCGGCTGACAACTATCGTAAGGCGCTCGAAAAAGATCAGAACGCGGTGATCGCCGCCAATAACCTTGCGTGGCTCTACGCCGAAACCGGCAAGGGCAATCTCGACGAAGCATTGCGGCTGGCCCAGGGCGTCGTGCAGAAGAATCCCAACATCGCGGGCTTCGTCGACACGCTCGGTTGGGTCTATTACAAAAAGAACCTCAACGACCTGGCGGTCGACCAGATACAAAAAGCCGTGGCGCTCGACGAAGCGGCGGCCCGCGCAGTGAAGGGTTCGCCCAGTCCGACCTATCAATACCATCTCGGAATGGCATTGAAAGGAAAGGGCGACAGGGAAGGTTCGCGACGTGCGCTGGAGGCATCGTTGCGTCTCGGCGAAACGAAGCCGTTTCCGTATGAAGGCCAGGCGAGAGAAGCGCTGGCGTCGTTGTAAACAGTTTTCGTAGTGATAAGCAGAAGAGGAGTGCGATATGAGCGTTGAATTTAGACAGCGGACCACCGGTGAATACGTGAAGATCCTCCGGCGACGGAAGTGGTTGATCATTCTGCCGGTCATCGCCGTTTTTACCGCCGTGAGCTACGTTGTTTACAAGTTGCCGGATGTGTATCAGTCGAGCACGCTCATCGTCGTCAAGCCTTCTACCTTGCCGCAGTCGGTTGTTCCGATGGGCACTGAAGACGCAATGACTCGGCAGTTGGCAAGCATTACGCAAACCGTCACCAGCCGCAGCCAGCTCGAGCCGCTCGTCGAAAAGTTTGACCTGTACCGCACTGAAAGGTCGCGCGGTGAGGCGATCGAGTCGATCATCGACACCGTCCGGAAGGACATCAAGGTCAACGTCAACACCAGCCGTAACGACATCACCAACGGTTTCGACATCAGCTTCCGCTACCGCGACCCGCGAATCACGCAGGCTGTCACCGGAGAACTCGCCGCGCAGTACATCAACCAGCAGACGGCGGAACAGATCACTTCGTCAAAAGCGGCGCTCCAGTTCATCGACAACCAGGTCCGGCAGACCAAGGAAGAACTCGACGCAATCGATGCCAGGCGGCTCGATTTCATGCAGAAGAACCTCGGCATACTCCCTTCTACGTCATCTTCCCTCTTAGGCCAGTTGACCGGCTTGCGCGAAAACGAGCGAGCGCTAATCACAGAACTTGGACGTCTGCAGGATCGACGCTCTGCTCTCGCCGGCCAGTTGGTGTTGATGAAGAAACAAAGGGAGCAACTCGGCGAACAATACGCCGAGGATGAGACTGATCCCAAACGAACACTCGCGTGGGCCGAACTGGTCAAACGAAAAGCGGATCTTCAGGCCGAGCTGCAACGCATGCTTACTGAATACAAGGACAAGCATCCGGACGTGCTGGCGAAAAAGGCGCAGATCCAGTCGGTAACCGACGATATGGACCAGATGATTGCAGAATGGAAAGAAAAAACCGCGGCGAAGCAGAAGAGACTCAGCGAGCGTCCGGACTTGCAGATCAGCGCCACCGAGGCGGACATCAAGAGCATCGACGGTGAAATCGCGCGTCAGCAGAGGACGCTTGTGGATACCCAAAAGAGTATCGGAGATATCACCGGCCGCATCAACGGCGTGCCCGGCGCGGAGGTTGCTCTCGGTGCGTTGGACCGCGAGTACGAAACGAAGAAGACGGCCTTCGACAAACTTCTTGTCGAGCAACAAAAGATCGGTCTCAGCGCCAGCGCAGCGCAGCAACAACAAGCTCAGGGCATCGAAGTGATCGACCCGGCATACTTTCCCAGCAAGCCTGTCGCTCCGAAGCGATTGTTACTGGCTGGTTTCGGTTTGGTAGCAGGACTGGCCCTCGGCCTCGTGCTGGTGGGCATCGTCGAAATTCCGTTGTTGCTCACGATCCAAAGCAGCGAAGACGCGCGTCATTACACCGGTCTGCCGGTGCTGATCTCCGTTCCTGAACTGCTGACTCCGCAAGAGGCGCGAGCACTGCCGCGGCGGCGGAGATTGCTTCTGGCCGCGGGCATGGTGGCGACGGTCATCAGCATTCCGTTGCTGTATATCGCGTTGAAGATGACCCACGTTTTCGAGTTCCTGATGCAGTCGTCAGGGCGCGCTTAGTTTCGACGCGCACGTTTTCGGACCGCACTGGAGGTTAAAAGAGTGTACGCAGAATTTTACGGATTAAAAGAGTTACCCTTCGCGTTAACTCCCGATCCGCGCTTTATCTACTTCACGCCTTCGCACACCGAAGTGATGGCCAATCTCCACTATGGAATCGAGAGTGGAAAAGGGCTGGTCGTGGTGACGGGTGAAGTCGGGACCGGAAAGACCACCATCCTGCGCTGGATGATGCAGCGACTCGACCGCACGGTGCTGGTCGCTTACATCTTCAATCCGCGCTTGTCGGTGCCGGAGTTTTACCAGCACGTCTCGTCATTGCTGGACGTGCAGAAGTGGGAAACAAAGTCGGAGTTGTTGCTGGAGTTGGGCCGTGCGCTCGAGTCGCGCCATTCGCGCGGGCTGCGCACAGTGCTGATCGTCGACGAAGCGCAGGGTTTGTCGCCGCACGTTCTCGAAGAGATCCGGCTGCTTTCGAATTTCGAATCGAATACGGCGAAGCAGTTGCAGATCATACTGACGGGCCAACCCGAGCTGCGAGAAGTACTCAACAATCCGGATCTGCGGCAGCTCAAACAACGAGTCGCTTTGCGTTGCGTCATCAAGGCGTTGCCGAACGTCGAAGAGACGGATCGTTACATCATCTCGCGACTGTTGGTTGCGGGCGCGGAACGGACGGACATCTTCTCTCCGGCGGCGGTCGATTTCATCTTCCGTTGTTCCGAAGGCATTCCACGCAACATCAACAATCTCTGTGACAACGCGCTGCTCGCGGGTTATGCGGCAGGCGAGACGGTTATCAGCCGCACCATCATCGAGGAAGTTGCCGAAACTTTCGACATGCTTCCGCGCGCGGGCTCAGCCAGTCAGCCGCCGCCCGAACGTGAAGCGCCGGCAAACATTTTTACGCCAAGTGGCCGAGCCGAATTATGGGCCGCGGGAAACACCGCGACTGAGAACGATCAAGAAAACGCTAGACCGATCCCTATAGAGTCAACTTAATCGAATTTCGAATGCGAAATTCGAGGTTGAGAGGTGAATTGATGGGAAGAGTATTCGATGCCATAAGAAAGTCCAGCGCCGCGGCCGATAACGGCAAGCCGGCGAAAGGACAACCAAGAGATACAGAGCGCCGCAACGAAGCCCGGCGGGTTCCGCCGCCGATGCCTTCAGCCCGGGAGATCGAAGAGCAGCTTTTTGCCGGCTCGACGATCATGACTATGCCCGGCGACACGGCGCCAAGTTCAGCGTCCTCTGCGCACACTGCGGATGTACCCGGCGGGTCGGCACTCCCCGGCGGAATTGCTTCGCGTGATGCTGGGGCAACTTTGGACGCTGCCGGTGCGGCGCGCGCCGGAGGATTTGTCAGCTATGACGTTTCTCCTGCGCGCGTCGAACCACATCTCGTGGCTATCAGCCAGCCTCGCTCGGCGTACTGCGAACAGTTTCGTGCGCTGCGCACGCGCATTCTCCAGGCCGGCGAGCGCTTGCAGACGAGAGCTTTGGTCGTCACCAGCACGAACGTCGCCGAAGGCAAAACGCTGACGGCGCTCAACCTCGGCTGGCTGCTGGCCCAGACTGAAGGCGTGCGCGCGCTCGTGATCGACAGCGACCTGCGCCGTCCCTGCGCCACCGACTATTTCGGCATCGAGGCAAACGAAGGCCTCTCGGAAGTGCTTGGCGGCCAGCTTCGCCTGGAAGACGCGATCGTGCGTCTCGATCCGGCGGGAATGTATCTGTTGCCGGGCGGCAAACCAAGAGACGACGTCGCCGAGATGCTTTCAGGACCGACCTACGAGCGCGTCCTGAAAGAAGCACGCCGCATGTTCGACTACATCATCATCGATGCGCCGCCGCTGGGCATCTTCACTGACGCCAACGTCCTGATGTCGCGCGCAGACGGTGCACTGCTCGTCGTACGCGCGGGCAAGACGCGTTACGCCGCGCTCGACAAGCTGCTCGATCAGATCCCGCGCGAGAAAGTGCTCGGCGTTGTACTGAACCGTGCTGACGAACAGCCCGAAGCGAACTCTTATTACTATCAGTATCGCTACAGCAAGCGCGAACCGCAGGTTAACGGTTCGCTGACGAAAGCACCGAAAGAAGAACAACGCGAAGAGGAGGTTGCAGTTCTGAATTGAGGGTCCTGCGTTTAAATGGACGGACGCTTTTGCTGATCATCGTCGAGGCGGCGTTGGTTTACGGCTCGATCGTCGGCACCATGCTCCTGCGCGTCGGCACGGAGGACGCGCAATTCGAACTGGTGATCAGAAACGGCTTCTGGAAGGCCGGATTGGCGACCTTCTTCTGTCTCGCTGGTTTTTATCTATTCGATCTGTATGACTTTGTGGTCATGCACGATCGCCGCGAGTTGGTGCTGCGTTTGGTCCAGGCGCTGGGCCTCGCGTGGATAGTGCTGGCGCTCTCTTTCTACCTGTTTCCCGTGTTGATGCTGGGCCGCAGCATCTCGATCATTGCGCTGCCGCTTGCTCTTTTCCTGATGGTCGGGTGGCGGGTCGTAATGCATTGGGTTTTGGGCAAACCGTGGTTCGGCGAAAAAATCCTGATCGTGGGTTCGGGAGACTCGGCTGTCGAGATTGCTCGTGAAGTCTTGAGCCGGCGCCACGCCGGTTATCACATCGTCGGCTTTGTCGGCACTGACTCCGAAGAGGTAGGAAAGAGTTTAATCAATCCGCGCGTCATCGGCGTGACCGACGAACTCGGCGCCGTCGTCAAACGCGAGAACGTCGATCGCATAGTGGTTGCGATGGGCGAGCGCCGCGGCCAGTTTCCCACCGATAAACTTTTGCAACTGAGTCTCGCGGGCCACGTTTCGATCGAAGAAGGCGCCGCGTTTTACGAACGAATCACCGGACGCGTATCGCTGAGCATGATTCGTCCCTCGTGGCTCATC
This sequence comes from Acidobacteriota bacterium, assembly GCA_046732535.1. Classification (GTDB taxonomy): domain Bacteria; phylum Acidobacteriota; class Blastocatellia; order Pyrinomonadales; family Pyrinomonadaceae; genus PSRF01. The sequence goes on from JBKPNH010000029.1 coordinate 15,476, forward strand.
TTCACCGGTCCGGGACGCAAAGCCAAACTCGCCTCCGTTTCACGCAGCGTCGTGCATAGATTGGCCGCGTTGGTTGGCGCGATACTTTCGCTGCCGATCGTGATCGTGACCGCGATCCTGATCAAGCTCGATTCGCGCGGGCCGGTCTTTTACAGACAGGAGCGCGTCGGCAAGAACGGCCGCACGTTCGTGCTGGCGAAGTTTCGCTCGATGAGAGTTGACGCCGAAGCGGACGGCCCCGTTTGGGCCAGCAAAGGCGACGACCGCACCACTCGCGTGGGCCGCGTTATTCGCAAGATCCGCGTCGACGAGATTCCGCAGTTCTGGAACATCCTGAAAGGCGAGATGAGTTTCGTCGGTCCGCGCCCTGAACGCCCGCACTTTGTGGCTCAACTCGCGCAGGAGATTCCGTATTACGAGCAACGCCATCTGATTGCGCCGGGTCTAACAGGTTGGGCGCAGATCAAGTATCCGTACGGCGCCTCGATCGAAGACGCCCGGCAAAAGTTGCAGTACGACCTTTTTTACATCAAGAACCATAGCCTGGTCTTCGATGCAATCATCGTGTTTGAGACGATTAAGATCATCTTGTTTGGGCGTGGGGCCCAATGATTTCCGGGATTCCGGGTGGAGGCTGAAATGACGAAACACAACAAACCAGTGGCCTTGGCGATCGCCTTGCTGCTCATCGTGACGACGGTTGCGTTCGCACAGACGCAAAATGATCCGCAGAAGCAAAGACCGCGGACGACGTCGAACGAGAACAAGAAACCGGTCACCGGCGATCGGCTCGAACCTGACGATACGTCGCAGCGCCCGTCTGATGTGCCGGACGCAGTCGTCGCCAACCGCAAGGAGCAGATATCTGAAGAAGAAGCAGCAATCAATCCGTATTACAACAACTTCTTCAGCACCTACCGGCTGGGCCCGGAAGACGTCATCTCAATCGAAGTGTTCAATCAGGACAGATACACCCGCAAAGGGATCACGGTGCCGCCCAGTGGCCGCATTTCCCTGCAACTGATTCCGGGCGGAGTTTTCGTCAACGGCAAAACACCTGAGGAAGTGGCGCGGCTTATCGAGAAACAATACGACGAGTTTTTGATCGGCCCGCAAGTGACGGTGACGTTGGAAAAAGCGGCGTCGTATCGCTACAGCATTCTCGGCGACGTGCTTCAGCCGGGCGTTCGTCTGATGAATCGTCGCCTGACGGTCACGGAAGCGCTCGCGGAAGCGGGCGGCGTACTGACTACGGGCGATAGGAGCAAGGTCACCGTGCTGCGTCGCAAGACCAACGGCGACATAGAACCGGTCGTGATCAACGTGTCGGCGATCTACAAGGGCAAGGCGGCCGACAACTTTTATCTCGCGCCGGGCGATCAGGTCTTAGTTCCCGGAAACAAGTTTAAGACCTTCCAGAAGATTATGAGTTTGGCCAGTGTGGCCAGCTTTGCGCGGATCTTCACCGGCGGTTGGTAACCACGGATGAAACGGATTGCTTTAATCTGTGTTCTTCTTTTATCCGCAGTCCCGGCATTGGCCCAAACGGGCTCGTGGGTGCGCCAGAAGGCTGGAACGATGGCCTGGCTGCGCTCAGTTTTCTTCCTCGATAAAAACCGCGGTTGGGCCGTCGGCGGCAATGGAACGATCCTGCGCACCGCCGACGGCGGCGTAACCTGGGAAGCGCGCCCGGCGTTCGGTAACGACGTCGTGCGCGACATCTTCTTTCTCGACCAACAGAATGGCTGGCTCGTCTGCGAAGTGAACGCCTACGCGTTGAAAACGAATGACGATCCGCGCGCTTATCTGATGAAGACCACGGACGGCGGCGAAAACTGGAGCCGGCTGGAAGTGAAAGGCTTCGAATTCGACGCGGTTATCGTGCGCGCGGTTTTCAGTCGCGGCGGACGCGGCTGGGCCTTCGGCGAACAGGGCGCGATCTACGCCACGCGCGACTCAGGCGAGACGTGGAGCCGTTTGCAGTCGCCGACACGGCGTTTGCTGTTGGGCGGGATCTTCGTCGACGACGATCGCGGATGGATCGTCGGCGCCGGCGCAACGATCATTCAAACCTCGGATGGCGGAGAGACGTGGTATCAGTCACGCTTGCCGCAAGTTGAGAAGACGGTGCGTTTTACGGCGGCGGCGTTTGTCGACAATCGCATGGGTTGGGCCGTCGGCAGCGGCGGCAGCATCTATCGAACGAATAACGGCGGCCGCACGTGGGAGCGGCAGGAATCGGGCGTCGACACCGACCTGCTGGACGTGAAGTTTCTTGACGCGAACGAGGGCTGGGCCGTCGGAACCGAGGGCACGATCATTCACACCACCGACGCCGGTCTGCACTGGACCAGCGAGCGCAGCGAGACACAACATCCGCTCGAACGGGTCTTCTTCACGGATAAAACGCGCGGTTGGGCCGTAGGTTTCGGAGGCACCGTCGTGTCCTACCAGCGCCAGAGTTAAGCCATGAAAAAAATACTAGGCCCACTAGTTCTTGCCTTGATCTGTGGTTTCACTGTCGTCGCGCAAGACGATCCGGTCGTGATCTTGCGCGAAGAGATCGAAGCTGCGGCGACGCCCGCGGAGCGCATTCGGCTGCAACTCAAGCTCGCCGACCACTTCGTCTCCACGGGTCACAAAACAGAAGCGCTCAAGGAGTTGGATTCGGTAGCGAGCTCAGGCGCGTTCGACCCGCCGGGCTTTTACAATCTCGGCAACTCGTACGCGCGGCTCGGACAAGCCGACGCTGCTGTCGCGGCGTACCGGCAGGCGATCGAACAGCGCAACGGAAATTACTCGCGCGCTTACAATAATCTTGGTGTCGTGTTGTTGCGTGAAGGTCGCTGGGACGACGCGTATGAATCGCTTATCACGGCGTTGAAGCTCGAGCATTTTCGTTATGCCGAGGCGAGTTACAACCTGGGCCGTGTGTATGCCGCGCGCGGGCAACACGATCTGGCCGCGCGTGAATGGAAACGCACACTCCTCATTGATCCGAAGCACGACGCAGCGGCACGAGCACTAACCCAACCTCGTGAAGGGGAAATCGTTGTAGTTAAATCGCAAAAAGCGACGCGCGCTCCTGAACCAAAAGCCGCGTCAATCCGTGGTCCAAGGACGCTAACACTCGATCAAGCCAGCTTCGACTACTTGCAAAAGGCGCGTAACGCTTCCGAGCGTGGGAAGATGTTGGAAGCAGTGGAAAACTTTCAGCAGGTTGTGAGCCGGCAGGGTGGTTACTTCGCGCCTGCGAACCTGGAGCTCAGTTATGCCTTGCTCAGACTGCAACGGTACGACGAGGCGATTGGCAATTTAATGGAAGTCACGCGGCGTGACGGGGCTCGTTATCCGATCAGCTACTTTCACCTGGCGCGGACGTATGAGTTGAAAGGCGATCTAAAGAACGCGGAAGCTGCCTTCTCACAGGCGATTGGAGCTTACGTTCCCACAAATAGCCAGTTTCTGCTCGACCTCGCGCGTGTACGTGAGAAGCAGGGCGACTTTAAAGGCTCGCTGGACGCGCTCGAACGCTATATCACCAACATGCAGGAAAAAGGTCAGAGGCCCGCTTGGTCCGACCAGCGCCTCGCCGAGCTCCGTTCGAAAATTAAATAAATCCTTGTTCCATGCGCTTTGAAATGTGTTTCCCGCGAGCGGGAGGTCAGTAGAAGGGATTCTTAAATTTCCCTTTCAATGTGTCTCGCGCTTGCAGGAGATCAGTAGACAGGAATCTCTTTCATTTCTCCGGCCGCAAATGGGGGAAGAGGATGACGTCGCGGATGGACGGCTTGTTCGTCAGCAGCATCACGAGTCGATCGATTCCGACGCCGAGTCCAGCCGCAGGCGGCATCCCATACGACAACGCCCGCAGATAGTCTTCATCCATCAACATCGCTTCTTCATCGCCTCGCTCTCGCTGCCGCATCTGATCGCGAAACCGCTCGTACTGCTCAACCGGATCGTTCAACTCGGAAAACCCGTTCGCGAGCTCCATGCCCGCGATATACAACTCGAACCGCTCGGCAACAGCAGGATTGCTCGGCGACGCCTTCGACAGCGGCGAGATCGGCTTCGGAAAGTTGGTGATGAAAGTCGGCTGAATCAACCCGGCTTCGACGTGCTCTTCGAATAACGTCACCACCTGATCCTCGGGAACCTCCCCCAACTGAGCGAGACTCTCCTTCATCCCAACGCGTCGAAACGGCTGCCCGAAGTCGAGGCTGTGACTGCCGAACGTGACGTGCGTATGGCCCAACACCTTGAACACGACCGCGCGCAGCATCTCTTCACAGAAGTCCATCATCGCGTTCGCGTCGGCGTAGGCCCAGTAGAACTCGAGCATCGTGAACTCCGGATTATGCCGCGTCGAGACGCCTTCGTTCCGGAAGTTGCGATTGAGCTCATAGACTTTTTCGAATCCACCTACCAACAGCCGCTTCAAATACAACTCCGGCGCGATACGCGCGTAGAGCTCGATATCGAGCGCGTTGTGATGCGTCTTGAACGGCCGCGCAATGGCGCCGGTAGGAAGCGGCGTCAGCATCGGAGTCTCGACTTCGATGTAACCGTGATCCTCGAGAATCCGCCGCAATTCTTTTACGGCGGCCGCGCGGCGCTCGAACACCTCGCGCGACACCAGCGTCTCGTCTTTGTCGAGCTTCAGACTGCCGGCGATGAGATCGGCGTAGCGTTGCCGCTGTTTGATCTCAGGATCGTGAATGCCGTGCATCTTGTCCGGCAGCGGCAGCAGCGCCTTCGAGAGAAACTGTAGCTTCTCGACGTGGATCGATAGCTCGCCTGTTTTAGTGACGAAGAGATAGCCCTCGACGCCGATGAAGTCGCCGTGGTCCAACAACTGAAACAAGGCCCAGCCGTCGACGTCGCCGCCCTCCGCGTCGTTGCGCACGCCGATGATATCGGCCTTGCGGATGTATATCTGCAAACGCGAGACGCCATCGGACAAATGGACGAACGCCGCCTTGCCCATCACGCGCGGCGGCGACGCGATGCGCCCCGCGAGCCGCACGCGAAACGGGTTCAACTGCTGGTTTGCAAGCTCGAGATCTTCCGGCGCCGGCTTGCTGTCGACCGGCGTTTTGGGTTGGAAGCCACTGAATTTTTCGACTATGGCGCTAATCGTATCTTCACGCCCGGGCTCCACGATTTCGCTGCGCTCAAACTTGTTCGGATACACGTTCCCGACGAGTTGGCGCAGCGCCTCCAGGTGCTCTCGCCGGGCGTTTGTTTGATCGTTATCTTCGATGAATGGAATAGACACTTGCTTCACCTGTATCAGCCACAAAAAGGCACAAGAAAGCACAAAACATATAGAAGTACAAGCTCTGGTTTTCGTCTTGTGGCTTTTGTGCCTTTTTGTGGCAAGATTCTATACACGGATGAAAGCCAAAATTCTAAGCGTCGAACAGATGCTGATCGAGCGGGCGCGTTTTCACTCCAGCGGCGAGCGGCTTGTTTTTACGAACGGAGTTTTCGATCTGTTGCACGTCGGGCACGTCCGCTATCTCGCCCAGGCGCGTGCGCTTGGCGACGCGTTGTTAGTCGCCATCAACAGCGACCGCAGTGTGCGAGAGTTAAAGGGGCCGGAACGGCCGGTGTTCAATCAGGATGAGCGCGCGGAGATTCTCGCGGCGCTGCGAAACGTCGATTACGTAGTGATCTTCGACAACGTTTCGCCCCGCAGTCTCATCTCGCAACTCTTGCCGGACGTGTTGGTAAAAGGCGGCGATTACGGGCTCGACGAGATACACGGGCGTGAGGAAGTCGAAGCGGCCGGCGGCACAGTGATCTCGTTGCCGTTTGTCGACGGCGCCTCGACGACGACGTTGATCAAGCGAATGAAAAAGAAGTGAGCAGTTCGATCGAACAACCCACGACATTACAGCAGACCCTGCAACAGATCGCGGAGACGCGCGAGTACCAGCAACTAATCAAAGAGTTGCAGTCGAATGCGCGGATCATCTCGGTCAGCGGACTGGTCGCTGGCTCAGCGCGCGCGCTCGCTATCGCCGCGCTGCAACGCGAGACAGGGAAGACGTTTGCCGTAGTTTCGCAGACCACGCGCGACCTGGAACCGTGGGAAAGCGACCTGCGTTTCTGGCACGGCGCACTGTCGGGCAAGGAGAGTGCGGAGGCGGAGATCCTGGTGTTTCCCGCGTCGGAGACAGACCCCTACGCCGGCATATCGCCGCACGCGCAAACACTCGAGAAGCGAGCGCTCGCGCTGTGGCGTCTGCATCGTCAAAGACCCGACTTCGTTTTATTGACGGCGCGCGCGCTCGCGCGCAAGACAGTCACGGCCGAAGCAATCGCACGCGCCGGCGTCGTCTTGAAGCGCGATGAAGATCATTCGCCGGAGGAGCTGGTAGAAAAACTCTTCGCGACGGGCTACGTGCGTGAGGATCCGGTTGGCGGCGTCGGCGAGTTTTCCATGCGCGGCGGCATTCTCGACATCTGGCCGCCGGGACGAGAAGCGCCGGTGCGAATCGAGTTCTTCGGCGACAACGTCGACTCGCTGCGCGAATTCGATCCCGAGACGCAGTTGTCGACCGGACAGCTCACCGCCGTCGAAGTGCCGCCGATGCGTGAGTTGTCGGTGAATCCAGTCGAGTTTCAGATCTGGAGCGAAGGCGCGCGCGAACGTTGGTCCGCCGAGCGTTACAGCCGTTCGCTGCGCGACCGCACCGCGTTTGCCGACGAGGGCGAGGCGTTCGGCGGTTGGGAATGGCTGATCCCGCTCACCACCAATTGCAACGCGAGCATTTTCGATCATTTGAAAGACGTCGTGATCGTCGTCGACGAACCGAGCACGATCGAGTCTTATCTCGGCGATTTCTACGAACGCATCACCGACCGCTACCGCGAGATCGATCAAGCTGACGACATCGCCCTCACGCCGGACGAGCTGTTTTTCAACGTCGAACAGCTTCGCGAGCTGATCGGGGTGCGCCAACGCCTCGAGCTCCGGGCACTCGGACGAGTCGCTGCGGAAACAGACCTGGAACTCCAGTTAGACGCCCAAGAGCCTGCCGTCCAACTCGGACGAACGCGCGGTCCGCGTGTCCCCGTTTTCCTGTTTCCCGTGTCTGAGACAAGGATGGAAGTGGAATGGCAAGCGCAATCGACGATGCGCTATCACGGCCGCATCGCCGATCTCGCCGCGGGCGTGCATCGCGCCGCGGAGGAGATGAAGACGACGCTGTTCGTTATGCCGAGTCTCGGCGTCGCCGAACGCATCGTCGAGATTCTGAAGGATTACGAGATCGATTCGCGCCTGGCGTTGACGGGCGAAACGTCTGATCCGCGAACGACACCGGTCGTCGTCACAGTCGGATTGATCAGCGGTGGATTTGAGCTGCCCCGGTCGCAATTGATCGTTCACGTCGAAACCGACGTCTTTGACGAGACGGCGACGATGGAACGACGCGGCGCCGAGCGGCTAAGTCGCACTGAGGGCCGCGCTGACGGTCGCACTGAGGGCCGCACGGAAGGGCGCAAACGCCGTTCGAAAGCCGCGGCGTTCCTTTCGGACTTTCGTGATCTGCGGCCCAACGATTACGTCGTCCATATCGATCACGGCATCGCCCGCTTCGGCGGTCTGCAAACGCTCGATCTCGGACAGCGCTCCGGCGAGTTCATGCTGCTCTTTTACGCCGACGAAGCGAAGCTTTACGTTCCCGTCGAACGGCTCGACCTGGTCCAACGTTATTCCAGCGCCGAAGGCCACCAGCCGCAACTCGATCGTCTCGGCGGTCTCGGCTGGCAAAAGACCAAGGCCAAAGCGAAACGGGCCATGCGCGACATGGCCGACGAGCTGCTGCGTCTTTACGCGGAACGCAAACTGGTCGGCGGTTACGCCTTCGCCGCCGACACGCCGTGGCAGCAGGAGTTTGAAGACGGCTTCCCGTTTGTGCTCACTCCGGACCAGGAGACCGCGATCGAAGACGTGAAGAAAGACATGCAGGAACCAGTGCCGATGGACCGTTTGCTGTGCGGCGACGTCGGTTACGGCAAAACGGAAGTCGCGATGCGCGCGGCGTTCAAGTCGGTGATGGAAGGGAAACAAGCGGCTGTGCTCACGCCGACGACGGTCCTCGCGTACCAGCATTACGACACGTTTCGCAATCGCTTCGCGCCGTTTCCGGTGAAGGTCGAGTTGCTGTCGCGCTTTCGTTCCACGAAGGAGCAGAAAGAGGTCGTGAAGCGCGTCGAGTCAGGCGAAGTCGACGTGGTCATCGGAACGCACCGCATGCTCTCGAAAGACGTCCGTTTCAAAGATCTCGGACTCGTCGTCGTCGACGAAGAGCAGCGTTTCGGAGTGGCCCACAAGGAACGTCTCAAACAATTGAAGAAGAAGGTCGACGTGTTGACGCTTTCGGCGACGCCGATCCCGCGCACGCTCAACATGTCGTTGAGCGGCATGCGCGACATGTCGCTGATCGAGACGGCGCCGCGCGACCGGCTGGCGATTCAGACTCAGGTGGTGCAGTTTTCTGACAGCGTGATCAAGTCGGCGATCGACCTCGAGCTCTCGCGTGGCGGTCAGGTCTTTTTCATTCACAATCGGGTGGAGACGATCGACACGGTCGCGGCGCTCGTGCAGCGTCTGGTGCCGCAGGCCCGGCTGGCCATCGGTCATGGCAAGTTGAACGAGAAGGAGATGGAGCGAGTGATGCTCGACTTCATCGACTACAAATATGACGTTCTCGTTGCGACTACCATCATCGAGAACGGAATAGACATCCCCCGCGCCAACACCATCATCATAAACCGCGCTGATCACTACGGTCTTTCTCAGCTCTACCAGTTACGCGGGCGTGTGGGACGTTCGAGCCGCCGGGCTTATGCCTATCTGCTGATACCCGGCGAACAAGAGCTAACGCCCATCGCACGTCGTCGTTTAGCAGCAATTCGAGAATTTTCCGATCTGGGCGCCGGTTTTCGTATCGCGGCGCTGGATCTCGAACTGCGGGGGGCAGGAAGTCTGCTGGGCGGCGAGCAGTCGGGCCACCTGGAGGCGCTTGGGTTCGATCTTTACACGCAGATGCTGGAGCGGACGGTCGCCGAGCTTCGCGGCGAGGAGGTCGAGGACGAAACCAGCGTCGCGCTCAATCTCGGCGTCGACGTGGCCATCCCCGAAGAGTACATCTCGGACATGGGACAGCGGCTGCGAACTTACAAACGCGTCTCTTCGGCGCGCGACGAAACGACTTTACAGAGCATCCGGACGGAGACCGAAGACCGGTACGGCCGGGTTCCACCGTCAGTCGAGCGGCTTTTTTCCTATGCTCGTTTGCGCCGTACGGCCGAGGAGTTGGGGATCGTTTCGATAGACCGGACGCCGGACGGCATCGCGTTAAAATTCAGCGAAAAAGCGCGCATTTCGCTGGAAAAGCTGGGGAATTTCGTGTCCGGCCACGCCGGATCCGTGTTTACGCCAAGCGGCGTTTTGAAGCTGACCCTGACCGAAGACGAACAGGACAACGTGCTCGCGTTTGCTCGTGACGTGTTGCTCCAGATTCAGGCCGCAGATTAGAATCCGACCCGACATCTTGTTAGGAGTATCAATAGTGAAAATAAAGAGTCTTGCAGTAACACTTCTATTGCTCTTCGTTGCCGCCGGCGCCTTTGCTCAGGAAGGCGAAATGACGGTAGTCGACGAAGTCGTCGTCCAGGTTAACGACGACGTCATCACCCTCTCGATGTTGAAGCGCGAGACCCGGGAACGGATCGAAGCCTTAAAACAGCGGGGAATGACCGATCAACAGGCGATGGACGAGGTCGCGAAGACCCAGCCCGAATTGATCGCCACTCTCATCAACGAGAAGTTGTTGCTGCAACGCGGCAAAGAACTGGACATGGCCGCGGAGATCGAGGCCGAGGTGAACCGGCGCATGTTGCAGATCGCGCAGGAGCAGGGGATCAGCACAATCGAGAACCTCATCAAAGCAATGCGCGAGAGCAAACTCGATTACGAAGAGATTCGCCGCACGATGCGCGCCGAGATGATGAAGCAGGCTGTTTTGCAGCAGGAAGTCGATCGCCGCGTCTATCTTGGGTTCTCGTCCGCCGAGATCAAGAAATACTTTGACACGCACCCGGATAAGTTTCGCAAGGCCGAGAGCGTAAAGCTTTCGGAGATCTATCTGAGCACGGCCGGCAAAGATGATGCGGCAGTGAAGGCAAGAGTGTTGGAGATCATCGCACAGGCTCGTGCGGGCGCGGACTTCGGTGCTCTCGCCGCCGCCAACTCCGAGCGCGAAAAGAACGGACAGCGTTCGGCGCCAACAGACAAGGGCGCGGTCGGCGAGTTTGATATTCCGAACCTGCGTGAAGATCTCGTCGGTGCCCTCAAGAACGTTCCGGTGGGCGGAGTGACTGAGGCGATCAAGACGCCCGAGGGTTATCAGATCCTTCGCGTCGACGCGCGGACCCCCGCCGGCAGTGCTCCGGTGTTCAACGAGAATCGTGTACGTGAAGCGATGCTGATGGATGTCCAGACGAAGGAGCGTGAAAACTATCTCCAGAAACTTCGCAACGAAGCGTTCATCAAGGTTGCCGAGGCACATCGCGCGGCCGTCGAACCACTGCTGAAACTCACGCCGCCGGCCGCAGCCAAAAGCAACGACAAAGAAGAGAAGAAGAACAAGAAACCGTAACACGGATTGATCACGCGAATCACAATTCTCGTCTTGATCTGTCTTATTGGCTTCAATCTGTGTTACGCCATCAAAAATCCTCGCATCGTCGTCTATAAAAAAGCCCGAAAACTCGAGCTCTATTCAGACAAGACGCTGGTGCGCACATATCGCGTTGGGCTCGGTTTCGAGCCCGTCGCCGATAAGAAACGCGAAGGCGATGGTGCTACTCCGGAAGGCGACTTCTACGTCTTCGTGAAGAACAACAAGAGCGCCTATTACCTTTCGCTCGGCGTCAGCTACCCAAATGTCGAAGACGCCGAACGCGGTTTGCGCGAGGGATTGATCACGAAGGCGCAATACGACTCGATCGTCGAGGCGCAGCGGAGAAAGGCCGCGCCGCCGCAGTACACCAAACTCGGCGGTCTGATCTACATTCATGGAAACGGCGCGAGTCGCGATTGGACATTGGGTTGCGTCGCGTTGGAGAATGAGGACATGAAGGAGTTATTCGACTCGGTTACGGTCGGCACTCCGGTTACGATAAACCCGTGATTAAGACATTTAAAATCCGTGACGTCGAGATCAACCCGGCGCTGATCCTTTCGCCGATGGCCGGCGTCACTGACGTGTCGTTTCGTCGTTTGCTGAAGCGGCGCGGCGGCGTTGGTCTATCGGTTTCCGAGTTCATCTCCGTCGAAGGATTGACACGGAACAATCCGAAGTCGAAACGGCAGATGCGGTTCTACGCGGATGAACGCCCGTTTGCGGTGCAGATCTTCGGCGGACAGCCGGAACGCATGTGCATGGCGGCGGAGATGGCGGAGGAAGTTGGCGCCGACATTCTCGACGTCAACTGCGGATGTCCCGCGCCAAAGGTCGTCAAGCACGGCGGCGGTTCCGGTCTGCTCAAAGACCACAGCCGCCTGGAGACGATCCTCAAAGAGATCAAGAAGGTGATCAAGATCCCGCTCACGGTGAAGATCCGCGCGGGCTTTTACGATCACACGATCAACGCCGTCGACACCGCGAAGCTCGCGGAAGATTGCGGCGTCGAGCACATCGCGCTGCACGGACGTACGAAGGAGCAGGGGTATCGCGGTCTGGCGAACTGGGACCTTGTGCGGCAGGTGAAAGAAGCCGTGAAGGTGCCGGTGTCTGGCAGCGGCGACGTCACGACGATCGAAGGCGCATTCGAGAAGTTTCGTGAAACGGGTTGCGACGGCGTGCTGATCGGGCGCGGCGCGATGGCGAATCCGTGGATCTTTCGGCAGATTGAAGACGCGATGCACGGCCGTCCGATCTTCGAGCCGTCACTCGCCGACAAGCGCGCGATTCTGCACGAGTATTTCGACATGTTGCGTGAAGACATGCCGGAGACGCCCGCGATCAATCGCATGAAGCAGTTGGCAGGGCAGTTTACGCGCGGGCTGCAGGGCGGCGCGTTGTTTCGGACGTCGATCTATCACTCGCACTCAGTCGAGGAAGTGCTCGATCGGATCGAGGAGTACTTCGAAGCGATTGAGAATGGCCGTCCTTACTACGGTGAAACGGGCGCCCCTATTGAAGAAGCGCCCGTGCTGGATTCGTGCGAAGCCGCCATGGCCTAGCGTGGTTTAATGATTCGCCGTCACGCGCGTTTGTTTTGCTTTCCCATTATCGAGATCGACTGGCGCTGGATAACCTTTCGCTGAAACGTCTACAGCAACCTCATTTTTCGGCGTCTTGAGCAGTTTCAGTAGCTGAGCCTTTGTCTGCGCCGGCAGATCTTCGAATGTCACGCCGTGCTTCGACAGCACGCTGCGCAGGTTCTCTTCGGTGTTTGTTTCCTGCTTGTAGACGTCTTTGTATATGTGCAGCTTTCCGTCCTCGACGACGATCGTCTCGTAGCGCAGCTCGACCGGGATCCTCTCTTTCAACTTCACTTCCTTCGTCTTGGTCTTCGCTGCGATGTATTCAGTAACGTCCTCATCGTTCAGCTCCGTGCCTGACACGTGCGCCAGGTGCATCGCAAAGTCTTTGATCTGAGCGTTCGTAAGACCGACGCAGCCGTGCGACGCGAATGTTCCGATCTTCGCGGGTGCTTTGCCACCGTGAATAAGATTCGGCAGACCGATCGGGACCTTGATCCATCCGAGCGGGTTGTTTTTATCTCCTGCTTCGACTGTCTCACCGACTTTCACGTTGTTCATTTCTGCTGCCCACTCTTCGTCGGGCACGGTCCAGGTCGGATTGAAGATTATGGTGTCGGCATTGCGCAGTCCTGTTGGCAGCGGAAACTCCGGAGTCCCGATGCCGACCTTGTAAGACTTCACCAGCGAGCCGTCATGAAAGATGTCCATGCGGTACGCCGGAATATTGACGACGACTCGCGTGTCGGTCGGAATCGCGTTCGGTCCCGGCAGCATTTCGCCACTGGGGCTGGGGCTTGGTTCAGTCTTGGCGACCGCTTTCGTCGGCTCTGGAGAAGGCGAAGTCGAGGTTGTTCTTGAGTTGTTATTCGGCTCCACCGTACAGGAAAGAAAGAACACAGATAGAAATAGAATAAGCAGGGATCGCTTCATATGTTGACTCCTTTGAAATTTTAGGAGCAACGAGCGTTCCAGTTAAATAATCCGTGTTTTTCTACTAACGTGAACGATTAGCGGACAGTAACGGGTACGGATTGATATTCGTGCCGTCCCACCAGCGCTTCGGATCCGTAGTGAGGGCGATCGAGAAGTGAAGGTGGTAGTTGCCGGCCCCGGCGTTTCCGGTGTCGCCAACGTAAGCGATGATGTCGCCCTGCCGAACGGCTTTTCCTTCGGCAAGACCGTCGGCGTAGCGGCTGAGATGGGCGTAGTAAAAGATCATCTTTTCGTCCGGGCTGAGTTGATAAATCGTCGTTCCGCCGCGTTCGCTTTGAAATAGCTTCACGATCTTACCTTCTGACGCAGCGAGCACCGGCGTGTTTAAAGGCGCGGGAATGTCGATCGCGTCGTGTACGCGGCCTTCGGATCGTGCTTGATCAAACGTGTCGACTAGCTGGTCTGGGCGAACGCCTTCGACGGGAATGATGAGATTGGATTTAATCTGTGTTTCTGACGGTTTGACTATACAGCCTGTCAGAAGAACACAGATCAGAAGTCGTAATAACATGCCCGGTATCAGAGACAACTAACGTTCCAGACCGAGCGGCAACAACGGCCGCGGCGCCGTACCCTCGAAAAACCAACTCGCGCCGACTCGTAATCGATGGTGCCAGGTTGGCAACCGCGATGTATACAAAGCGAACCGCGCCTGTCGCGCCAACGCGCCGCCGAACGCCTGTCCGCTCGCAAGTAGTACGGCGCCGCGTTCGGTGCCGAGGCTCAGTGCTTCGCCAAGCTCTTCGAAGTGTTTTGTCTCGAACTGGGGCTCGTGATCTTTGAAAAGCTCCTTCACGTTGCGGGCGGCGAGCGCTGCCTGCTGGAAAGCAAGTTGGGCGGTGCCTGCGAGCGTCGGCGCTGCGTCTGGAAACGAAGCGATATCGCCGAGCGCCAGGACGTTGTCATGTTGGGTCAGTTGGAGCGTTTGTTTGACTTTCAGCAAACCGCGGGAGGTCTTTTCTACGTTGAGCTGCTCGATCAACGGGCGCATCTTCACGCCGCCGGTCCAAACAACGCACGCCGTCTTCAACTGTTCACGATTGCCTTCGTGCTCGAACACGATGCTGTCGCTCGTGACGCTCACGACTCGTGTGCGGGTGTGAACTTCGACATGCGACTCGCGCAAGGCTTCTTCGACAAACTCGCGGATCGGATCTCCCATGCCGGGGACGACTCTGTCGCCCATTTCGACTACCAGGACGCGGGGTTCGCCGTGAAGCGCGCGACGTTTGACCGCGTCGAGGAGCAGATCGGCCATTTTCGTCGAAAGCTCGCAGCCGCTGGCGCCTGCGCCGACGACGGCGAAGGTCAGGTCGCGGCGGACGTCCTGGTGTGACTCGTCAGGAGGAATGTGATCCAGGACGTCGACCATCCGCTTTCGCAGACGGTCGGCGTGATGGAGCTTGCGGAAGGGAAATGAGTTCTGTTCGGCGCCTTCTACGCCGACGTAATTGGTGATGCCGCCGACGGCAAGCACCAGCGCGTCGTATATGAGCGGCTCTTTGTTGCGTGTCAGCGTTACTTTCCTGGCGTTCAGGTCGATCTCGGTAGCTTCGTCCTGCACAAGGCGGACATCGTCGTCCAGCAGTTCGCCGTATGTCGGGGCGATGTGCCACGCTTCGACCTCGCCGCTGAGGTACTCGTAGAGCATCGGCGTGAAGAGAAAATGGTCTTCATCGCTGACGATGGTCACGTCGACCGCGCCGCCGCCCAGTTCGAGCGCCGTAAATAGTCCACCAAACCCCCCGCCGAGAATCACCACCCTGGGTCGAGCCATCCGTGTTTTACCTTTCGTTTATTGGCAGCGATAGTAAACACATGGATTTAGCCGGTCAACTGGACACTCACAACCTCGCATGTTAAATTGGGCGAGCTTTTTAAGTTTAGCGGTTACCGCTCTTTAGCGGAGTTTACTGCGGTCGAGGAGGACCATTTAAGCAAGTGGCGTTAGCAAAAGAAACCAAGGAGCAGATTGTCACCGATTTTCGTACGCATGAGTCAGACACCGGTTCACCCCAGGTGCAGGTCGCCCTTCTAAGCAAGCGAATTAATGACCTGACCGAGCATTTCAAGACCCACAAAAAAGATAACCATTCGCGGCGCGGCCTGCTGAAAATGGTCTCGCAGCGACGCAGTTTGTTGGACTACTTGAAGCGAACTGATATCGAGCGCTACCACGAGGTCGTCAATCGTCTCGGCCTGCGCCGGTAGACGTCCGAAACGAATAAGTTACCGGGAAGATCTTCGAATCTCTGATTTTTATTTAAAGCCCGCGTCTATCGAAGAGCTTGTGGCAGTGCCGAACGTGACGGCGATTGACTGGAAACAAGCAGACGTGTTCGGCCTGGCTTTGACCAACAAGGCGACATGAGCTCACGGTTAAGAGGCTCGTGCCGCCTTTTCTGTTAGTGGTTTTACCTGCCCGCTTCACGTTGGCGTGCTCTACAAATAGCAGAAAGTTTTGCTCAAACAGCGTTGGCGGATGAGACGCCGCGCGGCCTGAACATAGTCCAGGCGCTTATGTCCTAAGGAGAACAAGAACATGCCAGAAAAGAAATACCTCAAAGAATCAATCAAACTCGGCGACAAAGAATTGTCCGTCGAGACTGGTCGCGTTGCCAAACAGGCTGACGGCTCCGTCGTGATCCGCTACGGCGACACGATGTTGCTCGTAGCCGCGGTGAGCGCCCCCACCCCGCGCGAAGGTGTTGATTTCTTTCCCCTCACGGTCGAATACCGTGAATCGAATTACGCCGCCGGCCGAATACCCGGCAATTACTTCCGACGAGAAGGCAGGCCGAATGAAAAAGAGGTCCTGACCAGCCGCTTGATCGACCGCCCGTGCCGCCCACTCTTCGCAGAAGGTTTTCGAAACGAAACTCAGGTCATCGCCAGCGTCATCTCAGCCGATCCCGACAACAACCCGGACGTCATCGCCATCACTGGCGCTTCGTGCGCGCTTTACCTGTCAGACATTCCCTTTCTGAACCCAATCGCCGGCGTCCGCATTGGCCTGATCGAAGGCCGCTACATCGTGAACCCGACGTACGACGAAGTGCGTGAGTCACGTTTGAATCTGATCGTCGCGGGAACTGAAGAAGCGATCGTGATGGTCGAAGCCGGCGCGACGGAAATCTCGGAAGAGATCATGGTCGAGGCGCTCATGTTGGCCCACAAGGAGATTAACCGCCTCTGCCGCTGGCAGAAGGAACTGTACAAAGCTCTCGAAATCCAGAAGCGCGACGTCGTTGCCGAGCAACTGGACGAGGACATGACAAGAGAGATTACTGAGAAGTACTCAGAACAGTTGCGGCAGTCGCTCGACACGACCACGCAGGACAAGCGCACCAGTTATGCCGCCGTCGACGCGTTGAAGAAGGAAGTCATCGAATCGTATCCGGAAGACGACGCGGACAAACGAGCGATGGCCAAGCTCATTTTCGACCAACTGAAAGAGGCGGTCTTCCGCGACGATATCCTCAACAAACGGCGGCGCCCTGACGGACGCCGGTTCTCGGAGATTCGCCCGATCACCTGCGAAGTGGGGTGGCTGCCGCGCGTGCACGGTTCGTCGCTCTTCACACGCGGCGAGACGCAGGCGCTCGTTTCCACGACGCTCGGCACAAAGGAAGACGAACAGTTCATCGACGATCTCGAGAAGGGCGAAGTCAAGCGACGATTTCTGCTTCACTACAACTTCCCGCAATACTCGGTAGGTGAAGTCGGCCGCTTTGGATCGTCAAGTCGCCGCGAGATTGGCCACGGAGCTCTCGCCCGGCGCGCGCTCGAAGCCGTCCTGCCCGAAGATGCCACCTTCCCCTATACGATCCGCATCGTTTCAGACATAACGGAGTCAAATGGGTCTTCGTCGATGGCTACCGTCTGCGGCGGCACGCTGTCGATGATGGACGCGGGCGTGCCGTTGAAAGCGCCTGTAGCCGGCGTCGCGATGGGCCTGGTGATGGAAGGCAACAAGTACGCGATTCTTACCGACATCGCGGGCGCTGAAGATCATTACGGCGACATGGATTTCAAAGTCGCCGGCACTCGCAACGGCATCACGGCGTTGCAGATGGACATCAAGATCGCTGGCATCAACGCGCAGATCATGGCCGAAGCGCTCGAGCAGGCGAAGAAGGGCCGGATCTACATTCTGGGCGCGATGGAGAAGACGCTGCCAATCACGCGCGAGAGCATTTCACCCCTGGCGCCACGCATCATCCAGATCAAGATCAATCCTGACAAGATTCGCGACGTGATTGGACCAGGAGGCAAAATAATCCGGTCGCTCGTCGAAGAGACTGGCGCGAAGATCGACGTTGCCGACGACGGCACGATCTCGATCGCAACCGCCAGCGGCGAAGCTGCCGATGCGGCGGTGAATCGGATTCGCGGTCTGACGGCTGAAGCCGAAGTGGGCCAAACGTACCTGGGCGTCGTCACGCGCATCGTCGACTTTGGCGCGTTCGTCGAGATCTTTCCGGGCACCGACGGCTTGCTGCACATTTCCGAGATAGCCGACCGCCGCGTTAAAGACGTTCGCGACGAACTCAAGGAAGGGCAACAGATTCTCGTGAAGTGCATCGGCCGCGAGGGCAACAAGATCAAGCTCTCTCGCAAGGCCGTTTTGCGCGACGAGAATCGCAAGGCCGAAGCGGCCAGTCCGAGCGAAAGCGAGTGAACCCGTGTTATTCGTGGTCTCAGACCGTCCAGTTTTTAGAATGGCGGTCTGAGACTTAGACTAAAATCCCTGGTTCCGTTCCACAAAGCCCAGCTAATCGCGGTTTTTCTTAGCGGCCCTCGATTTGCTCCAAGTTTCCGTTATTCCCAAGGTGACCCAGGTAAACGGTGCGGGCGTTTACGTAAGCTGCCAGTGACCTTCAAGCTCTACGCTCGCTCTGGAATTCCAATTCTTTTGCGCTCCCCCAAACCCCGAAGGCGCACACTCGTGCGGGCTGGAGTTTGCAACTTATTAGTAGTTTTCCGGTATTGAATGAATTTCACTATCGCCCCAACACCCGGTAACCGGCACACTCCCAGACTTCGGCACTTCAGTCGAGTCTTCGCCGCGACCCTTTGCAGCATTTTCCTAACCAGTGCGGCAGCGCAGGCTGAGCCAGTGCAACTCAAGCAGGTGGTCCAAACCCTGAACAGTTTGCAAGGCGCACCGCAACTGACGCTGATCTCGCAGGATCCAGTCACGACCGGAACCAAAGGTTCCACCGCGCAGCCTGCGCCCCGCACCGACAAGCCCGGCACCGGCTCGAGCGATCCGAAAGTCGATTCACTGCTCTCCGGCTTAACGCTTACGCCCGGCTTACAACAGATCGGCGTCGACATCATCGAAGAAGGTGAAGTTGACGGCACGATCTGTGACTGCGGCGAGATCCTGATCGCCGGAGGCGGCTTTCCCAAGTGGCCGTGGGCATTTCTAGCAGCAGTCCCGCTCGCGTTCGTCGACTTCGACAAGGAGTGCGAGACCTGCGAAGAAAGTACGCCGACTCCGACTCCGACCCCAAATTCGACTCCAACGCCTACACCTGAACCGGCTTCATTGCTGTTGTTCGGTACGGGCCTGGTAGCTTTCGCCGGCGGATTGCGGCGTCGCTACACCAAAGCAAAACTCCGCAAGCCGAAGACGAAGGAGGATGGTGAAAGTGATTAAGACTCGATTCGTCTTCAAGTTTGCCTTTTCGCTTTTGCTGGCGATCGCCTTCTTCGCATTGGCTGCCTCCTCTGAAGTTTCCGCGAAGCCAAAGAAAGCGAAATACGGCACCATCAAAATTCTGACCACTCCCGCCGGCTTGCTGCTCACGATCGATGGAAAGGCACTCGGCGAAACGACGACCGAGTATCGTTCTTTCGATCTCGATCCGGGCATTCACAACGTGGCGGTGACGTTGCCGAACGGAAAAATGTGGACTCGTGAGATCGAAGTTCCGGCAGGCCGAGTTAAGTGCGTGGTCGTGAACTATCGGCCATTGCCGCCGCTGCCGAAGTCTCCGTGTCCGTATCCCGTAAACGTTTCCGCGCCCAGGACAGTCAACGAAGGCGAGATCATTACGTTCGCCGCGGACGTCGCATACGGAGGCACTTCCGGTTTGCGATACGTTTGGACCGTGAACCCGTCGAGCGCGCGAGTGATCAGCGGCGCGGGTTCGCCGACGATCAACGTCGACGCGACCGGACTCGGCGGTCAGCGCATCATTGCTACCTTGGCGGTTGATGATGGATCGGCCGATCCGGCGTGCCGTCAAACGGCGCAAAGCGTGGTTGTCGTAATTGCTCCCGAACGCAAAGTGATCGTGGCGCGCGAGTTCGACGAGTGCGACAACTGCACGTTCGACGATCAAAAAGCACGCCTCGACAACCTCGCGATAGAGCTGCAGAACGATCCGTCTACACGCGCTTACATCATCGCGTACGGCGGACGCACAAGCCCGATCGCGCAGGTCGAAATGTTGATGAAGCGCGCGCGTGACTACATCGTCGAGCAACGCGGCATCGACACCGCACGCATCACGACGATTAACGGCGGGTTCCGCGAAGACGACAGCGTCGAGCTGTGGGTGGTCCCCAGCGGCGCTGCGCCTCCGCAAGCAACACCGACTGTTCAGGCGGGTGAAGTAAGACCGAAAAAACGGCGCTAACGAAATTCAGAGAGGCGCCCTCAGGCCACAGGTCACGCGCATCCAAATGTGCTCCGATTCGCGTGATCTGTGGCCTCTTTGTCTTTTGCCTCACTGTCTTCTACTATTCTGCCGTGCCTGCACCTAACATCGACACCATCGTATCGCTCGCCAAGCGGCGAGGTTTTGTTTTTCCGTCCTCTGAAGTTTATGGCGGCCTCGGCAGCGCGTGGGATTATGGCCCACTCGGCGTCGAGCTCTGCAACAACGTCAAGCAATCGTGGTGGCGCTGGTTGGTTTACGACCGTGACGACATCGAGGGAGTCGACTCATCGATCATTCTGAACCGGCTCGTGTGGAAATACTCGGGCCACGAAGCGACGTTCAACGACTGGCTCGTCGATTGTCGAAAGTGCAAGAGCCGGTTTCGCCAGGACAAGGTATTTGAGAAAGCCGCCGATGGGTCATTTCAGACAAAAGAATGCCCGTCGTGCGGCGCGCATGATTGGACCGACGCGCGTCCCTTCAACACGATGTTGCAAACGAAACTGGGCGCGGTTGCAGACGACGATCCGGCGGCGCTCGCGTATCTCCGGCCCGAAACTGCGCAGGGAATTTTCATCAACTTCCTAAACGTGCAGACGGCGATGCGCCGCAAGTTGCCGTTTGGCATCGCGCAGGTGGGAAAATCATTTCGCAATGAAGTGACGCCGGGAAATTTTATTCTGCGCACGCGCGAGTTTGAGCAGATGGAGATGGAATACTTTGTCGCTCCTGACGCCGAGCACTCGAAGCTGGTCGATTACTGGGTAGAGCAGTATCTCGAATGGTTTGGCAACCTCGGGTTGCAGCGAGATAACCTCTACTTGTACGAAGTGCCCCAAGATGAGCGCGCGCACTATTCGAAGCGCACGGTTGACATCATGTATCGATACTTCCCAGAGCGAGAAAAACCGTGGGAAGAGTTGATGGGGATCGCGTGGCGCACCGATTTCGATCTGAGCGCGCATTCGAAGAACAAACTCGACGAGGAAGGAAAGCGCATCAACCCGGACTCGACTGAGGACCTGTCGTACTTTGACGAGCCGACGAAGACGCGGTTTTATCCGCACGTCATCGAGCCGGCGGCGGGCGTCAACCGCACCGTGCTCGCCGTGTTGATGGACGCTTATTCCGAGAAGAAGAACGACAAGGGTGAGACCAGAGTGATACTGAAACTCAGTCCGCAGCTTGCGCCAATCAAAGCCGCGATCCTGCCGCTGGCGAAGAATAAGCCGGAGATCGTCGGCATGGCGAAAGCGATTAAACGTTCGCTGCAACCGACATTGCGCGCCGTTTACGACGACACCGGCGGCATCGGCAAACTGTACGCGCGGCAGGATGAGATCGGAACGCCATTGTGCGTCACCGTCGATCATCAGTCGCTCGAAGATGAAGCAGTGACGGTGCGCGATCGCGACACATGGGAACAGGAAAGAGTTAAAGTGTCTGAGCTCGCCGAACATCTGCAAAGGCGGTTGAAGAGTTAGGGATCTGGTATGCCGGTAGTCAAGAAAAGGAACCTGCAAACTGAGACGCGCCTGCTGCTGGAATCGGCTGATCCGGTCGAGCTGCCGCCGGCGGAGATCGCAGACAGCGCGGTGCTGGTCCAGTTTGAAAAGTTCAAGCCTTACATACCTGAGCTGCTCGAGGAGCTCCGCGCCGGAACAGTCGCCGAACCTGTGCCGGTGATGATCGACGGTTCGACGTTTGCCATTCACGGCGCGACGCGGACATTCTGGGTCAAGCTCTGGCACGCGGCAGGGACCGAGATGACGAAGATCGATCGGGCCCAAGTCATAAGCTGTATTCCTTCCACACGCGGCATGCAGGTCGTGGTAGAAAACCCTGAAGAATAAGTTTTGATCAGTGTTCCTGAAAACGTCATCGCACTCGCTCGCGCGGTTAGTGATGCGGGTGGCCGCGCGCTGCTCGTCGGCGGCTGTGTGCGCGACTCGTTGATGCGATGCAACGCGAAGGATTGGGACCTGGAAGTTTACGGCGTCGCGCCGGAACGTGTGCGCGAGATCCTCGATCGGTTTGGATCCGTGAACGTCGCCGGCGAAGCATTTACTGTTTACAAGTTGGGAGCGGATCTCGACGTTTCGATTCCGCGGCGTGAGCGCAAATCAGGACGCGGTCATCGTGCGTTCGTGATTGAAGGTGATCCATCGATGAGCGTTGAGGATGCGACCCGCCGTCGTGATTTCACCATCAACGCGATCCTTCAGGATCCGTTGACAGGCGAATTGATCGATCCATTCGGCGGGCAGAAAGACATCGAAGCGCGTGTGCTGCGGGCTGTCGCGGCGGAGACGTTCGTCGAAGACAGTCTGCGAGTGTTGCGTGCAGCGCAGTTTGCGGCGCGGTTCGAGTTTCAGATCGAGGATGAGACCGTGGCGCTGTGCCGCACGATGGACCTGACCGATCTTCCCCCCGAGCGAGTCTGGGGAGAACTTGAAAAGCTCTTGTTGCGCGCACGCCGTCCGTCCATTGGGCTCGATTGGTTGTTGAAGCTTCGCGCGATCGAGCAGGTGTTTCCCGAGATTCAGACGTTGATTGGCGTGCCGCAGGATCCGGAGTGGCATCCGGAAGGCGACGTCTTCGTTCATACGCTACTGGTAGTCGATCGTGCGCGTGAAGTGATCGACGACCTTCCTTACGCGCGGCAGGTCACGGTGATGCTGGCGGCGTTGGCCCATGATTTTGGAAAACCGCCGACGACGCAGTTTCTCGAAGGACATTGGAGGTCGAGAGGGCACGAGGAAGCTGGCGTCGAACCGGCGCACCGGTTTCTCGACCGTATCAACATTCACACGATCGACGGGTATGACGTGCGGCGTCAGGTCGTTGCGCTGGTGCGCGAGCATTTGAAGCCGGGAGAGTTTTACAAGAAACGCGACGAGGTTGGCGAAGGAGCGTTTCGCCGGTTGGCGCGGCGGTGCGAGCCGGATCTGCTGTATCGGGTGGCGAGATCCGATTCGTTGGGGCGCAATGCTGATTGGGTGCCGCGCGAAAAGTGGTACGGCGCTGAAGCGCAGGAGTGGTTTTTACAGCGCGCGCGTGAGCTGGACGTTGAGAAGCGTCCGCCTGATCCGCTGCTGTTGGGCCGGCACCTGTTAGAGCTTGGTTTGCAGCCTGGTCCGCTCATGGGTGAGATCACGCGTGCTGTTTACGAGATGCAGTTAGACGGGCGCGTGCGAACGCTCGATGATGCTATTCGCGAGGCGCGCAAGCTAGTCGCTGAAGGATCCGTTTAAATCCGTGGTTCCTGTTGGGTGACGCAGTGGATCGTGCCCATGCCCCAGACGAGCGGTTCGCAGTTGATCGGGACGATTCGCCGATCGGGAAAGACTCGTTGCAGAGTTTCAACCGCGCGTGCGTCGTTCGGGTGACCAAAGACGGGAGCGAGCACGACCTTGTTGGCAATGTAGAAGTTTGCGTAGCTCGCCGGCAGCCGATCGAGGTTGCGCGTGTCAGTGCTTGTGCCGCCCACGATGCCCGGCATCGGCAAGGTAACGATTTCAAAAGCGCGGCCGTGCGCGTCAGTCATCGACTCGAGTCGCTCGAGATTATCCTGTAGCAATTCATAGTTGGCATCCTGCGGATCGTCCTCGACCGCGCAGACGATCACGTTTTCAGCCGCGAACCGCGCGATGTCGTCGATGTGGCCGTCAGTGTCGTCCCCCACGATTCCCTCGCCAAGCCACAAGACCTTAGTCACGCCGAGATAACTTTTTAAGTAGTCCTCGATCTCTTCCCGGCTGAGTTGCGGGTTGCGGTTTGGATTCAACAAACACTGTTCGGTCGTCAATACGCAGCCGGCGCCGTTCACTTCAATAGACCCGCCTTCCATCACGATCCCGGGCGCGAAGCGGCGCATGCCGAGCAAGGGTTCCAACACTCGCGGCACCTCATCGTCGCGCTTCAAAACCTCATACTTGTTGCCCCAGGCATTGAAGATCCAATCGTTGAACGCGGCTTCGTTGTTTGGACCGATCAGAAAATTCGGTCCATAGTCGCGGATCCATGAATCGATCGTTTCGATCCGGTGAAAACGAATATTTTGAACCGTCGGAAACGCGCAGCGCTCGCGCACCATTTTTTCCGCGGCTTCGTCGTCGACGAGCAAGTTCACGATCTCGTGCGGCGTCAGCGCGGCCATCATCTGGAGATAGATGTCTTCGACGACTGACACGCGGTCGGGCCATGTTTCGGGATCCTTGGGCCACGTCAGCCAGGTCGCGGCATGCGGACGCCATTCGGCAGGCATGTAAAAACCAAGAGCGGCTGGTGTTTCCGGCGGAAGTTTCGGCATCGCTTCAGGATCTGATTGTTTTGAGTCGGAGGTGACGGCCGATGCCGATAAAACTGATCAAGACCCAGAAGACCTCCATCAGCAACGCGGAGAGATTGAAGTCAACGATCAGCGACGCGACGATGAGGCTCGCGCCTACCGCGTTGAGGACCGAATATGAAAGGTCTGCGCTCTTGATCTTGTCCAGTTGCAGCGCGAGGTAGGTAAACATCAGCATTATCACGCCTATGTTGCCCACTACGTCCATCAGGCCATAGTTCATATTCATTCCCCAAATCGGAAGCGGAGTCCGTCGTAAGCGTCGATGCGGCGGTCGCGGAGGAATGGCCAGTTTTGACGCGTCTCTTCGATCTTCGTCAGGTCACACTCCGCAATCAGCACCTCCTCGTTCGTGGCCGATGCCTTGGCGATGATGCGTCCGAACGGATCCGCGACAAACGATTGGCCCCAAAACGTGAGCTTACCTTCGGGACCGACGCGATTGACGACGACGACGTAAACGCCGTTGGCGATCGCGTGGCCGCGCTGAATAGTTTCCCAGGCTGAGTGTTGTGCCTCGTTCATCGATTGCTCTTCGTCGGGCAGCCAACCGATGGCCGTCGGATAGAACAAAAACTGCGCGCCGCCGAGCGCCGTCAACCGCGCGGCTTCGGGAAACCACTGGTCCCAGCAGACCAGCGTGCCGATCTTGCCATAGGCAGTGTCGTGAGTCTGAAAACCGAGATCGCCGGGCGTGAAATAGAACTTCTCGTAATAGAGCGGATCGTCAGGGATGTGCATCTTGCGATACTTGCCGGCGATCTTCCCCGACGTGTCGATCATCACCGCGGTGTTGTGATAGACGCCGGCCGCGCGTTTTTCGAATAGTGAAGCGACGATCACCACCTCGCGCTGCCGCGCGACTTTGCCCAGCGCTTCAGTGGTTGGACCGGGGATCGTTTCCGCTAACTTGAACAGTTGGATGTCCTCGGTCTGGCAGAAGTACTGCGAGCGAAAAAGCTCTTGCAAACAGATGATTTGCGCTCCGCCTTTGGCCGCTTCATTGATGCCGGCGATCGCTTTTTTCAAGTTCTTATCCGGTTCCGACACACAATTCATTTGCACCAGACCAACGGTGACGGCGTTGGCCGTTTTCTTCTTTTTGGGCATGCCCGGCAGTATAGCAAAGCATTCGCGCGATCGGTGTTCGCGTTCGTGCGATCCGTGTTTGCTCTGGTAAGATGTCCGGTCTTTTTGAGTTCCATATTCGAAAGAGTAGAGAAATGATCGATTTTGAATTGACGGAAGACCATCAGGCGCTGGTGCAGACGGTGCGCGAGTTTGCGCAGAAGGAGGTGGCGCCGTACATCAAGGAATGGGATGAGAAACAGCAATTTAATCCTGCTATATTGAAAAAGATGGCGGCGTTGAACCTGCTCGGCGTGTGCATTCCCGAAGAGTATGGTGGCGCGGGATTCGACTATATTTCGTTGGGCTTGGTATGTGAAGAGCTCGAAGCTGTAGATACGTTCCTGCGCGTTGTTATGTCGGTCCACACCGGTTTGAATTCGTTGACGCTCTACACCTGGGGCACCGAAGAACAGAAGCAGAAATACCTCGTGCCGCAAGCGAAAGGCGAGAAGATCGCGACGTATGGATTGACGGAACCGGGCGCTGGTTCGGACGTCGTTGGCGCTCGTTCGACCGCGCGTCGCGAGGGCAATGAGTGGGTCTTGAACGGCGAAAAGATGTGGATCAGTTTGGCAGACGTTGCCGACAACTTTCTTTTCTTCTGCTGGACTGATGAAGAGAAGCGCCGCAAGCGCGATCACACGGGCATGTCATGTTTCATCGTCGAGCGGACTATGAAGGGTTTCTCTTCCGGAACGATTCATGGAAAGTTGGGTATTCGCGCCGGCAACACTGGTTACTTTTCTCTGCAAGACGTGCGTGTGCCGCAGGAGAACATGGTTGGTGAAGAGGGCGAAGGCTTCAAGATCGCGATGTTCGCGCTCGAGCAGGGCCGCTACACGGTCGCATCGGGTGCGACGGGCGTGATTCGCGCGTCTCGCGATGCGTCGGTTGAGTATGCGAACACGCGCGAGACGTTCGGCACGAAGATCGCGAACCATCAGCTCGTGAAGCAGAAGATCGCGGAGATGGAAGCCGACTACCAGATGAGTCATTTGCTGTGGCTGCGCGCCGGTTATTTGAAGAACCAGGGCGAGCCAAACGCCAAGGCCACCAGTCTCGCGAAGTGGCAAGCCACGACGCGAAGTGAGAAGGCTGCTTCGATGGCGATCGAGGTCCATGGCGCGAATGGTTATTCCAACGACTATCCGGTCGAGCGCTATCTGCGCAACTGCAAGGCCGCGATCATCTACGAAGGCACACGCGACATTCACACGTTGATGCAGGCCGACTGGGCCCTGGGTTTGAAAAAAGAGAAGCCGGCGCGCCGCACTCTGCCGGCCTGGAAAAAATAGCGACTCGACGGATCCGGGTTTTATTTCGCAACCAGGAAGACGTCCCAGGCCCAACGGCCCACGGATGCTTCGCTTGCGTCTCTTACTTTTGCTCGATAACGAAACTGGTTTCCGTACCGGTCTGTACGCTTCGAAGTTTTGAATTCCAGCTCCAGGGCGTCGATCCTCAACGACGCCAAGGTGTGCAGCTCGTTCGGCTCAGAGACGCCGTTGTGGTTCTTGTCCTGCCACAGCCAGAGGCGATTGAAGACCACGTCCCGTTGATCGATGATCCCGTCTCCATTTCCGCCATTCCCAGCGAGGTCAAACTCGGCGAGCGCGAGGAACCCGTTTTTATTACTCGCCTCCGGCTGCGGCGTATAGTCGCCAAACAGTTCCAATCCGCTATCGACGGCGCCGTTGCCGTTGCGATCAAGCGCCAGCCACGCATCGTCTGACTCAGCCAGGGTCCACCCCAACTTGTTCCTTACTCCATTTCCGTCGAGATCAAATTCGACGCCATCGCCGGCATCACTCAACGCGATCCCATTCCCCTCCACGTCGATCACGATTGGGGATCCGCCACACGAACTGCAACCACCACAGGTACAGGTGTCAAAGTCAAAATCTCCTCCGTACATGAGGCACTTGGTGGCCAACGGCCTACTGCAAGTCGAGGTCGCCACCGGGAAACAACACACTCCGCCTCCCACGGACACACTGCCGGTTGGACACGTGCCGGCGATAGTTGCTGCGGTGCAGTTGGTGCCTGCCGGAATGTTGCACGAGAAGTGTTCCGAGTTGACGTCGCGCCACATATTGCCTCCGGTAATGGACGCGCCGGCTGAACCGACAGAGAAACTGAGTGACACCTGCGCGTTCGTACTGCAATTGGTCCCGATGAGACAGGTCGAGAAGGCCACGCCCGTCGCCGAGGCGCATTGGATCGTCGTCCCCGTAGGGCCGCTGCGATTCTCGGTTTTTAGATCCTTCGAACCGATGTGCGCAAAGAACGGCGTGATATGGTCTAACGTGCCGTGTTCGAACGATGCGAAGTTAGTGACCACCACCGCACATCGTTGGAAGCCGCCGATAAGCGGCGTACACGTCCCTGTATATTTGGCGGTTCCTCCATGCTCGCCCGAAATGTGTTCGGTGAAATCGCTGCTGATCCAGAATTTCAGCGGCGTCCCAATCGCCGCCTCATCGGTCGACCCTCCACTGTCTCCCGCGACGGGATCATCCGGAACGCCGCCATCATCCGGAACTCCACCATCATCCGGCACTCCACCATCATCCGTAAGACCGCCATCATCCGGCACACCGTCATCATCTGGCGCGATGGCGATACTGGGACTCTTGATCTTGTACGGCGGCCGCTTCTCCTGCCAGACCCTTGTGATCCCATTGACGATCGCGTCCCAAAACTCAGGCGCGGCCGCGTCCGACGGGTTTCGCTTCGCGTGAAACAGCGCCAGCGCGCGATACGTCCGAGAGCGGCCTTCCAGTCTCACCGTCACCTGATAAGAAGTGTAGCTAACGACGTCGTAATACTTTTCCGGCTCGAAGTGAAACGCGTCCGCCACGGTCCATTGCGGATCGAACACGGAGGCATACTGCCCACGGTCCCACTCGGCGCTGAACGTCGCCTCTTCCGCTCCGCCGTCAAGCACGTGCCCGCCGGACGTTAGCGAGACGACCTCGCCGGCCGGCATCGTGACCAGCCCAACGTACGCTTTGTGCAGGATCTCTTTGATGTCGCCCGAGCGAAAGTCGCCGAGCTCGAACCGCAGGTTCGCCGCGGCGCGAAACGGCTTTCGCGTTAGCTCGTTGCGCATCATTTGCGCGGCCGAGTTGTAAGTCTCGAGTTTCGCGTAAGCGTCGCGAATCAGTTTCTCCTGCTGCGCCGCAGCGCTTGTGCAGAAGAACACACAGATACAGAATGAGAACCAGTTTAATCGCTTCATGAAGATCTCCTATTTTTGTGAGGTTAGCTCGCGGTCGATGATCTTTTGCCACTCCGCAACGCTCAATGCGCCTTTGATCAATCTGCCGTTAACCAGAAAGCTGGGCGTGCTGTCGATGAGCAGACTGCGCGCGGTTTCAATGTCCTTGACGACCGCCGCCCGCGACTGCTCAGAATTCACGCACGCTCGAAACCGATCCATCCCGAGCCCGATATCAACCGCAATCCGGTCCAACAACCCGGGCGGCGACAGATTTCCCGCCGCAAACAGCGCGGCGTGAAACTGCCAGAAGCGGTCCTGCTCGCCGGCGCAATACGCCGCTCTCGCTGCGGGCAGCGAGTTTCGATGACCTTCGAGCGGCAGGTGCTTGAAGATCAGCCGTACGTCTCTCCCGTACGTTTCAATGAGCTGTTTCAGCGCCGGTTGAACGTCGCGGCAGAACGGACACTCGAAATCCGAAAACTCGACGATCGTCACCGCCGCCTTCTCAGGTCCGCGAGCAGGCGAAACGCCATCGTCCAACGCCGTCACAAACGCCGGCCCAGGGAGATTCACTTCGACGGTCCACTTCTTTCTCAGTCTCTCGATCCCGCCGCGATAGTGTTTCATGCGCGCCTGGTTCTCGAGGTCCAGCCGTAATCTCTCGCGTGCTTCATCCGGGCTCATCGACGCGAAGAACGATGCATTCTGTGCGTACGCCTCTTCTACTTGAACACGCGTCACATTTATCTCGCCTTGCGTCAGTTGCCGCCGTAGCTCTTCAACCGTCACACCTTGCGCTCGCGCCTCGACCTCGAGCAATCGCGAAACAACAAGGTTCTCCAGCGCCGCTTTTCTGATCGCATAGAGCTGTTGCTGCAACGGATAGATCCGCGTCGCAATCGAATCGTCCAATTGTTTCTGCGAGATGGCGACGCCGTTTACGGAAGCCACTACGACATCCGGCGCTTGTCCGTTAGTACGGCCAAGAAACACAAATAACCATGCGACCAAGACAAGAATTCCCCGTGAGGTATGGGACGTCATTCTCCTAAACTCCATTTCGATTATGTTTTTGTGGGTGACGCCACTTTAGGCGCGAACGCCGGACCAGGTCAATTGCCGAAACCGGCTATTTTGTGGCGAAAGCGGCTAACGTTTAGCGGCTAACGTTTAGCGGCTAACGTTTTCTTTTCTTCGCTGCCGCGATGCGATACTCGCGCGGCGTCATTCCGTAGCGCTTCTTGAAGTCCCGCATGAAATGGCTGAGCGAAACCAGTCCCACTTCGTCCGCGATCTCTTTCAGAGACAGAAACGTCGTCCGCAGCATCAACTCCGCCTTGCGAAACCGCAATTCGCGCAGATACTGTCCCGGCGTCGTTCCGGTTTCCTGTTTGAAAAGATGACGAAAGCGCGAATCCGAGAGGTTTACCGTTTCGCCGAGCGTGCGAGCGTCCCAGGCGCGTGAGGTATCGGCTTCCAGTTGAGCGATGACCAGTTCTATTCTTCGATCCATCTGATGAGGACGTTGAAGCGAAGATATGAGGGGCCGGCAGAGATTACTCGTTGAGCTCAGGTTTGTCTACCGCGCCTCTGCTACAAAATTGTATTGCCCTCTGTTAGTATGAGCACGCTTCCTCATCAGAATTGCACGGGGAAAATGGGCATTCTGAAACTACCCAAACCAGGAGAGCTTGAATAGATGCGTGACGACATGAGGACTGAGCGCGAGCTGTCTCTAGACTTCCTTCGCGTATGCGAAGCGGCTGCGATTGCCGCCGCCCGCACCATGGGCCAGGGCGATCGAAAGTATTCCGACCAGGTCGCCGTGGAAGCGATGCGCGAAGTGATGGACGCCGTGCCAATGCGCGGCCGCGTGGTGATCGGCGAAGGCGAACGCGACGAAGCGCCGATGCTTTACATCGGCGAGGAAGTCGGCGGCGGCTTTCACGCGGGCGAGGAGATGGCGGAGTCGTGCCCGGAGGTCGACATCGCGGTCGACCCGCTCGAAGGGACGAACCTGTGCGCTCTCGGGGCCAATAACGCGATCGCCGTGCTGGCGGCGGCCGAGCGCGGTGGACTGCTCAATGCGCCCGATATCTACATGGACAAGATCGTCGTCGGCCCATCGTCACGCGGCGTGGTGGACATCGACGCGCCGGTGAAAGAGAACCTCAAGAACATCGCCCGCCGCCTCGGGCGCGACATCGAAGACCTGACAGTCATTGTTCTCGATCGTTCACGTCATAAAAAACTGATCGGCGACGTGCGTGCCGCCGGCGCGCGCATCCGTCTTATCTCTGACGGCGACCTGTCCGCCGGAATCTCCGCCGCGGTTGCGGGAACCAACATTCACGCCCTTATGGGCATCGGCGGTGCTCCGGAAGGCGTCATCACCGCGGCGGCGATGAAGTGCTTGAACGGCGAGATTCAGGCGCGGCTGGTTTTCGACCCAGACAGGCTGGGCGTCGACAAAAACAAGGTCCCACCCAGAGACGAAGTGCTCGACCGCTTGGCGACGATGGGAATTCGCGATCCGAACAAGGTTTACGACACAGACGATCTGGCGCCCGGCAAAAAGATCATCTTTGCCGCAACCGGAGTGACCGACGGCGCGTTATTGAAAGGCGTGCGGTTCTTCGGTTCGGGCAAACGGACGCACTCGATGGTGATGACGACTGAGTCGCGGCACATCCGTTTTGTCGATACGCTGCACATCGAGGGCGGACCGGATACTGTGATCAGGTTTTGAGCCACAAAAAGGCACAAAAAGGCACAAGAGCTTTGCGGTTCCAGAGGGAGCAAAGAGTGGCGCTGCTCGTTTGGCTGGCGAGCACGTTGATTGCCGTTTCGATCCTGGTTTTGATCGTGGGTGCGCCAGTGGCGGCGGCAGGCGGTTATCCACGAGTCGCGGCTGCGCTTTATCAAGCATTCACGGTCCTCTGTCATCAACTCCCCGAACGTTCCTACTTCATCGCCGAACACAAACTCGCCGTCTGCGCTCGCTGCACCGGCCTGTACGCCGGATTTGCCCTGACGCTGTTGCTGTATCCGCTGATCCGTCCGTTGCGGACTGTCGAGTGGCCGCGTCGTGAATGGCTGTTGCTGGCGGCGCTGCCCATGGGAATTGACTTCGGACTGACGTTTTTAGGCCTTTGGGAAAACACTCATACATCGCGGCTGCTGACCGGACTACTGCTGGGCGGCGCGTGTGTGTTCTACGTAATGCCCGGGCTGATAGAGCTGACCACAAGAAAAACGCGGGAAACACCATGCTCCACCTTTACCCTCGCCTCTCCCGAGCTGATGGCCGCAGCACCGAGCGACTATAGCGCGCCGGAAAGGCGTATATAAGAGAAGGCAGCGTTTAGGAAAACCATCCTTTTTAAGGTAGAATCCTGCCCTTTGGATAGCCGCAATACATGATTTTCCAAGCACCAGCACCAACTCCCTGGCCCAGTCCGAAAGGTCCCGATCCGCAGGCGCTCTTCGAACGCTACTTCCACGACCTGGTCAACAAAACCTGGGGCAATATCAGCCCGCTCTACCGGCTCGACGCGTTC
Organism: Acidobacteriota bacterium; assembly: GCA_046732535.1. GTDB lineage: Bacteria > Acidobacteriota > Blastocatellia > Pyrinomonadales > Pyrinomonadaceae > PSRF01. The sequence goes on from JBKPNH010000029.1 coordinate 47,700, forward strand.
GATTGGATCATCCTGATCACTTACTTCGCCATTCTGGCGACGCTGGCCGTCTACGGCGCTTACCGCATCAAGCAAGTCATCGACTTCTGGCGCTACCGCAAGTTTGTGCCGCAGCCGGGCGCGCGGTTTGCCGAAGCAGACTTGCCGCGCATTACGGTCCAACTGCCGCTCTTCAACGAGCTGTACGTCGTCCAGCGCCTGCTCAAGGCCGTCACCGAAATCGACTACCCGCGCGAAAAACTCGAGATCCAGGTCCTCGACGACTCAACCGACGAAACGACAAAAGTTGCCGAAGCCGTGGTCGCTAAGTATGCGGAGCAGGGTTTCGACATCCACTACATCCATCGCTTCGATCGCACCGGATTTAAAGCCGGCGCACTCGAGAACGGAAACAAGACCGCCAAAGGCGAACTGTTCGCTATCTTCGACGCCGACTTCGTTCCCAAGCCTGACTGCCTCCGTAAGCTTGTCGACTACTTCACCGATCCGCTCGTAGGTTGCGCACAGATGCGCTGGTCGCACATCAACGGCCGCTATAATCTGCTGACGCGTTTGCAGACCATCATGCTCGACGGCCACTTCGTCGTCGAACAGACCACACGCAATCGCACCGGCGGCTTTTTTAACTTCAACGGCACCGCCGGCATTTGGCGGCGGAAGGCGATCGAGTCCAGCGGCGGTTGGCAGCACGACACGTTGACCGAAGACACCGACCTGAGTTTCCGCGCGCAGTTGATGGGCTGGAAGTTTGTTTACCTGCTCGACGAAGAAGCGCCGGCCGAGATCCCGGTCGAGATCAACGCCTTCAAGGCGCAGCAGCGACGCTGGGCCAAAGGCGTCATGCAGGTCGGCTTGAAGCTTTATCCGCGCATCTGGCTGGCGCCGCTGCCGTTGCGCGTGAAGTTGGAGATGTTCTTCCGTCTCACCGGAAACATCAGTTATCCGCTAATGATTGTGGCGAGTCTGCTGCAATTTCCGTTGTTGCTGGTGCGCTACAACCAGCCGTTCTATCACCTGATGATCCTCGACTTGCCGCTGCTGTTCTTCTCGTCGATCTCGGTCGTGCTGTTCTACGGTTCGGCTGTGTGGTATCTCGACGAAAAGCGCACGCCGCGGCTGTTGCACCTGCCGCTCGTGATGGGCCTGGGAATCGGTCTGGCGTTTTCAAACGCGCGCGCTGTTCTCGAAGCGCTGCTCGGCGTGAAGTCGGAATTTGTGCGGACGCCGAAGTATCGCGTTGAAGAATCAAGCGACGCGACATGGAAACGGAAAAAGTACAAACGCAAACGTGGCCTGCTGCCGCTGCTCGAACTGAGTTTCGCGATCTATTTTCTGCTCGCGATCATTTACTCGGCGGGGCTGCACATGTGGGGCACGATTCCGTTCCTGCTGCTGTTCTTTTTCGGCTTTGGTTACATGGGTCTCATGAGCCTGTTGCAGACTGCAAGTGGCAAGAAACTGACCGCACTTTGGCGCCCGTTGAAACCCTCAAATTCCGCGTAGGGTATTCGTCCCGATTTAAAAGGAAGGAAAAATCATGTTTAGAAATCCCCGCCGCGCATACCTCATGTGCTTGCTGATCGTGTGTCTACTCACGATCTCAATCACTGTTCTCGCGCAATCGCAGGCCAACACGGGAAATATCGAAGGACGCGTCACCGATCCCAACGCAGCTTCGGTCCCCAATGTCACCGTCACTGCAACCAATCTCGCAACCGGACTGAGTAAGAACGCGCAGACCAATGACGAAGGGATCTATCGCATCGTCTTCCTGCCGCCGGGAGTTTACAAAGTCGAAACCAACGGTGCTCAGGGATTCGTTCCGGGAACGTATACCAACGTCGTCGTCACCGTCGGCGGCCAAACGCCGCTGGACATTCAACTGGCGGTCGGCAACGCGGCTGTGAACATGGTCGACGTATCCGCGGAAGGCCAGGTGGTCGAGACTGCGCGCACCTCGATCTCTTCAGTAGTCAACGAACGCGCCATCCAGAACCTGCCGGTTAATGGACGAAACTTTCTCGACTTCGCCACGCTGACGCCGAGCGTCGTTCGCGATCCCACGCGACAAGGCGATCTCGCGGTCGGAGGGCAGAAGGGAACTCTCAACAGTCTCCAGGTCGACGGCGCCGACAACAACAACACGTTCTTCGGACAATCGTTTGGACGCACCGGCACTCGTCCGCCGTACCAGTTCTCTGAAGAATCCGTGCAGGAGTTTCAGGTCAATCAAAACGGGTTTTCAGCGGAATTCGGACGCGCCGGCGGCGCTGTAATCAACGTCGTCACCAAGTCGGGAACGAACGACTGGCACGGCAGCGCGTTTGAGTTCTTCCGCGACGAGGCTTTGAACTCGAACACGCCGATTCTCACCGCGCGCGGACAGAAGCGGCCGAAGTCGCAGATCAATCAGTTCGGCGCGACAGTCGGTGGTCCTATCAAACGAGATCGCGCGTTCTTCTTTTTCGCTTACGATGGACAACGGTCCAACATTCCAAACGTCGTCGACGCGCCAAACTTCTTCGCGCAGCCCGCGAGCATTCAAAATCTACTCGCGCCGAAGATGAACACGTATCAGATCGGGCGCGACCAGGACGTGTTCATGGCCAAAACAGATATCCGGCTGAATGGGGCAAACCAACTCGCGTTGCGCTTCAACCAGCAAAACTTCACCGGCAACAACAACGAGAACGGCGGACCGCTCAGCGTCGAGGAACATTCCGGAAACAGCATCGCGAAGACGACTACGTTCTCCGGTTCGCTGATTTCGACATTGTCGCCGGTTTTGATCAACGAGTTTCGTTTCCAGTTTGGACGCGACCGCGAGCCCGGCGAGGCGAACAGCGACGAGACTGAAGCGAGAATTCAAACCGGCGGTGGGTTTTTGCAGTTGGGCCGTAACAACTTCAGCCCGCGCGAGACGACAATCAAGCGCGTGCAACTGATCGACGTCGTCAGTCTCACGCACGGAGAACACAGCCTCAAATTCGGCGCCGACTTCAATTTCGATCGCGTCTTCAATTTCTTTCCCGGCCTCTTCTCGGGCCAATACACGTTCAACTCGTACGCGTTGTTTGCGTCGAACACGCCGGCCGCTTTCGTTCAGAACTTCCCCGGCGAGGGAACGACGGGCGGAACCACTAACCCTGATTTGAACGAGTATGGGCTGTTCGTGCAGGACGATTGGCGCGTGACTCCGAAGCTGACTTTGAATCTCGGTCTGCGGTACGACTTGCAGGATCTTGCCGATCCGACCGTGCGAAACCCGAGCGCCGCGCTCGCCGCCATAGGTTTGGATACAACGACGCCCGTGCGCGACGGCAACAACTTCGCGCCGCGCTTCGGCTTCAGTTATGGATTTGACGACAAGACAGTGATACGCGGCGGCTATGGCATCTTCTTCGGACGCACTCCCGCGATCATGCTCGGCACCGCGCACTCGCAGAACGGCATTCAGGTGACGGGCGTAAGTCTGAACTGCACCCTGGTCCCGAATCCCTGTCCGGTCTATCCCAACATCTTGAGTGCGCCGCCGACCGGCGGTGGCGTGAATCCGAGCCTGTATCTTTTCGCGAACGACTACGCTCAACCGTACGTGCAGCAGGGCCGTCTCGGCGTCGAGCGCGAGCTGTTCGCGAATACGAGCCTGTCAGTCAATTACCTGTACTTCCGCGGCGTTCATATCAGCCGCACGCGCGATATCAATCTCGGCGTGCCGGTCCCGACGAGGGTGACCGACCCTGATGGTCTACCGTTGACTATCTTGCGGCATCCGGCGGCGCGCCCGATACCCGGTTTTGCTCGGATTAGTTTGTTCGAGAGCACGGGAGATTCTCGCTACAACGCCCTCGCGATGGAATTGAAGCGTCGATTCACGCGGGGCTTTCAATTCATTGCCGCGTATACGTTGTCTGACACGAGCGACAATCGTCCTGACCAGACGATGGTCGTCGTAGGCGCCGACGATGCGAAGGGACTGCAAAACAATCTCGACATCAATTCAGACTGGGGCCGCAGCGATCTCGATATCAGGCATCGCTTCGTTTTCAGTCCGGTTTATGAGATCGGGTTGGTCCAGAGAGACAACGCGTTCATGCGTCACCTGTTGAGCGAGTGGATCTTTTCGGGGATCATCACGTTGCAGTCAGGATTTGCGTATTCAGCCCTGATCGCGGGCGACGCGAATCGCGACGGCAATCCGAGCACGGATCGCGTGCCGGAGAGGACGAAGCGTAACGGATTCACGACGCCGAGTGTTTATATCTTCGATGCGAGAGTGACGAAGACGTTCAAGTTTGGCGAGAACTACAGCGTGAGTTTGCTTGGTGAGGCGTTCAATCTGTTCAATCGTTCGAACGTGGCGACGGTGAACACGGGCCGGTATGGAATAGCGAGCTCCACGGCGCTCGTTTTGACGAACCCCGCGCCGTCGACGCCGTTTGGTGGACCACGGACGTTCCTGGGCGAGCGTCAGGTTCAGCTCGGCGTGCGATTCAAGTTCTAATCTTTATCTTTCGAGGGAGGCGCGGTCCCAGTTTGCGAGGTTCGCGCCTGCCTCATAAGTGCTCTGCAAGAACTCCATCAACGCCTCATCCGGATTCGACGCATTCCGCACGTCGTCGTAATACATCAAAAACTCGGACAGTTCATTGCTCCAGAACGCCGTCGCCGGGCGAAGCGGCGCGCTGCTCAAGCCTTCGGGCGCGGGCGCGGTGTAGGAATAGAACGCCGCCTTTCCGAGCGGTCCGTGGCCGGGCCACCATCCATGACTGATCACTTCGTGCGAATACGCTTCGCGCGTGATCGAATCGGCGTCGGGTCGCGGTGGCGCCGGACGTCCGGAAAATCGCGTCACCGCCAGATCGAAACTGCCCCAAAAGAAGTGGACCGGGCTGCACTTGCCGATGAAGCGTGAGCGAAACTCCTGCATCACCTTTTCCGACGAACGAAGCACCTGCCAGAACTTTTCGACGTACTCACGATCATAGGCCGCGTGTTGCTCGTCCTCGTCAAAAGGAATCGGATCTGGAATCTCAACCGGCATCTTCCAAATGTGAACTTCCAACCCGAGCTTGCGCAGCGCGTCCATCGTCTCGTGGTAAAAAGTTGCGACTGATTTCGGCTTCAACTCGACGTTCGCGGCGGCGCCGTCGCTGCACTTGATCACCAGGTTGTGGTCGACGAAGTCAAACTCCATTTCGAAAAACGTATCGTCGTACGGCATCGCCGTAGTCGTCAGTCCACGGGCAGAGACATACAGCGGCACGTTCCACCAGTGATTGACGAGCGGCGTCTGCTCCAGCCGCACCTTGCCTACAACCTGTGTCCACATGTGCAGCGTCGCACACGTGTCCTTCCATTCTTCGAGTGGTAATGCTGGCCATGACATGACCGAGAGCTTAGCGCGAAAACACCGATCGAACAATCGTGAGTCAGCTATACTCATTTCGGAAAAGCACGTCGGACCGAAACAATGACAAACCTCGACTCTTACGTAACAATCCACATGGTGGCGAGCCTCGACGGCTTCATCGCTCGAAAGGACGGACGCGTTGACTGGCTTGAAACCTCAGATGAATTCGCTAACGGGGACGTTATAGACCCGGAATCCGTCGAGGCATTCCTCAAGACGATCGACTGCTACGTCATGGGCTCGCGAACCTATGAGACCGCTCTACGTTTTGAAGCCCAGGGGCTCGGGTGGGCGTACGGCGACAAACCCACCTTTGTCCTGACGAGCCGCGAGCTGCCACGGACTCGAGATACCGTCGAATTCTACTCGGGCGATCTCGCGCAGTTTGTGAATGGGCGCATGCGGTCCGCGTTTCGCAGCATCTGGTTTGTTGGAGGCGGCATGGTCTCTTCCGAATGCCTTCGTCTTGGGTTAGCCGACGAAGTTCGCTATTCAATCCTGCCGATCTTGATTGGTGATGGAATCCCATTTTTTGAGAAGCTCGAGAAAGACATCACCCTCCATCTCGCGGAGGTCAAAGCTTATAAAAGCGGTATGGTGGAGCTTCGTTACGAGGTGCGAGAGCATGGCGGCGCTTCACTGCGTTAAAGTCTGATATCAAAACTAACGGAGGTGCAATGAGTAACGAGTGCGCAGATCTAAGGAACCTGAATCAGGATACATTTGACGCCGAAGCTAAGAAGAAGATCGGTAACGACGACTGGGACCAGTTTCTTAGAAAGGTTCTAGCCGACGAATTCGCAATAAGGAGGTCTAATCCCACGATCCCTAACCAAAGCAGGGAAGAGATGATCGATTGGATCGCAAAACACCCAGTTGCCAAGCGCAACCTTGATGACGTCGTGGCGTGGTGCAACGAAACGCTTGGCGTGGTGACTTGTTCTATTACAATGAACGACAGTGAAGGCAAACTCCACAGATATCAAAATATCAAAGTTTTCAAAAAACAGTTACCAGGAAACTGGCAATGTCTTTACTGGCAAGTCACGGAGGCTCCTGCCCAATAATTGAAATGGTGCCCGAATAAGTTAACTTTGGGAAGTCGTTCACGTGTCATCGCGAAAATCGTCAATTCCAACCCGAATTAACAATTTCAATCAGATTACACACTACCGCCGACGACATTTTCTTGACATGCAAAAGCCCGAAGCCTATAGTTTCCTCGCTTAACGCTTATGCCAACGCAGGCTTGCTCATGTTGTCTCTGTTGTTATTGCTGCTATTGCAGCGCGACCGAGCCGTGTGCAGGCTGGAGGAGCGGATGAGCTAACCACTGACTACCAGATTCACGGTAAACCGGTCGCACTTTTCGATGAAAGTCGCGGCCGGTTTTCTTTTTGGCTCTTTTACAGAGAAAGACCCGATCGTTCTTTACGGAGTAGACCTGAAATGGGATTAGCTGTTGTTTTAGAAGGTCATGGCGTTTCCACCGCCTCACGCGAAGCCGTCGAATCGAGGGTGGGCAATACGCCCTTGCTGCGACTGAGTATGTTTGACGCCGAACTGCCCGAAGGCGTCCGGATTTTTGCCAAAGCCGAACACCTCAACCCCGGCGGATCGGTGAAAGACCGCGCCGCCCTGTCGATGATTCTCGACGGCGAACGAAGCGGTAGACTCCGCCCGGGAATGACGATTCTCGACGCCACCAGCGGAAACACCGGTATCGCCTACGCCGTCATCGGCAAGTCGCGCGGCTATCCCGTCACGGTCTGTTTGCCAAAGAACGCCAGCAATCAGCGCAAAAAGATCCTTCGCGACTACGGCGTGGAGATCGTCGAAACGGATCCGATGCTTTCAACTGACGGCGCGCAGTTGATCGCGCGCGAGCTTTTCGCCACGGACCCGGAAAAATATTTCTACCCGGATCAGTACAACAACAACGCCAACTGGCGCGCGCACTACGAAACTACAGCTAACGAAATCTGGGAACAGACGAATGGTCAGGTCACGCACTTCGTCACCGGCTTGGGCACGTCGGGGACGTTCGTCGGCGTCGTCCGGCGCTTGCGTGAACTGAACCAGCGTCTGAAGGCCGTTGCCGTGCAGCCCGAATCTCCTTTACATGGCCTCGAAGGGTTGAAGCACATGGCGACGGCCGTCAGACCTGGCATCTTCGATTCATCACTCGCCGACGAGACTCTCGAAGTTGCTACTGAAGAGGCGTTGGCAATGACGAGCAGACTGGGCATAGACGAAGCGCTGTTTGTCGGCCCGAGCTCCGGAGCGAACGTGCTCGCGGCCCGCCGGGTTGCTCTTTCGCTGCGCGGCCCTGCCGTCGTGGTGACGATCCTGTGCGATGGCGGTGAGCGTTACTGGTAGACCGCTGGATTTGGTTATGATTGGTCGTCATGACTGACGATACGAAGAAGCTCGACATAGCCACCCAACTGGTCCACGCAGGCGAACGCCAACCGCTGCCGAGCGGCAAGCCTGTCGCGACTCCCATCTACGCGACCTCGACGTTTACCTATGACTCCATGGAGGTGTTCGATCGCGTCTTCTCCGGAGAGCAGCAGGGTTACGTCTACACGCGCCACGGCAATCCGACGCTAGCAGCGCTCGAGCAGGCGATGCTCGTCATTGAAGAAGGTGCGACTGCGTGTGTTTACGCCAGCGGTATGGCGGCGATGCACGCGGCACTGTTAGCGTGTGATTTGAAGGCCGGCTCGACGGTGCTTGCGTCGCAGGACATCTACGGCGCGACGACCAACCTGCTGTTCACGATCTTCGGAACGTTTGGCGTGAAGACAGTCACGGCAGACTTCAGCGACCTCGCATCATTACGCGAGAAGACGCGCGAGGTCCGTCCGCAGGTGCTGATCGCCGAGACGATCTCGAACCCGCTACTGAAGGTTTGCGACATCGAAGCCTGCGCCGAGATAGCCCGCGAAAACAACGCGCGACTGATCGTCGACAACACGTTTGCCTCGCCGTTTCTGTGCCAGCCGTTGAAGCTCGGCGCCGATATGGTCGTGCACAGCGCGACTAAATACATGGGCGGACACGCGGACGCGATGGGCGGCGTAGTGGTCTCGCGCGACGACATGGACGCCAACGCGCTTACCGGCGCGATGAAGCTGGTCGGCGGCGTTTTGGGCGTTATGGAAGCGCACACGATCTTGCGGGGACTGAAGACGCTGGCGCTGCGCATGGAACGTCAGTGCGACAATGCGCGGAGGTTCGCGGAGCATTTGAACGGCGACGAACGTCTCGCGCGGGTCTATTATCCGGCGTTCGCTAAGGACGGACTGGCGCAGCGGATGTTGCGCGCGCCTCACGCCGGCGCACTCGTATCGATCGAGCTGCGCGAGAAGACGCGCGAGGCTGCCTTTCGCTTCATGGATGCGGTAAAACTGTGCGTACGCTCTACGAGTTTGGGTGACGTGTTTACGAGCGTGCTGCACGCGGCGAGCGCTTCACATCGCGACCTCACGCCTGCCCGGCGCGAAGAGTTGGGTATCGGCGAAGGTCTGGTCCGCATCTCCGTCGGTATCGAGAGTATCGACGACATTATCGCCGACGTCGAACAAGCGTTATGATTACAGTTCCAGAACAAAAGCTGACTGAGATTCGCGAGCACGGCATCCGCGATTACCCTTACGAGTGTTGCGGACTGTTGCTCGGCCATTACACTGAGGACGGAAGAAAGGTCGTGACCGAGACGTATCCGATTTCGAATGCGCGCGAAGAGAGTGCGAAGCGCAATCGATTTCTGATCACGCCCGAAGAGTTGATGCGCGGCGAGCGTTACGCCGCCAGCCACGATCTCGAAGTCGTCGGGTTTTATCATTCGCATCCTGATTCGCCGGCGGTGCCGTCAAATTACGATCTCGAGCACGCATGGCCCACTTATTCGTACATCATCGTCTCCACCAGCGCAGGCCAGGCCACCGATCTCTTTTCATGGGAGCAGCAGGCGGATCGCTCGCGTTTCAACCAGGAGGAAATACAATGCCAGTAACAATCACGATACCAGCGCCGTTGCGCCAATTTGCCGGAGGGCAGTCGCAGATCGTCGTGGAAGCGAAGACAGCCGGCGAGGCGCTCGACTCGCTCACAAGCACGCACTCCGCGCTGCGCCGCCATCTCTTCAACGATCAGAACACGTTGCGCAACTTCGTCAACGTCTATCTGAACGACGAAGATATCCGCCACGCTTCCGGTCCTGATACGCCGGTAAAAGACGGCGACACGATCATGATCGTTCCATCGATTGCGGGCGGTGCGGTGATCGAGTCGGAGGTAGGCCAGGATCTGCCGGAATTGTCGAACGAAGAGATCATGCGCTACAGCCGTCACCTGATCATGCCGGAAGTCGGCATGCAGGGGCAGCGGAGGATGAAAGCGGCGAGCGTGTTGATGATCGGCACGGGCGGCCTTGGCGCGCCGGTGGGAATGTACCTGGCGGCAGCGGGAATCGGCCGTATCGGCATCGTCGATTTCGACGTCGTCGAGGAGTCGAACCTTCAGCGACAGATCATTCACGGCACGAAGGACCTCGGCCGGCGGAAGATCGAGTCCGCGCGGGATCGCCTGCGCGACATCAATCCGCACATCGAAATCGAGACGCATGAATCGCGTTTGACCAGTCACAACGCGATGCAGCTATTTCGCAACTACGACGTGATCGTAGACGGCACCGACAATTTCCCCACGCGCTATCTCGTTAACGATGCGTGCGTATTGAGTGGAAAGCCGAACGTCTACGGTTCGATCTTCAGGTTCGAAGGACAGGCGAGTGTTTTCTGGGCCGAGAAGGGCGCGTGTTATCGCTGCTTGTATCCGGAACCGCCGCCGCCCGGCCTCGTGCCGTCGTGCGCGGAAGGCGGCGTGCTCGGGGTCTTGCCGGGAATCGTCGGAGCGATTCAGGCGAACGAGACGATCAAGCTCATCCTCGGCGCCGAAGATGTGCTGATAAATCGCTTGTTGCTGTTCGACGCGTGGACGATGAAGTTCCGCGAGTTCAAACTGCGAAAGGATCCGAAATGTCCCGTCTGCGGCGAGAACCGGACAGTGACGAAACTGATCGATTACGAGGAGTTCTGTGGCATGGCTGCGCACCAGGCGCCGCCGCCGGATACGAAGCTCGAAGAGATCACCGCGACTGAAGTGAACGCGCGCCGCTTGCGTGGCGATAAGTTGCAGATCATCGACGTGCGCGAGCCGCACGAGTTTGAGATCGCGCGCATTCCGGGAACGAAGCTGATTCCGCTGGGTCACGTCGTCGGACGCATGAACGAGATAGATCCCAACGCCGAGACGATCGTCCACTGCAAAGGCGGCGTCAGGAGCGCTAAGGCGATAGCGGCGTTGAAACGCGCCGGTTTCCAGGGACGATTGATTAACCTGAAGGGCGGCATCACCGCCTGGTCAGAAGACGTCGATCCCCGAGTTCCCAAATATTAGTCCGAAGTATTAACGATTCGTCACCGTAAGGTGGCCATTTACATTTCCATTTAACCAATCCGCGGCAAATCTCAACCTCATCCAGCCGAACGCCGCTAGACTGTCTGCATTGGAGGTAACTATGAAAAGACGAGACTTTATCCATCAAACAACAGGTCTGGGGGTTGTTGTTGCTGCCGGAGCGCTCCCCGGATTATCTTTTTCGCTGATGTCAAACAACAAACTCACACCGCCAGTTAAAGGAAAGATCCCGGTCGCGTTTGCGATCTCCGAAGGCGTCACGGTCATCGACTTCGCCGGTCCGTGGGAAGTGTTTCAGGACGTGATGGTCCGTGAACGCGGCAGCAGCCACGACGATCAGATGCCGTTTCAGTTGTTCACCGTCTCCGACAAGACGGAGCCGCTCACCGGCTCGGGCGGGCTCAAGCTCGTGCCTGATTACACGTTCGAATCGGCGCCGCAACCCAAGGTCGTCGTCGTGCCTGCGCAAAGAGGATCGCAGGCGCTGCACGCGTGGCTGAAGAAGATGGTGTCGTCGACGGACGTACTCATGTCCGTCTGCACCGGCGCGTTCCAACTCGGCAAGGCTGGACTGCTCTCCGGCAAGTCGGCGACGACGCATCACGACTTTCTCGATCGCTTCGCGGAGACGTTTCCTGATGTGAACATCAAACGAGGATTGCGTTTCGTCGAAGAGGAAAAGATATCGACCGCCGGTGGATTGTCTTCCGGTATCGATCTCGCGCTGCGAGTCGTCGATCGATACTTTGGCAGAGACATAGCCCAGGCGACGGCGACTTACATGGAGTATCAGAGCAAGGGTTGGATCGTTTGAGGTGACGGAAGCGGACTCGCGCGTTAAATGGATCGCCATCATTGCCGTCTGGGCAGTGCTCGGCGTGATCTATGCCGGTCCGATCTACCTGGAGATGCGCGCCGAGAGGATGGGGCACGCCGCGTGGCGCATCTTTTCGTGGGGCATCCTGATGTGGTTGGCATGGGCGCCGTTAACGCCGGCCATCGTCTGGCTCGCGCGCCGTTACTCTTTGCTCGATGGCGCCTGGAAGAAAAACGTCCTCATTCATTTGCCGGCGTTCGTCTTGATATCGATCGCGCACAGTGCCGCCAAGGCGCTCATTACGCTGCGAATCGATCCGTTCGACAGCCTTGCCGAAAATCCCGTGTCGTTTTGGTCACTTTTTCTCTCGCGTGTGCCGGGATCGTTTGGTTCCGACCTGCTGGTCTATGGCGGCGTCATCGGAATTTGCTACGCGCTGGATTACTACCGCAAATATCGGGAACGCGAGTTTCTTGCCAGCCGCCTCGAGGCGCAGCTCGCACAGGCGCAACTCGATTCACTGCGCATGCAGTTGCACCCGCATTTTCTCTTCAACACGCTGAACAGCATAGTGGGGCTCGTTCGCGACAACAAGAACCACGCGGCGGTCAGCATGCTCGTCGGGCTCAGCGATCTCCTGCGTCACACGCTGGAACACTCCTCGCGTCAGGAAGTCGAATTGAGGGAAGAACTCAACTTCATTAAGCTCTACCTCTCCATTCAGGAGATGAGGTTTTCCGATCGACTGCGACTTGAATTCGATATTGATCCCGCCACTGCAAAGGCGTTGGTCCCAAACCTGATCCTTCAGCCGCTCACGGAGAATGCGCTGCAGCACGGGATCGGTCGCAGCGCTGCATCAGGCCTGGTTGGGATTCGTTCTGCTGTCGAAGACGGTCATCTGCGCCTGACTGTGTACGACAACGGCGCCGGTTTGCCTGATGACTGGCAACTTAAGGGTAGCGCCGGAATCGGTCTGGCGAACACTGTCGCTCGTCTGCAACAGCTTTACGATAACGATCACGAGTTTGATATTCGCAATCGCCGCGATGACGGCGGAGTCGAAGCCGTGATCTTGATGCCGTTGAAAGTAGCGAGTTAATGAACGAGAAGATCAGGACATTGATTGTCGACGACGAACCGCTCGCGCGGCGCAATCTTCGTCTGCTGCTCGAGAAGGATCCTCAGATCGAGATCCTCGACGAGTGTCGCAACGGACGCGAGGCTGTCAAAGCCATCAATGCGCTATCGCCGGATCTGATCTTTCTCGATATTCAGATGCCTGAGATGGATGGGTTCGACGTGCTCGAGCGCGTTGGGGCGGAGCATATTCAGGCCATTATCTTCGTGACCGCGTTTGATCAATATGCCTTGAAGGCGTTTGACGTTCACGCGCTCGACTATCTGTTGAAGCCGTTTGATGACGAGCGGTTTGGGCATGCACTGCGGCGGGCGAAAGCGCAGATCGAAGCACGCGAGATCAACCGGTTGAGCAAGCGGCTGCTGGCGTTGCTTGATGAGCGAGAGAGTCAGCGGACGAGTTCGTCGCGTCGTCAGGAGTACCTGACGCGACTGATGATCAAGGTTTCCGGGCGCGTGGTGTTATTGAAAGTCGACGAGATCGATTTCATTGAAGCGGATGGGAATTATGCGAAGTTGCACGTTGGGCGGAAAGCGCATTTGTTGCGCGAAAAGATGCATGACCTGGAGCAGCGTCTCGATCCAGCGAGGTTTGTTCGCATCCACCGTTCGGTGATCGTGAACCTCGACCGCATCAAGGAGATGCATCCGCACTTTAATGGCGATTACGTTGTCGTCCTCGACGACGGCCGCCAGCTCCGCCTCAGCCGCACCCGCCGTGAAAACCTCGAATCCCGATTGAAAGCTGTTTCGTAAAATCCGCGTTCCTTCTTTAACACGGATTTACTTGCGGCTGATGTCTTCCTCGGTCGTGCGGTACTTCTCTTTCTCCTTCTCGCGTTGCAGGAACGGGATGCCTTTCTCCATCCATTCCGGTTCGGGCGCGCCCTTCAGATAATGATCGAAAAATTCCTGCAACCGCCGCGTGTAGTCTTTCTGATTGATGCGCTTGCGCAAACCGTGCTTCTCGCCGTTGTAGGTGAACATGTAGACTGGCTTGCCGAGACGCCGCAGCGCCAGGAAGTACTCGATCCCCTGGTACCACGGCACCGCATCGTCTTCGTCGTTATGGATCATCAACAGCGGCGTCTCGACTCGATCCGCACGGAAGATCGGAGAGTTGTCGAGATAGCGCAACGGATAGTCCCAAAGACTGCCGCCAATACGCGACTGCGACCGCTCGTACTGAAACTGCCGCGGCAAACCCGTACCCCAACGAATCCCGCTGTACGCGCTCGTCATGTTCGCAACCAGCGCACCCGGCGCCGCAGCCTTGAACCGATTCGTCTGCGTCACCATGTAGGCGATCTGATAACCGCCCCAACTGTGTCCCTGAATCCCGATTGCATTCTCGTTGACGAATCCCTTGTCGACGACGGCTTGAACCGCCGGCAGCACGCACTTCAAAGCACTCGGGCCCGGATAACCGACCGTGTAGACGATGTCAGGCATGTAGACCAGGTAACCGTTGCTCACATAGAACGTCGGATTGATCGACGTACCTGGACCAGGATTACGGAACTGGTGCAGTCCCTGCGAGAGCCGCTCATAGATGTAGACCATCATCGGATACTTCTTCCGCGGATCGAAGTTATCCGGCTTCAGCAGAACGCCTTTCAACGGCACGCCATCGGTATTCTTAAAACTGACCAGTTCAGCCGTGCCCCAGTTGAACGCCGCGCGTTGCGCATCGCCGTTGCTGACTCGTTTCAACTCGCGAAAGCCTTCGTTGGTCACCCAGACGTCGGGAAACTGATCGAACCGCGACGCCGTCACGATCATCACGTCGGCGTCGCGAGCTTTGATCGGGTTCGCGAAGTCTTTCGCGGCCATCAGCAGCTTTTGCGGCGCCTGATCGCTGTTGACCTTGTCGCGATAAAAACCGGAGTCGCGCGTTTCCTCGTTTTCCGCCTG
>JBKPNH010000030.1:0-10873 GCA_046732535.1 Acidobacteriota bacterium
ATCTGCATTGGCACGACTTGCGTCACACGTTCGGGACGAGGCTGGCAGAGGCGGGTTGCAGTGAGGCCACGATTGCGTCACTAATGGGGCACTCTGATCCGCAAACAACGCGCCGATACACACATGCCACAGATCGCGCGAAAAGAGCGGCTGTAGAGGCTGTCCGAGTGTTGCGCGAAAATGTTTGCCACAAATCTGCCACAACACAAGAACGGCTGCCAAAGCTGGCAGCCGTAAATGCTTGATAGAAATGGTCGGGACGACTGGATTCGAACCAGCGACCTCACGCACCCCAAGCGTGCGCGCTACCAGGCTGCGCCACGTCCCGTCTCCCTGTCTTAGTATCCTGACAAAGAACAATTGTCAAACGAGCGCGGCCGGAACGATCCTAAATCACCAAAGCTCCGCGTTCTATTCTGAGATCCGCGGTTCTATTTTGCGCGCCCTTTATTCTCCTGCTCCAGCAACGCGAGCAACTCGCGCAACTCGGAAGCCAACTGCTTCAAACCTTGTCGCTCTTCCGCCGTCCGCGGCGCGACGCTGCGCGTGTAATTCGCCGGCGGCGTAAAAACCTCACCCTCCGAAGCACCAAACTCACTCGACGCAACCTCCGGCGGAGGTTGTCCATCTTCTTCAGCGCCGACAACCTTCAACTTCCCGCCGCCTCGCAGTTCGTTCGTCAGTCGCTTCTTCGCGCCCGCGATCGTGTACTGGTCTTCGTAAAGCAGCTCTTTGATCCGCAACGCCATCTCGACGTCGCGCTTGCGATAGACGCGTTGGCCGGCGCGGTTCTTCTGCGGCGCGAGCATCGGAAACTCCGATTCCCAATAGCGCAGCACGTGGGCCTGCACGCCCGCGAGCTCGCAAACCTCGCCGATCTTGAAGAAGAGCTTTTCGGGTATGGCTACAGCGGGACGACTCATTCGCTTAATTGCCGAATATGGAATTACTGAGCTGGCTTTCTCTGTCGGGCGTTGCGAAGTGGAATGTCTCGATGGCGAGTTTGCCAGCAGCCCCTGCGTCAACACGCGCATGTTACCCGCGTGGGTTTTCCGTGTCAATACTTACACTTAGCTCGACTTACTTAAAACTCTTTCTTAAAAGTATCTTCTGAGGTCCACCGCGGCAGTAAACAGATTCGCGGGTTTGAGCTATAATCCGCTGCTCCGCACAAGGAAGGAACGAATCCAAACTGTGACAACCTCGCCAACGGTGCTTCGCCTGGCTTCACGACTCGAGGATGTCGGCTTTTCCGACATCGTGAAACTTCGCAACCGCATCATGCAACTGCGCCTCGAAGGCGTAACGGTTTACCAGTTCGAAGGTGGTGAGCCGTTCATGTCGACACCTGAACCCATTCGCGAAGCAATGAAGCGAGCGCTCGACGAGAACAAGACTCGTTATGCGCCATCATCCGGCATTCCCGAGCTCCGCTCCGCAATCGCCGAAAAACTAAGAAACAAAAACCGTATCCCCGCGCAGGACAGCGACGTCATCGTCGTCAACGGCGGCATGCAGGGACTGTTCGGCGCCTTTCAGTCAGTCGTGAATCCCGGCGACGAAGTAATTCTCTTCTCGCCCTACTGGACGCCGATAAAGGACCTCGTGGCCCATTGCCAGGGCCGCAGCGTTCTCGTTCCCACCCAGGAGGCACGCGAAAAAGGTTTCCAGCAAACTCTCGCTCGCTACGCCACCGCAAGGACCAAAGCGATCTATTACAACACGCCGCAAAACCCGACCGGCGTCGTGTTCACTCCAGAAGAGGCAAAAGCTGTCGCTGAGTTCGCACAGAAGCGCGATCTGATCATCGTCGCCGACGAAGCGTACGAAGACCTGGTCTATGACGGCACACACTGTTCGATCGCGTCGCTCGACGGAATGTTCGAACGCACAATAACGTCGTTCACGTTTTCCAAGTCGTACGCCATGACGGGCTGCCGGCTCGGTTACACCGTCGCATCCGAACCCTGGATGACGGGACTCAAAAAAGCGACGCTCTATTCTTCCAACGGAGTTTCGACTCCGACGCAGTGGGCCGGGCTTGCTGCTTTCGAGATCGACGCCTCGACTCAGGAGAAGATCACAGCCGAATACAAGAGACGACGCGACCTGCTCTTGTCAGGACTGAACGAGCTCGGCTTCCCCTGCGATCCACCCGCAGGCGCGTTCTACGCATTTCCAGACGCGAGCCGCATCAGCGGCGACAGCCAGGAAGCAGCGGACATCCTGCTCAACCAGGCGAAGGTCGCAACAGTTCCCGGCATTGTCTTTGGACCAGACGGACAAAGTCACCTCCGCTTCTCTTTCTCGACGTCAATCGAGACCATCCAGGAAGGTCTCGATTCACTTCGTCGCCAACTCTAAAGGATGAAGGACGAATTTGATTTCATCCGGGCGCTGCGAGAACGCACGCCGGCTTCTTCGTCCATCACCGGTATCGGCGACGATGCTGCCGTCGTTCATGCAGCTCCCGGCAGAGACACAGTCATCACTACCGATCTGTTGATTGAAGACGTCGACTTTCGCCGCACCACGATTCCGCCATACCTTCTGGGCCACAAAGCACTCGCAGTTTCACTTTCCGATATCGCGGCGATGGGATCGAGACCACGCTGGTCGCTGATGTCAATCGGCATACCTGAAGACGTTTGGCAAACTGACTTTGTCGATCGTCTTTACAATGGGTTGTTCGAACTGGCGGGTCGTTACGACGTGCAGTTGATCGGCGGCGACACGTCGCGGACTGAAGAAAAGATTGTGATCGACTCGATCGTTCTCGGCGAGTGCGCTGCTGGTCACGCGATCAAACGGTCCGGCGCAAAGGCCGGCGATCAGATCTTCGTGACTGGCTCACTCGGGGGGGCGGCAGCCGGCTTGCGCCTCGTCGAACGCGGTGCTCATCTTGCAGAACAGAATTTACAGGATGAGGATTCACAAAAACTGGACCACGTCCTGTTGCGACAGCTTCGTCCGGAACCGCGAGTTGGTTGGGGAATCGTCCTCGGCGACGAGCGGCTCGCAACGGCGATGATCGACATCAGCGACGGTCTTTCTTCCGATCTGAATCATCTGTGTGAAGCGAGTGGCGTGGGCGCGTTGATCGAGTCGTCGCTGTTGCCGATCGACAGTCAAGTCACCGAACTATGTGGCCGGCGAGCGCTCGATCCGCTGCAACTCGCGCTGCACGGTGGTGAAGATTTCGAACTGCTGTTTACGGTTCGGCCTGATGATGTTGCTCGCCTGCCGCGCAGGGTTGATGGAACACGAATTACACGAATCGGTGAAATCCGGGGTCACGATGAAGGCGTTAAGATTTCGGAAGGTACGCGCATCTGGGAGCTAAATCCCGGCGGCTGGAAACACTTTTGAGTTAGTATTGAGCCCATGCTTCGATTTCGTAACACGCTCTCCGGCCGCGTCGAAGAGTTTCGCCCGATGAACGAAGGCGAGGCGCGCTTCTATTACTGCGGTCCAACCGTTTGGGAGTACGGCCACATCGGTAACTTCCGCAGCACCGTCGCGGCTGACGTCCTGCGCCGCTATCTGAAATTCAAAGGCTACAAAGTCACGCACGTGATGAATATCACGGACGTCGAAGATCGCATCATCGCGAAGTCACAACAAGCGGGACTCAATATCGACGAGTACACCGCGAAGTATATCGACGCGCTCTGGGAAGACTTCGACGCCCTCGGCTGCGAACGGCCCGAGGTGGTGCCGCGCGCCACGCGCCACATTCCCGAAATGGTTTCGTTGATCGAGAGGCTGTTGGAGACCGGACACGCGTATCGATCCGAGGGATCGATCTACTTTCGCATCGCTTCGTTTCCCGAGTACGGCAAACTCTCGAAGATCAACTTCGCGGGAAACATCGCGGGCGCGAGCGATCGAGTCGATACCGACAAGTACGACAAGGAAGACGCCCGCGACTTCGCACTTTGGAAATCGCGCGCTTCAGAAAACGAGCCTTCGTGGGACACGACTATCGGCGACGGACGTCCGGGATGGCACATTGAGTGTTCCGCGATGTCTATGAAGTACCTCGGCGAAACGTTCGACATTCACGCCGGCGGAATCGATCTAGTCTTCCCGCATCACGAAAACGAGATCGCGCAAAGCGAGGGCGCGACCGGGAAACAGTTCGTTCGTTACTGGATTCACTTCGAGCATCTGAAGGTCGAAGGCGAAACGATGTCGAAGTCGAAGGGCAACTACTACACGTATCGCGACATTACGGCGAAAGGCTTTTCCCCCGCCGCTATTCGTTATTTTCTGCTAAGTGTTCCCTACAACAAACAGCTCAACTTCACTTTCGACGCGCTTGCCGGTGCCGAGAAGACAGTCAGCAGTCTGCGCGACTTCCGCGCGCGGTTAAGTGAAGCGAAGACGGAGCCGGGCAGTAATGAGAAGCTGCGCGAAACAGCAGCGCGTGCTTTGCGTGAGTTTGAAGAAGGCATGGACGACGACTTCAACACGTCCGTCGCGCTGGCGGTGGTCCACAATTTTTCTCGCGAGGTTAATACCGCGCTCGCTCGCAAACAGGTGAAGGCGGACAACCAGCACGAACTGCTCGAAGTTATCGATCGTATTGATACTGTGCTGAACATTTTCGGCGAACAGAAACGCGAGATCCTCGACAGTGAGATTCAAACGTTACTGGATGAACGCCAGGAAGCACGGCACCGCCGTGACTTTCACCGGGCCGATGAAATCCGTACCGAGCTCGCCGATCGCGGCATCATTCTCGAAGACACCAAAGACGGCGTGCGTTGGAAACGCAAGTAGGCCATCTTCATGACTCCCGTTCAACTCGAAACCGATCGTCTGATCCTGCGCACGTGGCGCGAGGAGGACTTCGAAGCGTACGAAAAGTTGTGCGCTGATCCTGAAGTGATGCGCTTCCTGGGCGGCAAGGCCCTCGATCGTCTGGAGGCGTGGCGTAGCATGGCGTTTCTCGTGGGCCATTGGGAACTGCGCGGCTACGGCCACTTTGTCGTCGAAGAGAAAGCAACCGGCGAGTTTGTCGGCCGCATCGGGTTCATGAATCCCGGCGGCTGGCCCGCTTTCGAGATTGGCTGGACGTTGGCGCGGCAGTTCTGGGGCCGCGGTTACGCCATCGAAGGTGCGCGCCGTGCTCTCGCCTACGCCTTTGACGAACTGGATAAGGACCACGTCATCAGTTTGATTCATCCGGAAAACAAGAACTCCATCAAAGTCGCCGAACGTCTTGGCGAAAAAGAAGAGGGAAAGACTGAAATCTTTGGGCACGAAGTCTTGATCTATGGAATCGATCGATCAGCTAACTTCCAAAGATAAGTTGGTTCGAATTCTGCAACTCGCCTACTCCGGTGAGCTGGCAGCCGCTTATGCTTATCGCGGACATTGGCATTCACTCAGCGACCCCGAGGATCGAGCAGAAGTAAAAAAGATCGAGGAAGAAGAATTGCATCATCGCCGGCTGGTTGGTGAGATGCTCGCCGGTCTGGATGCTGGTCCAGACAAGCGCCGCGAACTGAGGGCCACCATCGTCGGCCGGACGCTCGGTCTCTTGTGTCACGTCACCGGCTGGTTTGCGCCGATGTATGGCGCGGGCCGGCTCGAAAGTCGAAACATCGTCGAATACGAAACCGCCGCTCGATACGCGCGCGAGTGCGGCCGGACTGAACTGATCGACTGCCTGCTCACGATGGCTGAAGTCGAGTGGGAGCATGAACGTTATTTTCGTTCGTGCGTTTTACGTCATCCGTGGTGCAAGCGCGTTTCGATCTGGCCCGAACCACCACCCAAAGAAAATATTAGAAACCACAGATGACGCGAATATTTTCAATTCTGGTTTTGTTACTGCTGCTGCCCCTCTCGTTATCAGCGCAACAACCGAACAAGAAGAAGCTCGCGGCTGAAGTCAAGGCCGAGTTTCTGCACGCCTGGGCTGGTTACAAGAAATACGCATGGGGCTACGATGATCTGAAGCCGCTGTCGAAGACGCATCACGATTGGTACGCGCAGCCGCTGCTGATGACGGCCGTCGACTCGCTCGACACGATGATCATCATGGGAATGGATGAGGAAGCGGCGGCAACACGAGCTTACATCGTCGAGCACCTGTCATTCGACAAAGACATCGACGTTCAGAACTTCGAGATCACGATCCGCATCCTCGGCGCGCTGATCACGAATTACCAACTCACCGGCGACAAGCGTCTGCTGGACCTCGCCGACGACCTCGGCCGCAGGCTCTTGCCCGTTTTCGAGTCGCCGACCGGCATGCCGTATCGTTACGTCAATCTCAAAACGGGCAAGGTGCGCAATCCCGTCAGCAACCCCGCGGAAACAGGAACGTTGCTGCTCGAGTTTGGTGCTTTAAGCAAACTGACGGGTAAGCCAATCTACTACGACAAAGCGAAACGGGCGCTCGTCGAGACTTACAACCGCCGCTCGAAGATCGGCCTCGTGGGCGAGTGGATCAACGTCGAGACCGGCCAGTGGACCAACACCGACAGCCACGTCAGCGGCGCGATCGATAGTTATTACGAATACCTCTTGAAGTGCTCCGTGTTGTTCGGCGATCAGGACTGCAAGCGGATGTGGACCGATAGCATCGCCGCGATAAACAAGTATCTCGCCGATGAGATCAAGACGGAGTCGAAAACAGAGCTATGGTACGGCCACGCCGACATGAACACCGGCGCGCGAAAGGATGCGACATACGGCGCGCTCGACGCTTTCTTTCCCGCCGTCCTCGCGCTCTCCGGCGACTTGCCACGCGCGAAGCGTTTGCAGGATTCGTCGTTTGCGATGTGGAACCACGCCGGTATCGAGCCGGAAGTCTTCGACTACCGCGCGAAGCAGATCAAGTCTCCGGGTTACCCGCTGCGGCCGGAGATCGGCGAATCGACTTACTACCTTTATCACTACACGAAAGACGCGAAATATCTGCGTATGGGGGAGCAGTTGTGGAAAGACTTCGTGAAGCACTGCCGCACCGACGAAGGTTACGCGGCGTTGAAGAGTGTGGTGACGAAGGAGAAGTCCGATTCGATGCAGAGCTTTCTGTTTGCGGAGACGTTCAAGTATTTCTATCTGCTCTTCTCGCCACCGAGCACGCTCGATCTCAATCAGGTCGTTTTCAACACCGAGGCGCACCCTATCCGGAAGTGAAAGCTTGCGCGTTGCTTCGGGCGATGGCATAAAGAGCCATCATGACTCACGATTTCTCATACGACGTTTTCCTCAGTCACAGCAGCAAAGACAAACACATTGTCCGGCCGCTCGCCGAGCGCCTGAGGAAGGACGGTCTAAACGTCTGGTTCGATGAATGGTCCATCGAGGCCGGCGATAACATCCCGCACAAGATCGAAGAAGGGCTGGAGCAATCGCGCGTGCTGGTGCTGTGCATGTCGGCAAACGCGTTTGGCTCTGACTGGGCAGAGTTGGAGAGCCAGACCTTTCGCTTTCGTGATCCGCTGAACAAAGAGCGCCGCTTCATTCCGCTGCGACTCGACGGGGAAGCAGTCAAGGGTTCATTGACGCAATTCGCCTATTTATGGTGGCTGCCGCAGGGTAACCAGGAATATGCCAAGCTTCTCGACGCCTGCCGGCCAATTGCTCCAGCGAGTAGTGCAGAAACACCGGATCTGCATAACACATTTCCGGAACGCGTCATCACACTCGGCGGGAAAGACCACTACGCCCATGCATACTCCTTCACTCCGGATGGAACTCATGCGCTCGTTGGTGGCCAAATCCTGCAGTTATGGAATATCGAGAACGAGAGCTCACTAACGCTGGAGGGTCATACGAGTGACGTCTGGAGCGTCAGCCTCAGCGCGAATCAACGCAAAGCACTATCGGCCTCACTCGATCGCACCATACGGCTTTGGGATCTCGAGACTGGTCGCTGCATGCGTGTGCTCAATGGGCACGACGACGAAGTCAGTGTTGTGGTATGGAGCGAGCATCAACTGCAAGCGTTATCCGGCTCCCATGATAGCAGTGTCCGCCTCTGGGACATCGATACCGGCCGCTGTCTACGCGTGTTTCAGGGCCATGAAGCACCCGTATGGAGTGTTGCCTCGAATTACGATCGCCATCGCATCCTATCAGGCTCAGTTGATGAAATCGTGCGAGTGTGGGATGTGGATACCGAAGAGTGCTTAAGCGTGCTCTCAGGGCATACGGGCGCGGTGTTCGCTTTATCTTTGAGCTCCGATCAAAAGCACGTCCTTTCCGGATCCGCCGATTCCACCATCCGCTTGTGGGACCTCGAAACCGGTCTGCCATTGCGTGTGCTCGAAGGTCATGAAAGCTACGTCTTTACGCTAGAGTGGAACGCAAATCAACGCCATGCTGTGTCGGGTTCTAACGACGGAACGGTGCGAGTCTGGGATTTGGCAAGTGGCCGATGTGTACAAGTTCTCGAAGGTCACAGGGATCCTGTTATGACTGTGGCGTGGAGTAAAGATCAACGTCATGTGTTCTCCGGCGGCGCCGGTGGCGAGATCCGCGTCTGGGACTTGTCCCCAATTATCACAGACGCACCGCATCCGAAAGTTTCACGGTCCGCTTGGCCAACCTCCGCCGACGATATTCAATACACAAACGCCAAAGTTCTTCTCGTTGGCGAAAGCGGTTCCGGCAAAACCGGCCTGACCGAGCGCCTGTCGCAAAACACGTTTACACCGAGCTATTCAACTTCCGGCACGTGGTCTACTCAATGGCCCATCCAAGACCAGCCGGCAGAACCGGGTTGGGAAAGAGAAGTCTGGTTGTGGGATTTCGGCGGACAAGCCGATCAACGTCTCATTCATCAACTCTACCTGGACAAAACCGCACTTGTGCTGCTGGTTTTCAATTCCGATCGCGATGCGGTATTGCCCGGCTTACGCGAGTGGCAGCAGGCGTTACAGCGTTCTATCCCTCCAAACACGCAAACTTTTCTGGTCGCAGGACGAACTGATGTCGGTCTGCGATTCGATCGCCAGAAAGTAGCAGAGTTCGCACAACAAACCGGCTACAAGTTCTTTGAAACAAGTGCCAAAAGCGGCGCCGGTTGCGAGGCTCTAAAAACCGCTATTCAAACCGGCATTCAATGGGCGACACTGGAACGCCGCACCTCGCCGCTTATCTTCAAACTGCTCAAGGATGAAATTCTCGAACTGCGCGACAAAGGCAATTCGTTAGTCACATTCAAAGAACTACGCGAGATCCTGCGGCAACGCCTACCGGCGGACGTGCAGTTCTCAGATGGAGAGTTGGAAACCGTTGTCGGATTACTCGACGGGCCCGGCGTGGTGAAAGAACTGAACTTTGGCACTTACATTCTGTTGCGGCCGGAGTGGCTCAACATTTATGCACAAGCTGTGATTCGCACCTTGAAGGCAGCGCGCACCAGTCTCGGTTGCCTCCCGGTTCAAAGCATCGCAAAAGGCGAACTCGTGTTCCAAACAACTCAAGCCGACGGGAAAGTCGTCGACGAGAAGCGTCTCCCGCGACACGAGGAAACAATTGTTTTGCAAGCCATGGAGCAGGCGTTGGTGGAAAGGAAACTCTGCCTGCGCCAGGAAGGTCAATTGGTGTTTCCGAGTTACTACGGCCTGGAACAGCCTTCAGGCCCGATGCCGCCAAAATACTTCATCAGTTACACGTTTGGCGGTTTTCTCGACGACATTTATGCCACGTTGATTGTGAGGCTCACCTACTGCGGCGCCTTCAGACTCAAAGAGCTTTGGCGCGATGCCGCTGACTTCGAAACGCTCGCAGAGAAAAAGATGATGGGCGTCAAGCTGCTTCGCAGGGAAGATGGAAGCGGAGAACTGTTGGTCCACTTCGAAAAAGGTGTCGCGCCTCAGGAGCAAGTCATCTTTGCGAGTTACATTCACGATCATCTGAAGGAAAAAGCTTCCGATGTTTTGCGGCTGCGGTTTTACGTTTGCCCACACTGCGACACACCCGTAGAGAACCGTAAAATCGCGATGCAGCGTCTGGAAAGTAAAGGAGAGGAAGCGAAGATCATTTGCGTGAATTGCGAGCAATACGTTCAGCTCTGGGATGACCTGGAGAAGCAATTCGCCGACGAATCGGTGCAAAGGAAAGTCGCCCTTCTCCGGGCCCAAGAGAATCGGGAACTGGATTCACGCCGCAAGGGCAAGCTACTGGCTCTGGAAGTCATGGCTCGGATCACCAGCGCCGACCAAAAGTGTTTTGAGATCCCCGGAGTGGAGGATGAAGGCCTCGACATCGAAGTCGAGTTCACGGATGACGAAGGACGAGGCACCGGAAAACGTCTCTACCTGCAATTGAAGTCCGGCAATTCCTATCTGCAAACTCGGAAAAGCGACGGCGCCGAAATCTTCAAAATCAAAACCCAAAGGTGGGTGAAGTATTGGCTAAAGCAGGATTATCCGGTATTGCTGGTGATCGGCACCTTTCCTGACGAGATGGATGAACGCCGCGGCGGCAAAAACCGCTTCGCCGACATACGCTGGATGGAAATCAGCGATCTTCTCCGCCGCGAGAGTAAAAACGGCACGCAGCCGGTCAAACAGATTGTTTTCAAAGGACAGCGACTCGACACGTTGAGCGTGCGTGATTGGCGAGCCAAGGCGCTCGGCCTGAACTGATACTACGCATCACGGCAGGGCGGTGAAGCCTTTCAGTGGATTGCCGTAAAACGCTTCCGTCTGCCACGCAGTTTTGTTCCACACGCCATCCTGGTCGCCGATGATCTGAACCGGCACAATTACGCGGTCCGAACCGAGTTGATTGCTGGTCGCGATGCCGTTGTCGAATTTGCCGCCAGGCGCGACGGTAAACTTTATCGACCGCGCGAGTTTGTTATTCCACAACAGCTTGAATTCATATTCACCCGGATTCT
>JBKPNH010000031.1:0-11049 GCA_046732535.1 Acidobacteriota bacterium
GCACACTGCCACCAATACGACCAACGCCCAGACAAGTCTGAGACTGAGGGGGATTAATCTCATCTATCAGGCAGAAATATTAGCCATTGCGCCCGCGCGTGTCATCGCACTCACGATTAACTCGAGCTGCGCCTCGGAAAGCTCCGGGTACATCGGCAGGCTCACGACCTGGCTGGCTGCTGTTTCTGTAACGGGCAAGCTGCCCAATGGGATCTCACGATTCTGATAGGCAGGTTGAACGTGTAACGGCACGGGATAGTGAATGCCCGTAGCAATACCATCGTCTTTGAGTCTCTTTTGCAGCGTCTCGCGATCGGCCAAACGCAGCACGAACAGGTGCCAAACCGGCTCGGCATTTGGATTCACAGCCTGTGGGCGAAACTCGCTCGCAGAGAGTGAATCGAGATAAAAATCGGCATGTGCCCGGCGTTTGTTATTCCACTCGTCAAGGTAGCGAAGCTTAACGCGCAGGATCGCCGCTTGCAGCCCGTCTAGCCGGCTGTTCACGCCTTCCATCTTGTGCGTGTACTTTTCCAGCCGGCCGTGATTCGCGAACATCCGGATCTGTTCGATCAGACCTTCGTCCTGACTGACAACCGCGCCGGCGTCGCCAAATGCGCCCAGGTTCTTCCCGGGATAGAAACTGAACGTCGCTGCGTCGCCGATCGATCCGACTCGTTGCCCGCGCCATCTCGCGCCGTGCGCCTGCGCCGCATCTTCGACGACCTTCAAACCATGCTTGCGCGCGATCTCCATGATCGCATCCATGTCGCATGATTGTCCGTAAAGATGGACCGGAATGATCGCTTTCGTCTTCGACGTGATAGCAGGTTCGATGAGTGCCGGATCCATCAACATCGTATCGTCGAGAATGTCGATGAAGATCGGCGTCGCGCCCGTCATCGAGATCGCTTCTGACGTGGCGATGAACGTGTGCGCGACGGTGATGACTTCGTCGCCCGGACCAACGCCGAGCGCCCGCAACGTCAGGTAGAGCGCGTCCGTGCCGTTGCCGACGCCGACACACGCCTTCGCCTCGCAGTACGCGGCAAACTCCTTCTCAAACTGACGCACTTCGTCGCCGCCGACGAAGGCACTGTTTGTAATAATGTTTTGGATTGCAGCGTCGATCTCGGATTTGATGGTCTGATACTGATCGAAGAGACCGACAAGGGGAATATTTTTGGTCATAACTTTCTGGCCCTGATAACTAACCGGCTCCCAAGGTACTTGATTAATGCTACGGACGAGAGTTTTTCGAGCCTGTGGATGAAATCGCGCGACTTCGGCGAAAGATTCTTGCTGAAAAGGTCCGGTTGGCCCATCAGAGCGCCGGCGAAGTACTCGATGGCGAGTTTGTTTTTCTTCAGTTCGCTCGCCAGACCCGCTGGGTTCTGAAAACGTCCTTTCGTGGGATTCACGAACTTATGCTGGTAATACTTCTTCAAACCGTATATTGAAGCCCTATTATAAGTCAAAAGCACGAGGTCGCCGCCGGGTTTCAGGATGCGCGCAAACTCCGCGACCGATTCGCGCCAGTTGTAAACGTGTTGCAGCACGCGCGAGCAAATGATCAGGTCGTACGACTGATCGGGGATCTCGATGCGCGAGGCTTCCTGGCAGAGCTTCGTGTCGAAGTTGATGCCCAACTGGCGCGCCGCCTGCGTGGCTTGATCGAGTTGTTCGGACGAGATATCCATGCCGGTGATGTGAGCGGCGTGCGGCGCATAGATCGGCAGCAAGCGCCCGTTGCCGATGCCGACGTCGAGAGCGCGATTGTATTTGCGGCCCACGAGGGCTTTCGCCAGCGCCGCCTTCTCCAGTGTGTCGATAACTTCGCCGCGGGCGAATGTGAACCAACTGCCGTAGTCTGTCTCGTTCCAGGTGTCACGTTTTGATCTGGCAAATTCGTCTCGATCCCGTTGTACGCGTTCAGTCATCCCTCAAGCTCCAAAGTATTGTTCCAGTGTTTCTTTATCGTCGGGCCTAATTTGCAATTCCCGCAACTGCGACGGGTAGAAAAAGTTCATTCCCTGTCCTTCGCTCAGCGTCAGTTCGTCGAGCCGGGCGGTCAATTCGCCGGCGAAGGCAAACTCGCGTTTGTTGTTCTGCACAAACTCGCGAAAGAGGCCGAAGTTTCGCATCTCGAAATCGATCTCTTCGTGCACTTCCCGGGCGACGGCTTCCGACGATGTCTCCCCTTCTTCAATAGTCCCGCCAAAGAGCGACCAGTGGCCGGGATAGCGGATCGCGGGATTGTCGTCGCGCTGTTGCAGTAAAACCTGACCGGCAGGATTTATTAAAATGGCGCTGACGCCTTGTTCTCCGCTCGTTTCTCTCAGGCGGCGTTTCAGTTCGACGTACTGGTCGATGTCTTCCGGTCCGGAAAAATCATACCGCATTCCGCGCAGCAAATAGATTAGCGCCGGGCGATGTTGAATGATCGATTCCAGATAGTCGCGAAAGATGTGTTCCCGATCCGAGAATGACGGCAGCCAGTCGAGAGCCTCGCGTTTGAAAAACACGCAGCCGGTGGAGTTGATTGCGAGACCCGAGGTGTTGTCGTTCTCGTTGCGGTAGTCGTAGACGTTCGGTTCGAGGTTGCGATGGGCTGAAGTGAAATATGCCTTACGGTCGCGTTGAGTGTTGGGAGTTACGGTTCCCAAAAGCAGAAACGCGGATTCATTCGATTCAAATACCTTGCGTGCTCGGGTGAGATCCGTTTCATCCGTGTAGACATTGTCCGGACACAAAACCACGAAATCATCATCAGGGTTTGCAGTCGCGATGGCGTGCGCCAGTCCTAATGGTTTCTCTTGATAAGCAATATCAACGTCAAGTTCACGCTCAACAATCTTCTCACCAAGATGTCCCACCACAACAATGACGCGCGAGACGCCGAGCGACTTCAGCGTATCAATCGATCGTTCGAGGAGCGTCCGGCCCTCGATCTCGATCAACGCTTTGGGGACGCCGAGTTGCCCCATCCTGGATGCGCGGCCCGCGGCCGGAATCACACCTATCATGTTACAACGCGACCGCCCGTCCCGACGTCAGCGCCGTTTGAGTTGCTTCGAGAACGGCCACGACGTCGCGCGCGTGTTTTGGTCCGGTCAATGGAGGCTGACCGTTGCGCAGGCACTCGAGAAAGTGCCCGGACTCGGTTTTAAGTGGCTCCTGAAAAGAGATCTTCGGCAACAGGATGTCGCCCGTCCGGTGGATCAACTGGTAATCGCCTGACTGGTCGTAGTCCATCCGCTCGCCGATCTTCGGAACGCGATCGACGCCCTTGTCGAAGATCTTGATCTTGTCGTCGCTGACGTCGTCATAAACAACCATCTTCCGGCTGCCGACCAACGTCATCTTGCGGATCTTTCCAGGATCGAGCCAACTGACGTGAATGTGCCCCGTCGCGCCGCCGGCCCACTGCAACGTTGCAAACACCACGTCTTCAATGCCGGGTTGAATGTAACTCACGCCCGTTGCCGACACTGATGCGGGCAATTCGTCGTTCATCAGGTACATCATGATGCTGACGTCGTGGGGCGCGAGGTTCCACCACGCGTTGACATCCGATCGCACCTGGCCCAGGTTCAAGCGCTGGCTGTAGATGTAGTAAAGCTGGCCGAGGCTCTCCTCGCTCAACAACTTCTTCGCGTAGCGGACCGCGGCGTTGTAAAGAAAGGTGTGGCCGACCATCAACGTCTTGCCCGTTTTGGCCGCGAGATTTACCAACTCGTCCGCCTGTTCGGTGCTCGTCGCCAACGGCTTCTCGACGAAGACGTGCTTGCCGCTCTCGAGCACTTGCTTCGTGAGTGCGTGATGCGAGGCGGCCGGCGTGGCGACGACGATGGCGTCGATCTCCGGGTCGTTCATCAGTGCATCGACTTCAGAGACGACTTCGGAGCGCGGAAAATTGGCGCGCACGTATGCCTGGCGCTCGGGATTGATCTCGGCCACGTATTTGACGCGGCAGCCGGGCTGCGCGGAAAAGTTTCGCAGCACGTTCGGGCCCCAGTAGCCGCAGCCGATCTGGCCGATGGTAATAGTCTTCAAATCAGTCATTTTCGCGAGATAATTGCATAATTGTTTCCGCCGTCTTCGATCAAACCCGTCTTGATCCTACACCCGTCACACACCCGGTCGAGAAATACTTCCCAGCTTTCCGGGCTCCAAAAATTGATGTGCCCGTCGAAGGTGTCTACACGCCCGTTCGGGACCGTCAGCAGCGCAACTCCTGATTCGTCGAGCATTCCGACCAGGCTCCGAAGTGCCTTGTCCGGATACAGCAGGTGCTCGATGACTTCAATACAAAAGATGACGTCGAACTTGCGAGGGCTTCCTTCATAAATGTCAAAGTAACAAAACTCAACTCCCGGCACTTCCGCGCGCGCTATCTCCAGCGCTTTTTCCGAATACTCCAAACCGATGAGCGACTGAGTTTGAAATCGAGTCTTTAATGCGCTGAGCAACCCGCCGATTCCGCAACCGACGTCCGCGACGCGCTTCTGCTCGTAATCAACTCCATGGCTTGTCAATAAATTTATCAGCCGATCGTAGAACCCGGGATCGAGATACGATTTGACTGCTTCTTCGTCGGAATAAAAGGCGTTCAAACCTTCCTTTGAATTGTGATGGAGCGGCGACGCCACGACAGGCTTCTTCGGACCGTTCGATTGTGGCGGGTCCAGACGATAGACTCCGAGTCCGACCAACGAAAATGCCTTCTTGATTAAAGCTTTCATTTCTAACCTTCATTTAGAACCGTTGTTGACGCCCCACTCCTGTTCCAACAACACCCCTGAATGCGATGCCGGTGGCATGCGGCCGGTGCCGTAGAAATCGCCGGGCTCGACGACGAGCGTCACAGCCTGTGTAATCCAGTCGAGGATCACGTCATTTGCGCGCACGATCAGTCCCGCCGTGTAATTTCCCGGCATGAGCGGCAGCTTCTTGATCTTGCAACTAAAATAGCCGTCGCGCGCAATCGTCTCAAAGGTGTCGCCCGCGACCTGATTGCTGAGCATGCTGACGAAGTTCCCGACATTGGAGCTGATGCCGATCGCCACCGCCACGTTCTGCAAATTCGTTTCGTTGCTCGAATAGTAGATACGAAAGTCGATCTCTTGTCCGGTGGCAAGGTACTCGAGCTCGTTTCCGTTTTTATCAAACGCAACAAAGTCTTTGATCCGCACCTTGCCGTTGCCCTGGCGATCCGTCCGTTCCGCGAGCTTGGTCTTCGTGATCTTATGGACCTGTGTCAGGTACTGCTGAATCGCACCCTCGACGTTGCCCAACGGATACTCGACCTTGCCTTCCCACAGGACCATCGCTTTCGAGCACAGGGACGACACCGCCGCCATGTTATGACTTACGAAGAGCACTGTCCGTCCGGTACTAGCCACATCGCGCATTCTGCCGAGACATTTTTTCTGAAACGCCGCGTCGCCCACCGCCAACACCTCGTCGACGATAAGTATCTCCGGTTCGAGGTGCGCCGCGACGGCGAAAGCGAGCCGCACGTACATGCCGCTGCTGTATCGCTTCACCGGCGTCTCGATGAACTTCTCAACCTCGGCAAACGCGACGATCTCGTCAAACTTCGTTTCGATCTCCTTGCGCGTCATGCCGAGAATCGATCCGTTGAGAAAGATGTTCTCACGTCCGGTGAGCTCGGGATGAAAACCCGTGCCGACTTCGAGCAGGCTCGCGACTCTGCCGTAAAGTTCGACTCGTCCGGTCGTCGGTTCAGCGATGCGCGACAGCACTTTCAACAGCGTCGACTTTCCCGCGCCGTTACGTCCGATTATGCCGACGACGTCTCCGGGCGCGACTTCGAAGCTGACGTCCTTGAGCGCCCACAGTATCTGTGCGTTGTTGTTGCCGCGCAGGTAACGAAGCGGGCGGCGGGCGACGTCCATCACCGTCTCACGCAACGTCGAGTAAGCTGCGCCCGAACCACCGAGGTAGTAGAGCTTGCTCAGATCTTCGACTTTGATGATCGGTCGCATCTTATTCAGCCGCCGATAAAGTTGTCAGATGATGTCGGCAAAACTTCTTTCCGCCTTGCCAAAAGAGTAGACCGCATAAAACAACATCAGGATCGTCAGGACGGCGGCGATGCCGAGGGCGGGCCAGTCGAAAGGATGTCCAAACAGCGCGGCTCGATATCCTTCAATGATTCCCGACATGGGATTCAACAGCAGTATCCAACGCCATTTTTCCGGGATCGCGGACGACGGTAGGATCACCGAGGAAACGAACAGCCAGAGTTGAATGACAAACGGCAAGGCGAACCGCACATCGCGATACTTGACGTTTAAGGCGGACATCCACGTTCCGACTCCGAGCCCGAACAGCGCCGTCATTAAAACCAGGACCGGAAGAAACGCCACCTGCGCCGTCACGGGAACGCGATAATAGATCATCAACACGACGAGCAGGATGAACGCGAGCACGAAGTCGACGAGCCCGGCCATCATCGCGGCGGCCGGGACGATTAAACGCGGGAAGTAGACCTTCGTAATCAGATGGGCGCTGCCGACGAGACTGTTTCCGCTGGCCGTGATCGTGTTGGAAAAGAACGTCCAGGGGACGAGGCCGGCGAGCGCGAAGATCGGATACGGGACGCCGGTCGAGTCGACTCCGGCGAGCCTGCCGAAGAAGATCGTGAAGATGATCATCATGAACAGCGGCTGGAGTATGGCCCACGCTGCTCCGAGCACCGTTTGTTTGTATCGCACCTTGACGTCGCGCCAGGTGAGAAAGAAGAGCAGTTCCCGATACGCCCAGATATCTTTGAGATTGAGAAGGTTCCACTTGCCGCTCGGCTGAATGACGACCAGCGGCTCGTCAGGCAGTTGCAGCGTGCCTGGGGGTTGAGAGTTCTCGGCGGAGATGGCAGTGGAGACGGGAATTGTTTGCGGTGCAGTCGGCTTCATTAGAAAAGCATGACAGTCTAGCGACCACGCTATGTCTGGTCAACTGTACTTAAACACCCGCTAACGCAATAGTCATGGGAAACACGGATATAAGAGATTTGCACTAGTTAATCTTACGAATTTGTTCAAGACGGTCTCGTATCAACGCACCGACGACTCGTGGAGAAAACTGGGTTTTGATCGTTTCCCGGGCGCGCTGACCGAGGCGTCGCCCGAGCTCGGGATCGTGCGCGATCTTTTTCATCCAGTGCGCGGCTTGTTCGACGTCGGGTTCGGCCCACGTTTGATCGGCTTTGTAAGGGCCATAGTCCTGTCCGAGTTTCATCAGCCGGTAATCAATGGCGATCGAGTTATCGGCAGTCATGTAGTCGACACTGCCTGACCAGTTCGTAACGATCGCGGGCTTGCCGAGGCTCATCGCCTCCGCCGGTCCAAGCCCAAACCCTTCGGACCGATGCAGCGAGACAAAACAATCGCACGCTTCGATCAGCGAAGTGACTTCATTCCGCGGCATAATGCGGTCGATAAGACAGACGTCTTCGCGTCCAGCGATCTCTTCGCGCACCGACTGCAACAACGGCTGCCGGTAGTCAGGATTATTAAACTTCATCACGAGCGCAACACTCTTATCCGTATCCGTGGTTCGAAACGCAGTCTTGAACGCCCGCAACACACCTAACGGGTTCTTGCGCTGCAATACGCTGTTCGTGTCAAACATCGCGAGGAAGAGATAGCGATCTTCCGGCAGCCCGAGTTGCGCGCGGGACAATCCCGCGCTTTCAGCCAACGAGACGACCGGCGGCATGTACACCACGGGCGCCGAAGTCTTCCGCGACACGGCCTCGCAGATGAATCGCGACGCGCCCCAAACTTCATCCGTAAACTCCAACTCTTTCAACCATTCATCCGGCAACTCCGGCAACTCCCAATACCAGTTGCCGATGACGTAGCGATTCCCGAGCACGTTCAGGGGCGCCTGCGTCCGCAGATAAAACGTGTTATCGGGATTAACGCAGACGATCGTCGTGTCGTAATCGGAGTGGCGGACTTCTTTGTGGGACCACGAACGATCGGTGTGGAGCGAGTAGTTTCCCGCTTCGAGATTGATCACGTTGAACGGGACTCCCGCTGACTCAAAAGCCGACGCCATTCCGCGCCCGACGACGCCGAGCGCCATCTCTGCCCTGATGTATGCGACGAGATTGACGCCCGGCGCACCCGGATGCCGGCGTGCGCGGCGGAAACGTTCTTTCGTGCGAACGAGTCTGGCGAGACGTGCGTTGTTGAGACGTGAGTAAACGGAGGTCTTGACCGAGAGCGGCACGAGCGAACTAAGAGTTCGTTTCAGCCCGTTAGTCATTAGATAGGCAACTCGCGCGCGTGCAGAAGCTCGCGCACCGCGTCGGGGCTTTGGGACGTGCTGCGCGAGGAGTTTTTGAGGTAGTCAATTGCATCGCCAAGCTCGGTGAATTCGATAACGGGCGACGACGGCGGCGTTTTCAGTCTGCCGATGAACGAGCGCGCGCGCTTGAGCCAGGTTTGATCGGCGCTTGCGCGCAGCGGCAACGACGGACTTTCTCGATACCCGTGTTGCTCGAGCAGGCTGTGCATCTCGGCCTTGAGCCGCGGATCGCTCACTTCAGTGATCTCGACGGCGTTGATCTCGAGATACTTCTGGAAGTCGAGATCGAAGAAGCGCGGGCTCATCGACTCCTGTTTGTAGATCAGATACTCGTTGAAGACGGCGTTGACGGCAGTGTTGAGCTGCGGGATCGGCGTCGCGTAATTCCTCATCGAGTTGTCGATCGGCAGGTTTGCAGTAAAGTCAGCGTTGTCGGCCGTCATCTCGCCACGGCTGACGCTGGCGCCGTTGCTGCGATTGAGCGCGTAATGAAACATCGGAGACTTATCAAGAAAGAGGATCGATTCTTCGAGGTCCAAACAGCGGAAGCAGAAGTTGAAATCGGGAGCGATGGAGGCGAAGACGTTTCCAAACCTCGCTTTGAACCGATCGAAGATGGCGCGCGGCACGATGCAGTTGAGCATGCGCGGCAACCCGTGTTGCAGCGCGCCCTGCGACACGAGCCACGACAAACGTTCGGTAGGAACTTCCCCTAGTTACGCCGTCGACGGATAGTGATCGACGTGGATGGGCCTCACATGATCCACGATTCGATCGTGGTTATAGCTGATGACCTTGTCCGGGTAGCGTTTGGCGACGTCGAGCACTTCTTTGAGGCCGCCGGTTTTGAACATCATCCGGTCGGTCAGGTAGATGAAGTGGTTTGCGTCGTAAAACGCCAGCGCCTCTTCGATGGCCCACTCCCAGTGCGCGGGCATCGCCATTGACTCGGGTGGTCTGACGTAACGAAGACGCGAGTCGTCCAGAGCCGTGCAGAAGTTCGCAAGCTCTTCGCGTTCGGATTCCGTGGTCGAGTTATCAGAGACCATGACCTTGACGCCGTCGATGCGCTCGTCAAGTACGGATCTGATGGCGTTCTTCGCTATCTGCGCACGATTGCGTGTTGGTATTACTACTACAGTCCCCATTATCTTCGTTTTATAAATGCCGACGGCCAGTAAGTCACTCGCTCCGTAACGTTGCCTTCATTAAAAACAAACTCCGGTTCCTCGATCGTAAACTCCGGATGTGCGGCCGCAAACTCCAGCGCCGCCTGACGCGGATTATTCCACGACCAGTCAGGCGCGGTGCGGGGCGCGCCGGCGACTTTTTCCATGATCCCGTCCATGGCGACGATGTACGAACCCGGCGTCACCAGCGGCGAATAAACGAACAGCTCAGCCAACACGTGTTCCTTCGTGTGACACGAATCCAATAACACTAGCACGCGTTCATCCGGGCCGATCTGCGACCGCACATTTTCCACCACAACCGGATCGATCGAACTGCCTTCGATCAGCGTGATCAGCGGCGCAAGTACGTGCGACTCAATCGCGGCGCGATTATGCGGCCGGATCTCGATATCCACGCCGATCACACGCCCGCGTCCCATCGCCTGGCACAAACTCGCATAGAAGACGAGCGAACCGCCATGGGCCACGCCGGTTTCGACAATCACGTCCGGCCGCAGCGAATGGATCACCTCCTGGAGCCGAAACATGTCGTCGGGAAGCTGAATGATCGGCCGGCCGAGCCAGGTGAAGCTGTAGACGTACTTGTTGTCCCATCCAGCGCGCAGCCAGATGTCGGAAATGACGTTGAAGGCCTCCGGAGAGTCGAGGCGGTGGGTCGTAGTCAAACCACCTTCTTCGACACTGACTGTGCCCTGCTCGAGATCAACTTTGATCATGAGGCGATTCCAGGTTGCGCCGGTAAGCGTCGATCAACTGCGGCATGTCGTCGAGCACGTGTGACGTTTGCAGATCGAATTCTGCTCTCAGGCGATCGATGTTTATCGGCGGAAAAGTTATCAGCGGCGCTGGTTGCGCATATTCGACTGTGCATCCCGTCAAGTTACCAAGCATCTGTGCCAATCCGTGGTTAGAGACGTTCACGCCGCTCGCCAGATTATAGATTCGTTCTTTCCCTCTTGTCGTAATGGCGATCAATCCGTCCACGACGTTGTCGACCGAAATGTAATCCTTTGCCGACTCTGCGGCCGTTTGCAGCACGATCTTATGTTGCGTAAGCGCGTCGTTGATTATGGTCGAAAGGAAGTTGTTCGAGTTGAAATCGTCGCCATAAACGTTGGAGACTCTGACCACGCGCGCGGGTCTTCCGCAGTTCAATACAAGCGACTCGCCCGTTATCTTCGAAGCGTTATAGATGTCCAGCGGAGAAACACGGATCGCCATGTCTTCATAGGTTGATTCACTCGCGCCGTAAAGCCGCGTCGACGACAAATAGAGCAGCGATTCGAAGCCGCCGCGGCGCAGCAGTTCGAGAAGTTTGCAGACGTGCGCTTCAACGGTGTCGAATGTTCGCGAGCGGAAGTCGGCGGTCAACCCGATGCAGTAAATAACGTGTCCCAGCGCGCGTTCTGGAAGCGCATCGTCCCGCCGCACGGCCTGGTGCTCGCGGCCAAGCGCTTCGAGCCGCTGGACCACGCGAGAGCCGATAAAACCGGATGCGCCGAGAACCGTAATC
>JBKPNH010000032.1:0-15376 GCA_046732535.1 Acidobacteriota bacterium
GGCTCATGCATGAGGGCGGATCGCTGGTCAATCTAGTGAGCGACTATGTGATGTACCTCGTGTCCTGACGTAGATCGGATCTGTTCTACAAGCATTCGCGCGCCGCGCGCAGCTTCCTCAATAAATCCAGCAAAATCGGCGTTTTCCGATTGGCATTTCGCTTGCGACTTGCCTGCATATGAGTGTACGCGTTGCAGTCGCGCTGAGTGTGCTCGCAGCGTCATTGTTAATAGCGAGCGCGCAGGTTTCAACCACCGATAAACAAACCGTCTCTACGTTCGAGAAGCGCGTCAAGGAATACGTGAAGCTTCGGAACGAGGTGAAGGAAAAACTTCCGACCAGGATCTCCAAAGACAGCACTCCGGAACAGATACATGCTTACATGACGTCGTTTGAAGACGCCGTGCGCGCAGCGCGTTCAGGCGCGAAGCGCGGCGAGCTCTTCGCGCCGGAAGTCGCGACCTACATTCGCAACATCCTGCGCGAAGACTTCAAAGGCCGAGACAAGGTCGAACTGCGGAAAACGATCCTGCAAGCTGAGACGGCGGGAGTGCCCGTCCGAGTTAATTATCCTTATCCCGAACAGAAAGAGTTTACTGAGATGCCGCCGACTCTCCTGCTCAAGCTGCCTCAGTTACCACAGGAGATAAGGTATCGCTTCGTCGGCGCAAACCTGCTGCTGGTGGACAGGGAAAACAACGTCATAGTCGACTACATGCCGAACGCTTTACCGTAGTCGAAGGAGAATGAGTCATGGCGCGATTTCTGTCGTTCTTACTATTCGTCGCACTGATCTCCGTTAACATTTCTTACCAAACACTCGGCCAGAAATTAACCACGGCGCCAAAGGCGGCGACAGCAGTGAAACTGACGTTGCCGGTGAAGAACGGCTCGGTGCGTTTCGCCGTGATCGGCGATCCCGGAACCGGCGGCAAGGGCCAACAGCAAGTCGCCGACATGATGGTCAACTACTGGCACGCGTTTCCGTTCGAGTTCGTGCTGATGATGGGCGACAACCTTTACGGCGGCGAGACTCCGAAAGATTTCGAGGAGAAGTTTTCCGGCGTCTACAAACCGCTGCTCGATAACAAGGTGAAGTTCTACGCCGCGCTGGGCAACCACGATCTGGCGCTACAGGCGAATTATGAACAGTTCAACATGAACGGGAAGGAATACTATCGTTTCAAAAAGGGAAACGTCGCGTTCTACGCCTTGAACAGCAACTACATGGACCAGAAACAGGTGAAGTGGTTGCAGGAGCAGTTGGCGCTGGACACGTCCAAATGGAAAGTCTGTTTCTTTCATCATGCACCGTACTCGTCGGCGAAGAGTCACGGCTCTGATGAGGAGCTGCGCAAGGTCGTCGAACCGATATTCGTCGCGCACGGCGTCAACCTGGTGCTAACCGGACACGATCACGTTTACGAGCGAATCAAGCCGCAGAACGGGATCTACTATTTCGTCTCCGGCGCGGCGGGGAAACTGCGCAAGGGCGACATCGACAAGTCGTCGCCGTTAACGGACAAAGCGTACGACACCGACCTGAGTTTCATGTTGTTTGAAGTGGTCGACGATCAGTTGTATTTCCAGACGATCTCGCGCACCGGCGAAACGATCGACACCGGCGTACTAGCGCGGCAAAAGCCTAAGAAATAGGGCGCTACCCGAAACTATCTTTATTCCGTGCTTCCCGGCTTTGTGACGATGTTGCCTTCGGAATCGTAAATCGTGACGTCTCCGAACGGCGTTACCTGGTCCTTCACCTTCTCCCAATCGCCGACAATGACGATCGCAGCATGATACGTGTCGAAGTATTTGGCGGCGGCTTTCTGAATGTCGGCCGCCGTCAAAGCTTCGATCTTCGGCCGGAAGTCGTTGATGAAACTCTTGTCGAGATCGAAGGTGTAGACCGTATTGATGCGGCCCGCCAGGCCAAACTGGCTCGCCAGTTCGACTGAGAAGTTTCCCGTGCTGTACTCCTTGGCCGCTTTTAATTCCTCCTCGGTGACCGGTAACACGCGCATGCGATCGAGCTCGTAAAAGATCTCGAGCAGCGTTGGACCAGTAACCTCGTTGCGTACGAAA
Organism: Acidobacteriota bacterium; assembly: GCA_046732535.1. Classification (GTDB taxonomy): domain Bacteria; phylum Acidobacteriota; class Blastocatellia; order Pyrinomonadales; family Pyrinomonadaceae; genus PSRF01. The sequence goes on from JBKPNH010000032.1 coordinate 2,086, forward strand.
GCTCCGGCCACAAAAGAACCGGTCTTGGCGAGCGTGTTTGACGAACTGAACGGCGAATATGTGTAGCCCTTCAATTCGCGAATATTGCGCGTCAAACGTGAGTAGAACGAACCGCCGTAGATCGTATTAGCGGTGCGGATCGCGAAGTAGTCCTTGTCTTTGCGCGGAATGCTTACGTTGCCGATGTAGATTGCCGACTGGATCGAATCGGGCCGGTTCACGAAGTAGATCTGGCGCTTCTCGCGCTTCGGTACCGGCGGGTTCTCGTTGGGCGGAACGGTCCCGCTCTTCCAGGTTCCGAACGCCTTCTCGATCTCCGCGAATGTTTTGTCGACGTCGATGTCGCCGACAACGATCAGGTGCGATGCGTTCGGCATGTAGTACTTCGCGACGAATGCTCTCAAGTCAGCGCGCGTCAACGCGCTGATCGACTTTTCATCCGGCACGACGAAGCTGTAAGGGTGATCGCCGAAGACCGCTTTCTGGAAACGCTCGTTGACGAGGAAACCCGGATCGGCGCGTCCCGCGCGAATCTGCTGGATCGTGTTCTCCTGGGCCAGCTTGACTTCCGTTTCCGGAAATGACGGATGTTGGGCCACGTCGCTCATCAATTCAAATAGTTTCGGCGAGAACTCCGCGAGTGACGAAGCAAACATCGTGGTTGAGTCGGCGTCGCTGCCGAGCGACAGTGTGCCGCCGATCGAGCGAAGTTCTTCTTTGAGTTGTTTGCTGGTGCGCGTGTCAGTGCCTTCGTTGGCGACTGTGGCGGCGATCTGGGCAATGCCTGGATGTTCCTTGCGGTCGCTTGCCGTCGTTGCCGAACGGAACGTCAGGATCGACGAGACCTTGGGAACGCTTGGCAATGGCGCCAGGACCACGGTCAATCCATTCGCGAGTTTCTTCTCGGTGATCGTGGGCAGATTCAACGGTCTTGCGGCTCCCGGAGGCGGCGGCGTCTTCTGTTGCGCGAGCACGGGAGTCAGAAACAGAGTCAGCGAGAGTATGGCGAGTATGGTTTTCATTTGCTTTCCCCTTTCGAGTCGGCGGCTTTCTTCTCTGGAACGCGATCGATGACCGTGCGATTCGTCGTTACGAGATATTTCGCGGCGGCGGATTTGATCTGCGCTGCGGTGACGTTTTCAAACGGCGTCAACAGTGAATTGATCTGCTGCGGATCGTCGCGGAAGAGAGCGAGCGCGGAGAGCAAGTGCGTTTTCCCCATCGTCCCCTCGACCTGGCTGTAGAAGTTTGAGCGATACTGGATCTTGGCGTCGGCGAGTTCTTTTTCGGTGACGCCTTTGCTGGTGACGTCTGCGATCACGGCATCGATCTCGCGCAGGATCTCGTCGGCCGTATGGCCCGGTTTATACGTCATGCGGGTAGTCATGATCATCGGGCCCGTGTAGTCAAACTCGTTTCCGAAGTAGTTCAGACCGCCGCTGAGGTCCAATGTCAACTCCTTTTCCTTCACCAGACGCTGATACCAGCGTGAGCTTTCGCCGCTCTGAAGAATCTGGATCAGCAACGCCATCGCGGGAAAGTCGGGTGAGTTTTGCGGCGGCAGGTGATAACCGGTTGCGAGCGCCGGCAGGTTCGCGAGTTTGTCAGTTTGCGCGACTCGTTTCTCTTTTGTTTGCGAGGGCTCAGTTAGGTCGGCGCGCTGCGGCATCGGTTGCGAGGGAATGGCCGCAAAGTGTTTCTCGACCATCTTCTTCACTTCGGCCACGTCGACGTCGCCGACGACCGTCAGCACGGCGTTGTTCGGCGCGTAATAAGTTTTGAAGAAGTTGCGGACGTCGTCGATCGTAGCGGCGTTGATTTCCGAGAGCTCGCCGTAGCCGTTGTGCGCGTTGTGCCAGTTCGTGAACGCGTTCTCCCAGAGACTGATCCACTCGAACAACTGGTACGGCTGGTTGAGCACGTTGACGCGCACCTCTTCGCTCACCACGGCCTGCTGGTTCTTCAGATTCTCCTCGCTGATGTCGAGCGAGCGCATGCGATCCGATTCGAGCCACAGGCCCATCTCGACGCGATTGCTCGGGAGCGTTTGGTAGTAGTTGGTGTAGTCGAAATCGGTGTGGCCGTTCAGGCTGCCGCCGTTTGCTTCTACAAACTTCGCGTGCTCAAACTTCTTCACGTTTGCTGAGCCTTGAAACATCATGTGCTCGAACAGGTGGGCGAAGCCGGTGCGGCCCTTCGGCTCGAGGCGCATGCCGACGTTGTAATAGACGCCGACCGTCACCACGGGCGCGTTGTGATCTTCCGAGATCACGACTTTGAGGCCGTTCGGGAGTTTGTAATAGACGACCGGAATGTTCAGTGGTTTGGCGTTTGCGCCTGAAAAGGCCGCGATCATAAACATGAACGCAGCCATGAATGCAGCTACAATTCGTCGCATGTTGGGCTTCCTCACTTTGAAATCTGTGTTATCCGTGTTTGAGGCGAGCTACGCAGAGTTGACTAGTACGTGGTCAGTATAAACAAAGTTTCGATTTGGGCTACAATGCCTCGCGATGATCCGAGTTGTTGCCGTTCTCTTCATGATTTCGTGTGCGAGCGCGACTGACATGCAGCAACGCATACCGGCAGGAGTCTGGGGCGGAGAGCATATCAATATCGAAGTCGGCGAGAAGTCGGCAACGATTGAATACGATTGCGCGCATGGCATGATTCAGGGCCCGCTGACGTTGGATAGTAACGGGCGTTTCAATCTGCGCGGCACGCATACGCCTGAACGCGGCGGGCCGGTTCGCGCGGATGATCCGGGCCGGTCGGAGCCGGCGACTTATACCGGATCGATCAGTGGCAACAAGATGACGTTGACGTTGAAGCTCGCCGGTGGTGAGGACGAAACGTTTACGTTGGAGAAGGGAAAGCAAGGGGATCTTTTTAAATGCAAGTAGGAGCAGATATGGCGTCGGGAGTAGCGCGAAAGTTTTTGATACGAGGGGAAGTTCAGGGTGTTGGGTATCGTTTCTTCGCGCAACGCGCGGCTGCGCGGCACCAGGTCGTCGGGTATGTTCGCAACTGTCCTGATGGAACGGTTGAAGCGCTGGTTGAAGGGCCGGCGGGCAGTGTCGAAGCGTTCAAGCAGGATCTTGCGACCGGACCGCAATGGGCTGTTGTGAATCAGTTAGAGGAGATCAATCTCGAGCCGACAGGTTTGTATTCTGCGTTTCGCATCGAACATTAATATTTCTTTTTGTGAGTAACGAATGGACCATCTCAAATCCCTAATTCGCGAAGTGCCGGACTTTCCGAAGCCCGGCATTAATTTTTACGACATCACGACGCTGCTCAAACATCCCGAAGGGTTGCGCAATACGGTCGACGCGCTTGCTTCGGAGTTTGAGGGTGAGAAGATCGACTCGGTGATTGGCGTCGAAGCGCGTGGCTTCATCTTCGCGCCTGCGCTGGCGTATCACCTGGGCGCGGGGTTTGTGCCGGTGCGCAAGCCGCGCAAGCTGCCGGCCGCGTGTGCGGAGATCTCCTACGATCTCGAGTACGGTCAGGACACATTGCAGATCCATCGCGATGCTGTCGGCGACGGTCATCGCGTCATCATCGCGGATGATTTGCTGGCCACCGGCGGCACGGCCCGCGCGGTCGTCGATCTCGTAGAGCAACTTGGCGGCACGGTCGTTGGGTTAGTATTCGTCGTCGAACTCGAATTTCTGCCCGGGCGAGAGAAGTTAACAGGATACGACGTGCGTTCCCTCATTAAGTACCAGTCGTAATTGTGTTATTAATATCGGTCTCGTGCTCCCGTAGCTCAGCTGCATAGAGCGTCCGCCTCCTAAGCGGAAGGTCGCGCGTTGGAATCGCGCCGGGGGCACCAGTTTTCCTAAGGAAATTGTCCACTCATGGTGAGCTGGCGCGTCTTGCAGAGCGCAGCGGATCAACTCGTGGCTAGCATCAGCCGCAGCATTTGCCGGGATTGGGCCACTTTCGTGCCAGCTCTCGTACGGTTTTCATGAACGACTCACGGTTGCCTTTGATCTCAACCGCCCCCGGATCGTCTGATCTGCCACGCGATTTAACGCCTGCGCTGTCTTCAATATCGAACATGCCCTGGGGTCCGCCCGATAAGAAGAACACGGACGGGACGGCCGGCTCCTTCATAAGGAACAGAGTATAGGCGCGTCTCATAAGAGGGTGCTCGAACGTTGGCGTGGTTTGTTCAGCACTGGTGCCGTCTTCGAAATAAATGCGGCCGCCGGGAAGGCTGACGACGATCGTTTCGGCTTGTTTGATATCCCCTTTTACGAGTTCCTCAACGGCAACCTCATAGTCTGTGAAGATCACTTTCCCATCAAGGAGCCGCGCATCGAGCTTTCTCGTGAACCGGCCAACGATTACGGCGGCGCTGTTCTTGGTTAGAGTTTCAACACTGAACGGTAACAAGTCCCAATGCGGATTGTACTCCGCTACGTAATAGCCTTTTACCTTCGCCGCTTCGCGCAGGCCTCCCCGCTGGAGCGCTTTTTTCACCGCGAGGGCGTCGTCGTCGCTTGGCTTTTTACTGGATGGGTCTTGCGTTGGTCGGGAAGCTCTGCCGGAGATGACAAGAAACGATGCACCAGCCATCAGACAGATGGCCATCGAAACCAGCACTACTTTAAACGATTTGTGGTTTGTCATAACTTTTCCTCGACCGATATTGGAAGTTTACCATTACGCTGGTCGGATTTCCGAAGGTCCGACTGAGGATCAGTTGCCTAATCCCGGCAAATCGCAGCGATAATATGTCTTGCACTTGGGACTACCTAACCGCACTAAGCAACACTTTTACTTAGGGCACGCTTTTCAGGAACACATCCCAGGCCCAGCGACCGAGCTGGGCGTCATGAGCGTCTTTCACCTTCGCGCGGTAGCGAAAGCTGTTACCGTACTGGTCAACTCTTTTGGAAAGCTTATAGTCGAGCTCAATTGAACTCAGGCCAAGTTGCGGCAGCATACGTAATTCCGCCGGCTCAGATATACCGTTGTGGTTTAGGTCCTGCCATAGACGCAAGGAAGAGAAAATCGCATCGCTCTGGTTTATTTTTCCGTCACCATTCCCTCCATTCGCTGGTTTATCGTACTCAGCCAGTGCGAGAAAGCCTTGTCGCTCTTCGCCAGCGGGTGGATCAGGTTGCGGAGTGAAATTCCCGAACAGTTCGGCTCCACTATCAATGGTCCCGTTGCCATTGCGATCCAGCACGAGAAAAGCTTCATCCGAACTCACATCCGTCCATGCTGTTTGCTCACGAATGTTGTCAATGTCCAGATCAAAATTGACTCCGTGAATCGGGTCCGTCAGCTTAAAACCATTTCCGAGAACATCAATCAGTATCGGCGACTTGTTGATAGTGCCCATACATCTGCAAAGCTCAAGATCAACGTCATCACACCATGCTAGCCACCACGGAGTGCAACTACCGCCAGATGGGGTCGGAGTTGGTGTTGGGGTTGGTGTTGGTGTTGGTGTTGGTTGAGGCTCATTGAAGCATCCGCCGAAGCTAATGTTCCAATAGCCGCCATTTTGTTCACAGGCTAATAAATTTACTGGGGGAAAGAAATCAAACGTTGGGCAAGTGGGTGCGGAATTCAGACACTGTGCTACTTTCTGGGCATCCGCGTCCGACAAAGTGGTCACTGCCGCGGGCGCCGAACAAGTTCCTTGCGTCATTATCGATGGCGTCCAAATAGGCGGATTTGTGTGGTCCAAGCCCAAAAAGTGACCTATTTCATGCATGATGACCGCCCTCGCCTCATTGTGGCCGAGCGAAGTCAAACGTGCCAGAAATGATGGACCGTAATTTATGTCCTGAGCAGCATGTTCGTAAACTGCGCAACCGCCGGCGGTCGCGTCGCTAGTGGTTTGAAAAAAATCGAGATCAGCGTAGGCGCCTTGGGTGGGATTGGGAATGAATACTATGCCAGTAGTACATGCTCGCACGTTCCACTGAGTGATCGCGTCCTCCAAAACATCCCTCATCGGTTGCGAAGGAGCCTGACCCGTGGCCCAGTTGACCGTCACAAACCTCAACCCCCAAAAAAGTGGGGGATGCGGCGGCACTTGCTGCCAGGCAGTAGCGGTTGTGAAGTCGGATCCGGTCTTGCAATGCGGCTGCGCGTAAACGGCGGTGGAACAGATGAAGCACAAAATGCCTGCGGTGATCAGGCCGCTTAAGCCATGTAGTTTCATATCGATTGACTCCAGTTGGGACTAGATCTCGACGTCGCCGGACGAATGCAGTGCGGTTCGGAGTGGACCCACGGGGGCGTGAGCCGAATGCAGCGCTATGATTCTGAAACCTTGCTTGTGACTAGCGAGACAGCGAGAGTTGCAACAGTTCGGACGAGACCTTATTCGTTTCAGAGCATCAAGTCAACGAAATTTTGTATCTGAGGCAATCTGAGAAAATTTTGTAACTGAGAAAACGCAACTCAAAGCCATCCTGACGCGCGTTACGTAAAGGAAACGGCGAACCGCATAAGTGCTTACTGGTGACCTTGGTCCGTGTGTTTGCTCAAGTCGAAAAACCACTTTTCCCCAGTCGTAGTCCGAGGTTTTCTCTTCGAGAAAGGGAAACTAGTGAATCCGCTCACGCTCCAAGACTGCTCGATCTTCATCCCGCCAACCCGCATACGCCTCGCCTCTCCCTCGACCCTCACTTGCACGTAGCCGATGAAAGGAGTTTCCGTGTCAAAGTACGCCGGATAAAGTTTGGCGAGCCATACACAGAACTCATGTTCATCGGACGACCAGTCCGGGTCGGTTTTAAACCACTCTCGCATCAGGGCGTCGTACTTCTCGCGGGCAGCGCGGGGCAGTGACAGTTCTCCTCTATACTCGCTTTCCGGATCCTTAGTGCTAGTAGTGACTCCTGACATGCTGTACCAGGAAGACCAATGCACTCGATCACTACTGTAGCGGAAGAATGCGCGCAGGTAGCCGCCTTCCGACTCCAGCCCCGTGACCGTTACTTTTAGGCGAGTCGAAGTGGGTGGCCGCCATGACATGCCGGCAGAAATCGGCGGTGATTCGAACCAGAGGTCCCAAGTCGAGTTCGGCAACGTTGGCTTCGTCACGAGTCCTCCGTCAGTTGACTCAAGTGAAGACGACCACCTAGCCCCTTCCGGTAGCCTCGCGCCCGCCAACTCAATCGTAGCGGAGTCGACGACGGAGATTTGCGCAAACGCCGAAGTTGCAACGACTGCCATCATGAAAAGCAGTAAGACGCAAGGTATTGGACGAAGACTCACATTCACACTTCCCTAGATAGTTTCCAAACTAATAACCAAGACTCGAGTTGCGACATGAGAGGGTAGCCAATAATACGCTCTGCCGCGCCAGTTTTCTAAGGTTTTCCCACTCTTCGTGTCTTAGTCCCTCACGGTCGCTTAGAGACCACGGGCGCACGATCTCGCCAGTCTCAGTTCACCACTTCCAGTTTGCCAGGCGAACGCCCGTCGCACCTACTTCTGTATCATTCGCAGCCTCTTTTGTGCATTCGCATCTACTTCTGAAAATCACACACTTCAAGAAGAAAAATGAAATTGCTCGATGGCAGCTGACTGACCCAAAGACAGTCAAATCGGACTCGGCTTTATTCCATTCCATTTCATTCCAGCCGAGAGAGTTCCTGTTTTTCCCCTTCCTTCGCTCTCATCTTCGCACGGGAGCCCAGCGACGCAACCTCCATTACGCAAGCTCCATTTCGGTTCTCCACTTCGTTGCGACCTTGCAGGTGCATCGCTATGCGCCACCCGTGCTTCGTCTTCGCTACGGAAGGGGAAAACGCATTTTCAAGACCAATGAAAGCGAACACCCAACACGATGAGGGACACGGCACACGTCGCTTACTTTGCGCACCGCAAGCGGACCGGATTTATCGATACGCGACATTGCGAACTGCCCATAAGGTCAGGCACCCACTCGTGGCCCCAATGTCCCTACGAGGGGGAAACACTGTTTCAAAACAAAGATTCGCAACCCAAGGAGCACCGCGCGTCTCGATGCCTCGTCTCCGAAACCAAACACCAATAGACTGAATAACGGCAAACCGAATCGTAGTGAAAGGAGGAGTTAACAATGAAGCCGATGAAGAAATTTTGTTAATGTTGAGTGACGTTGCGCTTGGGCCAAGTTGTCCCGCAGTTGTCCCGCCGTTCTTTACAACTTGAGCACTTCAAGCACAATATGCAACGCATGCACACGCGTTTTTGTTAAGCTTTTTCGTAAGTATTGAAAACAAAAGGCTCGTGAATCCGACTCCTAAGCGGAAGGTCGCGCGTTGGAATCGCGCCGGGGGCACCAAGTTCTAAGGAAATTAGAACCTCGCCTCCCTCAAATGCGGTTTGTCCCGCAATTTGTCCCGCAAGTTTTCCTGGAGTCTGTGGCACGAGCCGTGAATACGTAGCAGGATTTACAGCTGTTTAGCCGTTACAAATCTCATGCGACACGTTTCGTTGAATGCTGGTCGAGAAATTTTTCATGGTTGCCTCCGGCAGCGAAACGATCAACACACAAAGGCTTTGACGCCCGGAGAGTCCGTCGAATGCCCTCTCGCACAATAGTTTCGCTCGCGCTCTTCGCTCTAGTCGCCCTGGAGCTGCCATCAATCATCAATCCGCACGGCGCTAAAACAAATAGCCCAGAAACCAAAGTTCCAGAACGGCCCAGACGCGTCGCCTTAAACAATGCAGTTAGAGACTCACACGCGCAATCCACCCAACCGCAGTCGCGCGGAGTTTAACAACAAACAGACGGTGAGGAGAACTAACCATGAAAAGATATCAGCTTAACCGACTCGCGATTCTTGCCCTCTGGCTCATCTCCCTTTCAATGTTCGATCAGGCCAACGCTCAAAAAGTCCGATTCGCCTCGGGGAATAGCGCGTTGAGAATTCCCCTTGAAATTAACAACAACCTTATTCTGATGCAGGTCAGAGTAAATGGTTCAAGACCCCTCAAGTTTATCTTTGACACGGGCGCGTCGCACTCCGGCATCAATTCAAAAGTAGCGGCGGAATTGGGGTTAAGATCACAAGGCGTCGCCGACGGCACCGCAACGGGTGGCCGTATTCAAGGTACTTACATGACCGGTGTATCGCTGAGTGTGTCAGGGGCGGAAGTCTCTAATCAGATGATCTTCTCAGCGCCATTTCCCACAGTGCCCGGTTTCGAATTTGACGGAGTGATCGGCTATGGCTTCATCAATCAATTTGTGGTCGAGATTGATTACCTGAATAAGACGATGAATCTGTATGACCCACAAAACTACGCTTACCGCGGAGATGGAAAAAGTATTCCGCTTTCGTTTGATGGAAGCAAAATTCCGTCTGTGTTGACCCGCATCGTGGTCGAGGGACGCGTTCCTGTTGCAGCTAAGCTGGAAATAGATACGGGAGCCGACGGCACATTAGTTATTAATAATTCGTTCGTGAAGAAGCAGCAACTGCTCGCGGCTATGCCGAAAGTAGTTCAGGATCGTGGACAGGGATTAGGGGGAGAGGAAAGCCGTCTGCTCGGTCAGGTTAAAGCGGTACAGTTGGGGCTATTCGTACTGAAGCACCCGCCAGTTGTTCTTTTGCTCGACAGTGCAGTGGAGAGTAAAGGGGGCGATGGAGTGTTAGGTGGCGAGATTTTTCGTCGCTTCAAAATGATCATTGATTATTCCCGCAAGCGATTAATCCTGAAACCGAACAAGAGCTTCAACGACGCTTATGAAATTGAGCGGGGGGTCGAATAACGCTGATGCCGGGAGGGGAAGTCCGGAACTTGCTGGAGAAGCAAAATTTGAAAGAGAGTCATTCGGATAGACAAGCACGTGGGCCTGCTAGCTAGAAGGAGAGGATGAAAATGAAAGCGACATTAAAAGAATCTCGTGTAACTTCACTGAGTCTTCTCGCGCTGGTAATGTTGTGCCTGCTTCCAACCTCATTCAGGGCGCACCCCGGGTCGGGAATCGCCGTCGATCGTCGTGGCCAAGTCTATTTCCTGGATACCGGCTCCGGCTTATGGAAGATCGAGACGGAAGGCAGGGTCAGCCAACTCTTAAAAGTTAACTTTCATCATCTCGCGATCGATCTGAACGACGTATTTGCCAATGGGAGACTGCCTTCGAGGGTATTGTCAACTTAATTTCATGAAGCAGCGGGGCGCTATCTTCCTCCGCTTAACCTGACAACACCTATTGAATCGATATAGACTTTGATTCGAGTGGTCATATAGAAGGCAGGGAAGGCTATGACCACCCCCCCTGCCGGGAAGTCGATCTTCCGCGAGTGAAGCTTAGGGCGCTTCCCGATTTCATCCAGATTAGTTAGGTGCCATGACCGAGGCTCCCCGCGAGATTACTAAAGCAGAGTACGAAGCGACGTTCTCGCCTCCAATGCTCGACGTGACTGAAAGCGCAGAGGAAATCGTCGACCTTTGGGCTTATGCAGATTCGGTTATTGAGGAGAAGTACCACAATTGCCCAGCGTGGGAGTGGCAGGTCAAATTCATTTATGAGTCCCGAGATGGCTCGTACCAGCACATCAACATCCCTGTGCCAAAAGACGACACATATCTCGACGTGATCGTTGATAAGCCGAAGCGAAAGATTATCGGCCACTACATTCTTGACCTCGGAGTGTTGGGCCAAGGATTCGAATGTTCAACTTGTGGTGAGTGGCATAATGAATTGCCGATGAGCTTCGGGGCTGTCGCCCCGTATTGGTACGACCTGATTGCTCCTGAAGAGCGTGAACGGCGAGCCTTGCTTAGCTCCGACCTGTGCGTTATTGATGAGGAGCATTATTTCGTCCGCGGATCTCTTGAAATACCTATCACTGATGGGAGCGAATCATTTTCATGGGGCGTATGGGTTTCGTTGAGCCGAAAGAATTTCGAGCGGATGATTGAGTTGTGGGAATCTTCCGGTCGTGAAAACGAGCCGCCTTATTCCGGCTGGTTGAGTACAGCGTTGCCTTGCTACCCCGATACATTGAATCTTAAAACTCATGTCCATACGCGCCCTGCAGGGTTGCTGCCCTTTATCGAGCTTGAGCCAACAGAACATCCTTTGGCAGTTGAGCAGCAGAATGGAATTACGATGGCGCGGGTAAAGGAAATAGTTGAATGCATCTCGCATGACAATATCGACGAAAGCCTAATCTTCGAGAGGATTGAGGAAGAGCAACGACAGCTCTGCGCGGAGTTCAATTGTGAATTGGCACCAGTACCTCTGTCTTCCAAGTTGGGGTTTGCCTTAGATACAAAAGATCGCTTGCCTATGAATGGCCATCGGCATCCTCCGCAAGGTGACACAAACGGTTGGTACCTATGGGGAGGCGAAGAGTTCCCATCGAAGGATGACTCTTTCTCACCGCTTCACACGAAACATCTGATTGAGTACAGGCCCGAAGTCCTGAAGTTTTTGGGATTGCCACCAGGATATCGATTTTTGATCGCTGGTGACTATGTAGATGTCTGGTTCGATCCCACTTTGTTAGATGTCTAGTTCCCTGCAAACAAACCGAAGGGCCGACACTCAGATCGGCAGCCCTACCAAAAAGTGGATCTGGCTTGTAAATCATTGATTGGCAATGTCGGCTGTTAATCTCGCGGTTTGGTACTCAGATGCTCAACAGCGGCATGAGCATTATCGATGTAATGACCTACCTGGACCATAGGAGCCCGATGATGACACTCAACTACACACAGATCTTCGACGAGATACTAAAAAACAAGTTTAAGGAACTGGTCCAATCAGGCTACGCAACTGGCGGTGTTGCTCTTGCGGCCCTTAAAGAACAATTGGATCGTGGCGATGAGAGTGAGTTGGACTGGGTGGTTTCTAACTTGCGCCGGCTTTCAGTTCCGTGGGGCTACTGTCTTCATCACGCCCATCATAGCGCTTGAACTGCAAGTTCGATTACTTAAAGAAGAGAATGAACTGCTTTATGGAAAGTTGAGTACTCACAACCCCTAGTTGAGGGAAACGTTCAAAGCGGCCCGTTCGGCCTGTGTCCGATTTACGCCGTCAGACTCAGCGGCCGAGGCACGGACTTTGGATTTTTGGAAGCCTTGCTATGGTGTTCGTAAGGGCTGGCTGCATGCCGTTGTTATGCGCTGGATGCTGGCCTCACGCATTGATTTTTCTGATCGCAGTTCGTGGTGCCCTTGAGAGGCGGTCAAACCTGCATGGCTGATGCGGGTCGCTACCGATGTCTTGTACTCTCAACTCTGAATCGCCGAACAAGCTTGCGGATTTTGATGACCGCTATGCAGATTTTGGGTGTTGCTTTCGTGAATGCACAACGAATTTGACCAATCCTGCCAAGACTGCCCAAATCATCATGACGTATAGCAACCAATTGGTGGGGTTTTCTTTGTGGGCGATTAACAACCAGATACTAATTCCGAATAGGATGCCGTACATCGCAGCGTAAACGACCAAGTTCGGAATCTGTGTTTTTCTATCAATTTTCATTGAGATATCTCCAGTAGGGGACGAAGGTAGGGCCGTGACACATCTGAAGCTAAAGGCATTAAACTTAGTTTAAAAGTGTTTTGTCAAGAAGATTTAGCTCGTTTCAAAATGGAAACCGGGCAGCCGAGCAGGATGACGCCGCCCTTTGAGGATTCGGTCGTCCGGGGGAGTTTAAGAGATTCGGGTTCAAAGGCCATGGCTGAAGAGTTCAGAGAGTGTCTGCGATAGTAGACACCTCTATTCGATTGTGTGCGGTCCGCGAATCATAATCGGGAAGGGTGCATGTTTTCGCCAGTTCTTTCGCAGGCACAGCGTTTGCTCGATCTCTCATACATTGAGTATCTCCTCTGCCACAACGCGAAGGTATAGGAGTTAAACAGAGAGGAGTTGAAGAAACCAGCGAAAGTTTGATTCCTATAAACTTTCCAGTAACCTACGCTCCCTCACTCCAACCTCAACAGCGAAAGGAATGTTCTCCCAATGAAAGCGAATGAAATGGTGCGTAAGCTCAGCGAGCGGGATCCGCAGATGCGTTTCCGTTTTGACGAGCGACTTGAAGTTTTTCGGTACCTGCGTGGAAATCTTGCAGAAGTGAGCGCAAAAGATGGAAGCACAATGCGTCGCGAGGCATCTCGGTTTCTAAAATCAAACTCTGACCTTTTTGGCAAGGTAGGCGACTCGAAGATGGAAGTGCTTCAGGAAGATCAAGAACCGGAGGGCGGTTGGAATCTCACCTTGCAGCAATACCATGGAACAGTCCCTGTCTATGGCGGCAGCATAAGATTTCACGTCAATTCAAAAGGCGTTCTGGATACAGTTAACAAT
>JBKPNH010000033.1:0-42879 GCA_046732535.1 Acidobacteriota bacterium
TGTAGACAGCGAATCAAGAAACGTGCCGCGGCGGTTTATATCCAGTAAGAGGTAAGTGGCTCAATAATTTAGGCGAGTGCTGGTCCTGGCCCTTGAATTCTAACGATACTGATTTTCGCCGCTGACCGTTCCCGTTCAGTACGAGCGCGCACGTTAGGCCTCCGGATCATCAGTGGGAAAATTTCGTTTGCGGGGAAGCGCCAGTGGGGAATTATCGGTGGCTGCATCAAGGTCACTATCGTAAGCTGTAAACCGACAGCCACATTTAAGTCATCGTCAGTGGCTGCCAATTTGCCTAAGCTGTTCGTTCACGGAGTGTGAACAGAGTTATGAGTTTGCCGGGAGAACAACTGAAGACACCAAAGATGCCGGGCCATTGGGTCCTTGCGCGCCTCGGAAAGCGCGTGCTGCGGCCTGGTGGAATCGAACTTACCCGCCGGATGCTCAACGCGCTTCACATAACGTCGGAAGATGACGTAGTTGAGTTCGCACCCGGAATGGGAATCACGGCGAAGTTGACGCTTAAGGCAAATCCTGCTTCGTACACAGCGATCGAGCGGGACGACGCGGCGACGAGGATCGTGAGCGGTTATCTGACTGGCGATCGTCGACGCTGCGTCGTCGGTAACGCTTCCGACTCGGGCCTGCCGTCACAATCTGCCAGCGTCGTGTACGGCGAGGCCATGCTGACGATGCAGCCGGAGGAAACGAAGCGCGCGATCGTGCGCGAGGCTTTTCGTCTACTCAGACCAGGTGGACGGTACGGAATTCACGAAATGTGTTTCATCCCTGACGGCGACGTCGAGCAGACGAGAGCAACCACAGCGAAAGCGCTGACCACAGTTGTCCACCACGGCGTCAGTCCGTTGACGATTCCTGAATGGCGCGAGCTGTTGGAATCGGAGGGCTTCGAGATCCAGTCGATTGATACGGCCGCGATGGCTCTCCTGGAGCCAAGGCGATTGATTCAGGACGAAGGCGTACTCGGTGCGATGCGTTTTGCCAGAAACCTTCTCCTTGATTCCGAAGCCCGTCAACGCGTACTGGAAATGAGATCGACGTTTCGCCGGAATCGTAAACAGCTTGGCGGAATCACCATCATCGCTCGCAAACCATAAGGTTAGACGCTACGACATCCTGATCTTGATTAGCCGGCGACCGGACATTGGCGACGAGCTCATAACCCAGGCACAGCCCAAGGTCAGCACCGTGAGGATTCCGGCTACAAAGAAAGGACGGTAAATGGTGCCGGCGATTGAGGGCGACGTTTTCATCCACGCCTGTTTGAGCAAACAACATGCCTCTTGTTCAGGCCGAAGCATCGGGCATTCAGCGTTAACCGCTGAGCAATACTCCGCAGCCGCCATCGGAAATTTCTCAGAAGATCACTTTAGCAAGATGGAAGAAGAAAACGTCGCGGATTTGCTTTACATGATGGTGTGGCCAAACCCCCATATCCATCCAATCCGAGGTCCGGTGTGTGTTCCTGATAACTCACCTGTTGAGATTTTCCGTCCGACACCCGCGCCTCATCATCGCGCTTGTCTGCGCCGTCACCATTTGCGCCGTTCTCTTCATACCGCGAATCCGGCTGCGCCTCGACGGCCGATCCCTGATTCCTTCCGGCCTGCCTGAATTCGCCGAAGGTGATCTGGCGGCGTCGCAGTTCGAGCTGCGCGATCTTGTACTGATCGGCGTAGGCAATGAAGAGTCCGGTGTGTACACGCCTGACACGCTTCGACGCATCGCTCGGTTGAGCGACGGCCTTTCGCGAGTCGAGGGAATTGTCGAAGGCTCCGTCATCAGTCTTGCCACCGTGCCGCGCGTCGCACTCGTCGACGGCAAAGTCGACATAGGTCCGCTGTTCCGCCCGGAGGACGAGTTGACCACCGATTCCATTCAAGCTCTGCGCCGCGAAGTGCTCAAGCGAGGCTATAACACCGGCGTGCTGATCTCGGCTGACGGGAAGGCGGCCGCCATTATCGCGAAGGTGGAGCCGAACGCAGACCGTTACCGCTTGCTCGAAGATACGCGAACACTGATCGCGACCGAGTCGTCGAGCAAAGACTCGATCTATCTGAGCGGATCCGCCCTCGCGCAGGCCGTCCTGGGCCAGGCGACAGCACGCGATCTGGCCCGCTTGATCCCTGCCGTTATCGCTGTCCTTGGTGTAATGCTGTTTCTGTCGTTTCGCCATCCGGCGCCCGCGTTCTTGTCGTTGATAGAGATCGGAGTGAGCCTCGTCTGGATGGCAGGCCTGATGGGACTGACCGGTCAGCCGGTGTTCGTCACGACGTTGGTGCTGCCGGTTGTCCTCATCGCCGTCGGCGTGTCAGACGATGTGTACGCGCTCGGTCATTACCTGAACGAGGTCCGGCGTGGCGAACACTCGACGCCTGAGGAGACGATCGTTGCCGCGTTCAGCAGCGCCGCGCGGCCAGTCGGCATGACGGCTGTCTCAACCGTAGTCGGACTGCTTTCCATGGCCGCCGTGAGCCTCAACCCGCTGCGGGTCTTCGGCCTGTTCGGCTCAGCCGCTATCATCTTCTCGACGTTGTTCACGTTTTCACTTCTTCCCGCACTGCTCGCACTTCTGAAGCCGCGCATTCGCTGGCAAGGTGATCCCACGATAGCTATTGGAGGACGCCCCGCAGCGGCAGTGTTGCAGTTGCTGACTGGGCGAGCAAGCCCGCGCCGCGTGGCCATTTGCGCCCTTTTCGTCGCCGCATGCGCCACGCTCGCGATCACGCGGCTGCGCGTCGACGATAGTTGGATTCGGAACCTGCCGGCCAGAAGCGACATCGTGCAAGGCGACAGGTTCTTCAACGAAAAGCTGGCAGGAACGACCGCGGTCGAACTGCTGGTGGACGCTAAACGTGAAGGATGGTTCAGCAGTGTGGAAGGTCTCTCAGCGCTCGGCTCGCTCGAATGGGTCCTTGCGAGAGTTCCCCACGTCGGCGCCGTCAACTGTCTCTTCAACGACGTGGTGAGAACCAACGGGTCTCTTGGCGGCTTAAACTACAGCGCTTACCGAGCAGCCCTGCGCAGCGGACGCTTGCCTCTCAGAGAGGTGGACGTCGAGCGGGCCCTCACGGCGCTTTCGCAATCGCCTCAGGCAGCGCTCCGCGAGAGAGTCAACGCGCAGTACAGTGGGGCGCGCGTGACGGTCTTTATACGTGACGCCGACTACACTCGTATCGACAACGTGCTGCGAGCTGCCGAACGCGTAACACTGGACCAGGGACTGGGCCACAGGATCGTGCCTTTCGGCGACGGATGGATCAGCTACCTGACGGTGCGACTGCTGGTCGAAGGACAGGCGTCGTCGATCGCGTTGGCGCTTCTGACTGATCTGATACTCATCACTTTACTGCTCGGGTCGGTGCGGATGGGTCTTATCGCGGTCTTGCCCGTCGCCTTTAGCCTGCTCCTGGTCCTCGCCGCGCTGGCGCTTTCACGCACGCCGCTGGGCATCGCCAACTCGATGTTCGCAGGTATCGCGCTCGGCATTGGATTGGATTTTGCGATTCATCTGGCAACGGCCTACCGGCAGAGACTTAGTGAAGGCATGAGCGCGAGCGAAGCTCTGCGGACCACACTCGAACTCACCGGGCCGGCGGTCTGCGTCAGCGCCGCTTCGATCACCGCGGGGTTTTCTGTATTGATGCTGTCTGAAATCGCTCCCAACGTGCAGCTCGGCGTCATGATCTGTCTGTGCCTTCTAACCTGCGCGGTCACTACGTTGTTACTAATTCCCAGCCTGATCAGGCTTTGGAACGTCTCCGATAAACCCTCCGTCTTACTTCAGCGTGTCCGCGAGCAGAAACGGCAGAGATACAAGGAGTGGCGGATCGGTCAGGACCATCGGCCGTAGGGAGATGTTCGACCTGCGGTTGGCCCTGCCTCGTCGTACGATCACCGGCGCGTTTCCTGCACCGACGCACAGGTTCTCAGTGTCAGGTAACAAGTAGCCGAGCGTGTCGTCGAAACGCGGCAGTGCAGCGGCGAGAAGGTGATACGTGCCGTCGGGAACCGGCGCGATGCGGAAAGCACCGGGCGACGTCAGGAGAGCGCCGCCAACGGGCCGACTCTGCGGTATGAAGGCAGGGAAGAGACCGACGAAGATTGGTCCCTCTATCGGCTTGGGCAACTCGACGAATCCTTCAACCCCATCAACAAACGCGCGCGCCGTCGCGTGT
Source organism: Acidobacteriota bacterium (assembly GCA_046732535.1). Taxonomy (GTDB): domain Bacteria; phylum Acidobacteriota; class Blastocatellia; order Pyrinomonadales; family Pyrinomonadaceae; genus PSRF01. The sequence continues at coordinate 4,200 of JBKPNH010000033.1, forward strand.
CCTGTAAGTTCCGCATAGTGAGCGCAAAGTGACTCAACCGAGTTCGGAGTGATCCGTTCGGCGAGATAGCGGAATTCACGTGGTCCAAGTCCGACGCGTTGACTGAAACGCATAGTGAAAGTGCCGAGACTGTTATAGCCCACGTCGTAACAGATGTCTGTGATGCTGAGGTGCGTGTTCAGCAGCAGCCGCTTGGCTTCATCCAGCCGCATCGCCGCGATGAACTTCGCGGGCGGGAGACCCGTGATCTCGTGAAACACGCGATTGAAGTGGAACGGGCTGAGATAGGCCACTCGCGACATGTCGCGCAAGGAGATTGGCTCACACAGACGCTCACGCGCGACAGTGATCACGCGCTCGACCGCCCGTCGATGTGCTGCAAGCGTGTCTTCCCGGCACGTCGAAATCGGACCGACGTCAAGCGCATGCCCCTCCGCCGCGCGTTGAGCTGCTTCCGTCATACAGGATCCCAGATCCTATTACTTTGGGTGGGGGGCTTAAATCATCACCCTCGGCTCGTATCGGAGCCGCTGTGAGGCCAATGCCAGGGCGTCTGGGAGGAGTGCGAGTAGCTAATGATTGCCGGCATCTCAACTGAAAGCTGAACGATGCCGACTCACATCAGGCGATTAGCGGACAACCGCTTTCTTCGTTCCCGGAGGCGAAGCGTTATGGCTAGCTAGTATCTCCTGCTCGGTGATCGGGCGCGGGATACAGAATTGGCCGTTGCAGGTCGACCACGGTGAATTCGTGGAAGTCAGCGTGACGGGCGCGCAGCCAGTAGCAGCCGCGTTAGCAGAGTCACCTGAGAAGCTGTTGATCGCCTCGAAGTCCGTGGCGATCGCTTTACACGGAGCTGGCTGCGCGGTTGGCGCAGGCTGAGGCCCGGGCGCAGGTTCGATCACCTCAAACCCACTTGCGGCATTCACGGATGACGAACCGGCCGTCAGACCCGAGCCGCCGCCAGTGTCGAGCACCTTTTGTGCGCCGTCCGATAAGCGCGTGAAAGTGAATTTCGGAAACACACTCAGCGACGAGTCAAACGTACCGCCGTCGCCAATGGACATCGACCCGGTCGAGGCCTGAGTGTCGGACAGACTCACTTTGACGCTCCAGGATTCTGATGGTCTGTCGCTGTAGGTGACGGTGATCGGGTTGATGCTTGCCAGAGAGAGCGCAACGATCTGGATCGACGTAGTACCTGGCGTGTATACAGCCTGGTTGCGCCGGATGATTGTGTCAGTATCCCCCTGGCCCGGCAGCGGCACGCCAACGAGTGGCACAGTGCCGGAGTAGGCTTGTGACGTTCCCGCCCCGTCAAAGTTGAAGAAGCCCGCGGGTATCGGGGAAGCTGAGAAGTTGTGATAGGTTTCGCCGTTATCGGTGGTCTCGAATCGGTCGTCCCCGGCCGGGATATACGTGGTCGCCGCCCTGCTGTTGGCTGTCACAAACAAGCCAACCAGCAGAAACATGCCCACGAAGATCGACATGCCGAGCATCACCGGTTTTGTGTAGAGCCTCCGTGTGATCGCTTTCATAGCTGTTCCTCCTAACCGAAATACTCTTGTCCGAACACCACGGAGCTCACCGTGACCTTGGGGAATAAATCCGTACGGTCATGCTGGTGATTATCTCCGCAGTTTCGGCATGCGGCATTTGACCACGTGTGGCGGGTCGATTACTTCTTCAATCTTGCTGAACCATTCCGGACGAGGTTTAATTCTTCCATGCGGCTCCTGGTTCTCCTTTTGTTCGCCGGCATTTCCGTTGGGCAGACGTGCGCGCAATCCACGCTTCCGATCGACTCCAACGTTGTGCTCAAAGTGACGGTTGCGAATGAGCAGCGGGAATTCCGCATGGGTGAAGCCATTCCGCTGAAGCTCAACTTCAGCAGCACCGTCAAGAATCAATATGAACTCAACATGGCTCAGTACGACCGTAGCGGTCGAATGAATTACGAGCAATTCAACATATCGCCGTCCGGAGGTTCGGTCGATCCCTTGCCCAACAATTCGGGCAGCATGGGTGGATTGACGACGTACGAATTGCTTAATACGGAGCCGCGTACAATCAATCTCGTTCTCAACGAATGGGTGCGCTTCACTCAGCCAGGAGAGTATCGGCTGACCGTCACCAGCAACAGGGTTGGAACTCGAGACCCGGCAAGTCCGTCCGGTACGGCAACAATCACAGCACGATCAAATGAGATCACGTTGAAGATCGTCAGAGCAGATCCGGCCTGGCAAAAGCAAACTTTCAAGGACGCGGTGGCGAAGCTGGACGCGCCGGCGCCGCGTAAACCAGAGCTGACCCAACAATACGAGGCCGCACGCAGGCAGGCGGTTGAAACTCTTCGCTTTCTCGGCACCGTCGATGCGACGCGGGAGATGGTGAAACGAATGCGCGGTGAAAACACCGATGGCGTCCATTATGTTTACATGCTCGGCGTCATCTCTTCGCCGGAGCGTTCAGTGGCTCGAACTGCTCTGGAAGAAGCTATTGCGGATCCCGATCATCCCGTCGACAGTACCCTTCTCAACGCCTTAAGAACAGTAATCTCAGACAACAACAGCAGTTACGCGAGTTGGCGCGAAGCGCAACAGAGGGTCGTCGAACAGTTGCTCGCGGCATTGCCGGCTAAGCGAGGCAATGCGTTATCGATCAGTCTTAGCACTGCTCTGAATGAAGCCTGGAACCTGGATGCAGTGCCACAACAAACAACTGAGAAGCTGACCAGCCAGTTAGTGTCACTGTTCGACAAACTTCCAATGAATGAACAGAACGCTTTGTTGACTTTCCGTTGGGAGAAGATTAAGAGTCCGGCGCTGCTTCCAACGTTGAAGCGCTATGCTCAGTCGTACCGTGACTTTCCGGCATTGGCAGCTCAGCCGGCTTATGATTCACTGCAATTGAGCGCTAATGCGTTGCAACGCTGGTACGAATTGGATCCGGCAGGAGCGCGCAGCGCCGTCATCACCGAGATCAGCCGGCCACGTCCTCGATTTAGTGCGCGCATCCTCGGCTTGTTGCCTGATAAGACGCTTCCCGAAGTAGATTTTGCATTGGCGGAGCACTTCGCGGCTAGCCACGACTTCGACGGTAAATCAAATCTCGCATCACTGATCGCGCGGTACGCAACAGACGCGATTCTTCCGCAAATCATCGAAGGGCTCGACCCGAAGATCGGGAAATGGGCCTGCGACATTCAAGATCCGATCCTTGCATATATTTTGCGAGTCAGTCCTGTCTCAGCGCGGCCGCGCATTGAGAAAGCGATCGCTGTTCGCGGTGAAGAGTTCTCGGCTTGTAATCATGGATTGTTTCAGGCCATCTCTGAAATTCATTACGATCCAATACTCGAAGAGATTGGTATCAAGAGTCTCAACGATCCAGATCCGGAAGTGGCGCAGACTGCCGCAACGATGCTCGGAAAGTTTGGATCGCCTGCTGCGGAATCGGCTCTACTCGAGCGCTACGCGAGTTGGACCGAGGAGTGGGGAGGACGGGAGACCGAGCTGGATAGAACCTTTGCGATGAGAATTGATGACAAGGTTTATCAGCTCGGATTGGGTCTCAACTTGCTGCAAGCTCTCGCGACCGGGAAAGCGTGGTTAGCAGACAAAGCCGCGTTACAGCGTCTTGCACAGCAGACGAAGGTTCAACGAGTCCGGCAGCAAGTCGACGGCTACCTGAAGATTTGGGAACAGGGGCCATACATTATTTCTATTGACCCTTCGCCATTTGGGTTTCATGCCCGAGTCGCCCAATACGAGTTTCAGTCCGTTGACGCTCTGAAAGAAAAGCTCACCCAGTTTCCCTCCGGAACAACGTTCTCGTTTTTCATTTCGTCGCCTGAATCTTCAGACAGCGAAACAGCAGTCGAACTGCGAAAGTTTCTTACCACTCACAACTATCGCGTCACGGCAAAACCGTAACGCGCGGCAAAGTGGCCGGGCAGAAGTCGTTGTTTAAAGGCAAGGCAGGATTTTCTTCTTGACATAGTGTGTTGGTGACACTATATTAGTGTCCGTTAGACACGAAGGAGGTGTCAAAGAGATGCTAAGCTTCATAAAGGTGCCGCCCACCACTTACGTTCTTCAGTACAAACACGGCAACATCCAGCGAGAAGGAGCAGGTCTCTCCTTTATTTACTATGTGCCCACGTCCACGATCGTGGCGATCCCCCTGGCCAGCGCGGATGTGCCCTTTGTCTTTCAGGAAACAACGGCAGACTTCCAGTCTGTCACTATCCAGGGCCAGTTGACGTACCGCGTCGCCGACCCTAAGCGCCTTGCCTCTTTGCTCGACTTCAGCGTCGATAGTCGTCGCGCTTACTACTCTGACGACCCGCGCAAGTTGCCCGAACGCCTTGTCCACACTCTTCAGAGCGTTACTCGCGCAATCACGCAGCGCCTGGTTCTGAAAGACGTCCTGGTAAGTTCGGATCTCATCGTCGCTGAAGCGCTGGCCACACTGAGAAAGTCCGAAGCAGTCTCGGCGCTGGGCGTGGAGATTCTGAGTCTATCGATTCTTGGCATCCAGCCCACTCCCGAAACAGGACGTGCCCTGGAAGCAGAAGCCAGAGAAGAATTACAGCGCCGCGCGGACGAAGCGATTTATGCTCGCCGTAATGCAGCAGTCGAGCAGGAACGGTTGATCAAGGAGAGCGAGCTGAACACCGAGATTGCAGTCGAAGAGAAGAAACGCGAGATACGTGAGACGCAAATGGCCGGCGAGATCGCCGTTGAAGAGCAACGGGCACAACTGATCGACAGGCGAGTAGAGAACGAGCGCAAGGACACCGACAGCCGCGCTTACACTTTGACGGAAACTCTCAAGCCCTTGCGTGATCTCGACTGGAAGACGTTGATGATGCTCGGCGGAAAGAACGCTGACCCGAAGACGATGATCGCGCTTGCATTTCAGGGGATGGCTGACAATGCCCAGAAGATTGGAGAAATAAATGTTACTCCGGATCTCCTGAGGTCGCTGATCAGCAACACCGGGAAATAGCCATGTACAAGAAGATCGTCATCGTAACGCGCAAGACCCGACTGCAAGAGCTGGTGGAGCGCTTCAACACGCGGTCGCAGGCGAAGTTCTACATCGAGCACTCCGGTGGCGACTTTGCCGACTACGAACGCGAAGACGATGCTTATCGATCGTCGTTGGAACTACTCCGCCGCTCCCTCGACTTCGAAATGCCGCAGCAGTTGGTCGACCGCGTCCTTGTGCCTACGTTCCAGTTTCAGAAAGAGGATCTGGTCGTAACGCTGGGACAGGACGGGCTCGTGGCAAACACTGCGAAGTATGTGGGAGCGCAGCCGATCGTGGCGATCAACCCAGAACCCGGAAGATTCGATGGCATACTGTTACCGTTTCTTCCGAATCAGGCCCGCGCCGCGGTGAGAAAGGTCATCGAGACGAATGCAAGAGTCCGCGAAGTTACGTTGGCGGAGATAAAGCTTCAGGATGGACAGCGCTTGCTCGCCTTCAACGAGCTTTTCATTGGCGCCCGCAGCCACGTGTCTGCTCTCTACCGAATAAGCTGCGGGCAGAAGTCGGAGATTCAATCATCAAGTGGCGTGCTTGTATCGACTGGCGCGGGATCTACGGGCTGGCTGTCGTCCGTCTTCAACATGGCGTCCGGCGTGGCCCGCTTCTGTGGTGGGAACGGACTCAAACCGGTTCGCATGCCGTGGGAAGATCATCGTCTGATCTACGTCGTACGCGAGCCATTCGTGAGCCGTCACTCTCAAGCGAATATCGTTGTTGGAATGCTCGAGGCGGGACAGGAGCTCGCGCTGGAATCGCTGATGCCTTCGGGAGGAGCGGCTTTTAGTGACGGCATGGAAGCTGACTTTATTCAATTCAACTCCGGCGCAATCGCGACCGTGCGGGCGGCCGAGCAACGAGCGAGACTCGTCGTCTCGTGAGACATTTTATGCAGGTGACAGTCGATATCGTGATCTTCACGATTCAGGAACAAGTCCTCAAGGTACTGCTCGTAAAGCGGCGTATTCCTCCGTTCATTGGGCAATGTGCGATTCCTGGCGGTTTCGTTCACGAGGACGAGGATCTGGACCAGGCTGCGCTGCGCGAATTGGAAGAAGAAACGGGTGTCTCCGATGTTTACCTGGAACAGCTTTATTCTTTCGGTAAAGTAGATCGCGACCCGCGAGGCCGGGTAGTGACGATTGCGTACTTTGCTCTCATCTCAGCGGATCGAACGTTGAAAGCCGGAAGCGATGCAGCCGAAGCCGCGTGGTATCCGATGGATCATCTGCCGCCGCTCGCCTTTGATCATGAGACGATTCTCAACTATGCGCTGGAACGGCTACGCAACAAACTCGAGTACACAACCGTTGGGTTCCAGTTGCTGCCGCCGAAATTTACTCTCACTGAGTTGCAGGCAGTCTATGAAGCAATCTTGGGGAAGAAACTGGACAAGCGAAACTTCCGGCGCAAGATGTCTGTTCTCAAGATTTTGAAACCCCTCACCGAGTATCGGCGAGGCGGTCAGCGGCCGGCGCAACTTTATCGTTTCGTTGCGGCGCGGTTTGAGAAGTTGAAGGACAAAGGAATTCTGTTTCCGTTTTGAGATCTCGCGAATCCAGAATCAACTCGAACGGAATTCCTTTGGCGTGAGGCCGGTCCAACGCTTGAACGCGCGGTGAAACGAGCTCGACTCGGAGAACCCGAGCAGGTAAGCAACTTCGCAGATCGCCATTTCGTCTTCGCGCAAATAGCGCATTGCGAGCTGGCGGCGCATGGTGTCGAGCAGCTCGTTGTGTGAGGTGCCGAATTCCTGAAGTTTGCGTTGCAGTGTTCTCGGTGTGAGACCGAGTTGATCTGCGATGCGCTCGAGCGATGGATCGCCGCCGCGCAGCTCGCCCGCGATAATGCCGCGCACCCGATCGACGAGCGAGTCTCGCGGTGGAAACTTCGCAAGCAACTCTTCTGCATGTCTATCGAGGACCGCGCAAAGACTCGCGTCTGCTTTGGCGATTGGTGATGACAGAAAGCTTGATGAAAAAGTAAGTTTGTTTGCAGGCGCGCGAAAGTTGATTGGACAGCGGAAGAGTCGAATGTGCTCTGAAGTGTCTGCTGGTGCGTCGTGCTGAAACTCAACGGTCGTGGGAGCAAAACCAGGACTGCAGATGTTACGACAAAGAGTGGTGACAGTGGCGAGAGTCATTTCGGCGTCCTGACGATGTTCGCGGATCGACGTGTCGGAATAACTGTAGACGATCGCACTCGTATCGTTTGAAGTTTCGACCGTAAATAGCGCACCGTCAGTCCAGATCGAATGGTAACGAGAGACGCGCGCGAATGCGTCGCCGAGTGTTGGGCTGTTGAGCGCGCAATAACCGACTACGTCGAATGCAGTTGGGGTGGTGCTCTGGCCGAGATGGAGACCGAAATTGTCGTCGCCACTCAGGGCGGCGGCTTTTTCATAGAGGCTGACGAGCTGGGCGAAAGGAATGCGGTTGTCGGGATCGAGCAACACGGACGGATCGAGCTGCACCGCCTCGTAAAGATCGTCAGATTTCACACTGTGAGCGGCCGCTGCATTAACGATCTTCTCCACTGCTTTCGCTTGAACTGTAAACGTCCGGTGCATTGTTGTCAGTTAACATCCTGCTGGCACAGCGCGTCAATTCGTTGTCGTTTGCGGTCAACGAGTGCGCGGTCACAAAGCCTGCCCGGTGGTGTTACTAAAGCGGAGTTCACAGGAAGGGTGGCTTGCCCCCGCTGTTTTGAGGAATTGTGATGACAAAAACAATCCGCCTTGCAACACTGCTGCTAATACTGTGCGCCTGCGCCTTCGCACAAAGCAGCGACGTCAACCTGCTTCTCTCAACGCTGCCTGCCGGTAAAGATCCGCAGCGATACAAAGGCTACGTCGAGCCGCAGTTCAAAGCAGTTACCCAGCGTTCGCTCTATCTCACGATGCGCGACGGCGTGAAGATCGCCATCACAGTCGTGCTTCCCAAGGATCTTCCTGCCGAGCAGAAGATTCCCGCGATCATGACCATGACGCGTTACTGGCGTGGGCGCCAGGGCGCCGAGCCAAACGCCTTCATCCCTGCGCACGGCTACGCGATGGTGTTCGTCGACGCGCGCGGCACCGGCGCTTCCTACGGAGTTTGGAAAGCGCCGTTCACTCAGGAGGAAGCGAAAGACTACAGCGAAGTCGTCAACTGGATCGTCGCGCAACCATGGTCCAACGGAAGAGTCGGCGCCATCGGCAATTCGTACACGGGCAACACCGCGCTCTGGCTCGCGTCGACGATGAACCCGGCCGTTAAAGCCGTCATCCCACGCCACTACGAATTCGATCTCTACGCCGAAACACCATATCCCGGCGGAATACTCACTGATTGGATGGTAAAAACCTGGAATGAAGGCAATCGCCAGCTCGACACAAATCCTGGCGTGCGCCTCGTCGATGAAGATGTCGATCAGAAACTTTACCAGGAAGCTACCAGGCGACGCGGTGAGAACATCGATGTCTATACAGCGGCACTGAAGACGATATTCCGCGACGACCGAGCGTTCGGGTATACGCTCGACGAGTTGAGTCTGCACAGCTACGCGCCGCAGATCGAAAAATCAAACGTCGCTATCAACAACTGGGGCGGCTGGTTCGACGCCAGCACTCCCGATTCCATCATCCGCACGTTCCTTATGTTGAAGAATTATCAGCGTGCGGTCATCGGACCCTGGAATCACGGCGCGACGCAGAACGCGAGTCCTTATCAAACGCCTGCTTCGCAACGTGCGATGCAGACTTACGAGTGGCTGCGCTTCTTCGATCATTACCTCAAGGGCATCGACACGGGTCTGGATAGGGAGAAGCGTTTGTTCTATTTCACCATCGGCGAAGAGCGGTGGAAAGTAACGGATCGCTGGCCCGTCGCGGGTACGCAAATGAAAGCGTGGTACTTCAATGAGAACAACTCGTTGACTACGAACGGTCCGGCAGGGAATTCAGGTGAAGATCGCTACGCGATTAATTTTGACGCCACTACCGGCGCGAAGAATCGCTGGCACACACAAGTCGGCGGCGATGTGGTCTACCCGGACCGCGCGGAAGAAGATAAAAAGCTTCTGACCTACACGAGCGAACCACTGGCAGCAGACGTCGAGATTACGGGTCACCCGATCGTCAGCCTTTTTGTGACTTCGACACACACCGACGGCGCGTTCTTTGTTTATCTCGAGGAGATCGACGAGAACGGGAAAGTCACTTACGTGACCGAAGGCCAGTTGCGCGCGCTTCATCGCCGGATTTCGAAGGAGCAGTCGCCGGCGAAGCTGCCCATTCCGTATCATACATTTTTGAAGAAGGATGCAATGCCGCTCGTACCAGGCGAGGTTGCTGAGCTGAAGTTTGGGTTGCAACCGATTTCGGTGCTAGTTAAGAAAGGACACCGGCTGCGGGTTGCGATTGCGGGTCACGACAAAGATACTTTCATTCGCATTCCGGCGGAGGGCACGCCCTCAATCGCAGTGCAGCGCAACCGCCGGCACTTGTCGATGATTGAATTGCCCATTATCCCGAGATGAACAGCGTCATTGCTTCACGGCGCGATCGTGGTCCAGTACAATTCGTTCGTGACTTTGCCTTACGAACCTGACGCACTACGTGGGCGCGTGGCCGTGGTTGCGGGCGCTACTCGCGGAGCGGGACGTGGAATTGCTGCGGCGCTGGGCGAGGCGGGCGCAACTGTCATCTGCACTGGCCGGACCAGCACTCAGCGAAAACTCAAATCAGACTACGATCGGTCCGAGACGATCGAGGAAACAGCGGAGCTCGTGACGACGCTGGGCGGGACTGGAATCGCCATGCCAATAGATCATCTTGTGCCCGATGATGTGAAAGGGCTCGCCGTGCGTCTTCAGAGCCAGTTCGGAAAGATCGACATACTCGTGAACGATATCTGGGGCGCGGAGATTCTAAAGGGCGGCCCGCCAGAGTGGAACACACCGATCTGGGATCTCGATTTGGATAAGGGTTTGCGCATCCTCCGTCTCGCAATCGACACCCACATCATTACTTCAAAGTATTTGCTGCCGTTGCTCATCTCGCCCGCTCCTGCGGCGATAGGACTGGTCGTCGAAGTGACTGACGGCACGAACAGGTACAATGCGACCCACTATCGGATTTCCGTCTACTACGATCTGGCTAAAACGGCAGTCAATCGTCTTGCTTTCTCACAGGGACACGAGCTCGCGCCTTTTGGAGCGACGGCGGTGGCGATCACACCTGGTTGGATGCGTTCGGAGATGATGCTCGAGAACTTTGGCGTTAGCGAAGACAACTGGCGTGACGCACTCGATCCGGAACGCGCCGAAAAAGGTCTACCCGTTGCGCCGCCTGATTTCGCATACTCGGAGACGCCACGATACGTCGGCCGCGCAATCGTTTCACTGGCGTTAGATCCGGATCGCGCGCGTTGGAATCAGCAGTCGGTCAGTTCAGGTGAACTGGCCCAGGTGTATGGCTTTACAGATTTAGACGGCACCGCTCCGGACATTTGGCGGAAGATGGAAGAGAGTGAACTGCATTAGGCTTGCTGAGGCGCTTTTTTACGAGAAATGAAACTGACACTGGGAGCCGGAACGTATAATGGCGCATGCGATTAAGTCTCTGCGCAATGCTTCTCGTTCTTTCGGTCCGTACCACGGTTCAAACTCCCGAGGCGCCCGTCGTCGACTCCCATCAACACCTGTTCAGTCCCGCGGCTGCCGCCCTCGTCTCGGGTAAAGCTGATACGCCGGGGATCAGCGCACGGAACCTTATCGAACTTCTCGATGCAGCAGGCATTAAGCGGGCGCTCGTGTTGTCAATGGCCTACACATGGGGCAAAGCGAGCCGCGCGCCGGTCGAAAACGAATATGAGCGCGTGAAGGCGGAGAACGATTGGACTGCGCAGCAGGTCGCGCAATATCCGGACCGACTGCGCGCCTTCTGTAGCTTCAATCCACTCAAAGCGTATGCGCTTGAGGAATTGGCACGCTGCAGCAAACACCCGCAGCTACGGTATGGATTGAAGCTGCATTTCGGGAATTCCGACGTCGATCTCGACAATCCGGAAAACGTTGCGAAGGTCAGGAAGGTGTTTGAGATTGCGAACCGTCATCGCATGGCGATCGTGGTCCACCTGCACACCTCGATCGACAACAAGCGCAAATACGGTGCCGACGAGGCGCGTGTGTTCCTTGACGAGCTGCTCGCCGCTGCGCCCGACGTGCCAGTGCAGATTGCGCATCTCGCAGGAGCTGGTGGTTATAATTCGGCGACGGACTCGGCACTTGGCGTATTCATTGATGCGATCGCGAAGCGTGATACCCGCATGAAGAATGTGTGGTTCGATGCGGCGGCGGTAGTGCGACCCACTATGTCACCCGATGATCTGCAACGGATCGCCGAGCGCATTCGCCAGATCGGCGTCAAGCGCGTGCTATACGGCTCGGACGCGCCCACGAACCCTCTCGCGTACCCGAAGGCCGGCTGGTCCGCCCTCCAACGCCTCCCCCTGACCCCCACGGAGCTACACACCATCGCCACCAACACGCCGCCGTACCTGCGCGACTTCGCAGCGCGGTGAATGTTAAATGGAGATGAGCATGCGCCGAGCCTACTACTCGTCCTCAATCAGTGATTTCCTCAATACAACCACCAACGAGATCATCGGCGAACTAACACGCGCGCACGCACGCAACCTCGATCAAACGCAACTCAACGCCTGGGTTGAACAAATCAATATCCTCGAAAGAGCGCTTTTTAACCGACAAGGCCGCATCTATTTCGAATATTCAATTCCTCGCATGGGTAAGCGCATAGATGTAGTTCTCTTATCAGGTCCGGTAATCTTTGTCCTTGAATTCAAGGTCGGAGAGACACACTTTAATCCATCTGCGATTGATCAAGTCACTGACTATTGTCTAGACCTTAAGAACTTTCACGAGTCCAGCAACGACTGCATCATCGCGCCGATACTGATTGCAACGGCCTCGCGTCAGGTCACTCAGATTCTATGTATATCGCGTAAGAAAGACGGACTGTTGGCACCAATCCTCAGCACCGTTCCCCTGCTTTCTCAAACAATCGATGAAGTGTTGGCGTTCGCATCAGATGAACCAAACATCGACCCAGACGCTTGGGAGCGCGGCCGCTATTGTCCAACGCCAACGATCATCGAAGCCGCCCTCGCACTCTACAACGGCCACTCCGTCGATGAGATCACACGTCATGAAGCGGGCAAGCCTGACATAACTCGTACAACGGATGCTATCGACGACATCATTCGCGCATCACGCGATGGTAACTTCAAATCTATCTGTTTTGTCACCGGCGTTCCTGGCGCCGGTAAAACGTTAGTGGGTCTTAACACCGCCACGAAACATCAAAACAAAGAAGACGGACTCTATAGCGTTTTTCTTTCAGGCAACGGTCCACTCGTAGCAATTCTTCGTGAAGCGCTCGCTCGCGACAACATTGAAAATGCAGCGGCGCGTGGGGTAAAGGTAAAGAAGGGCGAGGCGCGCAGTCGCGTGCAATCATTCATTCAGAACGTCCATCACTTCCGGGACGAATGCATAAGAGATCCAGGTCCTCCAATCGAACACGTGACGCTGTTCGACGAAGCTCAACGTGCTTGGAATCTTCAACAGACGTCGAGTTTTATGCTGCGCAAGAAGAATGTCGCTAACTTCAATGTTTCTGAACCAGAGTTCTTGATCTCGTGCATGGATCGTCATCAAGATTGGGCCGTAATTGTTTGTTTGGTCGGTGGTGGTCAAGAAATCAATACCGGTGAAGCGGGCATCAGTGAATGGATCGAGGCCTTAAATCGATCGTTTCCGAATTGGCACATCCACATTTCTTCCAGACTTACCGACACAGAATACGGTGCCGGCAAAGTGATGGAAGATCTCGCGTCACATTCTCATTTGACGATTAATGAAAACCTACATCTTGCAGTCTCAATGCGGTCCTTCCGGGCAGAGAACGTTTCGCTGCTAGTAAAACAAATTCTCGATTTCGATATCGAAGGTGCGCGACAAACGTTGGCCGAACTGCAACACAAGTATCCGATCGCCATCACGCGCGATCTCGCCAAGGCCAAACAATGGCTTCTCGCGCAAGCACGCGGGACTGAGCGTTACGGCATTGTTGTTTCGTCTCAAGCCGAACGTCTGAAGCCACACGCCATTGATGTAAAGGCTCCGGTAGACCCGGTTCAATGGTTTCTAAACGACAAAGATGACGTGCGTTCATCGTACTACTTGGAAGATGTAGCAACTGAATTCTCTGTACAAGGATTAGAGTTGGATTGGGTCTGCGTGACCTGGGACGCCGACTTTCGCCACTCAGACGAGGGGTGGCAGCACTTGAAATTTCACGGTTCCCGCTGGATGCATATCAACCTTCTACACCGACAATTGTACTTAAAGAACGCCTACCGTGTTCTTCTAACTCGCGCTCGTCAAGGAATGGTCATAGTTGTGCCATCAGGCGTCCTCGACGACCGAACACGGCGACCTGAGTTCTACGATCCAACCTTTCAATATTTGAAGGACATTGGGTTTCAATTGCTCCGCTAGATCTTGGGGCATGAACGCGCAAGTTTACGAAACGGCCCAGCTCTATCACTCACGGCTTTGCGGCGATGAGGTACAAGCGGTTTGCGGTGGCCAGGTAAAGTGCATCGCCGATCAGGGCCGGGGGTGAGTAGAGGGGCGCATCCATCCAGATCTCCGCCAGCACTTCCTTTCGCCGCCCGGCACGAAGGACGGTCATGATGCCGTCTTCGTTCCCAACGTAGAGCCGATCGCCTGCCAACAGGAGACATCCCCAGATGGCCCCATTCGTCTCGTGTTTCCAGACGTGGGCGCCGGTCGCCGCGTCCAGACAATGAATCGTTCCACCCACGTCCCCAACGTACAGTAGACCGTCTTTCTCAATCGGCGTTCCCACTACGCGACCGACGTCGCGTGAGGTCCAGAGCAGCCTGGTGTTTGTGACGTCGCCCTGGCCGTCCGGACTAATCGCATGAATGAATGAAGGTGCGTTGCCGTGCCCGGGACTCTGTCCCATCGCAATGAAGACGCGGCCGCCGGCGAAGACCGGTGCGGCAACGATAAAACTACGCGAGAGCACTCCTGGTCGTGGAAGCCAGCGGGCGTCTTTCGGGTTGCCGTCAAATCGCCAGAGCTCGTGCCCCGAAGCCGCGTCGTAAGCGCGCAGCCAACCATCTCCTCCGCCGAAGAGCACCTGCATGCGACCGTTGACGTTTGCCGCCACAGGACTGGACCACTGACCGTGCAGCACGCCTTCGCCCGCGCCCACGGCGCGCCATACGACTTCGCCCGAGTGCTTGTCCACCGCGATCAGACTTGGGGCGCGCGGCGATGGCACAAGCGTGTGACCTTCATTCTGGCCGTTCGATGTACTGACCAACAGCAGATCACCTAAACCTAACACTTCGCTGTTAGTGGCTTCATGCGGAAAGACACCCAGGCGCCCGCACATGTCCAACTCCCAAATGATGTCGGCCGCGGCATTGTCCTGGAAAGCCTCTTTCCGATATGGGCCATTGTTCTCGCCATCACGGAAACCCTGCGTGTCGAGGCAACGAAGCTGGCATTCCGCGGTAACATAGTACAAACGGTTACCTTCGACATACGGAGCGCTCGTCGTCGACGGCAGCAGGAACTCCCGTAGGCCTCGCTCTACTCGCGGCGCTATGTCCTGCCAAAGGAACTGGCCGTCGCTTGCACGAAAGGCCATGAGCACACCGCATTCTTCCTCGTAGGCAGGGTTCATGCGCCTGGAGTTGTCAGTGCCTACATAGACCACATCACCGGCAACCACGGGACGGCCAAACGTCTGATTTCCCAACTCGACACTCCAAACAATGTTCCGCCCAGTGGCCGTGTCCCAATCAACCGGAGGATTACCGGTTTGACCCACGGTCGTCTGCATTTGTGGGAGGATGGACCGCGCGGGTCCTGACCTAACCGTTTCTCCAAACTCCACTCCCTTGATTCGATTCAACGCCCACTCAGCTTCGTTGCGCAGTGCGGGATCGTTTGCAGCCGCTTTTAACGCCTCTGTCGCCGCTCGTGCCTTTGGCCCAATACTTCCCAGCGCTGTCGCAGCGAAGATGCGCACGTAGAGAAATTGATCCTTCAGTGCTTCCATGAGTTGCGGCACAGCGGAGTATGCGCCCGGGCCGATGTTTGAGAGGGCCTCACAGGCGGCCCATCGCACGCCGGGAATCGGATCACGCAGGGCCCTGGAGAGATCGTTGGTCGCCGCCGCGGCCTTCGGACCGATCGAAGCCAGCGCCTCCGCTGCGTAGATACGGACGTAAGGATTCTCGTGCGAAAGAGTCTTAACTAGAGCGCCAACCGAAGGAGTGGCCCTTGGTCCCAGTGCCCCGAGAGCCCGTGCGGCATCGCCGGCAACGTTCGAATCTTCGTCTCTCAGTGCCCGTCGCAATGCCGGTTGAATCGATTCTGTGTGCGGCGTCAGGTCAATAAAGGCATCAGCGGCCTCACGTCGAATGGCGACCGACTCGTGCCGAAGCAGGTCCACCAGCAGCGGAATAGCGGCTGGACCAATCCGCCGGATAATTTCAAAAGTCACCTCATGCAGGTCTTCGTTATCACGATTGAGGAATCGTCGCAGCAACGGCAACGAACGGCCTTCGTCATGGACGAGTGTGGCTTCGGCGCTAGCGCGGACCTTCGGATCACTATCCAGCAGGCGATTTTCCAAATCACGATGCGAAACCCTGGCCTGGCGCGGCTGAGAGAGTGAACGCGTGGTTTGAGGGAGTACGGGCGTGGGCAGAATACAGAGCAGCGTCCAGATGAACAAGCGTCGCATGATCGCAGCAAGACGGACGAAGGAGCTATCAGTTGCTGCGAAGAGACTAACGTCGTGTTGAATGGACGGTAACTGTCAATACTTACAGTTGTTGGAAGGAAATCGATCCATTAGAAGCCTGGCCCCCATTTTTGCAACAAAATGCTGGTATTCTCCGATTCTTGCAATCGCTTAAGGTGTTAGAGGAACAGGATATTGTTGCCCGCAACTTCATTCGACAGCAATAAGGAGGAGAACTTTTGAACGAGATTCGCTTAATGAAAACCCCAGCACAGTTCGTACTCAGTCGCTTGTCGCGCGAGCTCTATATCGATTTTGGGCGAAGGCGCAGGAAAAGGGCTTCTCATTTGTCTGCTTTCGGGATTTTCTCACCAGCGAACCACTGCCATCGCGCTATATTGCACTCCGTCACGATATCGACTTCGCGCCTGAGTATTCGTTGCAGATGGCCGAACTTGAACACGCGGCCGGTATTTCGTCCACCTACTTCGTTCTAGTGGATGGGCAATTCTACGATCCTCTGCGAACCGGGATTGTCAGACAGATTCGTCAGATTAGCGCGCTTGGTCACGAGATCGGGCTACACTTCGCCGTAAGTTCGGCGGTTGATTCTGATATTGGCAAGGAAGTGGCTTTTCGTCTGCAAATTCTAAGCTCCATCGCGGACACGACCGTGAGATCGTATTCTCAACATGATCCCGTTAATGCGGGATTCGCAGACCTCACGCTGCCGTTGGGCCACCACGCTTGTGTAGATGTTAGTCAAGTGATCCGTGATCATAACCTGCTATACGTTAGTGACAGCGCGATGATGTGGCGACGCCATACATTCCACACGGCACTTGAAGAAGGGCGTAATCTTTGTCTTTTGGCCCATCCGCATTCCTGGATGCATCCGCAGAACGACTACGTGGCAATGATCAGAGACTTTGAGTCTCAGGAGGTGCGGGCACTGATCGATCGCTATGACGCATTCGTCAACGCACTAAGCGGTTATTATTCGCGGCGTTTAAATGAGGGAGTCTAACGTGTTGCGTGCAAACCTTTCCGAAGCAGAAATCAGACGAGTGATCGGACTTCCAGGAGAAGGAACCCTCGTAGTGAATGGAGTGGCTCCACTCACGGTTGCGGCGGACCACTGCCTGTATTTTATAAACAAACCGATAACGGAGAGTCTGCGCGAGTCTTTCGCGACGCGGCGGGATTGTATTGTCATTGTGCGGGCTGGTTGTGCCGTGCCCGGAGAGTTAGGAAACTGTGTGGTCCTGGAAACTGCAGACGCTCGATTGGCGATTACGAAGATCCTGAACTTCATCTGGGAGCAGCGACGACACCAACCATGGGTGAGCGAACGCAGGGTTGAGTCAAGCTCTATCATCTCGCCATTGGCATTTGTCGAAAATAATGTCGAGATCGGCGCAGGCGCCGTGATTGAACCATTTTGCGTTGTCGAGAACGATGTAAGTATCGGACGCGGATCCGTCATTAGATCGGGAGTCCGAATTCATTCACGAGTGACGATCGGTGAAGAATCAATCGTCGGAGCAAATTCCATCATCGGCCATCAGGGGTTCGGATTTATTCGCGACCAGTGTGGCAGCAAAAGACGAATTCCGCATCTCGGAGGCGTCCTGATCGGCTCGCATGTTGAAATCGGCGCATTGGTAACCGTTCCTGGAGGAACCGTTGGTCCAACCACCATCGAAGATGGTGCAAAAATCGATGATCACGTACATGTCGCTCATAACGTCCGCATCGCGAAAGGCGCCAGCGTCACGGCCGCAGTAGTAATTGCAGGCAGCGCGGTCATTGGCGAAGAGGCCTGGATAGGAATTAATTCCAGTATTCGCGACGGGCGGCGCGTCGGTATTCGGTCGCTGGTCGGTATGGATGTGTCAGTGCAACAGGATGTTCCCGACAATGCGGTGGCACGCGCTCCACGTCCGGAGGTAAAGCAACGCTCTGATGACGATAGCGCCTCGATTGGGTTCCTCTAAATTGGTTTGAAGCTTCGTTACCCGCGGCGTCTCTCCAACAGCACCATCATCATCAGGCTGAGAAGTATTCGCGTTTCCTCGTCCTGACTCACAGTACCCAGCTTTTCGATACTAAATTTACCCTGGAAAAATGCCGGCTCCTTTTTCAGACGCATTACCGCGGTGCCATCCGCTCGCGCAACTATGTACTCCGGATGAAAAACATATCCGCTGAACATTCCCAAAACAGGGATCTCGCGAAACAGGTAATCACCAACCTTAGCCCACGGATTTGCTTCCTGAATCGTCAAAGGCTGACCACTACCGTTGATTATGTCGTAGCGTGCCTTCCATAGAGACTTCATTCCGTTCCGCCTTACCGTACCAAGGTGCGTGCCCCTCGAGTCTGTAAAATGATAATTTGCGGAAAAGTCGATGACCCGATCAGCTTTGAGTTCATACAAACGAAGTTTCTGATCCGAATCGGCGAACACGGTGACGGCTTCTTTCAGCTTCAGAAGTTTCTGCTTCACAAAAAACTGGAGGTTCCCCGAAGCGTCAACAACAGAGACCTTATGACCTAGCGCCAGGATCTCGAAGGACAGTTTGAGCGGGTAGTTCATCGTGCGTTGAGACGGGTAGTTCAATGGGTTTTGGCCTGGATAGCTCACAGGGGTTTGAAGTGGGAAGTTCACTGAGTTACTCCTTCTGATTTTGCTGGATTGTGAGGGTATAGGGCGGAAGCCGGGTTTGCTGTCTTTTTGTAACCGGCAACCTCCGCAATCTTAGCAAATGCCTTAAGACAAATGGAAGAAAATGTTTTGTTACCTACTTCCGCCTGGAATAAAGCTTGTTAGCTACTGACACCGTGGAATCCTTGAAAATCACTGCATCTCCATCCGCGGAAAGGAAGAAATCAGGTCCCATTTCCGTGAGCCTGAGTTCGCGATTCAAATACAGGTAACCCCTCTCCAACGAGATTTGGACCTCGCTGCCGCCGCCGAGAAAGGTTCCTGTATATCGGCCGGCGTGCCGCGACCATTCTGGTTTATTCAAACCTTTGGGATCGGTGGGAGTGCCGTTGACGGGCAGGTAGGTGACGCTGTTTTCAGCCGTTTGCGGGTCGTAATAGGCGTCGAGAATCTGTACACCTTTCGGTTTACCATTTTCGGCGAGCATGAATCTATAACGGCGGCTACCGTATGTGAACTCGCTTGAAGAAACGGCATCGAGTTTTAGTTTGTCACTGCCGGCGACATGAAAGAGATTCCCTCTCTCGTATTTGAAACGAAACAAAATTCCCTCGTATAGCAAGTACGTTCCTTCAAAACGCCGCAACATCGATTCGTCAAGCCGAGCCATAGGTTCAGGTGCGACACGGGCAGGTTTGTTTTGCGGCACCGTGCCGAGTTTCGCCGCCAGCATCAATTCGACGATGCGGCCGGCTAAATCCGGGGCGTTGTGGGCCGCGTCCTGATTCGTCAAAACAACAACGCCGATTTTATGTTCGGGCAGAAAACGGTAGTGTGTCGAGATCCCGTAGCCGAGGCCTCCGTGTGAAAACCTGACCGTATCGCGTTGAATCGCTTTGTAGATGCCCAAGCCGTAGCCGCTCATCTGATCTTGTGCTGTGAACTGTGGTGCATACATTTCCTGTAACAGACTCTGCGGAACGATCGATTTGCCGTCGCTCGCGCCATTTTGTAAATGGAATATCACGAACCTCGCGAGGTCGTTAGCTGAAGCGAATAGACCGCCGGCGGCGATAAGCGGCGAGACAATGCCGTTCACAATCGGCACAGGCCGGTTTCTCAAATAACCCAGGGCGCATGCTTCTTTTCTCGTCGCTTCCGCTTGCTCAAAAGTACTGGCCGTCATCCCTAACGGCGCGAGAAGTTCTTCGCGCATAAACTCCGCAAATCGCTTCCGAGCCGTGACTTCGAGCGCGTAACCCGCGAGGTCAATGCCCTGGTTGGAATACTCGAATCGTTCGCCCGGCGGAAATTTGAGCCACGAATCGCGGGTGCTTTTGACAACCTCCTCGAGCGTGCGTGTGTGGTATTGCGGATCAGAAGGATTGCCGAGCGGCGACCAGGTTCCGAGCCCCGAATGATGGCTCAGAAGATGACGAATCGTAATTCTCTCTGCTTCCGCGGCGCCGCTGCGACTGTTGACGCCAAACCATGCCAGGTGCTTTTTGAGCCGGTCGTCGAGCGCGAGCAATCCTTTGTCGACGGCTTTCAAAACACCGAGTGCGGTAAAAGTTTTCGAGATTGAGCCGGCGTGAAAAAGCGTGTCAGCGGTGACCTTCGTCTTTCGCGAGCGGTCCGTATAGCCGAAGCCTTCCGACCAAACGATATTCTCAGCGTCGACGATCGCAACCGAAGCGCCGGTTATATCTTTTTGCGTCATCGCAACGGGAAGCATCTTTTTAATTCCCTCGATGACGCGACCGTAATCAGTAGCCGGCGAGACTTTATGCTTTCCGAATGCAAGCAAAGGTTTGGCGGCGCAAGCGCCGGCCAGAATTGTCGCCGAACGGCCGAGGAAGTCTCGCCTGGTGATTCGATCGAGTTCAGTTTTAGACATACATTTGCTTAAGTTACTTCGGAAGGGAGTAAACTGCCACAATCGCGCTCGGCTCAGGTGTTCTGAAAATGAGTAACCTTTCAAACTGTGTGAACATCCGTCCTTCATTTTGAGAATGGAGAATGAGTATGACCAGCGTCTCACAAGATCTGCTCTATAGCCTGCGCATGCTGTTAAAGCACAAGGGTTTCACTGTAGTAGCAGCGCTGACACTCGCACTCGGCATCGGCGTGAATACGGCGATGTTCAGCGTGCTGAATACGTTTCTATTCGGCGCGCTGCCATACCCGCAGTCCGATCAATTGATAAGGGTCTGGCGCACGTCGCCACACTCTCAAAATTGGCCGCATTCAACCGCGAATTTCTTCGACCAGCACGACAAGAACACCGTGTTTGAGAAGATGGCAGCTTACAACTTTGCAAGCCGTAATCTCACTGAATCGGGGCAAACAGCCGAACGTTTACTCAGCCTCGCGGCAACGGCCGATTTCTTTCCGATGTTGGGAGTCGCGCCCGCGTACGGCCGTGTCTTCAAACCTGAAGAATTCGAGCCGGGCGTTGATAACGTGATCATCCTGAGCGACCAGTTTTGGACGCGCCGCTTCGGAAGCGACCCAAGCGTGGTGGGTCGAAAAATTCAGCTCGACGGAAAAACAGTTGAGGTAGTCGGCGTGATGCCTCCCGGATTCGAACATCCGATTCTCTGGGGCCCGATCGACCTCTGGCAGCCGCTGGCGTTTACTCCCGAACAACGAAACAATCGCGGCACCAATTATCTCTCGTCGTTTGGTCGACTCAAGCCCGGCGTCTCAATCGAGCAGGCACAACAAAGCATGGTCGCTCTAGCCGCTAACATCGCCCAGCAAAACAAGTCGAATGAAGCTGAGAGCGTGCGACTCGAGCCTCTGCAGCGATCGATGTCTGACAGTATCGGCAGAACTGTCATGTGGTTCACGTTCGGACTCGCGGGCTTTGTTTTACTGATCGCGTGCGCAAACCTCGCTAACCTTCAGCTCGTGCGCACGGCCGCGCGATCTCGCGAGCTCGCCGTGCGCGCCGCACTCGGTGCCGGTCGTTGGCGACTCCTGCGCCATTCGTTAACCGAGAGCATCCTGGTGGCATTGATCGGAGGTGTGATCAGCCTCGTCGTTGCCATTGGCGCGGTTCGGTTCATCAGTGCTCGGATGTTTACTGATTTGCCGGGCGCGACTGTGCGACTCGATTACAAAGTGTTCGGGTTTGCACTGCTGTGCTCGCTGTTGACGGGAGTGCTATTCGGGACGGTTCCTGCATGGTTAGCATCGCGGGCGGATGTGAATCTGGCACTGCGCGAGAACTCGCGCGGGTCTACCGCAGGACGATCTCAGCACCGCCTGCGCCACTCGCTGATCGTCGGCGAAGTAGCGTTTGCGATGGTGTTGCTGGCGGCGGCGGGACTGTTTTTGCGAGGCTTGCAGCGCTTCATCAATGCAGATCCGGGCTGGCAGGTCGATGGGCTGGTGACGGCGCAGATGGGCCTTCGCGGAGACAAATACAAGACTGAAAAGCAACGTCTTGTTTTCCTGACGGAACTGGAAAACCGTTTGCGCACATTGCCCGGTGTGCAACACGTCGCGATTGGTAGTTCACACCCTGTGTTCGGTTTCAATAGCAGTAGTTCGTTCCTGGTTGAGGGTCGACCGGAACCTCCGCCTGATAAGTATCCGGAGATGTTTTATGAGCCGGTCAACGGAGACTACTTTGAGACTTTAGGCGCTCGTTTGAAACAGGGACGTACGTTCAACGCCGCGGATACCTCAGATCATCCGAGGGTCCTGATCATCAATGAGACAACGGCTCGTACTTTCTGGCCCAACGAGAGTCCGGTTGGAAAGCGTATCATCGAGCCAGGTACGCAGAGGAACTTTTACGAGATCGTCGGCGTCGTTAACGACATCGCCTTTCCGGGCGATCTTGGAGAGCCATACACACGCTTTGAAGCGTTTGTGCCCGTGACACAAGCTGTTCCCGACTATCTCGTGATCGCTTTGCGTACTTCGTCGAGCGCGGAAGCAATGGCTAACAGTTTGCGCAGTTCGATTGCCGGAATGGATCCCGAGCTACCGGTTTTTCGCATTCGCTCGGCACGAGCGGCGGTCGACTCCGGACTCGGCGGCATCTCGCTGCTGGGAAGTTTGCTCGGCGCGTTTGCGGCGATTGGTGTAATTCTGGCGGCGATTGGAATCTACGGCGTCGTGTCGTACACAGTGGTCCAACGCACGGGAGAGCTGGGAATACGCATGGCGCTGGGCGCGCAGTCACGCGACGTACTGTGGCTGGTGCTGGGGAAGGGCGCGATCCTGATCGCGAGTGGAGCGTTGTTGGGCGGCTTAGGCGCGTACGCTGTATCCAGACTGCTGCGTTCCGTCATTCCGTCATTGCCGACAGGCGATCCACTGGTCCTGCCGGCAGCGGCTCTCGCTCTCGTCGTAGTGGCGCTTGCGGCATGTTATATCCCGGCACGTCGCGCAACGCGAGTCGATCCCCTCGTGGCGCTGAAGTCAGAATGAAGAGAGGAAGATTAGCGAGTTCTTTCCGTAACGGAAAAAATGTCGCACCCGACATATCATGTGGTATCAACGTGGCTCGAAAATAATTGACATTACGGGCAAACTGTACTAGAAATTCGGTCAACTTCGTTTGCTTAGATAACAAATTAATCGAGTTACCATTGGATAATGGTGGTCCTTCTCGGACTTTGAAGCGACAACCGGGGTGCATCCAATGCATTGCGCACGCGGTGCAATTTGTGCGTACTCTCACGATGAGCGGCGCGAACTAGAATCCTCCCTCCAGCCCTGTTTTCCTGACCATTCCCCCCTAGAACAAGGAGTTAATCATGAGATCCTTTCGATTCCAGAAGCAGGTTTCTGTCGGCTTAATCAGACATAAAGTCCAGTTTCTCGTGCTCACATTGCTCCTCATAGGAGGGCTGTCTCACGAAGCATACGGGCAGGCGGTTTATGGGAGCATATCCGGAACAATCACCGATCCCCAGGGGGCTTCTGTATCTGCCGCCAGCGTCACGGTAACGAATATTGCTCAGAACGTTACCACAACTGCCAAAACAAATGATTCAGGCTTTTATGAAGTCACACATCTTATCCCTGGCATCTATCAGGTAAAGATCGAACAACAGGGATATAAAACGACTGTCCAGGAAGTAGTCGTTAAAGCAGATGTGGTGGCGACCGCCGATGTACGTTTAGAAGTGGGAGCTTTAGCCGAGACGGTAACGATAACTGGCGTTGATCTTTCTTTAAAGACTGACAAGTCAGATGTCGCAACGACCTTTAATCAACGGCAGGTGCAGGAACTGCCCACTTTTGATCGTAACTTCACTCGGTTCGTTTTGCTCTCACCAGGCACACAGCAACTTCCTGGCTGGAATCACGCGGCAAGTGAGAACCCACAAGGGTCGCTGCAGACGTTTGTTAATGGACAACATTTCAGCGGGACCGCATTTCAGCTCGACGGCACCGACAATCGGGATCCCATCCTCGGAATCATTGTTGTTAACCCAACACTCGAATCGGTGACTGAGACAAAGATTACGACCCAGAACTACGATGCGGAGTTTGGCCAGGCTAATGCGGGAGTGGTGACGGCTCAGACCCGTTCGGGCGCAAACGATCCTCACGGAAGCGTCTTCATGTTCCGTCGCAATGATCTAACCCAGGCTCGTGATCCTTTCACTAACAACGTCCCGGATGTTGTTTCGGGAAGGCTGCTTCCTGAAAGCTTGTGGAGTCAGTTTGGCGGCTCTTTCGGCTACCGGATAGTGAAGGATAAAAACTTCATTTTTGGAGATTATCAGGGCACCCGCAGCAAAGAAGGTGGATCAGTGCTGACAACGGTGCCAACAGCGCTTGCCCGGCGCGGGAATTTTAGTGAGTACCCCGTTCAGATCTTTGATCCTGCAAGTGGTGACCCGGTAACGGGTCAGGGACGAGTAGCGTTTGCTGGGAACATTATTCCGGAAGGTCGTCTATCACAACAGTCGCTGAATTTGCTGGCAAACATTCCACTCCCCAACCTACCCGGCATAACCGAGAACTTCAGCACGAGTGGCCCTGATGTTTTCGATGGGGATCAGTTTGACGTTCGTGATGACCAGTACGTCGGCGAGAATTTACATATCTTTGGTCGGTACACCTTTGCTCGATTCGAAAGAACGAAAGCGGGAGCGTTTGGCTTTGAGATTGGCGGACCAGACCTGAGCGGAGCTCGTTTTGCCGGCGCCTCAAAGGTTCGCAACCAGTCGCTGGCCCTGGGCTTTGACTACACGTTGAGTCCCAGCGTTGTTACGGACTTTCGCCTCGGATACTTCCGCTACAAGGTGGACGTGTTGCCGGGCGGCGTCGGTACCAGTCCCGCCGCTGATGCCGGCATACCTGGTCTGAATCTCGATGAGTTTTTTACTTCCGGGATGCCTGCCTTTGGCATAGAAACACCAGGACTTCGAGGTAACTTCGACGATCGACGAACATTCAAATTCGGATTCTCTCTATTTGCGAACGGCTGCAACTGTCCACTAGCGCAATTGGAGCGCCAGCTTCAGCTCGTCAATAACTGGACATTCCTTCGCGGTAATCACAATTACAAATTCGGTGGCGATTTTCGGTTTGCTAAAAATCTACGAGTCCCCTCCGATTCACACCGCGCCGGTCAGTTATTCTTCCGCGATGCTGGAACAGCATTTGTTAATCCTGATTTGACCACCAGCGGAGGCACCGGCCTCGCGAGCTTCCTGCTCGGCAATGTAAGCGACTTCGGTCGTTTTGTAAGCACGGTTACCGATGCGGAAGAAAGGCAGCGCCGTTGGTATTTTTATGGCCAGGACACCTGGCGGTGGTCACCAAAGTTAACCCTCAATTACGGTCTCAGGTGGGAATTGGTGTTTCCCGAATCCATCAAGGAAGCGGGAACAGGAAGTCTGCTAAATCTCGAAACCGGCGAACTCTTCGTAGGTGGAGTGGCGGATATCAACAAGCAATTCAACGTCCAGACCAGCTATAAAGCATTTGCACCTCGTCTGGGCATTGCCTATCAGTGGACAGACAAGACGGTGATCCGCGCTGGCTACGGCCGGAGCTTTGACATTGGGGTGTTCGGTTCGATCTTTGGGCACGCGGTAACTCAGAATCCGCCCGTACTTGCCTTCCAGCAACTCGATCAGGAAGATTTCAGAACGGTCTTTAATTTGAGTCAGGGACCACCCGCGCCCGTTTTCCCGGATGTGCCTGCTAACGGTCGCATACCTTTGCCCGATGGTATTAACGCACGCGCTCGTCCTTTCAGAATGCGACTCCCAACGCTTGATGCGTGGAACGTGACTGTTCAACATCAACTCTCAAATAATACATCGTTCGAAGCAAGTTATGTGGGAAACAAAGGAACTCACGTCTTTGCCGGTGATGGCCCTGCGTATAACCCCAACCAACCGGTAGCAGGACCAGGTCCTGAGAATAACCGCAAACCTTTCTTCAACCGTTTCGGCTGGACTCAGGGCATTAACTATTTCGGCAACGACGCCGACAATCGCTATAACGCGTTGCAGACGAAGTTTGAGCACAGACTTCCGAGTCTGAACATTCTTGCTCACTACACTCTTTCCTCAATTCAAAATAATGAGGATAACTATTTCATCCACAACCGCGAGCTGGGGCGCGGCCCAGCCAGTTATGACCGCACGCATGTGTTCTTTTTCACTGAGGTATGGGATCTGCCAGTTGGGCGCGGCAAGAGGTTCCTGACTGGTACATCAGAGGCGTGGGATTACGCAATCGGCGGATGGCAGCTAAACTCCACCACCACCTGGCAGAGTGGTCTTTCCTTTACGCCGACAGTTTCGGGCGCGAACTGTTCGGTTAATTCCGGCCCCTGCCGGCCTGATCTGATCGGAGATCCGAGTGTAAGTAATCAGGACCAGAATCAGTGGTTCCAGGGTGGAATTGGACCGGGCACACCATGGGCCAAAGCGGCTGAGGGTCAGTTTGGAAATGCGAAACGTGGTAGTTTGCGCGGGCCGGCATTCTTCCAGACGGATCTTTCAATCTTTAAGAACTTCAGGATAACCGAAACCGTGAAGGCCGAGTTTCGCGCAGAGGTCTTTAACCTCTTCAACAACGTCAACCTGGGCCTGCCCACCTCGGAAGTGGACAACCCGAACGCCGGGAGGATAACGGGACTACAATTTCCGAATGCCAGAATGCGTCAGTGGCAGTTCGGCGCGCGAATAAAATTTTAGCGAAAGAAGAAGGGCGTTTGAATTCGTGGTCAGGAATCACAGGTTCCTGACCACATTTGTTTGGAAAGGACATTCAATGAGTTTGAGGAGCCGACTTCTATTTCTTTCGCATGGTCTATGCAGATTGCTTCGTTCGCCTCAGCGTAGTAGCTTGGCCATACAGTGGACACGATCTAGTGCGCTTTGCTCTGAGGTACGGGCAGGCCATCTAACTCGAGAACATTCTTTTTCTCTGTTTCAGGCAATAGCGCATGTAGTTGTAGAAACGCTGCATTGGTCCAGCCGAAGCCAATCTCATTGGATTTGTAGCCAAACTTCAGCCCGGCACTGACTTCCGATTCCCGTCGCTCGACATCGTATTTCTCGACGATGGTATTGTGTTGAATGAACTCTTTCAGTATCAGGGAAAGAAAGTTTGCAGTGATTCGATCAGCCTCTCGGTTATAACCATAACGACGCAATCCCTCAATTGCGATCATCTCCGTCGGCGCCCAGCCAAAAGGAGCATCCCATTGACTACCGCTCACATTAGTACTTGTTAGCAGCCCGCCCGGCTTCTCAAAGAGGTGAAGGTTAGCGGCAATGCGAGCTGCCTGTCGCTTATCGGCTAGGCCTACCCAGAGCGGGTAGAAAGTCGTGATAAAGGGATATCGTCTCAACCTTTTTTCAGTAAAACTATAATCGTAATAGAGACCATCCTTCTCATCCCACATCAATCGGTTGATTGTTTGCCGTCGCTGTTGAGCGCGATTGGTCCAGACGCGAGCCTGCCGAACATTGCCCAGTATTCTCAGTATCTCGGCAGCATCCGTTTCCATCAGATATAGCAACGAGTTTAAGCAAACCGGATCGTAATGGATAATATCGATGTTGAACGGGCCAAAGCGGTTCGACGGATCGAACCCCGACTCACGCATTGAACGATCACCCTTGTAGAAGAGATCACTCAGCTGGTCCTTCTCTTTATCGTAATACTGGCTCAGGTCATAGTCTTTTACGTCGTGTTTACGGTAATAGTCCTTGACCAGATCGTAGTGATCCCTTCCTTGATCGTCTCGTTCACCCGATAAAACCTCCGGCGCCGGACCATTTCCCATATCGAAATAACGAGAAAGTCCCGTTTCTCTAGTGAGATGTGGTTCTTCAATCCAAAAGCGGTAATATTTTTCGATGGCCGGAATCGTTGATCGCAGCCATGCTTTATCCGGCTGCTTGCGGTAGACGTTAAGGATCATTTGAGTCAGAAATGGTGGTTGGGAACGCGACAAGTAATAAGTACGGTTGGCGTTTAGTATTCGACCATAATGCTCGATTTGGTAAAGAAAGTTGTCGACCATGTTTTTTGCCAGGGTCATCTCACCATCTCGCACAAGTCCCACCTGAGTAAAATAACTATCCCACCCATACATCTCGTTGAATCGTCCACCAGGTACGACGTACGGATGAGGTAAATACAACAGGCCATGCTCTCGAATCTGACTCGTATCGTTCGGCAATTGTCGAAGAGCAATCTTCGCAAACTCTTCTGCCGGCATCTGTGACCGCAAGTATTGTTCGATCTGCTCGATGTTTTCGCGGCGCGAAACATAAACAGCCCAGCGACCATCAGCCATTGGTTTGAATTTTGGATCGGGAGCGGCTCGGGCAAGCTGGGCGTTAGAGCGCTCCAACGTGTGCCAACTCTGTTTGATATATCTTTGCAGCGCTTGAAGTTGATCCGGTGAGGCCTTTTGCGGTGGATCGGAGAGTGTCAATGTCGAGAAAGCCAGTAAAGCGATCGGTGTGAGTAAGAAAACGTATTTCGACATTGTATAAAACCTCCGAGTGCATATTTCATCTTCGTACGAAGGGCAATGTAAGCTCCAATCTTGAATAGACGTCGGGCGAGCCTTTGAATTCGACCGTCAATTCCTGGTCGGGACCAGCGTTTCTTCCGACCTTGACTCCGAGAGTATCAGCCAATTGATGAGGACTGCGTACAAACAACTTGTAAGTACGCCCGCTTCGGCCTTCAAGTGAGAGTCGCAAACCATTGTCCTGAGCAGTCGAGCGCAGCACTCTCAAACCCTGACTTTCTGCGCCGGGTGCGGGAATCTCAGGTTTTATATAAACATCAGTGCCTTCATCATAAACAAATATGATTTCTACACTCTGTTCGCGCATCGCAAAATTCGCTAACGCCCGTAATCGATCGCCAATCCGGGAGGTTTGAAACTCGATATTACGGCCCTGGACCTCAACTGCGCGAACACGGGCATCAAGAGGGAAGGAAGGCGCAAGGGTGAGGTCCAATGTGTCAGGTTCAGAAGCAGCCCCGGCACGAGTGATGTTGATTGTCAGGCGGCCTGGGAGCCGTTGCAAAGTGAGATCATAATTAGACTTCCCTACTGCAACTTTGCGCGCTTCCACATGATCCCAGTTGGCCGGTAACTGTGGAGCAAACCGAAGCTTCCTGCCCCCGGCACTGACCTCAATTCCCAAGAGCCCGCGCATAACGGGAGTAACGACCATTGCTTCAGACCAAATCTGATGGTGAGACGATCGACCAAAGGGCTGATTGAAATCGCCGGATAGCAATTCGGTTACATAACCGAGCGCTGAAGTGTAAGTCAGCAGGGCATTGGCCATCAGCGCTTGATAGCCAACATGCGGCCGGCCATAGGCGTAGGCGCCCATGCTGGCCCAACCGGTGAAAAGGGGCCATACCGAACCGTTGTGATAGGACAGTGGATCATACAATCTACTCTGATTTGAAATTATCCTTGTCCCCCAGTCGGTCGCCATAAAACCGCTGCCCAAATGGTCCAACTGTAATTGCGCGCGATCATCTCTCATAGTTCTCCACCAGAGAGGTACAGCGGGTAACACCGTATCCTCATCGATGATGGTGGCCTTGGCAAGTTCCTCCATCCGGGCCAGGCGGCGCGCACGGTTCGGACCGGGGTCTGCTTTCGGAGGCTCGTCGGGGGGCCGCTTAGTTGCGAAAGCATAAAAGCCATTTTTGTCGAGCCAATAGACTTGCTCCATCGCCGCACGCGTTTGCTCTGCGTTGCTGAGCGCCGTTTTGGCAAGTCCGTCCTTGTGCATAATTCCTGCCATCTCCGCAAGATTGCGTGAGGCCTCGATCCAGAGACCCTGCATATAGATCTCTTCGTGTGGCGGGTAGAGGCCTCCGTCCTCTACCCAGCCATGACCAAACCGTGTTTTCTTGGAATTCTCAATCAAGCGATTGCTGTCGGTATCCGTTGCGGCAGAGAAGCGATACGCTTTGACTATTGAGTCCCAACTTTTTCGCAGGAAATCGACGTCTCCGCTGTTTCGCCAGTAATCGAAATGGGCAATGACATAAAGCACCGTGGCGTCGGCGCTGGCCCAGGGAAAGTCGTAACCGGTAAACCAGGGGATGAGCGACGCACTTTGAGAGATCTCGTGCGGGATCTTGCCATCAGCCCGCTGAAATTTTTTCAGAAATTCCAGCGCTGTCCTTGTAGTTGCAAAATCACCGTACGAGTTTATGGCCAGCGAGCTCCAGAGGGCATCCCGGCCAAAAAACCAGGCAAACCCGGGCCTTTCACTATCACCTGAAGTGCGATAGCCGGCTACCAGTCCTGTACCGAGAAATGGATTAGTTGCGACGCCTTTATCGGTCCCAACTTTCGCCCACTGAAATGCCTTATCGAGACGTTCGTCCGGCGTTTTAATGCTGGTTGTTTCGCTCTGTAGCCGCTGGTAGTAGGCCACATTTTTTTCATAGAGCGTCGGAATGGAAGTTAATAGACGCTGGTAAGTTGCTTTCGCCTGATCTTTCCCTTCGACACCTCCGGTGATAACAATTGGGATGAAGTGAGACTTGAGTTCTTCAGCAGAGGCCTCAACGGAAAACTGCACGGGCACGTCACGTGGCTCCTCCTGGTAAGGCATAACAGAAACGTCACGCGCTGCCGGCGAGCCAATTACGCCCACGAACCGTTTTGATTCTTCGGTGATGAAGTAGGCATGCTGATCTTCTTCAAACTTCAGATCGCCTGTCTGCAACCCCGCGGGCCAGGCTAGTTTGAGGCGCGGTCGAAAGGAGAAGGTGACGGTCATCGGCAGCACGGATTGCACGTCGAGCAGCATGATAATTCCGGGCTCATCAACCGGCGCATAAATAATCTGTCTTACAGTGAACGCCGCATGTGAATAGGTGATTATTGTAGCTTCGGGCCGAGTGTTGATCACGGCGGCAATGTCTGGCCCACGAAAGGCGAGTGGATAGCCTTCAATAGTGAAATGGCACTCGAAGTTATCCAGGATCTTGAGAGGATAAACCCAAGCCTCGAGTGCTCGGTTTTCATATCCCAACGCAGCGGACTTATGACCCACAACGTTGAAGAACGTTCCTGGCTGCGTACGGCGCTCCAGTGTGAGGCCGCTTTCTTTCAGAGCGAATTTTTTTACAAGCGACTTGTTCTCTTCAGCCTGCGCCCGCGACGTGGTGACGCCGACGAAAGTAAGAATCAAGCAGAGCAGTAGTTTGTCGCTGCTGCGATTCATCATTATGCCTCTCTAAATGTAGGACTGGGGGTCGAGCCCTATTGCTTGACGCATCAGGGTCTCGTGATTATAAGCTTGAAAATACATTCTGACTTTGGCTGAGCGCAATATTTTGATGAGACGCTTTCATTTAACTTCCGTCTTTGTCTTGACCTCTACTTGCTTGTTGGTCGCTGGCAGCACTATATCCGGTCAAAACGGGAGGGACGAAGCCTTGGGGGTAAGGTTTACAAATGTAGCGCAACAGGCTGGTCTAAACATAAGCATGATCTACGGTGATGAACACAGGAATCGTTACCTCTTGGAAACTACCGGAAGCGGGGCTGCCTTCATAGATTATGACAATGACGGCTGGCAGGATGTTTTTTTAGTAAATGGAACCCGCCTCAACGGCTTGCCGCCGAATCTCAATTCCACAAACCGCCTCTTCCGCAATACCGGCAACGGGAAGTTTACTGACGTCACCGAGAAAGCGGGACTTGTTCGCACGGGCTGGGGACAGAGTGTGTGCAGCGCAGATTATGACAACGATGGCTACACAGATTTTTTTGTAAGCAGCTACGGCAAGAACGCTCTCTATCACAACAATCGAAACAGCACGTTCACGGAACTTGCCGAGAAGGCGGGGGTTGCCAACAACCGTACAAGATGGGGTTCCGGATGCGCCTTCCTCGACTACGATCGGGATGGCGTATTAGATCTCTTTGTGGCCAGCTACATTGATCTCGATCTTAAGACCGCGCCCTTGCCTGAAACTGGTCCCTGTCAATATAAGGGCATCATGGTCGCGTGTGGACCACCAGGATTGACCGGTGGATCCAATACTCTCTATCACAATAATGGAAATGGGACGTTTTCGGATGTCTCAGAAAAGGCCGGAATTACCAAGTCCAACGGAACCTACGGTCTCGGCGTCCTTACTGCCGATTTTGATAATGATGGCTGGACGGATATCTACGTAGCCAACGATTCGGCTCCGGCTGCGTTGTACCACAACAATAAGAATCGAACTTTTACAGATATTGGAATCGAGGCAGGTTGCGCTTTGAGTATCGACGGCAAGCCACAGGCAGGGATGGGCGTAACAGCCGGGGATTACGACCATGATGGGTGGCTGGATATTTTCAAGACGAACTTCTCCGGTGATACTTCTTCGCTCTATCGAAACACCGGCAAGGCGACATTCGATGACGTTACCTTTCCAGCAGGAATCGGATTCAATACGCGCTGGCTTGGTTGGGGTTGTGGTTTCATCGATGCAGACAATGACGGATGGCTCGATATTTTTTTAGTGAATGGTCATGTTTATCCGGAAGTGGAAAAACTAACCACTGAAGCCGGCTATGCACAACCCAAAGTGCTTTACCGCAATCTGCAAAACGGTAGCTTTGCTGATGTTTCTCAGAAGGCAGGTGCGGCAGTGATTAGTCCCAACGCTTCTCGTGGCGCTGCCTTTGGCGACTACGATAACGATGGAGATGTCGACATTCTGATCAACTCAGTCAATGGCCCTCCCGAGCTACTTCGCGCTGACTCACTGAATCAAAATAACTGGATAAAGATCAAGATCGTCGGCGTGAAATCAAATCGTGACGGCATTGGAGCGAGGATCAAATGCATCACTGAGAACGGCAGTCAGATCGATGAGGTGCGCAGTGGTGGCAGTTATTACTCGCAAAACGATCTGCGGATTCATTTCGGATTAGGGAAAAATCAGCGGGTACAAAGACTCGAGATCAGTTGGCCTGGTGGCAAAGTTGATAGTTTCCAAAACCTGGCCGCCAATCAACTCGTCGTTGTGAAAGAAGGACAAGGCATAGTACAAACAAATTTCAAAAGATAGCCTGGTGTTGATGATGTACGGGCGCGCAAAACAACTGGGTCAGGCCTCACTGGTGTTACTCGCTTTTATTCTGCTTTTCTCCGTCACCGCAAACAGCCAGCAACGCACTCCGGCACGCCAGGCCGAGCAGCCTTACCAAAAGGGCCTGGAACTTCTGAAAAAGGGCGATCTCGACGGTTCTATTGAAGCTTTCAAAAAAGCGATCTTATTAAGACCGAAAGAGGCGGAGGCGCATTACTATCTCGGTTATGCACTCGGTATCAAAGGCCAGTTGGCCGACGCAATCACGGAGTTACAAAAGGCGATTAGTCTGAATCCCGAGCTGGGAGAGGCTCATTATTATCTCGGGGCGGCTCGCTGGTTCTCCATGGATATCGATGGCGCCATTGCGGCGCTAAGGGCCGCCGTAAGAGTAATGCCGCGGCACGCCAATGCTCATTATTACCTCGGACTATCTTTGCAAAAGAAGGGAGATTCGCAAGCAGCGATCACGGAACTAAGAACGGCTATTCAGTTGGCCCCGGAGATGGCCGAGGCGCATCATGCCCTGGGCCTGAGCTTGCAACAGGAAGACGAACTGGACGAAGCCATAGAGGCTTTCCGAGCCGCTATAAAGCTCCGGCCAAATACGGTCCGCGCTTACAACGATCTCGGGCTGGCGTTGATGCAGAAACGTGATCCAGATGGTGCGATGGCCGCCTTTAATGAAGCACTTAAATTGGATTCCAGCAATATGGTGGCCCAGCTTAACCTGGGAATGGTGCTCATTCAGAAAGGTGATTATGCTGCGGCTGTCGCACAGAATCGGCGCATTATCGTTCAGGCTCCCGAAAGTGCCGAAGCGCACTACAATTTGGGATTGGCGCTAAAGCAAAAAGATGAACTTGCCGATGCTGAGATTGAGCTGCGAAAGGCTATTGCTCTCCAGCCACGCTTACATGAGGCGCATTACATGCTCGGCATCGTATTGACGCAGCAATCTAAACTTGAAGATGCCGCCACTGCTTTAAGAAAAGCGATAGATGTGAAGCCGAATTACCCGGAGGCGCTCTTTGCCCTGGGTACAGTCATGCAACAGCAGGGCAATTTTGCGGGCGCCGTAGCGGCCCTCCGCCAAGCTCTCCTCTACGCGCCTAATGCTCCTGAGATACATAACGCACTCGGCAATGCCCTGCGAAAAATCGGTGATATCGAGTCTGCTCGAGTGGAATTTCAGGAAGCTGCTCGACTTAACAAAATCAAGTCGAACCAACAGGCAGCAATGTTTGCCACGAACACCGGACTCGCCAAATTGAAGGAAGGGAAACTCGACGAGGCCATTGAGACATTTCAGAGAGCAGTGCAGCTTGACCCGACAAATGCACAAGCCTACTACAACCTGGCCAGGGCCCTTCAAAAAAAGGGGCAGAAGGCGGCTGCGCGTACTGCGGAGCAGAAAGCCATAGAGCTGGATCCGCGCATTAAGCCGCTGCCTTAAGTTGGGTGTCCCAATTTCCTCTCTGCGATCTCTGCGTACCTCAGCGCCCTCTGCGTTTATGTTATTTACAAGTGAATTCAACGCAGAGGGCGCTGAGGTACGCAGAGATCGCAGAGAGGTTTCAACTACCTCACGATTCCGCTGCCTTCCTTAACATTGACAATTCTATTTGCGGGAACGTTTTGCAGAACCTCACGGTCGCCGCTCGGCCAAACGATCTCAATCGAGTCAGCGTTCTTATTTTGGCCCAATCCAAAATGCAGGCGGTTGTCGTTGTGCGAGTAATAGCTTGACTGACTGGTGACCTCCTGAAACTGGATCTGTGCACCGGTCTTCAGTGCAACTCGAGCACCGATAGCGCTACGGTTTGACTTAGTCCCTACCAGATTCAACATGAGCCAGTTATTGGGTCCGCGAGTACTTTTGCTGAAGTACTCGTTGCGCAACAACAGAGGAGGTTCATTCATGTTCATTACCAGGACGTCGACATCTCCGTCATTGTCGAAATCTGCAAAGGCACAACCTCGGCTCGATTTCGGTGACAGGATTGCGGGACCCATAAGTGTGGTTACGTCACGGAAGCGCCCGTTACGAAGATTTTGATAAATCAAACGCGGACCGCGGTGGGGATACTCTTTGAAAATCTTCTCGACTTCCGGATACACACTGCCCGTCACGATTAGAACATCACGCCAGCCATCATTATCAAAATCGACCAGGCCTGCTCCCCACTCAACATACCGAGTAATGTCAAAGCCTGCGGATCTCGAGGCGTCCTCAAAGAAACCACGACCGCTGTTCTTATAGAGCGCCGGTAAGTCATCAGAGAAGTGAGTCTTAAAAATGTCGACGAGGCCATCGCCATTGTAGTCGCCAGTAGCAACGCCCATCCCGGCCTGAGCCTGTCCGTCCTCGTTATAAGCGCAGCCGGCTTCCACAGCTACATCCGTAAACGTGCCGTCGTGATTGTTGCGGTAAAGTGTGCTTGCACTTGAATCACAGGCCACGTAGATGTCTGTCCAGCCATCCCTGTCGAAATCCAGAGTGGTGGCCGTCATCGAATAACGACCCTGAACCTTCGCGATACCGGAAGATTCCGAAACGTCCGTAAAAGTTCCATCGCCGTCGTTGTGGTAGATGAGGTTTGTATCGGTAGGCAGTCCTTTTGGACCACAGTTGACAGGTACGCCTTTCCAGGTGCAATTCGCTCCCTTGCCCGGTTCAGGAGTATTGGCGATATCGAATTTCAAATAATTAGCTACGAAGAGATCCAGTTTCCCGTCGCGATCGTAGTCGATAAAGGTGCATCCCGAACCCCAGCGCGAAGCATCAGCTAATAATCCGGCCTTTTGCGTAACGTCACTGAAACTACCGTTGCCATTGTTTTTGTAAAGAACGTTCTTGCCCCAATAAGTAATGAAAAGATCCTCGTAGCCGTCATTATTGTAATCTCCAACGCACACTGACGAGGCCCAGCCGCTGCGTCGTAAGCCTGCTTTATCAGTCACGTCAGCAAAGGTGCCATTCCCTCTGTTTCGATATAACCGGTTCGTGGGCTCGCGTCCCACACGCATGCCTGTGAGCCTCGTGCCACTAAGCATGAAAAGATCTACTAAACCGTCGTTGTCATAATCCAAAAATGCGACACCACAGCCGTTTGTTTCTACGATGTATCGCTTTCTATCAATGTCGCCATAAATGGTCGGGTCTGATAAGCCAACCATGCCGGCAACATCGGTGAAACTGACCGGGAATTCAATTTCTCGGTGTGCCCTCTGTGTTATCTGTGTGGGGACACAGATAAGATAGAGGGCGCACAGAGAAATCAATAAATATCTCATGGCTGTTTGTCATCGGGGGTGCGCAACTTCTCCGCGGTTTCGAACTCTCTTTTTGCTTCTTCCGTACGATTCGCGCGCTGGAGTACCTGAGCGAGTAAGTGATGTGCGGAAAAATTGTTTGGATCCATTTGCGTCGCGCGCCTCAACATACCTTCGGCGTTTTGCAGGTCTCCCTTTTTCAGATAAACCTTGCCCAGCACTATGTAGGGACCGCTGAAATGCGGGTTCAGCCAAATCGATTTTTGCAGCGGTCCTATAGCCTCATCCCAGGAAAGTTTCCTGGTATACGCCTCTCCGAGCCAGTAAAAAGCCATGGCAAAGGTGGGATTGATCTCAATTTCTCTTTGCAGGAGAGCGATGCCGCGGTCAATCTGGGCCTGGTAGATCGCTATCTCAGCAAGCAGAAAATTGATTTGCGGCAAATTTGGATCAAGTGCCAATGCCTTCTGCAATTCTTGTTCGGCCAATACCTCGAACCGTTGACGCATCATCATCTGGGCGTTAATCAAATATGCAGCCGCTGACGAGCTACGAACATTGAACATTCGTGCGAATACCTCACGCGACTTGTCACGCTCGCGCGTTTGAATGTAACAACTGCCTAACGCGTAGGCTATTTCCGCACTATCAGGAAGAAGCCGGCTCGTCTCCTCGAGGTAAGGAATCGCGTCTGTAGGATGTCCTAGAACATAATGGGAGAGGGCCAGTATCTTGATGGCGTTACGATATTTCACGTCCTGCTGAGGAATCCGCTTGACTGCAGCAGACAATTGTTCGACCGCCTGGACGTAATCTCGTTTCAGGTGGTATGCCACCCCGAGAAGGTAAGCAATTTCTGCTTCGCTTCTCGTCTTGTCAGCGCTACTGAGAATTCTTATTGCTTCATCAGCCTTAGCTTCCTCGAGAAGTTTCTGTGCTTGCAGGAGAAGCCGTGTTGTTGCCTCTGACGGAGTTCCTTCTTTGTTCTGAGCGGAAATAGCTGAGAAGCTCAGCAGCACCAAAAGAGAGAGGTTAACAAAATAGAATAATAACTTTCCCATCGTTTTTGGCGATTCTTAGGAATTCTGATGCCGAAATCATAGATTAGCAGCGTCATTGAAGCCAGAGTCTTAACGGAGACGGTCACATGTCGATCTCTGGAAGACGGGCGGCGCGAAGCTCGACATTAAGCGCTGAGATGTCTTGAGACCTGAGCGACTGCCAGTTTTCCTGAACTGTGCGCGAATCTTTAAGGACGTCAGGAACCGCAGCCACTACCTGCGAGGTCGGAGCGAGATCGACGTTCTGTATCAGGTTGAAGAGAGTTCTCACTCTGCCGGTCGCACTCGCCGGCGTTATGCGCGGACCCGCACCAGCCGCCGGGCCAACGCCTCCAGGGCCACCTCCTGGCCCACCTGTCGTCCCCGAA
Source organism: Acidobacteriota bacterium (assembly GCA_046732535.1). Taxonomy (GTDB): domain Bacteria; phylum Acidobacteriota; class Blastocatellia; order Pyrinomonadales; family Pyrinomonadaceae; genus PSRF01. The sequence goes on from JBKPNH010000033.1 coordinate 42,066, forward strand.
AATGATTGGAGTTTTTCAGCCAGAGCATTGATATGTGCTTTGAGATCACCTGCCGGCGCTCGCGTCTGCAACTCGGCAATCTGCTCCCGCATGCGTCTAAGTCTTAGCGAGATCGAATCCAGCTTCAGCCATTCATCATAGAGCTGTTTCGATAATCTGAATTGCTCGAGCAGATCCGCATTCGAAGTCTTGACGCGCGGATCCATCACGACTGTAAGTGGTTGCTCGTAGCTCTTTCCTCCAACCGTCAGCACTACCTTGTATTTTCCGGGCATGGCCCATGGTGAAGTTGGCGCCGGCGCGGTGTTGCGATACACGGCTGCAATCGGATACTGCGGCGCCTCGCCGGGCACTGGCGCGTAATGAAGGTCCCATAGAAAGCGGTGCATTCCCGGGCCGCCTGCGAGCTTCTGAGGCGGTCGTAGCCAGTAAGGCGGGATGGCAAGAGTTGGATTTGGTGTAGGCAACGGATCAGCGCTCGAATAACGGCGCACGATCTGTCCGTTATCGTCTTTGATCTCGAGTGTCACTGGACCGGAGGTTCCGGTGCCGACGTAATAATCGATCATCGCGCCGTCGGGCGGGTTCTCACCCGCGGGTACGTCGGGCGGAAGAGGTGTATCAGTGTTCAAGTTCCAGCGCACACGCAACCCGGTCTGCGGACGAAACAGAACGGCCGGCGATTTTGTTAGAGATGCCTGTACCTGCCGAAGCGGAGTAATGTTATCGAGGATCCAAAAGCCTCGCCCGTGAGTCGCGACGCACAAGTCGTCGTCCTTGATGATCAAATCCCGAATCGAGCTCGCGCCCATGT
>JBKPNH010000034.1:0-2036 GCA_046732535.1 Acidobacteriota bacterium
CCGGAGAAGCCGATGATGCCGCGCTTGTTCGATAACCGCGTCGGTTACTTCAGCATCCGCAAGTACGACTACGGCATCGACGAACAGCGCGCCGTCGAGCGCCGTTACATCACGCGTTGGCGTTTGGAGAAGAAGGACCCGAGCGCCGCGATCTCGGAACCAGTGAAGCCCATCGTCTACTACGTCGATCCGGCGACGCCCGCGAAATGGGTGTCGTGGATCAAGAAGGGAATCGAAGACTGGCAGCCGGCGTTCGAAGCCGCCGGTTTCAAGAACGCGATTATCGCTAAGGAAGCGCCTTCCAAATCAGAAGATCCATACTGGGATCCGGAGGACGCGCGCTACTCAGTTATTCGTTATCTTCCGTCAACGATCGAGAACGCCAGCGGCCCGCACGTCAGCGATCCGCGCACGGGCGAGATCCTGGAGTCAGATATTCAGTACTACCACAACGTCATGAACCTCGCGCGCGACTGGTACTTCCTGCAAGTTGGGCCACTCGACCCACGCGCGAAGAAGTTGCCGCTGTCCGACGACCTGATGGGACGTCTGGTCGAGTACGTGGTTGCTCACGAAGTCGGTCACACGCTTGGTTTTCAACACAACATGAAAGCCAGTGCGACTTATCCGGCCGACAAAGTCCGTGACCCGAACTGGCTGAAGACGATGGGTCACACTCCCACGCTGATGGACTACTCACGCTTCAATTACGTCGCGCAGCCGGAAGACAATATCCCGGTTGAGCAACTCGTTCCCGGAATCGGCCCTTACGACAAATGGGCGACCATGTGGGGATACAAACCCATTCCCGGCGCAAACAGTGCGGACGACGAAAAGAAGACGCTCGACCAGTGGGCACGCGATCAGGATGCCAAGCCATACCTGCGCTTCTCGACGGCTGATGCGCGCGGCTCCGATCCCGGTGAAAACACGGAAGCCGTCGGCGACGGCGACGCGATCGCGTCGACCACGCTCGGCATTAAGAACCTGAAGCGTGTTGCCGATATGTTGTTGACGGCAACGTCTCAACCTGGCGAGCCATACGACGACTTGGAAGAGCTCTATGGACGGATGTTGGGCCAGTGGGCGACCGAGTTGAATCATGTGAACGGCATCGTCGGTGGATTTAATTCGCAGCAGAAACACAGTGGACAGGATGGCGTGCTCTTCGTCATCGTTCCGAAGGAAAAACAGGCAGCGGCCGTGCGTTTTCTCAACGAGAACGCGTTCGCGACACCGACATGGGCCCTGAAGGCTGACATCCTGCGGCGGATTGAACCGTCGGGTGCGTTGGCGCGAGTCAACGCCGCCCAGGAGCGAGTACTCAATTCGCTGTTGAGCAACACGCGGTTCGATCGTTTAGTTGAACAGGAAGCACTCGACGGCGCGGCAGCTTATCGTCCGTCGGATTTCATGTCGGACGTCAGGCGCGGCATCTGGAGTGAAGTCGAAAGTGGACCACTTCGTATCGACGTCTACCGGCGTAATCTCCAGAATTCGTACATCGATCTGCTTTCGAGCAAGTTGAACGGCCGGACGCCGGTGATTGACGATTACCGGGCGCTGATCAAAGCCGAGCTTCGCGATCTGAGCACCGCGATTGCGGCGGCGATGCCGCGTGCTCTCGACCGGCAAACGCGGGCGCATCTCGCGGATGCGCGGGATCAGATTGCGAAAGCGTTGGATCCGAAGTTTGCAGCCCCGGCGCCGCCGGCGGGTGCAGGCCCGGGAGCGAACACGTTTGGGTTCGACGAGGAATTTAGATTCAACTCAGGCTCGCTCGAGGATTTTGATCCACGCGACTGTTGGCCGGACTATGCGATCCGCATCAGACCGCGCCAATAGTTATTCGTAGTTGTGCTCGAGCAGGTTCGTAGTGCGTTCGGTCACACTGGCGGGCGTAGACACCATGGTTGTTTCGCCATCGGTCAGATCGCGAGTGGGAGTCGCCGGCGGCTCCAACTCGCGGTCAGGCCGCGGGCGAATGCACAGACCAGCGATGATGTTTCCCACCCCACTCAACATCGGTATAAATC
>JBKPNH010000035.1:0-24027 GCA_046732535.1 Acidobacteriota bacterium
GTCTTTTCCTTGTGAAACGGGCAGCAGGCCATCCAGTTTGCGCCCTTTTTCTTGAGCTGCACGTAATCCTGAATGACGCGGACGATGTCTGCCTGTCGTTTGAGATCGTCGATGAAGGTCTGGGGGTAACGCATTGGGCGAAGCTATTGTCTCAACTCGACCAGGGTTGCACCAGTCCCGCCCTGATCGGGAGGCGCGGGCAGAAAGCGCTCGACGTGAGGATGGCCGTCCAACAGACCGCCGATTGCGCGTCGCAGAGCGCCGGTGCCGTGTCCGTGCACGATTCGTACTTTAGTCAGGTTCGCGAGCGACGCTTCGTCGAGGAATTTATCAACCGCGTCGACTGCTTCGTCAGTCGTATGGCCGATGACGTTCAGCTCCGACTGCACGCGTTGTTCGGCAGAAGCGGTCACTTTGAGATCAGCCTTAGCCGACTGTCGCAACTTTTCGAGTTTACCTTCTTTGGGTGTCTCGTCGGCTTCGAGTAGTTCGAGGTTCTCGATCCGTTCTCTGAATCGCACCGACTTCACGCGCACTTCGGCCAGGCCATGTTTGATCTCGTCGACGATGCCGGTCGATCCGAACGAGAGCAACTTAACTTTGTCGCCAACTACAATGTCGCGCGACGGTGGTTTCGTTACCACGGATTTAACGGGTTCTTTGGGCTCAACTTTTACTGATCGTTTAATCTCGCCAATCTGTCTCTGAACCTCACGCTCAGCGCGCACCCTTTGGGTGCGATCTTCAATCCGTGTTACCAGTTCGCGGCCGCGCTTTTCGAGATCGGCGAGTGTTCGCTGGACCACCTTATCGAAAGCCGATTGACGTTCGCGTTCTCGCTTTTCCGCTTCCTTGTCGAGCGACGCAAACTTCTCCGCGACGGCCGCTCGCTCTTCTTCCAACGCGCGGCGCTGAGCTTCGGCGTCTTCCGACTCGCGCTTGATTCGTTTCAGATACTCGGACGCCTGCAACGACGAGTCTTTAACGGAGCTTACCGCCGCGTTCACAATCGACGCCGGCACACCGAAGCGCCGCGCGATCTCGAGCCCTGACGAGGCACCCGCAATGCCGACGATCAACCTGTAGGTCGGCCGCAGCGTCTTTTCATCAAACTCGACGCTCGCATTGATCACGCCTTCTTCGTTCCCGGCATACATCTTCAGTCCGCTGTAGTGCGTCGTGGCGATCACATGCGCGCCGCAATTGCGGCGGAAGTGGTCCACGACCGCGACGCCCAGCGCCGATCCTTCTTCCGGATCAGTTCCCGTCCCAACCTCGTCGAGCAACACGAGCGCCGGCGCTTCACAAAGTTCCAGCATTCGCGAGATGTTGGCGACGTGCGACGTGAACGTCGACAGGTTCGCCGCCAGCGATTGATGATCGCCGATGTCCGCAAGCACTGAAGCATAGAACGGGACGCGTGCGGACCGTGCCGGAACGGAAATGCCTGACAGCGCCGCCAACGCTAACAGTCCCGTCGTCTTCAGGACAACGGTCTTGCCGCCGGCGTTCGCTCCGGAGATCACCATCACGTTCTTCTCGTCGTTCAGCCCAAACGAAACAGGCACGACCTCTCCACCACTAGCACGTAGATTTTCTTCCAGCAACGGATGGCGCGCTTCCACCAACTCCAGCCCGCCGCTTGCCAGCAATGATTCCGGCGCCGGGTCGATCTCGGGAATCACGCAGTCGAAACGCTGGTGAAACAGAGCCTTCGCATTGATGAAATCCAGCTCGGCGACTGCCTGCGCCGCCATTTCAATCGCCGGCAATTGCGCTCGCAATTCTGCCGTTAGTCCAAACAGGATTCGCGCGATCTCGCGCGCTTCGCTTTCGCGCAAGCCTTGCAGTTCGTTATTCGAGTCGATGGTTTCGAGCGGTTCGACAAACGCCGTCGCGCCTGACGAGGAATAACCGTGAGCGACACCTGCGACACGCCCTCGGTGATCAGCCTTGACGGGAATCACGAAACGATCGTTGCGCATCGTGACGAGTTCGTCCTGGATCGCCTCGGCCGAACGGCGCATCACGTTTTCGAGCGAGCGCGTGATGCGCGAACGCAGCGACGTGATCTCGTGGCGGATGTTCGCAAGCTCCGGACTGGCGCGATCGTCGAGCTCTCCGTCAGGCAGGATCTTGTTGGTAATGCGCGCGACGACCGTGTTCAGATCGCGAGGCAACATCTCAACCAACTGCCACAACGTTGAAGCGTTCTCACGCTCGTCGTAAATCACGGCCCGCGCCGACATCGCCTGCTCGCACAGGTGGGCCACCTGCAACAGCGCGAGCGTGTCGAGCGTCAGCCCTTCGACGTGCAAGCGGGTGATCGTTTCCGCGGGATCGGTGCTTTCGTTGAAGGTCCAGCGCGCGCCACGATTTCTCAACAGGACGCACTCCGCCAGCGCCGTCAGCTCGCGACGCAGTTCGAGCGGTTCGCCGATCGGCGACAACCGTTCAACGCGCCGCTTACCTGCTTCGGTCTGCGCGTTGCGCTTTATCAGCTCCAGCAGATGCTGATATTCGAGAGTGGCGAATGCCTGGTCGTTCATGGGTCCGACGACAGGTTACAACGCCGCTGGACGACAAACAAATCGGCGGCATATACAATGTTGATGAACTTCTTAATCAACCGTGAAACACAAATTTTTAACGCTGACTCTACTTCTGGCTGCGATCGCGGCGAGTTTTATTTTCGCTTCCGAGCGAGGTGTTGTTATGTCTTCACAGGAAAGATCGCGTGTGCGCGCGCCCGAAATTCAGGGCGGCAGCGGCTGGTTGAATACCGACAAACCTTTGTCGCTGGCGGCGCTCAAGGGCAAAGTGGTGTTGCTGGACTTCTGGACCTACGGCTGCATCAACTGCATCCATATCATCCCCGATCTCAAGAAACTCGAAGCCAAATACGCGAACCAGCTCGTGGTGATCGGCGTCCACTCCGCCAAGTTCAAGAACGAAAAAGAGACGGAGAACATCAGGCGCATCATCCTGCGCTACGAGATAGAGCATCCTGTTTATAACGATTCGGAGTTCGCGGTCTGGCAGCATTACGCCGTACGCGCGTGGCCCACGCAGGTCTTGATCGATCCGGCAGGCTACGTCGTCGGCGTCGCTTCCGGTGAAGGTAATTACGAAGTAATCGATAACGCGGTCGCTGCGCTTGTGGAGGAGTTTCGCAAACGAGGCGAGTTGAACGAAGAGCCGCTGAAGCTGGTGCTCGAACGAGCGAAAGTCGGCGATGTCCCACTGGCTTTTCCGGGCAAAATTCTGGCCGATGCAGCGAACGATCGACTGTTCATCGCCGACTCGAACCACAACCGCATCGTCGTCGCCAAACTCAACGGCACGTTTGTGGAAACGATTGGTGTAGGTGAAGCAGGCGCGGCCGACGGCGCTTTCGACAAAGCGACTTTCTACCGTCCGCAAGGTCTCGCGCTCGCGGGCGACAATCTCTACGTCGCCGACACTGAAAATCATTTGATTCGTCGCGTGAATCTCAAGGCGCGCACTGTCGAGACGATCGCCGGCACGGGAAAGCAGTCACTCGAGTATCCACCCAAAGGCGGTGCCGGCCGTTCGACTGCTTTGAGTTCGCCATGGGATCTGCAACTCGTCGGGCGCACGCTCTACATCGCGATGGCTGGTCCACATCAGATCTGGAAACTGGATCTCGACAGCAACGACGTCGCCATCTTCGCGGGTTCCGGACAAGAGGCGCGTCGTGATGGATCGTTGCTTCAGTCGGGCTTCGCTCAACCATCGGGAATCGCCGCGATTGAAAACACGATTTACGTCGCCGACAGTGAGTCGAACATCATTCGCGCCATCGCAGACGGAAAGGTCGAGACGCTTGTGGGCGGCGATCTGTTTGAGTTCGGCGACGTCGACGGCTCCGGCGACGACGTGCGGCTGCAACACCCGTTGGGAATCCTGTCGTTCGGCGACAAGCTGCTGATCGCGGATACCTACAATCACAAGATCAAGGAACTCGATCCGAAACGCCGCCGCGTCACCACATTCGCCGGTACCGGAAAGCCCGGACAGGCTGACGGCTCGTCGCCGTCGTTCTACGAACCAGGCGGACTGGCATTAGCAAACGGCAAACTCTATGTCGCCGATACCAATAACCACGCCATTCGCGTTGTCGATCTAAAAACGAAAGAAGCCGGTACGCTGCGTATCAACGGTCTTACGCCGCCGGCGGGTACCATGAAGTTGGCGGAAAACGCTGATGGGCCAAACGCAGACGAGACGAAAGTTCCAGCCCAACAGATTCGCGCGGGCGCAAGCGGCTTTCTGAATATCGAGGTTCAACTGCCGTCAGGCTACCATCTCAATCCCGTTGCGCCGCAGCGTTACCGAGTCGCCGTTGAAGGCAACGGTGTCACGGTCGACGAAAAGAACGCCGTACGCACCGCGAAAGATCTGAAACTCCCACTGCGGATTCCACTCACTACGGCGGCCACAGCGGGGACGGCGAACGTTCGCGCCCAGGTCACGCTCTTCTATTGTCGTGAAGACAACACCGGCACTTGCAGGATCAAAACACTCATCTGGCAGGTTCCTGTAAACGTTGTTGCAAGTGCCACAGCGCCGGCAGAAATCAAACTTCAGGGCAAGTTGACCGCGGATTAGTCTAATGAGAATATCCTTACTCCCCTAAATTCGTAATTAAGGAGTGAGGGCTATGGCCGATAAACCATTTCTCACTGATATAAAAACTTTGCGCGAACGCGCGCGACAGCACATGGAAAATGGCGCTGTCACGCAAGGCTATTCCGCCGATCGCGAAACTGTAGTGAAACTTTTGAATGAAGCATTGGCAACTGAACTCGTTTGCGTCTTGCGCTATAGACGCCATTATTTCATGGCCACGGGAATTCATGCGGAAGGTGTGGCGGCCGAGTTTCTCCAACACGCTAATGACGAGCAGGGGCATGCCGATCAGATCGCACAACGCATAGTTCAACTGAACGGCGAACCCGATTTCAATCCCGAGGGATTGTTGATGCGCAGCCACGCGGAATACGTCGAGGGCGAAACGCTGATCGACATGATCAAGGAAGACCTCGTCGCCGAACGCATCGCAATCGACAGCTATCGCGAAATGATCACGTATTTCGGTAACGACGATCCGACTTCGCGACGTATGCTCGAAGGTATCCTGGCCGTCGAGGAAGAACATGCCGACGACCTGGTTAGTTTGTTGGAGAAGATGGGTTAATCCGTGTCCTGGGCCGTTCATCCACATTAGGAACACGGATTGTCTGAAAGCGACTCAAACCAAATCGCGAGCACGCCTAATCCCGGCCGGCCTACGATGTGCCGTAATTGCGGGGCGATCGTAGGCGCTGGAGAGCCTCAATGCGCTGTTTGCGGTACGCCCACCGCAAGCCAGCCTGCGACAGCGACACAATCTCGTGCACCGGATCGCGAAACCCTCCGCTTCGCCCGCGCCGTCCTCGATCGTCCTTATAAATTCACGATCGCTTTTCTCATCGCCAACTTCTTCATCTTTTTATTGATGTGGGAGTCGAGCGGGATGAACTCGCAGTCGATCTGGCAGGGTTTTCCCGAGGCTGTGCTGGCGACCTACGGAGCGAAGCTCAACTACCTGATCGATCCGCCGTATTACCAGTGGTGGCGTTTCGTCACGCCGATATTCATTCATATCAACCTGCCGCATGTGCTCGTGAACATGTATAGCTTGTGGATGGTTGGACCGTACGTCGAGAAGCTGTACGGTTCGGCAAAGTTTGTCGTGTTTTGGGTGTTGACGGGAATCGTCGGCGTCGTTGCGAGTTACTTGACTGTGCGTCCGGACCTCGCGGCCAGTTCGCTTGGACGATTTCTGTTCAAGAGCGCGGACGTGCCGTCGGCGGGAGCTTCCGGTGCGTTGTTCGGTTTGGTCGGCGTGCTGTTTATCTTTGGGATCAAGTTTAGGCATGAGTTACCCGAAGGTTTCAAGCGGGCGTTTGGGACGGGAATGCTGCCCATCATCGTGATCAACCTGGTCATAGGTTTTATCGGGCGAGGATTTATCGACAACGCCGCTCACCTGGGCGGGCTGGCGGCCGGAGCCGCGCTCGCCCTGGCGGTCGAATATCGCCGGCCTGGTGAACGTTCGAGCATCACGACGATGTGGCAAGTGTTGCGGGCGATGTCGTTGATCGTGGTCGTGTTGAGTTTTTATAAGGTGGTGAGGAATTTCAACCGGCCGGTCCCGCCGTCGACACAGCAGTTAGTGCACGCGCGGCTGCAGACGAGATTGAATTTTGTGAATACGATGAACTTGGTTCAGGAGCAGGTTTCGCGCGTGCTTCACAACAAGGATCTGAGTGAAGTCGAGATTGTCAGTCAAAGAGTCGCACTGACGCCGGCGCCCGATTCGCGCGCGGCGGAGTTGCGGGATCGATTGATGGACATTCTGACGAGATCGACAAGATTGACAGGGGCGGGCGGCAATCTGCCGCAACTCGAGAAGTTGAACGCTGAGTATCAAACGTGGCAAAAAGATTACCAAGAATGGTCTAAAGGAGCCGACGAATGGAGATTAAGAAAGTAGGAGTTTTGGGTTGCGGTCTGATGGGCGCGGGAATCGCGCAAGTGGCGGCCACGGCGGGGTTTGAGACTGTCGTGAAGGAAGTGTCGGACGAGTTTATTGCAAAGGGGTTTGGCGGTATCGAGAAGTCGCTGGCGAAGTTTGCGGAGAAGGGGACGATCACGGCGGAACAGCAAACGGAGATTCGCGGGCGTTTGTCGGGAACGACGTCCTTCGACGCGCTTGCGGATTGCGACATCATTATCGAAGCGATCATCGAGAACCTCGAGGAGAAGCGCGGCACGTATCATCAGCTTGATGAGATTTGCAAGCCGGAGACGATCTTTGCGTCGAATACGTCGTCGTTGTCGATCACGGCGATGATGACTGCGACGTCGGCTGAGCGGCAGCGCCGGTTTATCGGGATGCATTTTTTCAATCCGGTGCCGTTGATGAAGCTGGTCGAGGTGGTGAGGACGATCCTGACGGATGAGGATGTTTACGAGCAGGCGGTTGAGTTTGGCAAAACGCTTGGGAAGGTGCCGGTGCGGGCGGGTGACAAGACGGGGTTCATCGTTAACCGGCTGCTGGTGCCGTACATGCTCGATTCGATCCGGGCGTTGGAAGAGGGCGTCGGGTCGATTGTGGACATCGACAATGCGATGAAGCTTGGGTGCGGGTATCCGATGGGGCCGTTTACGCTTGGCGATTTCGTTGGGTTGGACACGACTTGTTACATCGCGGAGATTATGTTTAATGAGTTTAGAGAGAAGCGGTTTGCGCCGCCACCGTTGTTGAAGCGGATGGTGTTGGCGGGGTTATACGGGCGCAAGTCGGGTCGGGGGTTTTACGACTACACGAAGGACCCGAGGAACCCAACGCCGATGAATCTGGTGTGAGTTAGCCGTTTTCGGCACAAAATAGCCGTTTTCGGCAATATACACACTTGGGGTCGGTTGCTACAATGCGAGTCATGAAGGGAGACTCAATGAGCGAAGACCTCACAAAGAAACTGCGCGATGGTGGTACTGATCAGATCGCTTCAATTCTCAAAAATATTTTCCTCCGAATCAGCGTCATCAATGACAACCTGTTGACGACACGAGCAGACCTTGTTGCGGTCAAAGAACGTCTGCACGAATTGGAACAAAATCAAACGAACCCAACAAATTCACAAACTTGATGCGCCTCCGAGCATCTCCTATACTGCGAAACGTAGTAACTATTTCGCTCGCGAGGTCGAATCGATTGCAGCCTACGGTTCACGAAGGCCGTCTTAACGCGGAAGGTTTTCGCTTCGCCATCGTCGCGAGCCGATGGAACGAGTTCATCTCCGGCAGGCTCGTCGAGGGCGCGCTCGACGGTCTGGAGCGATTAGGAGCAAAAGAGGGTCGAGTCGACGTCTACCGCGTGCCGGGCGCATTTGAAATCCCGTTACTGGCGCTTCGCCTCGCGCAGTCGCGCAAATTTGACGCAATTATTTGTCTTGGTACTATCATTCGAGGTCAGACTCCCCACTTCGATTACATTGCTAACGAGGTCGCGCGTGGTATTTCACACGCGGGACTGGAAAGCGGCTTGCCGGTCGTTTTCGGCATCGTAACTGCCGACACGGTCGATCAGGCCATTGACCGCGCCGGTGTGAAGCTTGGCAACAAAGGGTTCGAAGCTGCGATGACGGCGGTCGAGTTAGCCAATCTTTACCGGGAATCATTCGAAGCGTGATGAGTTCACCTGCGGCTCGTCACTTTTAAGGGGTGTTGGTAATACGTTATGGGTTCGCGACGTAAGGCACGTGAATGTGCCTTGCAAATGCTCTTTGCGGCTGATGTTGCCGAAATGCCAGCGACCGATGTGGTGCGCGGCTATTGGGCTGAACTGGGCGAGGCCGACCTCGACGAGACAGCCCGTGAATTCGCGACGCGACTGGCAGCCGGAACACTTTCAAACCTCGAATTGCTCGACGATCGCATTCGCTCGCGCGCTGAGCACTGGCGCATCTCGCGCATGGCCGTCGTCGATCGCAACATCCTGCGCCTCGCCGTCTACGAATTTCTCTACGAGCCCACGCCGCGGACAGTAGCCATCAACGAAGCGCTGGAAATTGCTCGCCGCTTCTCCACGTACGAGGCGACCCAATTCATCAACGGCATCCTCGACGCGATCAAACGCGACCTCGACGAGCAGCAGCCGCAACGAAACGTCCAGCCCGAAGCCGAAGACAGCGAAACGGACGCTGCTGATGAATGACGAGTTCGAGGAACGCTTTACCCAAATTTGCGCGACCATCGATCAACTGCGGGCCGGCACCGGCAAAAGCCGGCGCGAGTTGCTTGATAAGTTGTTCCGGAGTGTTCACAGTCTGAAAGCCGCAGCTCACGCGAATGGGCTCAACGACCTCGCCGCACGTGCTCACGAATTCGAGAACTTGCTTCACAATATACGCACTGGCCGCGCCTCATTCGACGAATTAACGGATTTTGATCATCCTCAAATCACGGTTCCTTCCGACATTCACGATTCATTGAACGACGAAGAGCGACACCATCTCGCTCAATGCGTCGCTGAGAAGGCGAAAGTTTATGTGATTGACAGGAGTTTCGATCTCGCCGACTTCGATCAGAAGTTTCAGCAGGAAAAAGAAGAGCTAAACAAGATCGGCGAAGTGATCGCGACTTTCCCGAAAGCCGATCGCGACAAGATCAACTTCCGGATCGTCTTTGCGACCGAGTCCGATCTTTACCGCATAGCTCACCAGGCGATGCGCGCAGGTCAGGTGGCAGGAAAGGATGTCCGATTCTTAATCCGCATAGACGGTTCGTTAGACAAATCCGTGTGTGACGCGCTGGCAGATCCGCTGATGCACCTGGTGAGAAATGCTGTCGATCATGGGATCGAAAACCACGGATGCGTCACCATCGAAGCTAATGAAAACCGTATCGTTGTGAAAGATGACGGACGAGGTATCGATCCGGCAATTCTTGACAGGATTTTTGAGCCGGGTTTTTCGACCGCCGAACTCAGTGAAGTATCCGGCCGAGGCGTCGGACTGGACGTCGTTAAAAATGCAGTCGAAGAACTCGGCGGCACAATCCGCGTTTCCAGTGAACCCGGGAAGGGTTCGGCTTTCGAGATCACGCTCAGGTCCAATTGACCTTCGGATGCATCGTGTGCCATTGCGTAGCTCGCTCAAACGCGAGCGCTACGCGCAGCGGCGACACCTCGTCGTACAGTCCGCCCGTGAACATGATCGCCAGCGGCAGATCGTTCACGAAACCGCACGGCAACACCACCGCCGGGTTACCCGTCAGGTTTGTCACCAACAAACTGGCGCTTCCCGGCGCGGGACTCACAAACACGTCCCATTGCGACATCAACTTCTCCATCTCGTGCATCAACAAGGTCCGCGCCCGTTGCGCCCGCAGGTATTCAACCGCGGGAATGAAGCGCGACGTGCGGAAGGTGTTGGGCCAATCGCCCGGACCCTGTCCTGACAACTCATTGACGCGCCCGTCGCGAGTGATATCGTCAAAGGCTGCCGCCGCTTCCGCGGATAAGATGTAGCGCAAGGGCGCCACCGAAAACTTCGGCAACTCAATCGGCACCAGCTTCGCGCCGGCCTTCTCCAGTACCTCGAGCGCCGTCTTATAAACTGCCCGACGCTGCTCCCCTTGCGATCGCTGCTGCGGATTCGGATTCGGATTCGCGCCGCCAGGTCCTTCAAACTCCGTCTTAAGATAGCCGATCCGCAACGCGCTGATATTCGTGTCGGGGTTCCAATTGAACGGCGCGTCGCCGACGGTGATGTCTTTTCCGTCCGGACCATAGATCGCGCTCAGCGCCGCTGCGCAATCCTCGACGCCGCGGCACATTGGACCGATCTTGTCCATGGTCCAACTCAACCCCATCGCGCCGTAGCGGCTCACGCGCCCGTACGTCGGACGCAGACCTGTGACGCCGCAGCGCGACGATGGTGAAACGATCGAACCGAGCGTTTCTGTTCCGATCGAGAAACCGACCAAACCAGCGGCAGTCGCCGACGCCGGCCCGGCCGACGATCCGCTCGACCCTTGTTGCGCTTCCTCCGGCTGCCAGGGGTTGCGCGTTACGCCTGCAAACCATCGCGGCCCCTGCGCGAGCGCGCCCATCGAAAGCTTCGCGACCAGCACCGCGCCCGCCTCGTTCAGTCGCTCGACGACGGTTGAGTCGTAATCGATAACCTGATCGCGATACGGCTCGGCGCCCCACGTCGTTTTGATTCCCTTGGTGGCAAACAGATCTTTCGCACCCCACGGAATGCCGTGCAGCGGCCCGCGATACTTTCCGCGTTTGATCTCCGCGTCGGCGGCCGCGGCTTGTTTGAGCGCGAGCTCTTCGGTAAGCGTCACGACACAGAGCAGCTTTGGCCCATAACGCTTCAAACGCGAAAGATACATCTGCGTCAATTCAGTGGAGGTGATCTTGCGCGTGCGAATCAGCTCGGCGAGCTGGGGCACGGTCGCAAACGCGAGGTCTTCGACGGTCTTGAACGCCGGCAGCTCAACCTTTCCGAAGCGAAACTTCGTGCGTGGGACGTAAAGTTCCTTTTTGGCACGCAGCGGGTGGAAAGCGATCGCGGGTTCCGTGTCGAGAGGTATATCGATCTTTCGCACGGCCTCGTACGCGTCGAGGTTGCGATTGACGCCGCCGAGGGCCATCGCCTCCTGCGCGTCGGTGAGCTCGACGCCGATCAGTTTTTCTGTCGCGTCCATCATCTCCTTAGTAACGCGCGGCGCAGGTGTGGGCGACGGTGATGGAGACGGCGAGGGTGTTTGAGCAACCGAAGAAACTTTCGAAGCTGCCGTTACTCCAAGCACGGAGAGCAGCTTGATAAAGGATCGTCTTCCGACAGGAATTCTTTTAATTCTTGTTTCCATATTTGAGTTTCGTCCGTTCCAGTCCGCGGCTCGCGTGTTTCTTCGATTTGTTATCGTGGGTGCAAATGAATTCGGGAGATGATAGTCTATCGGCACACATAAAACTAAATGGATTTAAGATTTTGAGCCAGACAAACAAAACTGATTTGTCAGAGTTGATAGCCGAGGAGTTCGGCGCAAATGCCGCGTACGTGCAGGGACTGTTCGACCGTTTTCGAAGTAACCCGGCGCTGGTTGATGATTCGTGGAGGTCTTATTTCGGCGAATTAGTCGGCGATGGCGCCGGCTCGACGCAGCAGGCTGGAAATGGCGCGAGCGGTGTAGCGCCAGCGCGTGCGCCCGAGCGCGCACCCGAACCAAAACCGACGCCTGCGTCTGCGACTGACGGAGAAGCGCTTCCAATCCGCGGTCCGGCACTGAAGATCGTCGAGAACATGGAGACCAGTCTCTCCGTTCCGACTGCGACTTCAGAACGGCGCATCCCGGTAAAACTTCTCGACGAAAACCGCCGCATCATCAACAAGCATCTCGCCGAAACCGATCGCGGTAAAGCGTCATATACGCACTTGATCGCGTGGGCCGTCCTCCGCGCCCTGGATAGTTTTCCGCAACTCAACGACGGCTTTGCCCATAACGACGGCACGCCCGTGCGCCTGAAACACTCCGACGTCAACCTCGGCGTCGCAGTCGACCTGATGAAGAAAGACGGAACGCGCACGCTGCTGGTGCCAAACATCAAGCACGCAAACCGTCTCACCTTCTCGGAGTTTCTCAACGCGTACGACGACGTCATCAAACGCGCGCGCGACGGCAAACTTCAAGTCTCGGATTTTCAGGGCACCACAGTTTCACTCACCAACCCGGGCACGCTCGGCACCGTCGCTTCGATTCCGCGGTTGATGGCAGGTCAATCGGTAATCATCGCGACCGGAGCGATCGAGTATCCGGCGGAGTACCAGGCGATGGCGCCCGAAGCGCTCTCGCAACTCGGCATCAGCAAAGCGATCTCGATCAGCAGCACCTACGATCACCGCATTATTCAGGGCGCGGAATCAGGCGCGTTTCTCGCGCGCGTTCACGAGTTCATCATCGGCAAAGACGATTTCTACGCGAACATCTTCAAGGACCTCGGCATTCCGCACGTACCGTTTCGCTGGAACCACGATCGAAATCCGTTCTTCCTGCCGGGAGATCAGGTCCGCGAACAAACACTCAAAGAGGCGCGCGTTATCGAGTTGATCAATGCGTATCGCGTACGCGGTCACCTGATCGCCGACATCGATCCCCTGCACGCGCTACCTGTCAAATATCACCCTGAACTCGACATCGAGACTTACGGGTTGACGATCTGGGACCTCGATCGCGAGTTCATCACCGACGGTCTCGCGAATCGCGAGAGCGCCACGTTGCGCGAGATTCTCGACATCCTGCAACGCGCTTACTGCGGCAAAGTCGGCGTCGAGTATCGTCACATCCAGAGCAAGGAAGAAAAGAGCTGGATACGCGAACAGATCCGCCGCGAGTTCGTCATGCCCGAACCGATTCCGGTCGAGGTCAAGAAGCGTTTGCTTTGGAAACTGATCTCGGCGGAACAGTTCGAACGTTTTCTGCACACGAAATATCTCGGCCAGAAACGGTTTTCACTCGAAGGATGCGAGACCGTGATCCCGCTTCTCGATCGGTTGATCGACGGCGCGGCGGTTCGCGGTGTTAACGAGATCGTCTTCGGCATGGCCCATCGTGGCCGCTTGAACGTGTTGGCGAACGTGATCGGCAACCTGTGTGAACGAATCTTCGCGGCGTTCGAAGGTTCGGTCCATCCGGAGTTTCCGGCTGACGAGGGCGACGTGAAGTATCACCAGGGAGCGACCGGCGAACGCGACGTTGGCGAAGGGCGCAAAGTCGGTCTGTCGCTTTCGCCGAATCCGAGCCATCTCGAAGCGGTCGATCCCGTTGTCGAGGGAATGGTGCGCGCGAAGCAGGACCTGAAGATGGGCAGGGAGAACCTCACGCGCGAGCAGGTCATCGATTTGGCGCTGCCTGTCTTACTTCACGGCGATGCGGCGTTTGCAGGCCAGGGCATCGTGATGGAGACGTTGAATCTCGCCGGCTTGAAAGGTTATCGCGCCGGCGGAACGATTCACATCATCATCAACAACCAGATCGGATTCACGACCTCGCCGGAAGCAGGCCGCTCGACGATCTACTCGACCGACGTCGCGCGCATGACGCAACTGCCGATCTTTCACATCAACGGCGACGATCCGGAGGCAGCGTATCGCGTGCTACAGATCGCGCTCGATTACCGGCAGGAGTTCAACAAAGACGTTGTACTCGATCTCGTCGGCTTTCGCCGTCTCGGTCACAACGAAACCGACGAACCGAGCTACACGCAGCCGTTGATGTACGCGCGCGTGAAGGCGCATCCCGGCGTCCGCACCGTCTACGCGAAGCGCTTGATTAAGGAAGGCGTCGTCACCGAAGAAGAAGTAAACAAACTGATCGAGGAACGAGTGCGCCGCTACGAAGACGCGCTCGCGAACGCCAAGCGCAAAGTCGCCGAAGAGCCGTCGCAAGCGCTGCCGCGAGTCGAAGAACTGGACGGCTCGGAGATCGTCGCGACGGGCGTGAATCCGGAAGTCATCAAGAGCATCGCGCACAAGATCGCCGTCGTGCCCGAAGGCTTCAACGTCAATCCGAAGATGGTGGGCCAACTGGCCCGGCGCGCGAAGATGGGCGACGGCGCCGCCCCGCTCGATTGGGCGTTTGCGGAATCCATTGCCTTTGGTTCGCTCGTACTGGAAGGCACGCGTGTACGTTTGAGCGGCCAGGACAGTGGACGCGGCACGTTCAGCCAGCGTCACGCGGTCTTGTACGACACGCAAACCGGAAAAGCGTGGGCGCCGCTTTCGGAGTTGCGATCGGAGTCGAATCCGGACGCACGTTTTGACGTGTACGACAGCTCGTTGTCGGAAGAAGGCGTTCTCGGTTTCGAGTACGGTTACTCGGTGATCGCGGAAAACGCGCTGGTGGCGTGGGAAGCGCAGTTCGGCGACTTCGGCAACGGCGCGCAGACGATCATCGATCAATACATCGCTGCTTCCGAAGACAAGTGGAAACAGAAGTCACGCGTCGTGATGCTGTTGCCGCACGGCTACGAAGGACAGGGACCGGAACACTCGAGCGCGCGGCTGGAACGTTACCTGCAACTCTGCGCGGAGAACAATCTTCAGGTTTGTTATCCGACTACGCCCGCGCAGTATTTTCATCTGTTGCGGCGACAGGTGCGGCCCGGCATGGAACGGCCGCTGATCGTGATGACGCCGAAGAGTCTGCTTCGATTACCGGCAGCATCGTCGACGATCGACGAGCTCGCGAACGGAGGGTTCAAACCGCTGATTGACGACGCCGAGATTACGTACGCTTCCGCCATCAGAAAGATCGTGTTCTGCTCGGGCAAGCTCTTTTACGATCTCATCGAAGGGCGAAAGAAGACGCCTGAGCCGCGCGTTGCAATCGTGCGGGTGGAACAGTTTTATCCGTTCCCGCTCAAAGCCATTCGCGAGACGCTCGATCGTTATGCCAACGCGCGCGAACTGATTTGGGCGCAGGAAGAACCGCAGAACATGGGCGGCTGGACGTTCATGCAGGAGCGGCTGGAGAACCTTATGCCTTCGTGTCAGCGGCCGCGTTACGTCGGGCGCAGTGCGTCGGCGAGTCCGGCGACAGGGTCGTACAGCATTCACCAGAAGGAACAATCTCAGTTAATCGCGGATGCGTTATCCGTATCATCCGTGTGAGACACGGATTCGGTCGCTAACAATCTCTGTCGCTCGAAGTGCTCCGCGATCTCTTCCGCGGTCTTTCTACCCACAAACGGCGTCAACTCCGAAACACCTGCGCGCGATATCCTCTGGATCGAACCAAAGTGGCGCAGGAGCCTGCCTTTGCGCTTTTCACCAACGCCCGGAATCGCCGTCAGCTCAGAAGTGAAGTCGCGCAGCTCGCGGCGCTTGCGATGGTAAGTGACTGCGAAACGATGCGTCTCGTCGCGGATCATTTGCAGCAAACGCAGGATCAACGAGTGTGAGTCGAGATATACGGGCTCATCTTCCCGCCCTTTCACCAGCAGGTAAGCGACGTCGTTGTGCCGTTGCGGCGGCTTGACGACGCCGACCATCGGAATCGCCTCGAGCCCGAGCTCACTCATCGCCACGCCTGCCGCAGTGAGTTGCGCCTTGCCGCCGTCGATCACGATCAGGTCCGGCAGTGGTTTTCCTTCTTCGAGCAAGCGGCGATAACGGCGTGTCACGACTTCGTGCATCGACGCGACGTCGTTCGCGCCTTCGACGCCCTTGATGCGAAACTTGCGATACTCGGAACGGTTCATCCGTCCGTTGTCGCAAACGACCATGCCCGCGACGTTCTCAGCGCCCTGTATGTGCGAGATGTCAAACCCCTCGATGCGCGCGGGAAAATGCGGCAGTTCGAGCGTCTCCTGAAGTTCTTCCAGGACCAGTTTCATATCGGGCTTGAGCACGCGGAAGCGTTGCTCGAAAGCGAGCTTCGCGTTTTTGTCGACGAGGTCGATCATGTCGCGCTTTTCGCCGCGTTGCGGATCGTAGATCCTGACGCGCCGTCCTTTGCGGCTCGTCAGTGCTTTCTCGAGCAGTTCGCGGTCGTGAAAATCGACCGGCACGTAGATCTCGCGCGGCACGTAATCGGAAGCGTAGTACTGCGCCAGCACTTCGCTGAGAAACTCCGCCGGATCGAAATCGTCTTCCCGCAGGTCTTCCCAGAAGAACTCGCGGCGGCCCACGATGTTTCCCTCGCGCATGGTGAACAACTGCAACGCGAGTTTCTGTCCTTCGCGGTAGTAACCGAAGATGTCGATGTCGCTTTCGGAAGTCGTCGCCATCTTCTGTTGTTCAGAAAGCCGGATCACGGTCTTGCGCAGGTCGCGATACTTCGCGGCCAGCTCGTAACGCATGTCTTCCGAAGCTTCCAACATGCGTTCTTCGAGCGTGTCGGCGAGCTCTTTGTTGCGTCCTTCGAGCAGGAGCCTTACGTCGCGCACCGCTTCCTGATATTGTTCCGGCGTGCAGAGTCCTTTGACGCACGGACCGAGGCAGCGTTTGATGTGATACTCAAGACACGGGCGCGGCGCTTTGCCGTCGATCTCGATGTCGCAGGTGCGCAGTTGAAAAGTGCGGTTGATTAGATCGATGGTCCTGCGCGCGAGACTCGCGGGCAGAAACGGACCGAAGTAGAGCGCGCCGTCGCGTTGAACACGGCGGGTGATGACGACTTTGGGAAACGGTTCGTTGATCGTGAGCTTCAGGTGCGGGTACGACTTGTCGTCCTGAAGTTTGATGTTGTAGCGCGGTTTGTGCTGTTTGACGAGGCTCGCTTCCAGGATCAGGGCCTCGACTTCGTTGTCGGTGACGATGAACTCGAAATCGGCGATCTGTCCGACCAGCGCATCGGTTTTGCGGTCGAACGGCCTGGCTCGAAAGTACGAGCGGACACGGCTCCGGAGGTTCTTCGCCTTGCCGACGTAGATCACCTTTCCGGCGGCATCTTTGTGGAGATAGACGCCGGACGACCGTGGGACTTCTTTGAGTTTTTCTTCCAGGGGCACGACATTTGAGATTTTAGCGTACGGAGATCGCGGAAACTAATTCGCGGTTCGCGCTCTAGTTTTCACTCTGCGTTACTCTGCGGCTCTCTGTGTCCTCTGCGGTTATAGTTGTTGCCGATCATTTAACACAGAGACGCAGAGGACCGCAGAGGACCGCAGAGAGCCTTCTAAACATGCAATTTCCACTTAAACTGCCCGCCAACAAACGGTTCGATGCCGTGGGTTTTGGCCTCAACGCCGTCGATCACCTGATCGTGGTGCCGGAGTATCCGGCGTTTGACACAAAAATGCGGCTGCTGGACCACAGGCAATCGGCCGGTGGGCAAACCGCGTCCGCGATGGTCGCTTTGCAGCGGCTCGGTTTGAAGACTGCTTACGCCGGGCGATTCGGGTCAGATCCTGAAGGACTTTTCGGCCTGGAAACACTGAAAGAAGACGGCGTCAACGTCGATTATGCGCAAGTTGTCGAGGGCGCCAGGAATCAGATCGCCTTCATCACGATCGATAAGCGCAACGGCGAACGGACGATCGTCTGGGACCGTGACGACCGCCTAGCCTATGCACCGGAAGAAGCGCCCGTAGAGTTCGGATCGCTGGGCCGCGTACTGCATCTCGACGCTCACGATCCGCGCGCGTGCTTGCGGCTGGCGCAGGCCGCACGCGAGTCCGGCACGATCGTCTCCGCGGACATCGACAACGTCTATGACGGCTTGCCCGAGCTGCTGCCGTTCATCGACATCTTGATCGGTTCGAAGGAGTTCCCACATCGCGTAACCGGCACTGCGGCGGAACGCGCGGCGTTGATCGAGCTGAAGGCGCGATACGGATGCGCCATCGTCGGCATGACGATCGGGACTGCCGGCGCCGTCGTGTATTGTGATGGACAGTTCATCGACTCGCCGGCGTTCGAAGCTCCGGGCGGCTGCAAAGACACGACCGGCGCCGGCGACGCGTTTCACGGCGGCTTTCTTTACGGACTTCTGCACGGCGACGATGTTGAAACGAGTTTGCTGTACGGCAACGCGGTTGCCGCAATGAAGTGCAGCGCACTCGGCGCTCGTGCTGGTTTGCCGACGAAGCCGCAGCTCCAAAAATTCCTGAATTCATAAAATCCGTGTTATAGAGGTGACTATGAGACTCACGTTAATCGTAGTTATTGCTTTGCTCCTGGGCTTCGTGCCGATGCAGCAGCGCCAGACGGCCGACGTCGTTTTCAAGAACGGCAACGTCTACACGGTCGATGGAACGAAGCCGCGCGCGGAGGCGATCGCCGTCAGCAAAGACCGGATCGTCTTTGTCGGTTCAAACGCCGATGCGCAGAAGTTTGTCGGTACGCAGACTCGCGTCGTCGATTTGAAAGGCGCGACTGTACTGCCGGGATTTACGGACGCGCATCAACATCTTTCCGGCGTTGGTCAACGCGAGATGACGTTGAACCTGGAAGGCACGACGAGCCTCGAGGATTTTCTCGCGAAAGTAAAGGCGCGCATGGACCAGGCGAAGCCGGGCGAGTGGGTCACCGGACGCGGCTGGATCGAAACGCATTGGAAACCGCCGGCCTTTCCGACGCGTTGGGACCTCGACAAAGTTGCGCCTAACAATCCCGTCATTCTCGGGCGGGCCGACGGACATGGCGCGGTGGCTAACACTGCTGCCTTAAAGCTCGCGGGCGTTGACAAGACCACGCCCAATCCGTTCGGCGGCGAGATCTCGAAAGACAAACAGAGCGGGGAACCGAACGGCATGTTGCTCGACGCCGCGCAGGGAATCGTGCGCCGCCGCATCCCGCCGACCTCGCGTGAAGACGCCGAACGCGCCGTCGTGCTCGGCGTGAAGCGAAACATCTCGCTCGGCTGGACGCAGATCCAGGACGCGGGTGGAAGTTATACGGACGTCGAGATCTTCAAAAAACTTTACGCCGCGGGAACGATCAAGCTGCGGATCTACAAAGCCGTTCATGGTCCGGGTCCGAGTGCGACGCGCCTGCTGAACGAAGGTCCAACGATCGGCGCGTTCGATAACCGGTTCACGTTCAGAACGATCAAAGTCGTGTCGGATGGAGCGCTTGGTTCGCGAGGCGCTGCGCTGCTCGATCCGTATTCAGACGCGACGGACACGTCTGGATTTTTAACCGTGAAGGCCGAAGAGCTGCGGCCGATGCTCGTCGACGCACTGCGCAAGGGCATTCAAGTCGAAACGCACGCGATTGGCGATCGCGCAAACAGGTTCATCCTCGACGAGTATGAAGCGGCTTTGAAGGCCGTGCCCGCGGGCGAACGAAAAGTGGCGGATCCGCGTTGGCGAGTGGAGCACGCCCAGATCGTTAATCCGGCCGACATCCCGCGTTTCGCGAAGCTCGGCATCATTCCGTCGATGCAGCCGTCGCACGCGATTGGCGACCTCTTCTTCGCGCCGAGCCGGTTGGGGATCGCGCGGCTCGACGGTTCGTACGCGTGGGAGACCTTTATCAAGTCAGGTGTTGTTGTTCCGGGCGGATCTGACGCGCCCGTGGAACGCGGCGAGCCGATGATCGAGTTTTACGCTGCCGTCGCGCGTAAGGATCCGAAAGGTTTTTCGGGCGAGGGTTGGCATCCGGAAGAAGCAGTGACGCGCGAGCAGGCGTTGAAGATGTTCACGTTGTGGCCGGCGTACGCTGCGTTTGAAGAAAAGCTGCGCGGCTCGATCGAGGTCGGGAAGCTTGCGGATCTGACTCTCCTCTCCGCCGACATCATGACCATCCCTGCGCCCGAGATATTGAAGACGCGCTGCGTGATGACAGTGATTAACGGCGAGATCGTTTACGAACAGGAATGAACGACCATGAAAACTGATAGACGTAAATTCATCTCGCTCGCCGGCAAAGGGCTTGGGTTGGCGGCGCTTTCTGTTCCCAGCATCGCGGCGCTCGCGAAAGAGATCGAGGCGACGACGAAGAGCGTTAGCCATCTGACACCGGAACAGGTGGCCATGGATGAAGACTACTGGTCAGTCATTCAAAACTCGTTCACCGTCACGCGCGGCATCGTCAACCTCAACAACGGCGGCGTCTCGCCAAGCCCGCGCATCGTGACCGAAGCACTCGTGCGTTACATCTGGCAGCAGGAAGACGCGACCGCCTACACGATGTGGCAGTTGCTCGAGCCGCAGTCGGAAACGATTCGCACCGGGCTGGCGGAGATGTTTGGCTGTGACCGCGAGGAGATCGCGATCACGCGCAACGCGTCCGAGTCGCTGGAGATCCTGCTCATGGGTATGGATTTCAAACCCGGCGACGAGATCCTCTCGACGACGCAGGACTACCCGCGCATGTTGACGACCTTGCGGCAGCGTGAACGCCGCGAAGGACTGGTGCTGAAGCTGGTCCAGATTCCGATCCCGCCGAAAGATCTGAACGAGATCACCGCCGCTTTTGAGAAGGGCATCACGAGCCGGACGAAGTTGATCCTGATGTCGCACCAGGTGAACATCACCGGACAGATCACGCCGGTGAAAGCAGTCTGCGACATGGCTCGGGCGCGAGGGATCGAGACGATCGTCGATGGCGCCCACTCGTTTGCGCAGTTTGACTTCAAACAGAAGGACCTCGGGTGCGACTACTTCGGGACCAGCTTGCACAAGTGGCTCTACGCGCCGAAGGGCAGCGGACTGCTTTACGTCAAGCGGGACAAGATCGAGAAGCTATGGCCGTTGATGGCGGCGGAGACGAAGCAGTCGGGCGACATTCGGAAGTTTGAAGAGGTGGGGACGCATTCGGCGGCGCCGCGGTTGGCGATTGGCGAGGCGCTGCTGTTTCACAACGGGATGGGTGGGAAGCGCAAGGAGGCGCGGCTCCGGTATTTGTCGCGCTACTGGATGAATCGTTTGAAGGACGTGCCGAAGATCCGGTTCAACACTTCGTTCGATCCGAACCAGTCGTGCGCGATTGCGAATGTCCACGTCGAAGGTATGGACCCGACCGTGATCGGGAGCTATTTGTTCAGCAAGCACAAGATCTTTACGACGCCGATCGTGCATGAGGAATTCAAGGGGATTCGTATCACGCCGAACGTCTATACCACTCTCGGCGAGCTCGACCGCTTCTGCAATGTCATGGAAAAGATCGCCCGATCAGGCCTTCCAACCTGAACTAGCACCTGGAACCATGAGGGCCGTGCGGGCGTAAGGAAGATGGTGATAGAATCCGTGTTCGGAGGATGAGTATGCAAGAGGGTCGAAGTCGGGTCCAGGACGCAGCGGCAGCGGTTTGTGACGGTTTAAAGCAGATCGAAGACTTTTCCTACGCGATCATGCCGAAAGAACTGGCTCATGCAGTCGGCGACTTAAAAAAAGCGGTACTGTCACAGATCCGCGGTGCAGTTGACTGGGAGCTAGGCTGGATTGACGAGCGGGTCGCGGGCGGCGACAGGCTGCGGGACGAGTGGCAAGAGAAGTGCCGGCGGGAAAGAGGCGAAACCATCTGATGGAAGTCCTACTGGCAGACGAGTACGGGTTTTGTTTCGGCGTCGAGCGCGCAGTCGAAATGGTCGAAGAAGCGGTTGAAGAAGGCGCGCGTCCCATTCGCTCTCTCGGACCACTCATTCACAACGCCCAGGAGATGGAGCGGCTCGGCGGGCAGGGCGTCTCGACCATCGACACCCCGGAAGAAGCAGACGCCGATACGATCGCCGTGATTCGCGCGCATGGCGTTACGCCGCTGGTTCAGCTCGAACTCGAGCATCGCGCTGCGAAAGTGATCGACGCTACGTGCCCGTTTGTCACGCGCGTCCAGCATCTCGCGGAGCGCGCCGCGAAGCAGGGACGCGACGTCGTGGTCGCTGGTAATCCGGACCATCCGGAGATGATCGGCGTCGTCGGTTACGCGCCAAACAACACCTACGTCGTGCGTGATGCAGGTGAAGTCGCGAACCTTCCGGCGCTGCGCTCGCCGCTGGTCGTTTCGCAAACGACGATCAAGTTGAAGACATTTCTTGAAGTCGCCGAAGCGGTGCGCGAGAAATCCGACACCGAACCGCAGGTAGTCAACACGATCTGTTCGGCTACTCGCGACCGGCAGGATGCGGCGCGTGCGCTCGCCGGGCAAGTCGACGCCTTCTACGTGATCGGCGGGCGTCACTCGTCAAACAGCGTCAAGTTGTTGGCGGTTTGTCAGGAACAGTGCGCGAAGAGCTTCCTCATCGAAACTCCCGCTGAGATAAATCCGGCTGATTTGGAGAACGTGCAGCGCGTGGGTGTGACGGCCGGCGCTTCGACGCCGAACTGGCTCATCGATCAAGTCGTCGAGCGGCTGCACCAGCTAGACACTGGGCTAGACACTGGGCTCGGCGCGTAAATCAGAACTCCTCAATCTGCTCGAGCGCGTTCACGATCTTACGCGCTTCTTCCGAGCCGTACTCGACTACTTGCCTGCGTAACGCGCCTCTCGCGGTGTCGGAATCCACCGGATCGTTGAGCAATGAAGCCAGGAGTGAAGTCGGACAGCGCGCCAGCGCTTCGTTCGCAAGCTCGCGGGCGATCGTGTCTTCGGAGCGCGCGAGTTCGCAGATCTCGCTCGGCGGAAAACGCGAATTGAGCGCGTCGGCGAGCATGTCGATTCGTTTGTAGTCTCTTTGCAACGACGCGCGCCGGACGAGCTGCGCAAAAACTTCGGCGGACTCAGTCTTCTCCTGCAACACCGTCGCGCAAGTATCCGCGACCGATTTAAGTTTGCCGCCAGTCTCGGCATCAAGCGCTTCGCTCTTTTCAGCGGCGCGGTCGTCAAGGGCAGCCAGAAAGCGGCTCAATTCGATGTCAGAACGGGCGTCGTACTGGATGCGGGCGGCTTGTGGTCCCGTAATCGGCGCTTGCAACGCACGTTCTACCAAGCCACGTGTTGAGGGACGCAATTCAGACCAAACACTGGCGATGCGGGCGCCAAAGTCGTCGATTGCAATGGGGGAGGGCAACTTTTTAAGAACCACCTTTCTGCCGCGTTTCGTTGAACGCGCATTCTAAAACATTACTCGGCGAGGTTGTGATCTTTAATCTCGGCAATATGGGGGAACGGAATCTTGACCACCTGCCCGTTTGCAATTAGCATTTTGACGCTGGGCGTAGTGAGCGCCTGAGTATTTTTCATACTGCGAACCTTGCCGCGGACCCGCTGTCCATCCGTTGTAATGATTTCAATGTTGTCTTTACCGTAAAGCGGTTGCAAAGCCGCCAACGCTTTGGTTATTTCCACGTATTAGACCTCCATGCCCCCATGGAGCGGGCGCTGTGAATTTACCGACATATTGCATTTTCCGGACCGGGAAGTCTATCGACCACGCCGAATGCAACCGGAAAAGATTATTTGGCGTATAGGAAATTCGAGCAGATTTCGCTTAACATCCAAAACAGGTGTCTGATATGTCTGAAAACCCTGAATTACCACTGCCGATGGGCTCAACACCGAACTTAACCACCTGCTCGAACTGCCACTCGACGATGCCGGCTGAATTACGTTTCTGCCGCAATTGCGGATTTCGTCTTGGCGACGGTTCGGCGGAAAACACGGAAACGATCCGGTTCAACGGACAGTATTCGCCAAGTGGTGCATCAGGACCGGTTAAGGTCAAAAAAGCCCGGCGCAAGATGAGCGGGATGGCGTGGATATTTGTAGGGTTACTCGTTTTCTTCGTCGGCGCCGCCGCGTTCACGGCGGTGATTAGTCCGATGAAGCAGCATGTCCAACTTGTGCAGCAAACGAACAAGTCGTATGTCGGTACCGATGAATGGGAGAGTACCGACACAGGTGGCGTGACGTTCAATAGCGTAAGTCCGCCGGGAGGTCCGGCCGATGTCGCTGGGTTGATCGGCGGAGACGTCATCGTCAGTTTTGATGGACAGCCCGTTAATAACGTCGATCATATGAATCAGTTGATGGTGCGCACGCCGGTGGGCAAGACTATCGA